>NC_011832.1:2192187-2922917 GCF_000021965.1 Methanosphaerula palustris E1-9c
ATATTGAAAATTGGGGGAAGAACCAATAAACGCTTCGATTTGCATGGCAAATCTCTCGGCACATATTTATATACCAGAACAGAGATCGGGATGATTTTTACTTATCCAGGAGATGAACAGGATGGAACCAAAACCGATATTCGCGCGATTTATCCGTCGAAAGGGGCACTGGTTCAGAGAATCATTCAGCAAAAAAGGGAACGGACCGGAGAGTTACACCCCAGTTCAGGTGAAACTGATCCAGTTGATGTTGACGTAGTCGGTCGGGAACTTCAACATGAGTCGGTGCTGACCGGCCGGCAGGGTCACCGGCATCGAGACGGTCTGGAAGGCCGGCCAGTCGCCAGTGTTCGGGACGCTCACCGTCGCGACCGGGGTCGTACCGTCGTCAACGTAGACCTGGACGGTTGAACCACTGTGAGAAGACGCAACCCGGAATCCGGCGTTGTAAGTGCCGGCGGTGGTGACATTCACCGTGTACGCGAGCCACTCGCCGGCACGGATCCAGCCGACGTTCGGCGAGCCGTCAGTGTCGAGCTGCTCGATATCCACGTCGTCATGCCGGTACGCACCACCCTCATTGCCGGCAGTGGTGTCGTGATAGGCGACACCCTCACCGCCGAGGTTATAATCCTCGGCCTGCAGCGTTCCGGGGATCGTGTGCGGACCGTTGTACGGGGTGGAGGTCGGGGTCAGGTGCACGGTTATATCCACGTTCTGGTCCTTGCCGGGATGTTCTGTGATGACCCCTGAGACAGTGGAGTATCCGTCTTTCTGGACTGTGTAGGTTCCATAGGGTGATCCAGTAACATAGACAGGTATCTTCAGGATCCCCTGTGCGATTGTACCCATTGTGGTCTGATCGAAGATGACCGTCGCCCCGTCAACATTACAGTGGACGGTATACCATCCCTGATCCCCGCCGATAGGCGGGAACGTGATCGTCGGCGTTGGGGTGGTCGCTGGCACGATAACCTCGACCGTCTTCATCGATGATCCCGCAGCATTGGTCGCGGTCTGTTCGATCGTGTACGTCCCGGCCTGCCAGTAGGTGAACTGGAAGTTCCGATAGGCGGTAGTCGTACCGTCACCGAGATCGTAGCGGACCGAGGTTGCGTTCGTCGAGGTGTCGGTCACCTGGATCGCCAGCGAGCCGGGGGCACCGGCCATGACCGTGAAGTTCGCCACCGGCAGGGCTCCGGTCGGTGTCGGTGTTACCGTCGATGTTGGAGTTACTGTCGGGGTTACTGGGGCGGTGACGTTGATGAAGTCCTCAATCGTCTTTGTCTCAGTTCCATTGGAGCCGACGGTCATCAGCGAGACCGTGTACTGGCCGGGCGTATCATAGACGTGGACCGGGTTGGAATCCATCGAGGTCGAACCGTCACCGAAATGCCAGAACGAGTACTGGACAGATCCGTTCACCGACTCGTTGAACTGCACCGGAAGCGGTGAGAGACCGGTCGTCACGTTCGCCGAGAACCCGATCGTCGAGGGGTCGCCGACCGTGATGTACCCCGGCTTCTGGACGAAGACACTCCCATAGTTGGGCTCGGAGACCGTCAGCATCACCGTGTATGACCCGGAGGTCGTATAGGTGTGGACCGGGTTCTGTTCGGTCGAGGTCGCACCATCGCCGAACTGCCACTGGTACCCGTCCGCACCGCTGGTGGACTGGTCGGTGAACTGCACCGAGAACGGCGTCTGGCCGGAGGTCGCATTGGTCGTGAAGTTCGCCACAGGCACGTCGTTCACGATGACACATCGGTACTGGGTGCAGGTGTCGCTCGCCTGGTCGTTCGAGGCGGTCAGGGCAACGTTATAGGCGCCGGTCCGGTTGTAGACATGCGTCGGGTTCTGCTCGGTCGAGGTCGTGTTATCCCCGAAATCCCACTTCCAGGCGGTCGGCGAGCCAACGGACTGATCCATGAACCGGACTGAGTACGGAGCCTGGCCGACGTGGCCAAAGGCGTAGAAGTTCGCCGTGAAGGCCCGGGTGAGCTGGATGTTATAGAGATGAGTTCCATCCCCATCATAGATACCAAACGGAATGGAGGAAGACAGATATCCATCCTTGGTCGCAATCAAGTAATATACACCCCTGAAGGAGAGGCCATTTTGATTAAGGCCTGCATCTTGCAACCGAATATAATAATATCCATTACCATCCGAGGTACCCGACGAGGGACCCAGAGAGACATGCACACCCGATAATGGCTGCCCCGTAACAGAATCAGTGACGTACCCTGAAACCTTTCGGGTGAGTTCGATCTGCCCAAGATCCTTTGATCTGGCTGAAATTTCTGCAGCACTAAATGAATAGGTGATCTCCCTATCACGGTACTGGTAATCAGCAGCCTCAGGAGGCGTGAGGCCCAGGGTATAAGAAATCCCGCTCTGGGAATTATCCACTTCGATTGAGAAAACCCCATTAGAATCAGTATAAAAATGAGGACCGGGCACTTGTGAGGTAGTGATCTCTACATGGTTTATTGGTTGATGGGTGTAGGAATCAACTACGGTACCTGTTAGCGTCTCTGTGTGCATTGCCGTCACCGGCGGGATAAGCAAAAGACTGGAGACGAGGATCAGCACGATCAGCGGCCTGATCAGTCTTTGAAGTTGTGTTGTCATGGTTTGAACCTCTCTTTTTTGGTAAAGGATGATTGGAATTTTTAGTACATTTGAGGACGAGTCATCATAAATAATCACCATATTTGATCCCACGAACTTTCTGATATTTCGCACGGGAATATCTGCAATTCCAAGAATATCAGATTAAAAGCCGTTAAGGATCATTGATATTCAAAATCACCGGCTGGAATGGGATATTCAGGATGATAATAGAACAACCCCTCCAGGACACTCCATCACCAGGAGGGGCACACCCCATCAGGAATTGTTCGGACCTCCGACCCTCGAATCTTCCCGTGTACTATGAAATGCTTCAAACCATCCGTGCCGTCGAAAAAAACCGGCCGCACAGAAGTTTCACAGGAAAAAAAAGAGATGACACCCGGTCCCTATCAGGCGAAACTGATCCAGTTGATGTTGACGAAATCGGTCGGGAACGAAAACTTCAGTCGGTGAGTACCGGCCGGCAGGGTCACTGGAACCTGAACGGTCTGGAAGACCGGCCAGTCGCCAGTGTTCGGGACGCTCACCGTCGCGACCGGGGTCGTACCGTCGTCAACGTACATCTGGACAGATGAACCTGTGTGGGAGGAAGCAACACGGAACCCGGCCGTGTAGGTGCCGGCAGTGCTGACGTTCACGGTGTACCCAAGCCACTCGCCGGCACGGATCCAACCGACGTTCGGCGACCCGTCGGTGTCGAGCTGCTCGATATCGACGTCGTCATGCCGGTAGACGCCGCCCTCGTTTCCAGGGGTGGTATCGTGGTAGGCGACACCCTCACCGCCGAGATCATAGTCCTCGGCCTGCAGGGTGCCGGGGATCGTGTGCAGGCCGTCAAAGGCCGAACCGGTGACGGTCACCGTCGGTGAGACCGTGGTAGTTGGGATGGTCGGTGGGATTGTGGTCGGGATCGACCCAACCGGCACCGTCACCATAATGGTCTTATTGGAAGACCCAGCCGCATTGGTCGCGGTCTGGTTGATGGTATAGTTCCCAGGCTGCCAGTATGAGTAGGTGAAGTTCGGGTAGGCAGTGGTCGCCCCGTCGCCGAGGTTATAATGGACCGAGGTCGCATTCACCGCGGTGTTTGTGATCTGGATGCCCATCGAGCCAATGCCACCCGGGAAGGTGACCGTGAAGTTCGCCACCGGGAGATTCGGAATGGTTGGTGTCGGTGTCGGGGTGAAGGTTGAGGTCACAGTCGGCGTGACCGGTGTGGTCATGGTCGTTGTCGGCGAGACGGTCGTCATAGTTGGGGCCGGCGTCGTCACGGTCACCGTCGGCGATACGGTCGTGGTCGTGGGTGATCCGGCCGGCACCGTCACCGTGACAGTCTTCGTTGAGGACCCTGCATCGTTCGTCGCGATCAGTTTGACCGTGTAGGTGCCAGGCTGCCAGTAGGTGTACTTGAAGTTTTTATAGGCGGTGGTCGTGCCGTCGCCGAGATCATATTTCACCACGGTCGCATTCGTCGAGGCATCGGTGACCTGGATGCCCATCGAGCCGGCACCGCTCTGGTAGGTGACCACGAAGTTCGCGATCGGAAGCGGGGCCACGGTCGGCGTCACCGGGATGGTCTTTGTCACGATGGGAGTGATGGTTGTTGTAGTGGTTGGAGCCGGCGTTGTCGCTGTCACTGTTGTCGTCACGGTCGGCGAGACCGTCGGTGTTCCCGGTGCAGTGACGGTGATGTACTGCTCATTCGTCTTCACCTGCCATCCATTTTGATCGATCACAAAGAGAGAGATGGTGTACTTCCCGGCTGCCGAGTAGGTGTGGACCGGGTTCTTATCGAACGAGGCCCCGCCGTCGCCGAACTGCCAGAAGTACTGCCTGACCAGACCGGTGGTCGCATCAGTGAACTGCACGGCGAGCGGAGTCTGGCCAGCCGTCACATTCGCACTGAAGTTCGCTACCAGCGGCGGAACCGTCGCGGTCGGCGTCGGGGTCACCGGTATCGTCGTCGGGATCGTCGTCGGAATCCTCGTCGGTACGGTCGTTGCTGGTGCTGTTGTTGGAGCAGTTGTCGTTGGAGCGGTGGTGGGCGGCACCGGGGCACGGACAGTAATGTAGTTCGTCTTCGCCGTGGTGTTACTCCCGCCAGCATTGGTTGCCGTCAGGTTCACCGTATAGTTCCCGGCATCCGTGTAGATGTGAACCGGGCTCTGCTCCATTGAAGAGTTGCCGTCACCAAACTCCCAGAGCCAGGAGATCGGAGAACCCGTCGACAGGTCCGTGAACTGGACAGGGAGTTGTCGGTTTCCTGCTGTCGTGTTGGCGGTGAAGTTCGCGACCAGTTGCTGCAGAATCGTGAAGGTGCCAGCCCATTTTACCTCGGCCCCATCCCCATTCACAACCACAATCCCCCAATCCCCAAGGGCTGCATTCCTGAGGTTGAAGGTTCCGGTGATGGCGTTTCTATCAGGTGTCATCGCAACCGAACCGGCCGTGATGTTCGTCTGGCCGGCCTTCACAAGCCTGACCTCCTGTGGTGAGATGATACCAGAGGTGGTGAGCGTGAAAGAGACCGACGTGTTGTTGGTCTCTGCATGGTCAGGGGTGCAGTTGTTGAGTGCAATCGGGGTGAATGTGATATTATGGAGGGAGGGATTGAGAAAATCAGATGCCCCAAGTTCAGTGGAGTATGGCAGATATCCATCCTTCATCACTGTCAGGTTCACGGAGGAGATGTTAGTCAGAACGAGACCATCGGGTATCTCCAATTGAGAAAGATAGTACCCCGAATTATCCGATGTCGCCGAACCGGAGGTCACTACCAATGAATGCACGGTGAGGGTGATGTGCGCCCCCGATACCGGTTGATTAGCAGAATTGGTTACATATCCTGCCAGATACGGAGTGAGTTCGATCGTCCCGAGATCCTTTGAGCCGCGTTGAAGTTCAGCAGATGAGTAAGAGAAGAGGCTACTATGAGACCAGTAGGTGTTCGACGCCAGGACATTCAGAGCATTACCATTTATGTCGACTACGGTAGGGGTGACATTACTCAAGGTGAAACTTCCATTCCCCGTGGAAGTAACCTGGTTCCCGTTAATAAGGATCTTCGCATTGGACACCGGCAGACCGGTGAATCGATCGACGACGGTACCGTTCAGGGTCTGGGTCAGGGTGAGCTGGAAGTCTTTTGATATTACAGACCCTGATAGCGAGATCAGGTTGTTGTTGTTCTCCACATATCCATTCTTATGAATATCACAGAGCGGGACTGCGAGAGAATCAGAGGTTTGGAAATCGAGCGAATAATGTCCGTCACTGTCCGATGACGTATTGTTCGAGGTTGTCTTATAGCCGTGAATGGAGATTGTCGCATTCGACACAGGCTGACCGGATTGTGAATCAGTAACAGTACCGGTAAGGGTCCGGAGGACCGGGGTGAGTTTGTAGTCTTTTGATATAACAGACCCTGATAGCGAGATCAGGTTGTTGTTGTTCTCCACATATCCATCCTTATGAATATCGCAGAGCGGAACGGCGAGAGAACCCGATGTTTGAAAATCGACCGAATAGTGCCCATCACTATCCGATTGAGTATTGTTCGAGGTTGTCTCATAGCCGTGAACGGAGATTGTCGCATTCGATACAGGCTGACCGGTGATCGAATCAGTAACAGTACCGGTAAGGGTCCGGAGGACCGGGGTGAGTCTATAGTCTTTTGATATTACAGACCCTGATAACGAGATCAGGTTGTTGTTGTTCTCCACATATCCATCCTTATGAATATCACAGAGCGGAACGGCGAGAGAACCCGATGTTTGAAAATCGAGCGAATAATATCCGTCACTGTCCGATAGAGTATTGTTCGAGGTTGTCTCATAGCCGTGAACGGAGATTGTCGCATTCGATACAGGCTGACCGGTGATCGAATCAGTAACAGTACCGGTAAGGGTCCGGAGGACCGGGGTGAGTCTATAGTCTTTTGATATTACAGACCCTGATAGCGAGATCAGGTTGTTGTTGTTCTCCACATATCCATCCTTATGAATATCGCAGAACGGAACAGCGAGAGAACCCGATGTTTGAAAATCGACCGAATAGTGCCCATCACTATCCGATTGAGTATTGTTCGAGGTTGTCTCATAGCCGTGAACGGAGATTGTCGCATTCGATACAGGCTGACCGGTGATCGAATCAGTAACCGTACCGGTAAGGGTCCGGAGGACCGGGGCGAGTTTGTAGTCTTTTGATGTAGATGATCCTAAAAATGCAATTGGGTTGTTGTTGCTCTCCACATATCCATCCTTATGAATATCACAAAGTGCAGCATAGATATAACTTGATACAGAAAAAACAAGCGAATAATGCCCGTCACTGCCTGAGGATACACTGTTCGTTGTAACCCCTGTGCCATGGACGGTGATTGTCGCACCCGACACTGGTAAACCAGTGATTGAATCAGTAACAATGCCAGTCAGGGAGACAGATTTCGCCGCCACAGGCGTGATCATCAGCAGGCACGAAACGATGAACACCCCAATCAGCAGCCACGTCATTCTTTTGAGTAGATTTGCCATGATTCAATCCTCGTATGATTATAGAAATGCATATGAAGAATGAGAAACTTACTTATATTATCTCCGATTTTAAGCGTATTGACCGTATCATTTTAAAAATATTCAGGAGATTAGTTATTAACCTCAAGAAATAGCCCATTGATTAAAAGGAATTTATATACGTAATTGATAAAAGAAGGGAATGTACAGTCCCGAAAGTATTTCCAATGAGAATAACTATTAACCTCAGATTACTTTTATCCAATTATAGACCTCTTAACACAAGCACGTTCGGGAACTTCTTTTTCAACCTGGAATATGCTGATATCGCAACCCCTGGCGAAGATCCTCTCCATGGGATCAGCAGTATGATCGACGGGGAACGGCTTCGCCCTCTTCTGTCCCTGGCGTATCGGAGTGATACTGAATTTGGTGATCATCCTCACATCGACGTGATTGTGCTCATGAAGTTACCTGCTCTCCAGCAGTGGTCTGGCCTTTCTGATTCTGAACTCGAACGACAGGCAAGCGATCGAATCTCGTTCCGGTACTTAAATAAAAATCGGGAACTCACAGGTTCCCCTCGAAATTTTCATCTTGTATGCTTATGGACTTCGGTATCGTGTCTTTTTTCTGAGTGTTCCTGAGATTATCCCCAATCGTTCGACGATCTGGTCGTTTAAGAATCTGTTGATTGAGGTTGAGGTACTGGATGAGATCTGGAACGAACTACAGCATCAGATCGATGCACGTGGACTTCAGGTAAAACGTGGTGTCATTCAGGATTCAACATTCATCACTTCAGATCCCGGTCATGCCCCTGTATAGAGACTCAAAACGAGCCCGGTTATAAAGTATCCTCATCTGGATATCCGGTCTACAGAGGGGTCTGATATAAAAAAAGGAGGTGATCCAGGTGATGTTGACGTAGTCGATCGGGCACTTCAACGCCAGCCGGTGCTGGCCGGCCGGCAGGGTCATCAGGGAGCTGGCTCTTCCAACACCCGAGTTCACAATATATTAAACAATGTCACAATATCCCCGAAGTCGACACGCCCGTTTCGATTGAAGTCGAAGGCCACTGTCGGTTCATTATCAGAGATCCAGTCGATCTGGTTGAAGTATTGAATCACATCGTTGAAGTTAAAAACCCCATCGCCATTCACATCCTCATATAGACCATCCTGGTCCAGATCGTGGGGCGGAGTATCAGACGAAGGAAGTGACCGTATCAGTGTGCCGCTGACGGTGATGACAACAGACATGGTGATGACCGGTACCAGATTACCTGAATCATCGTCCAGTTGATACCGGGTCACATCCAGACTGGTTGTCCCAGGCAATTTCCCCTGAACCGTGAGATTGCCGAGGGGGATATTAGACATCCGTCCCTGGACCCTATTCCCAAGGTCCGCACCCCCGATTGTGACCGCAGATGAAGGAAGATCATAGTATTGTGGTGTCGAAGACCAAACGGGTGGGCTGGCTCCAACAATATCAAGGACTGAGGGATTAGCAACGGATACAATGACCTCAGACCCCGAAAGGCCGGTATCTATTCCAGAGAGGGTGAGATCAAACGATTGGTGTTCACCAAGGACCAGCGTTTTTGTACCTGGGACAAAGTCAAGGGTGGCATAGGTCTGCACAGGCGTGAACCGCTGAATGCGATTGTTACCAGTATCGGCCACATAGACGGTACCTTCACCATCAACCGTTATTCCGCATGGAGAAACAAATTGGCCTGATTCCGAACCATAAGAGCCCCAGGAGGTGATGAGGTCACCTGAAGACGTGAACTTCTGGATCCGATTATTGCCAGTGTCCGCAACATAAACACTCCCACCGGTGTCAACAGCGACACTGGTCGGTCTGTTGAACTGGCTGGCCCCAGAGTTGGATATGCTCCTTGTCGCAACGAGGTCACCGGTCAATGTGAATTTCTGAATGCGGTTGTTACCGGTATCTGCGACGTAGATATATCCTATTCCTGTGTTGTCCACAGCAACACTGGTTGGTCTGTTGAACTGCCCAACTTCCGAACCATAGGAACCCCAGGAGGTGACAATATCCCCCGAGGATGTGAATTTTTCAATGCGGTTATTACCCGTATCGGCCACATAAACATTGCCAGCACCGTCCACCGCAATCCCCTCAGGGGAGTTGAACTGATTGGTCCCCGAGCCCTTAATTCCCCATTGCGTGTTGAAGTTACCATTTACCGTGAACTTCTGAATCTGGTGGTTACCCGTATCAGCCACATAAACATTGCCAGTGCTATCCACTGCAACCCCGTGGGGATAGAAGAACTGTCCATGCCCAGAACCGATCCTCCCAATTGATGAAGGCATCTGTGGTAAGCTAGCCTTCGTGAAGAACGATATACGATCGTTGTTCATGTCGGCCACATAAACATTGCCAGTACCATCCACCGCAATCCCTTCAGGGGAGTTGAACTGATTGATCCCAAATCCAGGGGTTCCCCACAGTCTGGAAGATAGATATGTCTCTGTTGCCGTCACGGCCTGGACACTACCGCAGAGGAGGAGCAGGATGCAGAGTAATGAGAAAACCTTCAATGAGAACCACCATAAATGGATTAAAATTAGTCTGAACGATTAATACGGTTTTCTCTTTTACTTTATCAGCAGGCTCCTGTTGATAAAGACGATGATATTAAAAAAAGATCAGTACCGGTAGTACCGGCCCTTCTCATCGTACTCGCCCTGCGGCTCCGCTGAAACCTCCTCAGCAGCGACCTCCTTGAAGAGCAGCGCCTTGTAGGTGGTCATCAGGGTGAAGAAGAACAGGAAACCGACAAAGTAAAGACCCGTGGTGATCATGGCCCCATTCGACCCGATCAGTGCGAAGAGTTGATCCTGAGTGAAGGCCGCCGCCTCGACGGGAGTCATCGTTGCGATCGGTGTCAATTGCTGGTACAGGGCCGCAGTCCAGATGACCAGCAACGGGACACCGATCCCCAGCGCAACCAGAATAGCAGCGAACAGGAATCTGACCGCCGCCATTGGGACCCGGCTCACCACCGCAACGGACCGCCGGATCGCATTGAAGACGCTCTGTTCCTCAAAGACCGCAGCCGTGTCGTAGAAGAGCGTCAGCAGGGCAAAGACCGCGATCACCAGCATCATCACCAGCGCCACCAGCCCTACAGAATCGGTCTGAACCAGAGCCATCATCAGCCCGGTCGCGACGACCGCGATGGCCACCGCTCCGAACGCCACCAGCAGCCCCGGCAGCAATACACGGAAGTAGTTGCGCGAACCTTCTCGGATCAGACTTTTGAATGAGGCATCATCGGCCTTGATCGCACCGTACACCGCTGCAAACGCAAACGGCATCAGCACCAGTTCCACGGCAAGCAGCCGCGGTGCGATGAACGTCTCCCCGGTCAGCGAGAACCAGATCTGGATGGCATCCAGCACGGCGATCAACACCCCCGGGATGAAGAGACCCGGCATCCGCTTGAGCAGTCGTAACGTGTCGACGAACACCCGTTCACCTCACGCGGGGCATCGCCGCGATCTCGCGAACCTGCAGATCGAAGAAGGAGGCGGTATACGAGGGTCTGATCACACAGACCGTATCCGCACCCGACCCGGTCCCTCCGACAGCGACCACCTCGTCATCGATGGAGATAATCCCCTGATCGGCTGCGATCAGCACGCACTCCACCGCAACCTTCAGCCCGACGGCGACGGTTTTACGGAGCGCCTCGGCGATCGCTTCAGTCCTCGAACCGCCGCCGACCTTTGGTGACCGTGCGAGCGACCGCTCAAGCCCGGAGAGGACATGGGTGCCGGTCACCACGGTGGCGCCGGCCGCCTTCAGGGTTGCAGCGGCTTCGGACGAAAACTCCCAGACACCCGGTTTCGTAAACCCATAGACGTGAGTCACCACCACGAGCCGCAGACCGGCCTTCTGCACATACGGCAGAAAGGCGAGGGCCGTCGACCCGGTGGTACTGGCCAGCACGATGGTGCTGCATCCAGCCTCCTCTGCCCGTGCAACCGCACAGGCTGCTGCGTCGGCCGTGTTTGCGGGTCCCGGCGAATCGAAGTAGATCGTGGATCTGGTTGTATAAGACATAGCCTCTTCCTCGTATGGATCAGCATAGGGAGGAGGATCCCGATAAAATGCTCGTCCGAACGGGAAGCAACTAAAAATAACGCGATCTGATCGGGATCAGATCTCGATCAGATCATATGCCCCGATGCCGAGGCCGATCTCTTCGGCGTACTGGACCTGCCGGCGTCCGTCGGTGACACACCGGAGGCCGGTGAACTTGTCCTCGCCGGCGGCGAAGTGATCGGTCAGCATGGTGTCGGAGAACCCGATCTGCTGATTCACCAGATCGAAGCTGGCTGCATCGATCGCCACCGGATCGTTGGAGGCCAGGATCCCGATGTCAGGGACGATCTGTCGGTCCGACCAGGGCACGCAGTCACAGTCCGGCGTGATGTTCAGCAGGAAGTTCATATATCCGATCCTCCCCTCCTTGGTCTTCGCCGCCCCGGCAGCATACTCGACCATCCGTTCGGTGAACGTCGGGATATCGGTCTCCCAGTCCACATCGATCGCACGCTCCGGACAGACGGTCATGCATTCAAAGCAGCCGATACACCGGTCTTTACTGATCAGCGCCGCACCCTCGTCCATCCCGATCGCCTGCTGCGGACAGACCGGCAGACAGGTCTGGCAGCCGATACAGAGATCGCGAACGACCATCGGCCGGGCCGAATGCTGCTCCCGCTTGCCGGCCGGGGATGCACACCCCATTCCGAGATTCTTGATCGCCCCGCCAAACCCGGCCACCTCGTGCCCCTTGAAATGGGAGAGCACGATCATCGATCGGGCCGCCGCGATGTCGCCGGCGATCTTCACCGAGGAGAAGTGCTTCCCCTGCACCGGCACCGACGTGACATTGCCGCCGCGGAGCCCGTCGGCGATGATCACCGGGGCGTTGACCACCGCGTAGTCGAAACCATGGCCGATGGCCGTGGTGATGTGGTCGACCGCATCGGACCGCGACCCCAGGTACAGGGTGTTGGTATCGGTCAGGAACGGCCGGGAACCCGACTCCTTCACCTTGTCCACCACCTGCCTGACCAGGACCGGGTTGATATACCCGTCACCGCCGGCCTCACCGAAGTGAAGCTTGATGGCCGTTGCCTCGCTGGGTGTGAGATGCCCGGCAAACCCTGCCCGTTCGAAGAGGGCACGCACCCTGCTGATCTTGTTCTCACCAGGGGACCTGGCCCGCACACGTGCAAAATATACCGGAGACGCCATACCGGATACTATGCACTGAATCTTCTGATAAAAGATTCGACATATCCGATACCTCCATCACCGGGATCCAGTTCCACAACATTTTTTATACCGGCTGCCAGAGGAACTGGCATGCAGTACACGATAACAGGCGACAACCTGCAGATGGTCACCCTCTCCCTTGTAGAGGGTGAAGAGATCGCCGCCGAAGCCGGGGCGATGGTCAATATGAGCGGCAATATGAAGATGACCAGTGCGGTGACCGGCGGGCTCTTCAAGGGGCTGAAACGGATGGTAACCGGCGAGAGTTTCTTCCTCTCCCACTTCACCCCATCCGGGGGCGGAGGACAGGTGGCCTTCGCCGGGAACGTGCCCGGCAAGATCGTTCCGGTCTCCTTCAACGGGAACGAATTCATCGCCCAGCGGGACGCCTACCTCTGCGCAGAGATGGGGGTCGACCTGGACATCGCCTTCACCAAACGGATCCGGGCCGGCATCTTCGGCGGCGAAGGGTTCGTGATGCAGAAACTGAGCGGTCACGGAACGGCCTTCCTCCACTGCTGCGGGGATGTCGTTGAGATGACCCTCGCCCCGGACCAGGTGATGAAGGTCCAGACCGGGCTGGTCGTCGGGTTCGATTCGACGGTCAGGTACGACATCGCCCGTGCCGGCGGGGTCACCACCATCCTCTTCGGCGGGGAAGGGCTCTTTCTGACGACACTGCAGGGGCCCGGAAAGGTGGTGCTCCAGTCGATGGACGTGGCAAAACTGGCACAGGCGCTCACACCGTTCCTGCCTCATCCCGAATCCGGGTCACAATGATGAGAGGGATTATTCAGGAGCCCCTCAACCATTTATTATCATCCCTCACCCTCCCGGAACCGGGAATCATCGTTCGAGGAAAACGGACGCATAACAACCTGGTGCACATAATCTCTTCGATCGTTGCCGCTTCTCGAACGTCTGATTAAGAAAGTCTAATTAAACATAAAACCGGAGATAATAGTGAAGATTAAAGGGGTGCATGCATGAACGAAGTGCCGAATATTCTATGGCTCGAGGAGATAAGGAAAGAGGATATTCCCTCCGTAGGAGGGAAAGGTGCTTCACTCGGTGAGATGGCATCCATCGGACTTCCGGTCCCGAAAGCATTTGTGGTGACAGCTCAGGCATTCCGCAGGTTCCTGGTTGAGACAGGACTTGAGGATACACTGTTCCAGAGGATGGAGAAACTCGATGTCGAGAACAACGAATCTCTCGAGGCAACAGCTGCAGAGGCAATAGCATCAGTTATTGATGCAATGATGCCACAGAAGATCCAGGACGATATCAAAGCAGCATACCATAAAATGTCTCCAGAGGAGATGATCGTCGCGGTCAGGTCGAGTGCGACCGCAGAGGATCTCCCGGATGCCAGTTTTGCAGGGCAGCAGGAGACATACCTGAATATCAAAGGGGTCGATGACCTGATCGAAGCGGTCAAGATGTGCTGGGCCTCGCTCTATGGAGCCCGGGCCATCTACTACCGCTCAAAGCAGGGATTCGACGACCGGAGTGTGAACATCGCCGTCGTCATACAGCAGCTGGTCCACTCCGAGAAGGCCGGCGTGATGTTCTCCAGTCACCCGGTGACCGGCGAGCCGCTGACGATCATCGAAGGTTCGTGGGGGCTCGGTGAAGCCGTCGTATCAGGCACGGTCTCTCCTGACAACTATATCTTCGACCAGCGGACCGAGAAGGTCGTCGACCAGTTAATCGCCAACAAGAAGGTCGAGATCGTCCCTGACGGCAGGAAGGGGACGAAGGTCGTCGAGGTCTCACCCTCCAGGCAGGACGCCCAGGTCCTCTCGAACGATGAGGTGGCCAGGCTCGCGATGTTCGGCAAGATCGCCGAGGACCACTACGGTGTTCCTCAGGATGTTGAATGGTCGATCATCGGAAATTCGCTCTATATTCTGCAGTCCCGCCCGATCACGACGATCGGAATGGCGAACGGGAAGAACGCACCCCTGCCCACCGGGGCTATCCAGGGGAAGATCCTCGTCCAGGGCCAGGGAGCCTCTCCGGGGATTGCAACCGGCAAAGTCGTGATCCTGATGGACGCAAAGGACATCGGGATCGTCAAGGAGGGCGACATCCTGGTCACCCGGATGACCAACCCCGACATGGTCCCTGCGATGCGCAAGGTGAAGGCGATCGTGACCGACGAGGGCGGAATGACCTGCCACGCCGCGATCGTCAGCAGGGAACTCGGCACACCGGCCGTGGTCGGAACCAGAAACGGAACCGGTACCCTCAGACAGGGGCAACTGGTGACCGTCGACGGTGAGAAGGGAGTCGTCTACGAGGGGGCAGTCCAGGCTGCACCAGCAGCGGCAAACGCCGGGCAGCCGGTGGCAGCCGCGGCGCCGGTGATCACCGCCACCAGCGTGAAGGTGAACGTCTCGCTTCCAGAAGCTGCGCAGCGGGCTGCAGCCACCGGAGCGGACGGGGTCGGGCTGCTCAGGATCGAGCATCTGATCCTCGGGCTGAACAAGACGCCGAACTGGTTCATCAAGAACGGAAAGGAAGAGGAGTTCATCCTCGAACTCTACAACGGGATCAAGACCGTGCTGGACGCGTTCCCGGGGAAACCGGTCTGGGTCCGGACTCTCGACGCACCGACCGACGAGTTCCGGAACATGGAGGGCGGCGAGGACGAGCCGATCGAACACAACCCGATGCTCGGATGGCGTGGAATCAGGCGCGACCTCCGGAGCCCCGAACAGTTCAGGATGCAGGTCGAGGCATTCAAGCGGCTCTGGAACGAGGGCTACGACAACATGGGCCTGATGTTCCCGCTGGTCGGGCATCCTGACGAGTTCATCCAGGCCAAGGCGATGCTCGCCGGCTGGGGTGTCGACGTCGAGAAGGTGACGCTCGGTATCATGATCGAGATCCCGAGCAGCGCCGTCCTGATCGAGGACTTTGCCAAGTGCGGGATCAAGTTTGCCTCGTTCGGCACCAACGATCTGATCCAGTACACGCTGGCGATCGACCGGAACAACGAGCACCTGACCGATATGTACAAGCCCAAGCACCCGGCCGTGCTGAAACTGATCGACTCTGCGATCAGGGTCTGTAGAGACTACGGAATCGAATGCTCGATCTGCGGTCAGGCCGGATCTGACCCGGTGATGGCAGAGTGGCTCGTCGATCACGGCATCAGCAGTATATCAGCAAACATCGACGCAATCGCTAAGATCCGACATGCCGTGGCACGCACCGAGCAGCGGATACTTCTTGAAGCGGCGAGAAAGAACAATGCTCAATAAAGGGCTGGCTGAGGAAGAACTCTTCTCTTTCCTCTCGAAAAAGAGAGAGGAAGACCTCTGTCACTCTCATATTTTAAGTTCGATGTGCACGGTACCTCACCCAATTGCGGTGAAGGCACATCTGATGTTCATGGAGACGAACCTCGGAGATCCGGGTCTCTTTCCGGGCACCGCCTCTCTCGAACGGCTGCTGATCGAGCGGCTCGGCGACCTCTTTCACCACAGGGAGGCCGGCGGATATGCGACCTCGGGCGGGACCGAGTCGAACATCCAGGCCCTTCGGATTGCAAAAGCTCAAAAGAAGGTCGACAAACCGAACGTGGTGATCCCCGAGACCTCGCACTTCTCGTTCAAGAAGGCCTGCGACATACTCGGGATCCAGATGAAGACCGTCCCGGCGGACCGGTCCATGCGGACTGACATCAGTGAGGTCAGCGATGCGATCGATAAGAATACGATCGCCCTGGTCGGAATAGCAGGGAGCACCGAGTACGGGATGGTGGATGACATCGGTGCCCTCGCCACGATCGCAGAGGAGGAAGATCTCTACCTGCATGTCGATGCGGCATTCGGGGGGCTTGTAATACCGTTCCTCCCGAACCCCCCGGCCTTCGACTTCGCCCTCCCCGGGGTCTCCTCGATCGCCGTCGACCCGCATAAGATGGGGATGAGCACCCTGCCGGCAGGGGCGCTGCTGGTCCGCGAACCACAGATGCTCGGGCTGTTGAACATCGACACCCCGTACCTGACCGTCAAGCAGGAGTACACCCTGGCCGGCACCAGGCCGGGCGCCTCGGTGGCCGGGGCTCTTGCTGTCCTCGATTACATGGGCAGGGACGGAATGGAGGCAGTGGTGGCCGGGTGCATGAAGAATACCAGCCGGCTGATCCGGGGGATGGAGACACTCGGGTTCCCGAGGGCCGTGACCCCGGACGTGAACGTGGCCACCTTCATCACAAACCATCCGGCCCCGAAGAACTGGGTCGTATCCCAGACCCGACGGGGACACATGCGAATCATCTGCATGCCGCACGTGACCGCCGACATGATCGAACAGTTCCTCATAGACATTGGAGAATAAGTGAGACTAGAATGCTTGAAAAATTGGTGACGTCCCTAGAGACCTGTCCGATGGTGCAGCGGAATGGATACAACTATTTTATTCACCCCATCTCCGACGGGGTGCCGATCGTTGAACCCGAACTCCTGCGGGAGATCGGGTGTGCGATGGTGAAGATGCTGGACCTGGATAAGGTCGACAAGATCGTGGTCGCCGAGGCGATGGGGATCCATATCGGAACGGTCCTCTCCCTGATGACCGGCATCCCGATGAACATCGTCAGAAAGCGGGAGTATAAACTCCCCGGCGAGGTGGCGGTCCACCAGACCACCGGCTACTCCAAGGGGGAGCTGTACCTGAACGGCCTCTTCGCAGGCGATCGCGTGGTGATCATCGACGACGTGATCTCCACCGGCGGGACGGCACGGGCACTCCTCTCGGCCCTCGGGCAGATCGGTGTCGACGTGGTCGACATCTGCGTTGTGATCCAGCGCGGGAACCCGGATATCGGCAGGGATTATAAATCACTGACGAAGATCGAGGTGAACGAACGGGTCCATGTCATCGATAAACACTGCTGACCTGATCGGAGAACTCCACCGACGGGGGGCTCACCGTGTCGCACTCCAACTCCCGGAGGGGCTGAAGCGGCAGGGAGCCGGGTTGGCCGGGGACCTGAAGGCAGCCGGCTTCTCAGTGATTCTGAGCGGGGACCCCTGTTACGGGGCCTGTGACCTGGCCCTCTCCGCCCTGGCCGAGGCCGACGTGCTGGTGCATATCGGGCACACCCCGGTCGAGGATCACCCGCAGGTGATCTGCCTGCCCTTCGAGCAGGACTTCGATCTCTCCTCCCTGGACCAGGCCATCCCCCTGCTGCAGGAGAGACGGATTGGCCTCATAACCACCGTTCAGCACGCCCACCTCCTCGCTGCTGCCGCACAGTACCTGGCTGACCATGGGATCGAGGCCGTGATCAGAGATGGTGCTGGGCGGACCCCGGCAGCCGGCCAGGTACTCGGGTGCACCTACCGGGCGGCACGGATCGATGGAGTGAACGAGATCCTCTTCATCGGGACCGGTCTCTTCCATCCGATCGGGGTGCAGCTGGCCACCGGGAAACGGGTGATCGCCCTCGACCCGTTCACACGGAATGCCGGGGTGGTCGACAGTTCACGCCTCCTTCGGCGCAGGTTCGGGCTGATCGAGCAGGCAAAAGAGGCAGAATCCTATGGAATCCTGCTCAGTACCAAATCGGGCCAGCGACGGGCGGCCCTGGCAGAACGCCTGGCCTCCCTCGATGACCGAGCGATGATCGTCACCCTCCAGGAGGTGAGCCCTGACGCACTGCTGAACCTCGGATTCGGGTGCTACGTGAACACGGCCTGTCCGAGGATCGCCTACGACGACCAGGTCCGGTTCCCGGTACCGGTGATCACCCCTGAAGAGTTCGAGATCGTCTGTGGTCAGCGGAACTGGGACGACTACGCAGTCGACGAGATACGATGAAACTGAAGAACCTGGAGATGGCCCTCGAGAAACTCAATACCTTTGAGCGCCCGAGAGCAGACCTGGAACAGTACCAGACGCCGGCCCCAGTCGCGGCCAGGCTCCTCTATCATGCCCTGATGCAGGGAGACCTCGAGGACCGTTCGATCCTCGACCTCGGATGCGGCACCGGTGTCCTCACCTGCGGGGCAGCGATGATGGGAGCCGTCAGCGTCACCGGCATCGACATCGATGCCAGGGCCATTCAGGTCGCAGAAGCGAACGCAAGACGCTGTGGTATTTCGGCCACCTTCATCACCGGGGATGTGAGCGACCAGACGCTCCCCCTCGACGGTCCCTTCGATACGGTGATCATGAACCCTCCGTTCGGGGCTCAGAAGAAACATGCTGACCGGCCGTTCATCGACCGTGCCCTGCTTGCAGGGAAGGTGGTCTACGGGATCTTCAACCAGGGGTCGCTCCCATTCATCCAGAGTTATATCGAAGGCAGAGCGACGATCGAGAGCGTCGTCGCCGCAGCCTTCCCAATCAAAAAAACTTTTTCATTTCACAAAGAACGGATACGGGAGATCCCGGTCGAGATCGTTCTTTTGAGGCGAATCGAAGCGTGAAAGAAGAGACATCCACAATTCTTGGCTTATCGTCAGCTCACCTGGTCACTGACATCTATATGACCGTCATCCCGGCGGTCCTGCCGTACCTGATCGCTCATCACGATCTCTCGTATTTTCTTGCAGGGCTGCTGGTCACCATCTACAACCTCGCATCCTCGATGACCCAGCCGCTCTTCGGCTGGCTGGCAGATACCCGGGGGTTCATGATCCCGCTGGTGCTGAGCGTCACCGGCAGCGCCGTCTTCATCTCCCTGATGGGGTTCACCGATTCGTTCCCCCTGCTGGCCCTCTGTGCCGGAATCGCCGCACTCGGCCACGGCTCGTTCCACCCGATCGGCCTCTCCTGCATCAGCCGGTTCTGCACCGACCAGAATCGAGGTCGGATGCTCTCGTACTTTGTGGTCGGGGGGAACATCGGGTTCGCCCTGGGTCCGGTGCTGGCCGGCATCGCCCTCGCCGTTGCAGGGCTCCAGGGAATGGCCCTGCTCCTGCTGCCAGTCCTCGTGCTGGTACCGGTTCTCCGTCGGATCCACCCGGACCTCTCCAGCCGGCTGAATCCTGAGAATGAAATCCATACAGAAAGTCCCCATCCATCACACTGGCCGTTCCTGCTGCTGATGTTCGCCTCGACATTTCGGGCCTGGGGGCTCTTCGGCGTGGTCGCGTTCCTGCCGTCCTACATGGTCCAACTCGGCTACCCGGTGATGAGCGCGGATCTGAGCATCTCGTTCATGCTGATCGGAGGGGTGATCGGACAGATCGCCGGTGGAAGACTCTCCGATCGCTACGGACGCAAAGAGTTCGTCCTCGCCGCCCTGGGCCTCTCGATCCCCTGTTTCTACGGGTTCCTGCTCCTGCCAGGGATCTACTCGCTCGCCTCGCTCCTTCTCTTCGGGTTCTGGCTCTGGTCCACCTTCTCGGTGACCGTCGCGATGTCCCATGAACTCCTCCCGAACAACATCGGCCTCGCCTCGGGTTCGATCATGGGGGTCGTGGTCGGAGCCGGCGGCCTCGGGGTCGCCCTGAACGGGATGCTCGCTGACCAGAGTTCGCTGTTGACCGCGATGATGGTGCTGCCGGTGACCATAGCGGTCAGCGTCATTCTCTTCCTGGTCACCCCGTATCCGCTGAAGATCGGTCGGCTAGTTGCCGGCCATCTCCATCGGCATCATTCAATCTAAAGCCAGCCGCGCCGGGAGAAGTAGACCAGCATTCCAGAGGCGATGACGATCATCACCCCCCAGAGCACCGGATACCCCCACGGGAGGGAGAGCTCCGGCATGTACTGGAAGTTCATCCCGTACACCCCGACTAGGAAGGTGAGCGGGATGAAGATGGTGGCGATCAGCGTCAGAAACTTCATGATCTGGTTCAACCGGAAGCTGACGCTGGAGAGGTAGATATCGATCATCCCGGCGATGATATCCCGGAACGACTCGATCGCATCGATCATCTGGACGGTGTGATCGTAGACATCCCTGATGTAGAGGATGGTCTCCTGGTGGATGAGGGGCGAGTCCGATCGCTCCAGCGAGGAGATCACCTCGCGGAGCGGCCAGACTGACCGGCGCATGAAGATCATATCCTTCTTGAGCTGGTGGATCGCCGAGAGGGTGGCCGGGTCGGGACGGGTCAGCAGATCGTCCTCGAGGAACTCGATCTTCTCGCCGAGGTTCTCAAGGACCACGAAGTAGTTGTCGACGATCAGATCGATCAGGGCGTAGGCGAGGTAATCGCTGGGATGGGTCCGGATCCTGCCGTCCTTTCTGATCCGGTCCCTGACCGGTTCAAAGACAGCGTCCGCCGACTCCAGAAACGTGATCAGGTAGCGCTCACCAAAGATCACACTCACCTGCTCGGCCTCCATCTCAGAGTCCACACCCCTACTGGTGATCAGCTTCATCACCATGAACAGGTAGGCGTCGAACTCCTCGAACTTGGGGCGCTGCCGGGTGTGCAGGATGTCCTCGAGGATCAGGGGATGGACCTTAAAACGCACCCCAATCTGTCGTATCAGACCGATATCCGAGAGACCGGTCACGTTGATCCAGGTGACCTTCATCGCAGGGTCCAGGGGGGGAAGGTCGGCAATCGAGCCGATGGTCTCCTCCTCCCAGTGCTCGTCATTGTACCGGATTACCTGGATGGAGACCGTATCGGTCAGTTCCTTATCCAGTGGGACCAGCGACCCGGGGGGCATGCCCGGTCGAAGGGGCCGCTTTCGTTCCCGTTTCTTCATGCTCTGATCATTCGGACGATCTGCTATTTGTGTCTATACGTTCATTCGACTCAAACAAGGCGACCACCCGCAATCCGACCGGGATTGGAGTTCTTCAAGAGATCAAAAACAACCCATTTCGGATAATTGATTCCTGATAATAAATAAAAGAGTTTATTAGGCATCATTCTCCAATCAACAGATGAGAACTCATGGAGATCGTAAAGATTCCAAGGATGGAGAAGAAGGAGTATGACCTGCTGATCGAGGAGGGATATATCAGCAGGATCGCATTCCAGGGAGAGAAGTACCCGTACATCGCCCCATTTCTGTATGTGTTCGACGGCAAATTTCTGTACTTCCTCTCGACCAAGTACGGCAAGAAGATCGAATACTTCAGAAAAAGCCCTTATGTCTCAGTCGAGGTGGAACGCTACACCAGCGACCTCTCCTGCTATACCTTCGTGACGATGCAGGGGAGGCTTGAAGAGGTGGAGGATTCGATCGAGAAGAAACTCATTCGAGAGCAGTTCATCGAACTCATCACAGAGAAACACCTCTCAAAGAACATCCTCGGTGCTCTCGGCCACTCCCCAGAGGATCCACCTGAAGTGATCGCCAGAGAGGAACGGTCACTGGTCTGGCGGCTGATAGGGGTGAAGGATCTGGTAGCCTTGAAAAATCTCTGATGAGATTTTTCGCGTCCATTCAACTGTTCGCCCGTCCTTTCGGCCAGGCGAACAGTCTCATGGATTGAAAAATCTCTGATGAGTCCCTTCGTCATTTACTAAGATGGTCTCATAGATTGAAAAAACTCTGATGAGTCCCTTCGTCATTTACAAAGATGGTCTCAGGGATGAGAAAAAACTCTGATGAGTCTCTTCGTCCAGGTACAGGGAAGGTCTCATGCCCGGATGGATCTCTGAAAGATTTCCATTCCATCAGCAGGTCAAGTACTCACCAGGCCGGATCGGTGATAGCATGACCCTACCAGCCACCCATTATCAGGCCGAATGAAAAATCGGATCCCTGCCTCCCGGGACACAGTCGATACTCTTTTTTCATAGCAGATCCCATCTATGATGAGACAGGTGCGCCGTTCCGGCTGTACCTGACCGACCGGAAAGAAGCCCCGGAGAATGGGGAACAAGGTCAAGGAGCTCAATTGTGCCCGCATCTGCTGTTGAAAAGTTGTTGACGTTCATCCTTCTGATAGTACTGGTCGGTGCCGTGATTCTGGCGGGCTACCTCTCCACACTGCCGGAGAAGAAAGACCCGTATACTGAGTTCTACATGCTCGGAGAGAACGGGATCGCAGAGGATTATGTGTATGACCTGAACATAGGCCAACCCAACTCGGTGATCCTCGGAGTGACCAACCATGAAAAGCGGCCGGTCACCTATACGATCGAAGTCGCACTGGCCAACGAAGTGGTCAATCCGACGACGAACGTGACCACCATCAAGTCGGCGAAGCAGATCGATTCGTTCACGGTGAATGTACCGGACGGATCCACCTACGAGCAGCCCTACACCTTCACGGTGAACCAGCAGGGGTACAACAAACTCGAGTTCCTGCTCTTCAATGAGACGGTGCCGGCACCGACGGTCAGCGGGATGGATCGGATCAACGCGGCCTACCGGAACGTCAACCTCTGGATCAAGGTCAACCTCTTCTGATCCACACCCCCTATTTAGTGAATGTCTGGTTCACCCGTAAGGGTGAAGCAGACATGAGAAGAATTCGCGAGGATTCTTCGATTATCCGGTTTCAACACACACGAGGGTGAAGCAGACATGAGAAGAATTCGCGAGGATTTTTCGATTATCCGGTTTCAACACCCACCATGAGGAAGCAGACGGGAGAAGAATCCGCAGGGGTTCTTCGATTATCTCACCATATCGAATCCCGGAATAAACCAATCACACAAATCTGGATTGGTCAGGAATGGTGTGTTCAATAAAAAATAAAGCTCATGAGAGCCAGAAAAAGGTCTCAGAGAAGATTGATGAAGTTGCTCAGGATACGCAGCCCGGCCTGACCGCTCTTCTCAGGATGGAACTGAACCCCATAGACATTTCCCCTGCCCACCGATGAGGCGAAGTCGGTGATATAGGTGGTCGTAGTCAGAGTATGCTCCGGCTCTGTCGTCACATAGTAGGAATGGACAAAATAAACAAACTCCTGCTCGGAGAGGCCGGCGAAGAGCGGATGATCGTCCAGGTTCAGGTGGAGAGTGTTCCAGCCCATGTGCGGTACCTTCATCCCGGGCACTGCTGGAAACCGCCTGACGTCTCCAGGGACCAGGCCGAGC
This sequence comes from Methanosphaerula palustris E1-9c, assembly GCF_000021965.1. Taxonomy (NCBI): domain Archaea; kingdom Methanobacteriati; phylum Methanobacteriota; class Methanomicrobia; order Methanomicrobiales; family Methanoregulaceae; genus Methanosphaerula; species Methanosphaerula palustris. The sequence continues at coordinate 2,215,652 of NC_011832.1, forward strand.
CCCTGATGGTGGCCATGCTCCTCACTCGTCTCCATCAGCATCTGCATCCCGAGACAGATCCCGAGCAGCGGCGTTCTGACCGAAGCCTCCTGAATAGTCCTGCAGAGTGGGCGAAGGTGTTCCATTCCCTCGTGAAATGCACCGACACCCGGGAGTATAATCCCGTCGGCCGCGAGGATCTCCTCGGAGTCTCCAGTGATCAGAGTGACGGCCCCGGCCTTCTCCAGTCCTCTCACCACAGATCGGAGATTTCCAACCCCGTAATCAACAACTACTATCTTCTTCACCAGAATCACCTGCCCTCTTCCGCCACGATCCCGACCGGAACCAGTCCTCTGGCAACCCCTTATCCTGCTGCCAGGCTGCGATCCGATGGTTCCACTGCTCCCAGAGGTCCGGATACTCCTGCTCGATCCTGAGCAGCACCGAGAGATCGCTGGACGGACACATATAACAGCCGACCCGGTCGAACCCGGCCCGATACAGTGCATTGTAGGGTGCTTCCTCGGCGAAGAGGTACAGCCAGACATGCAGGGCGGTCCAGTGCTGGATCGGAGCCGCCGAGAGCTGGATCGGCAGATTCGGGTTCCTCCAGACCCGCCCGCTCTTCATCCGCTTGAACGACTCATACTTCCGCTGTCCGATGAAGGAGAGGCACTCCCCCCAGCGCTCCCGGATCGCCCCGCCGATCGGGGTCAGCTTGCAGACCTTGCAGCACCAGCGTGCATCGACGGCCGGCGGCCCCTGCTCGGTGAGCGTCTCCCAGAACGCGGCCTCACCTGAACAGGAGACGACCTCGAGGTCATACTTCTCCTGCACATCCTTGAGATTCTGATAGGTCTCAGGGAACTCCAGCCCGGTATCGGAGAAGAGGATCGGCACCTTTCCAAGCGCCTTCTGGACGATCAGTAGCGTCACCAGGCTGTCCTTTCCGCCAGAGAACGAGACCGTCGCCGGGATGGGGTTTGCCGCGGCGACATCGCGGACGAAGGCCATCGCCATCGCCTCGTAGTTGTCGATGATCGCCTGATTGGCCCTGACCGCGTCCGCCCAGGTGGCCTCCCCGGGGATACAGGGAGCGGAGGTGTTCCTTCTGGTCCTCACGATGGCTCCCCGTTCCATGGTCCGTGCCTCGGCTGCACCGACCCGGGCACGCCCGACACCGACACACTGGTGGTCCCTGGTCATGATGAAGACCTCATCGCCGGCCTCGACCGAATCGGCGATCCAGGCGAGCCCCGGCGCCAGTACACTGGCTCCTTCATCCCGGATCGAAGGGATCGCCCCGTCATCGATCACCACGAACCGTTCGGTCGGCGTAAGCAGCGCCGCGGCAGCCGGCCGGGGAATCGGTTCCCATTCCTCCTTCTCCGGCAGGTACCGAATCTGGCCGACCACGGCCCCCCCGACCACGATCTCCTCCATCCGGTCCTTGTCAGGGACCTTGTTCAGCAGGGCGAGGTGCCCATCCGGGATCAGGGGTGTCCCGAAGTGAGCGGTATAGATCCGGTTGATCAGGTCGATATCGTATTCGAACGCCGGGCGCATGTCCCCGGGGGGGGTCAACGGAACGGAACGCGTCTCAGCGCCACACCTGCACCGTCCTCCGAGCACCGGAACATGGCAGGAATCACACCAGTGGAGCTGGATCTTTCCAAGATAGAGTGAAGGCATCTGATCAATCTTTGTGAGAAGGCAATAAAAAACAGCGGACGCTGCATATCCACGGGATCGCCGGGGAAGTGCAGGGTCAGGATTCAGAGCGATCGGGATACGATGCTGCGCATCAACGCCGTCACTCCCGGTTTCTCCTTCCTCCTCGCCGACCTCGACCCAGAGCCGGCCCCTATCATCGGGGACTCGTACATCTCCCGGTTCAGCCGGTCATTGATCTCGGTGAAGATCCGTTTATACGCGACGCAGTGGGGGTCGACCCCGCTGATCTCACCCGGCGTGGCCGCCAACGCATTATACGGGCACCCCCCCCGACAGTACTGGATATGGCTGCACCCGCCGCAGGCCGTATCGACATAATCCCGGTACTCAAACATCCTCTTCCCTGCCGGGGACCCGTTGAGGTCGTCCATCGTCGGATGATCCGAGACATGCCCAAGGATGTACTCCGGCATCCCGACAAAACGATAACAGGGATAGATACTCCCGTCCGGGCCGACGGCAAAGGTGTTCCCCATGCAGTCCACATAGGTGCAGACACTCCCCCGGCGGGTGAAGACACACCGGCAGAGATCGTTGATATTCATCACCTCGATCTCGTCCCTCTTCTCGATGGCCCGATCCAGGAGATAGACGAGCAGCTCCCCGTACTCCTCCGGGTCGAGCGCCCACTGACCGGGGTCGTCAGACTTGAGAGACGGAAGGGCCGGGTGGAGCTTCAGCGTGAACCCATGCTGCAGGAAATGATCGAAGATCTCCTCACGCAACCGGACCGACTGGTTGGTGAAGGTGCAGATGAACCTGACCAGCAGTCCGTGGGCCCGTGCGATCTCGTATCCCTTCATCGTCTTTTCATAGTAGCCCCTGCCCCGCTGGGAGTCGTTGATCTCCTCGGGACCATCGATACTGGAGCCGATCGGAACATGATAGGCAGCCAGGATCTCGGCGATCTCCGGGGTCATCAGCCAGAGGTTGGTCTGCATGGCAAACTCAGGGTTCAGGTGAGAGAGACCCTCTGAGAGGAGCGGAAGGGCCTGCCGGTAGAAGTCGGCCCCGGCCAGCAGCGGCTCTCCCCCATGGAAGGTGAATGTCACCCGGTCGTCGCGAAAGTCGTTGAGCCATGCGACGACGTCCCGAACGGTCTCGATCTTCATCACTGGAGAGGTCTCATCTGAACTCCAGCAGTAATGACACCGGGAGGGGCAGCCCAGCGTCGGGATGATCATCACATGAAAAGGATTCTTCATTGCTCTTCTGTTTCTTTCAAAACAGTTTAATATTTTTTAAAAAAGGGAGAAGTGCAGTCTGACCGTCAGATGACGGTGTGGGGAAGCGCTCAGTCGTACTCGCGCCAGGTGTATCCGCACTTGACACACTTGAAGAACCGGACCTCGCTCTCATCAGCAGACCGGAGCTGCCGCATCCACCAGAACGCAAGATTGTGCTCACATTCAGGGCACTTGATGGCGAAGGTCGGTTTGGTGGCCACCTCCTGGTCCTCATCGAAGAAGATGATCTCCTTCTCAGACCGCTTCTCTTCAATTCTCATCTGGTCAGCGCCGGTGATATCTCTGATATAACCGCAGCGTTTGCATTTTAACTGACCTGCCGATGAGATCATCAGGCTCTTACATTGCGGACAGAACATAGTTAATAATATATTTCACACAACAGATTAACTCTTGGTCAGGGGTCAGAATATGTCGGAATGAAGGTGCCTGTACAGAAACGCATATGAGACCTCCGCGTCGATTCTATGAGAATGATCGAATATCTGGTCCTCGCCTCAGCGATCTCGTTTCTGCTCTTTCTTATCCCCGGTCCCCATCAGCGGTACGCCGGGATCGCCGGCTGGACAGGGATGGTCGCCTTCCTTTTCACTCAGCTCCCCGACTTCTTTGCAGAGAACAACTTCGTCTACCCTCTGATGACGATCTGTTCGGTCCCCTTCCTGGTCATCACGGCCCGTCAGATCTGGAACAAGCGAGAACCGGTGATGCATCTGACCCGGGGAGCAGCGATTGCGTTTGTGATCTACGCACCCTTCGAGTACATCCGTCCGGTCGGAAACTGGCTGATCGGCCACGTGGTCGACGAGGTGAGCGCGATCCTGCTCTATCTGCAGTTCCCGTTCACAATGTTCGACTGGAACATCTTCATCAACCAGGGGTTCCGGGTCGAGATCATCCTGGCCTGCACCGGGATCCAGTCGATCGCGATCATGCTCGGGGTTGCCTGGGCGGTCAAGAGCACCTGGACCCAGAAAGGGCTTGCATTCCTGCTGATCGCACCGGTGATCTATATCCTGAACCTGCTTCGAAACGTCTTCGTGATCATGGCATACACCGAGCAGTGGTTCCCGTACCTGCCCGTGATCGCCAGCAACGGCGAATTCGGGTATGAGAGTTTCTTCTGGGCCCATAATGTGATCTGCGAATTGCTGGCCCTCGGAGTGCTGATCGTGATCGCCTTCGCCCTCTTCAAACTGATCCCGGCGCTCGGCGTGCTGGCCGACGACCTCTTCAAGATCTACTGGGGTGAGATCAGGCGAGTTCGCGGTAAAGATACAGAATCCTCTGGACAGCAGAGAGATTAGTGCAGACTGCGATCACCAGGATCGAGATCCAGATGAACCCGGTGAGCCCTCCAACGACCAGGACGAGGACCGTCTCCGGCCGGCCGAAGAAGCCGACTCCTTCCAGCGGATCATCGATCTTCCCGTTCTTCCGTTCAGAGAACCCGACCTCGGCGTAGACCACCGGCTTGATGAAGGTGTTCATCAGGGATCCGATGATCGCGATGGTGACGACCCCGAAGTCGGCGATCGGGGGAAGAACCACGAACTGGACCCATGAGATGATCTGGATCCCGCTGAGCCCCACCCCGAGGAGGACTAGCCCGTCGACATATTTGTCGACGATCCAGTCGAAGACCGCCCCGAAGTTGGTCTTGTTGTCGGTGCGCCGTGCCACCGAACCATCGACGAGATCGAAGACCCCTGAGAGGAGGAGGAGAATCGTCCCGGCAAAGAAGAACCTGAGAGAATAGAGCAGAGCAGCCCCCCCTCCGGAGAGGAGGGAGAGGAGGGAGAGCTGGTTCGGGGTGATCCCGAGATTGGCTGCAATTGCTGCGAGCGGCTCAAGATAATCTTTAAATCTTGGCCGTAATGCAGTAATATTCATATTTATAGAATTAGCGCCCGATCCAATTTAACAGCTTGCACCATCGGAATTCCCTCACCGAATTCTCTATAACCGATCGGCTCAAAGTAACCCATTCAAGGAATCATATGCCAGACGATAACGCCAGACCGCATGTGCTGTTGATGTCAGAGATCACCGCCGATGGAAAACTGACCCTCAAGAAAGGATCCTCGAGCAAGATCCTGATGAAGTATATGGCCCCTGAGACTGAAGTCCTGCTTCATCAGACCCGGGCAGCCTGTGACGCGATCATGGTCGGTTCGAATACGATCCGGATCGACAACTCGTTCCTGACGGTCCGGATCGTCCCGGGGGAGAGCCCGCTGCGGGTGATCCCGAGCAGCCAGGCCGATATCCCTCTCGATGCAAATGTGCTCGGTCCTGATGCCAGGACCCTGGTGGCCGTCGCTACGTCGGCACCAGAGGAGAAGATCGCAGCCATCAGGGCGAAGGGAGCAATGGTGGTGGTGGCAGGGGACGACCATGTCGACCTTTCGACCCTGATGCACCTGCTCTGGAGAGACTTTCACGTGCGCAGACTGATGATCGAGGGCGGGCCGACGCTAAACTGGCATATGCTCATTCATCAACTGGTCGACGAGATCCGGCTGATCCATCTCCCCTTCATCGTCGGAGGGGCGGACACCCCCTCGCTGGTCGGCGGGATGCATATCGATTCAGAGGACCAGATGATCAGACTCCAGTTAAAGAATCATTATCTCTGCGGCACCAATCTGGTGACCGAGTACGATGTGCTCTATCCTCGGGGGGACGATGGGATATCTGGATGACCAGGTAGCAGCCATCACCAGCCCACCCCGCCGGCCGCGTTCCCGGATCCTCTGGGTTTTACTGATCGTCGTCGTTGTGATCGCCATCGTAACCCTGACCGCCATGCAGGCTCACCTCCACACCGGCCATGTGACCGTGGTTCGGGCAGAGGGAACGCTCGTGACCGGGCTGGTCGACTCATCGGACTCCACCGGCAGCGAAGTGATCGGCAATGCCCTCCGGGCCGCCGCAGACGATCCCATGACCGACGCGATCGTCCTCCGGGTGAACAGCCCCGGCGGAACCCCGTCCGCAGCAGAGGAGATCATCGGAGATATTGAATATGCAAAGACCAAAAAACCGGTCGTGGTCTCGATGGGGGACATCGCAACCTCGGCCGCATACCTGATCAGCGTGCATGCCGACCGGATCTATGCGAACCCCGACACCTTCACCGCGAACATCGGCACCATCTGGACCTTCTCCAACGACTCTGAATGGATGAAGAAGAAGGGGTACCAGGTGGAGGTCGTCAAGTCAGGGGAGATGAAGGACATGGGCTCGTCGTCCCGTTCATTGACCACAGAGGAACGGGACTATGCCCAGCAACTGGTGAACGCCTCGTTTGAGTCCTTCATCAGCGACGTCCTCTCCCACAGGCCTGTCAACAGGACGGCAATCGAAGACGGCAGGGTGATCCGGGGCCAGGAAGCCCTGGACCTCGGCCTAGTCGACAAACTCGGCAATCTGAACGACGCCGAGGACGCAGCCACGGACCTGGCCAGGACCCGATCCTCCTGATCGGGTGTAGGGATCAGATCATCATCAGGGGGTCACTCTTCATGTACTCCCTGCAGACCGTCGTCGCATAGTGGCCGGGGGGAAGGGGGAACCTGAGGGTCAGGTCGTTCTCCTCCACCACTGCGTCGACGGTGGCGGTCAGGGCGATCGGCCGGGATGCGCCGCTGAACCTTGTTTTAACGACAGTTTCAGCCTGTTTGAAGGATACCCGATCGATCTGGTGCTCTTTTAACAGATCCTCCATCATCTGGTCCATCCTCCCCTGCGGGGTGAACGGTTCGGCGCCGGGCACAAAGAGGCCGATCCTGCACCGGCCCCGCCGGATATGCATCGTCGCCGTGGCCAGGTTCGCCTCAGTGGCGATATCGATCCTGCCATTGGTGAAGTGGAGCCGATCGCCCGGGATCGGATCCATCAGCGTTAACTCTGCCTCAAGGCGGGCTGAGAGGACCATGTTGAAGAGGTAGGACTGGAATGCACTGACCAGCATCGAGAGGAGTTTTGGGGGAAGGGCCTGCAGTGCACCCAGGTAGTCATCCGGATGGTTGGTGAGGTGGTGGAGCATGGCCCGTTCGTACCGGAGGTGAACCGGCAGGTGGTGGAGGGCCAACTGAGGATCCCGGGTCTCCAGGTACTCGTCCCGTGCCGCCGCAACAACCGGATCCTCGTCGGGCGAACTCTTTCCGACATAGGCTCCGACCGCACCGGCGTAATCTCCCTGGATCAGGTACTCGCCGGCGATATGGGTGATCGGACGGATCACCCCGAACCGCTGGACCCCGTAATAGTTCGGGATCCCCTGACTGCAGACCTGTGTCACCTCCTGCACTCTCTGATCGAGGTCCTCCGCGATGCAGTCCCGGATCACCACCGTGAACCGGTTCTCGATGAGTGAACCGAGCGAGAGCCCCCCGTTGGCCGAACCGATCACGGTCAGTGAGAGATCCCCGAGCGAGACTGAAGCTATCTCCTCAGGGGTGACCCCATACAGCGAGATCGTCTGGGTGGTGACCGCATGTTTATCCTTGGTCCCGGCCCACCCGATCCGTTTGTGGCTGATACCAAGGCTGGAGGCGATCTCCTTGACCGCCCGCTGCAGTTCCCAGTTCCGCTTGGTCAGGGTGCAGAGCAGGAATGGCCCCTCCCCACCCGGGAGGTCCGGTACCTCCTCGACTACGAAATCCTCAGCGGTGGTCCGGAGTCGCCCCCCGACCCCCTCGGTGCTGCTCGCATACCAGCACATCCCGAGCGCCTGCTCCAACGGATAGTCGGATCGCTTCATAACAGGGGCAGCCCGCCTGTGAGCCGGTCGAGGTCAGCCGATTTTGCTGGACCGAGGCCGAGCGCCGTCACGGTTCCTGGCGCCACCTCTGTCAGTCCCGCATCCTGCACCAGAGAGGTGGAGATCCCTGCCTGTTCGGCATGCACCTTCAGTTCATAGAGGGCCCGTTCACTGGGAGCCTTCAGCACCACCTTCTTCTGCCCCTCCATGAACCAGTTCTTCTTGATCCCCTTGTCTGCATGCTCTGCGGCCATCACCGCCGCATGGGCCAGTTGGGCGCACTTCTTGCCACAGCTCATCTTCAGGTCAGCACGCACGACCAGACACTGCTTGTACTTGAACTCAGGTTCCTCAGCCATCACTAGATAATGGGGCGCTGACCTATCAAAGATATCCTCCAAAGCAACCGACCAAAAAACATATCCGATTGTAGATATCTAGAAAGATGTGAGAGGTCAAGCGAGGATCGATAAAAGTCAGCCCATAACAGAGAAGATCTCCTTACGCCATCCATCTGGATTCCATCAGATGACAAACGATTCCCTTCCGAATATGAAGGGACCGATCTCCGCGGCGGCCGAGAGAGGAGGGTGATGAAACAGAGTGATAAACGATGACATGAAGACAAAATGGAGAGGACAGAGAACGTCCGATCCAACACGGGTTCTGCATAAGCGGAGTGGGAAGATCTCCCACTCCGTTGCTCTATGTCTGGGGTCTTCCAAAACTCAGTCTGCGGGATACTCCCCGATGGTGACCGTCTGCTCCTCAAATGTACCATTATAATAGACCAGAACCGAAACAGGGGCACCTCGTAAAAAGGCACGCATCTTCTGGTCATAGACTTTTCTGACATGTTTGAGTCCAAACGCTGCGAAGTGCTCCCATACGAGTCTGAGGAACCGGAGCTGCTGGTTGAGGAAGAGCGTCTCGTACTCGCGGGTTTCGCCGGCGATCCTGCTGCATTCCAGGTCTGATAAGGGGGTGTTGTACTCCCCATGCTGGTTCAGCCCGCTGATCTGCCGCCAGTCCACATGGCCGTGCTCGTCCGGTTCACGGTGGAGCATGTAGGGATAGACCCTGCAGATCGAGAAACGCCGGTCGTAGATGGTGCACCGGTTGTTGGAGAGGAAGACACAGGTCCCGTCAGGTCGGGTTTTGAGAGCATATCCCCCGACATAGAACCTGCCGTGCTGGTCGCAGAAGTCAAAATAGGGCGCCGGCACCAGGGCCAGCGGATCGATCGCCTTCACGACGGCGGTGTCGCGATCGAGCAGAAAGACATGGTCATTGAAGGCATGGGTGCAGCATCGGCCGCAGTTGTCACAGGCAAAGCCGACCTCTCTGATGATCGCCTGCAGTTCCCGGTCATCATAGCACAACAGTGCAGCCAGTTCCTCCTCAGTGGCCCTGATCCGAACAGCGATCACATCAGCAGACATTGGACTCCCCGGGGAACGAAACGAGACGCACCGCTCGGACTTCAAACAGAACAATAGAAGACAACAAATGCGAGGGAGGCGATTCGAACGCCCGAACACCTGCGTGACTAGGCCCTGAACCTAGCGCCTTTGACCTGGCTCGGCAACCCTCGCGCCTGATAATTTAACACGCGCAAATAGATAAAGGTAGTTGTTCGATTTGAATGAACCCGGGAGACGGAGCGTTAACCTCCACCCTTCCACAAGGAGAGGATCATCTGTCGTTTCAGGGCATCCATGTTTATACCCTTCCACTCCTCCCTCAGTTTACCCCAGTATATAAATGAATATAATAAAGGTTTGCATTAGTATTATACTATATAAAGCATCATAGATAGATGGATGGAAGAGAAGAGATACGACTCACTCAAGATCGAGAATATCGTCGCGTCAGGAGTGATCGCTGACTCGATAGATCTCGTCGAGGTCTCAAAGAAGATAGCGAGCTGTGAGCTCAACACCAAGCGTTTCCCTGGAGCGGTGTTCAGGATCGAGAAACCAAAGATCGCCTCTCTTATCTTTTCTTCGGGTAAGGTGGTGCTGACCGGGATTCGGAACGATCAGGCACTGGTCGATGGCCTGAAGATCATCATGGCTTCGCTCAAAGAGGCAGGGGTGGATACCTATGATGTGCCGCGTGTTGCAGTCACCAACATTGTCTGTTCATATGATATCGGCAAGTACATCAACCTGAACAAGGTCGTGATCACCTTAAACCTTGAGAACATCGAGTACGAGCCTGAACAGTTCCCGGGTCTGGTCTACCGGATCAAAGAGCCGAAGATCGTGGCCCTGCTCTTCAGTTCAGGGAAGATCATCCTGACCGGTGGCAAGACCATCGAAGACATCAAGCGCGGACTCGACTTTTTGGAGCAGAAACTCGAATCGATTATGTGATCACCAGAACTGGTGAGTCTGCACATAGTGACGCTCTGCCTTTAAAATTTCACGATAGAACGGATCGCCCTCGGTCAGGGTTGCGAGGATCCGGGACGCATGTTCCGGCCCGACCCCCCTCCCGGAGAGGGCGATGACCGCTTTTTTCCCGCTTGAGAGGACGATGTTTGCCGTCCTGATCAATTTCACCTCGACTGCCCGCTCCTCTGCGTTCTTATTCTTCTTGTTCGCTATCGCATAGAGCGGCTCGTCCCACGGTTTCAACGCAGCGATCAACTTTGCCCCGCAATTCGGGCAGACCGGCTGGTCGGGAACCCGGCTGACCTTCGTCCTGCTCTTCCACATTCTACAGTGCATGCAGCAGAGGATCACATCCTGCTCCTCGATCCGCCGTCTGATCGTGCCGAGTACCGCCGGGTCCACTGAAGCAGGGGTGATCAGGTCACGGGATGAGAAGAGGCCTGCCGCTCCGAGGATGCTGACCCTGCCGATCGTGACCTCGATCGAGCCGGCCTTCAGATCCCCAATCACCCGGGACGCCCCCTCGACGTCCATGTAGGCCGAGAAGAGTTCACGGTACGCCTCCTGCTGGATCACGGTCTTATCGAAGAGTTCGGAGAGGCGGTGGATACTGATCCGCTCGAAGTCGGCATCGGCGTCGATCGCACCGAACTTCTTGGCCACCTGCACCAGTTTCCATTTGTACAGCGCCGTTCGTTTCAGTCCTATCTCAAGGATCCCCTGGATATAGGACGGTTCCAGGGAGAAGAGCGTCTCCTTCACCTCAGCGGCCCGAACCGATCCCGGAAGGCGGAGGAGCACCCGGTAAGCGTCGATCTCGATCCCGACCGAGGTTCCGTATCGGGCAGAGAGGAGGAGGGAGAGGACCCGGCCGATCACCTCGTTGGCCCTGTGGCCGGCACAGATGTTGCAGATCACCCCCTCGTCGGTGTTCTCGAGAGTGATCAGACGGTCGGTCGGAACGACCGAGCGGTTCTTATCCATCTCCGAGAGGAACGTATCGACATAGGCGATGGACCGCCGGCTGTCGGTGTAGGACTCCACCTGCCGGGACCCCCGGAGGTGCCCGACCTCCTGAGCCACCTCGAACGGGACCGGGATCTGCTCCCCCTCCCAGGAGGGGAGCTCTCCCTTGGCCTTGGTCGCCGGCTCGACGATCAACCGGCCATCCTCGATGTCGAGCACCCGCCAGAGCTGTCCCTTGGTGATGAAGACCGCCCCCGTGGTGACCCAGCCGACCACGAACGACTCGTCGAGCGTCCCGACCGTCCTCCGCGAGACCATGTCGAAGACCGGCACCTTCCGCTCGTCCGGGATCATCGAGAGGTTCGCGGTCAGGTAGCGTCGGGCCCGGCCGGTGGTGATCACCAGATCCCCTTCGAGCCTGATCAGCCGGTGGAGGGCCATCTGTTCGCAGACCTGATCGAGCAGAGGGCCGGTGCCGGCGAATGGGGCGGTTCGTTCGAGGATCGCCCGGATCGCCGTCCGGGAGATCTCACCGTATTCGACCGCAATCGCGGCGACCTGATTGGCCAGGACGTCACCTGCACCTCGGGGAATCCTGACCTTCTCAACCTCGTTCGCCTTGGCCCGTCGGGCGATCACCAGCGACTCGAGCAGGTCGTCGAACCCGGTGGCGAGGACCGTCCCGTGCGAGACCCGGTCCATCCGGTGTCCGGCCCGGCCGACCCGCTGGATCAGCCGCGAGACCTCCCGCGGGGAACTGAACTGTACCACCTGCTCGACATACCCGATATCGATCCCGAGCTCCATCGATGAGGTGCAGATCAGGGTGGTGATCTCACCATTCCGGAACCGTTCCTCGGCGGCGATCCGGACCTCCTTTGAGAGCGAACCATGATGGACCTCGAGATCCCCCCGGTCATAGAGGAGGTGACCGAGCGCTTCGGCGGTCACCCGGGTGTTGGTGAAGACGAGATGCGAACCGGGTGTCGCAAGCGCCTGTTCCACACATCGCGCCTGCCTTGACAGTTTCTCCCCTGCATAGACCACGGTGAGGTCGAGGTACTTGGAGATCGGCACCTGGACGATCGCAGCCGAACGACCCGCCCCGGAGAGGAACGCAGCGATCTCCTCTGGATTACCGACCGTGGCCGAGAGACCGATCCGTTGAAAGTTCCCGGCATAGACCGCCAGCCGCTCCAGCGCCACAGAAAGTTGAGCTCCCCGCTTAGAGCCGGCCAGTTCATGGATCTCGTCGACGATCACGTACCGAACCTTCGCGAGGTGCTTGCGGAGCTGGCTGCCCATGAAGAGCGCCTGCAGGGTCTCCGGGGTGGTGATCAGCAGATCCGGCGGGGAGAGGGACTGTTTTCTCCGTTCGGATGTCGACGTGTCCCCATGCCGAACTCCAACCGTCAGCCCGAGCTCGCGGCACCACCACTCCATCCGCCCGAGAATGTCCCGGTTCAGGGCACGGAGCGGGGTGATGTACAGGGCCTGAAACCCTCCACCCTCCCCCGAGAGCATCCCGCCGAAGACCGGGAGCATCGCACTCTCGGTCTTGCCGGTGCCGGTCGGAGCGATCACCAGCAGGTGCTTCCCTTTGACGAGCAGCGGGATCGACTGCTCCTGGGCAGGGGAGAGGTCCTCGAAACCCCGCTTTGACAGGCAGGCGCGAACCCGGGGATGAAGCAGATCAGTGGCGGGCATCTTCCTCCAGCGAGCAGTACGGGCCGATGAAGGTCCCGTCTGCGAGAAAGACCTCTGCCTCGTCCCTGATGATCGCCCGCGAGACCGGGCTGGACGGGTCACCGACGATCTTCGTGATGTCGAAGCCGGAGAGTTCATTGAAGGCTGGCATCAGCAGCGCCCGGGTCTGATTCAGGCCGGTACTGCCGGGTTCATCGGACCTTCCAGCACCCCACAGGGCACGCTCATCGAGCGGGGCCCGCAGATAGGCCGGCATCCTCGCCGCGCACCCGACCTCGTCGATCAGGGAGACGACCGGGTGGTGATGACCGATGATGATCAGGTGGCCGGCGAGCGCCGGGTCAGGGATCGTGTGCCCGTGCAGGTAGCCGACCCCGTCGATCACCGCCCCGGTGGCAGGGAGCAGTTCCCCTTCTTCGAGGAAGCGTTCAAGCCCGGCATCGTGGTTGCCGGGGATAACCTGCAGGAATGCAGCATCACGAAACGCAGCCAGAACTGCCGGGAGTTCCCGGTACTCCTGCCGGGTCGTCAGCGGAATCGACTGCTTCACGTCCCCGAGCAGCAGCAGCCGGTCGGGTTTCAGGTCTCGAACCAGCGCGAGCACCCGCTCGGCACGCTCCTTTGACCTGCTCTGAAGATGATATCCATGGCGGGCCAGATTCGATTCGATCCCGAAGTGGAGATCGGCGATCACCAGGGTTTCCTCATTACCCTTTACGAGCAGTGCCGGCCCGCTCTCGATGAATGAGAGGTGCATCTCAGATCAGCCGGATCTTCCCTTTCACCGGGTTGTAACAGTCCCCCCCAGCAAGCATGGCCATGATCGTCTGCTCGATCACGGTGGTCGACAGGCCGGCCTCCTCAGCTGCAACAGTCAGGTCCGCGACGGCCATCCCCTTCTGATCCCCTGCCTCAAGGATCCGGGTTAACACATCTGTGGGATCCTCCTCCACCAGGGTTGCCAGGTCCGGAGGCTGCACCAGATTCAGGACGCGCCCGATCAGAGCCGCCAGTTCCCGGACCCCGTCCCGGTCCAGCGAGGAGGGGGTCTCCAGCCGTTTCGCGGTTTCATCGGCCGTACTGATCACCCAGAGATCACGGACCGCCCGGGTGACCGGGGTGATCTCGTCCGGTCTGATGAACACCTGCCTCCCATCCTGGGCCGGCAGCATCGCCTTTCCGATCACCGTCACGAAGGCCGGAAGGGAGAGATGCTCCACGGCAGCGGTCAACGCCGGATGGGGACCGTACCAGGCCAGTTCAAAGACACCGGTGCCATCGGAGAGGCGGGCCACAAAGAGCCCTTTTTCGTCGTCCTGCACCTCGGTCAGGGCGCCGGCGACGAAGAGCGTCCGACAGCAGAGCCCGGTCGGGGTCACCACCCCGCCATCCTGATTTCCTGGAGAGAGGGATGGTGCTGATGCTCGTTGGAACTCTGCTGCAAATACCCGGTGTGCCGTTTCTATCGCCATTCATACCCTCTCTTCCACATCCATCCTACTTCTCAGCAGGTCGACCAGACCTGAAGAATCTTCAGGGTTCGTCTGATCTTCACGTACAGCCTAGTTCACCTTTTGCGGTAATAGGTTCTCCTGTCAGGGACCCTGCACCACCTGCGAGAGGATGAGCACGATGAGATCATTTTCTACCCTTGAACGATAAATGGTGTGTAGCATGGATGCTGATGATCATACCATATGGATCGAACGATACAGACCCACCCGTCTGGCAGATATCGTCGGTCAGGATGAGATCACCGAACGGTTGATCTCCTATGTGAAGGGGCGGTCTCTGCCCCACCTCCTCTTCACCGGATCTGCAGGTATCGGGAAGACCACGGCCGCCGTGGCCCTCGCCAGAGAGTTCTTCGGTGAGGCCTGGCATATCAACTTCCGGGAGATGAACGCCTCGGACGAGCGCGGGATCGATGTGGTCAGAAACCAGATCAAACAGTTCGCCAGGACCTCCCCCCTCGAAGGGGCCGAGTTCAAGATCCTCTTCCTGGACGAGGCCGATGCGCTGACCACCGACGCTCAGGCCGCGCTCCGGCGAACGATGGAGACCTACTCCCGCGGGTGCAGGTTCATTCTCTCGTGCAACTACTCCTCCAAGATCATCGATCCGATACAGAGCAGGTGCGCGATCTACCGGTTCCGACCCCTGACACCGGAGGCGATCAGCGAAGAGATCGGTAAGATCGCAGGAAAGGAGGGTATCACCGTCACCCCCGATGCGATCGAAGCGATCGTATACATCGCACAGGGAGACATGCGGAAGGCGATCAATGCGCTGCAGGGGGCTTCGATCGTCTCAAAGTCGATCGACCAGGAGATGGTCTATGCGATCACCTCCAGCGCACGCCCGGATGAGATCGAGGAACTCCTCGGCCTGATCCTGGTGGGAGATTTTGAAGGGGCTGAAGCAGTCCTGCTCGCCCTGATGCACACCCGCGGGATCGCGCCGGCCGAACTGCTCGGGCAGGTCTACCGGGCCCTGAGCGGAAGGAGCATGGAGCGGGAGTTGAAGGTGGCCCTGATCGGTCACCTCGGTGAGACCGACTTCCGGCTGAGTGAAGGGGCTTCGCCCGACCTGCAGATGGAGGCGCTGCTCGCCCGGTGCGTGGAGAGCGTTATCGCCCAGCAGGAGAACAACTGATGAGTGGACCCGAGGATGAGTTCGCAGAGATCAGCGACCGGGTCGCCGAATGGTCACGATTCTTAAAGACCCGGTACAAGAAGGAACTGACAGAACTCCTTCGTGAGTACCCGCACAAACGATCCCTGGTGATCGACTATCACCAGGTCGAGTCCTTTGGAAAGCCGGGTCTCCGGATGGCCGATGAGATCCTTGAGAACCCCGGCAAGGTGATCGAGGACCTCCGGGACGCCATCAAGACCCAGCACGTGGTCAAGACCAGGAAGAACGAGCAGATCCCCAGGGAGATCAACCTCCGGTTCATCAATCTGCCGCAAAAGATCTGCGCCCGGGACATTCGGTCCGAACAGATCAACAAGATGCTCAGTGTCGAGGGGATCCTCAGAAAGACCACCGAGGTGCGTCCCCGGATCGTGGAGGCGATCTTCCGCTGCCCTGCCGGCCATATGACCAGACGGATGCAGGAGTACGGGCGGTTCATCGAGCCTGAGCAGTGCGGGACCGAGGGGTGCACCTTCCGGAAGCTGCAGCTGATGGCCAAACGCTCCCGGTTCATCGATGCCCAGAAGGTCAGGATCCAGGAGTCCCCGGAAGGGCTCCGCGGGGGGCAGCAGCCCCAGACTCTCGACGTCGACGTCACCGACGACATCACCGGGACCGTCGCCCCCGGCGACCGGGTGGTGATCAATGGGATCCTTCGCTCCCAGCAGCGGGTCACCTACGGGACGAAGAGCACCACCTTCGATATCTATCTGGAGTGCAACTCGATCGAGGTGGCCGAGAAGGAGTTCGAGGAGGTGAACATCACCGAGAAGGACGAGGAGGAGATCATCCGCCTCTCCACAGACCCGACCATCTATCGGAAGATCGTCCACTCGATCGCCCCGACGATCTATGGGAATGAGGATGTGAAGGAGGCGATCGCACTGCAGCTCTTCGGCGGGATCACCAAGGAGATGCCCGATGGGAGCCGGCTGCGTGGAGATATCCATGTGCTCCTGATCGGAGATCCAGGTATAGCAAAGAGTCAGATCCTCCGGTATGTCGTGAACCTCTCACCGCGAGGGATCTACACCAGCGGTCAGTCCTCGACCTCTGCCGGGCTGACGGCCACCGCCGTCAAGGACGAGTTTGGTGACGGCAGGTGGACCCTCGAGGCCGGTGCGCTGGTCCTCGCCGACATGGGGATCGCCGCCGTCGATGAGATGGACAAGATGCAGAAGGAGGACCGGTCGGCCCTGCACGAGGCGATGGAGCAGCAGTGTTATGATGACCAAACGGAGATCCTCACGGAAAAGGGTTGGAAATTTTTCAAAGATCTGGGGAAGAATGAACGGGTAGCATCATTAACCCAGGATGGATTCCTCACGTACGAAATCCCTTCCCAGCATGTCATATCAGATTACGACGGGCAGATGTATTATATCAAGTCCAGGCAGGTGAACCTCGCGGTAACCCCGAATCATAACATGTATGTGAACCTGAATAAACGGGCAAACGATTGGGAAGGATTCAAACTTATCCGGATGGACGAACTGCCGATTAATAAGCGGATGCGGTTTAAAAAGAACGCAAAATGGCAGGGGGATACCGTAGCAACCCATACAGTTCCCGGGATAATCAAATTCGGCAATCAGAACTGTAAGGGATATGAGACCGAACCGATCATCGTAAAAATGGATGACTGGCTGGAGTTTCTGGGATATTTCTTATCAGAAGGAAGCGTCCAGAAACACTGGGAAACGGGGGTACCGTACCGGGTTAACATATCCCAGAAGATCCCAGAATCCACGGAGATCATAAGAATATGTCTCGAAAAACTGCCGTTTAACTATTCTTATGATGGGGCAAATTTCTCAATTAACTCCAAACAGTTAGCCGGGCACCTTGTAGAATTTGGGAAATGCCACGAAAAATACGTACCGGCGTATGCAAAACAGGTACCCCCCGAACAGATCCAGATACTCCTGAATGCGTTAGTATTGGGGGATGGCTGGACGAGAAAAACAACCAGACAGACGGTATACATCACCTCTTCAAAAAGACTGGCAGATGATGTAACAGAGTTACTTCTAAAAATTGGCTGGTCTGGGAATATCTATTGTCAGCATCATGCCGGGGATACGATAAAGGATCCACGAGGTATAGAGACGAGATACACCCATGGGATCTGGGAAGTGTCTTTTATCCGTGACGGAGTGAATGAGCCAAATATCAATACCAATGGGGAAAAACACATCCAGATCAAGCCATATTCAGGAAAAATCTACTGCGTGGAAGTTCCCGAGCATCTGCTGTATGTAAGAAGAGACGGGATTCCAGTTTGGTGCGGAAACACCATCAGTGTGGCCAAAGCCGGGATCACCGCGACCTTAAAGACCCGGTGTGCCCTGCTCGGAGCGGCCAACCCCAAGCTCGGCCGGTTCGATGAGTATGCCGATATCGGAGAGCAGATCAACATGCCCCCTTCGCTCCTCTCCCGGTTCGACCTGATCTTCATCCTGACCGACAAGCCGGATCACAAACGGGACGAGGCGATCGCCGACTTCATCATCAGGTCACACGGGGTGGGCGAACTGATCGCCCAGCACAGCCGGGATCCAATCGAGGGCGTGACCGACGAGTACATCACCCAGCAACTCGCCCCGGTCACCCCGGACATCGACGCCGGCATGCTGCGGAAGTACATCGCCTATGCAAAGCGGACCTGTTTCCCGATCCTCAGCACTGAAGCGAAGGAGACCCTGATCGCCTACTACATGAAACTCCGTGACCTGGCCGACTCCAACAAGCCGGTCCCGGTGACGGCACGGCAGCTCGAGGCACTGGTCAGGCTGGCCGAGGCCAGCGCACGGGTCAGGCTGAGCAAGTCTATCGAGAACTCAGATGCCGAACGGGTCGTGAAGATCGTCGACACCTGTCTGCGGCAGGTGGCCTACGATGCCAAGACCGGCACCTTCGATATCGACAAGGTCGCGACCGGGATCTCCAAGGGGAAGCGGGACATGATCCGGATGATCAAGGATGTGATCCGGGAGAACGGCGATGTCAGTGGTAGAGCCCAGATCCAGCAGGTGATCGACCTCGTCGCCCAGCAGGGGTTCGGCAAGGACGAAGTGAAGAAACAGATCGATGCCTTCCTCCGGAGTGGCGAAGCGATGGAGCCCAAGAACGGGGTCATCAAACTGATCTGATCCCCGTACTCTGGTCGAATATTTCTTTTTTTCAGGTGACCAGCTCTGCGATCATCGGAATCGTGATGATGCAGAAGAGGGTCGAGATGAAGACCCCCTGCGAGGCGAGCTCGGCGTCTGATTTGTATTCCTCTGCCAGCAGCACCGCATTGGCCGCAGACGGCATCGCCGCCAGGATCACCGGAACGCCGAGCATCAACGGGTCGGTGATGAAGGACCGGAGGATCGCCCAGGTGAGCAGCGGCATCACCAGCAACCGCATGGCGCTGACCACGTAGATCCGCCAGTTGGAGAAGATCGACTTCAGAGCCATCTCAGCCAGCACCCCCCCGATCACGATCATCGAGAGGGGCGTCGTCAGATCCCCGAGGAGGGTGACGGCACCGCCGATCGGTCCGGGCAGGGTGAACGAGGTCAGGAAGAAGATCAACCCGATGACCACCGCCGTAACCCCGGGGTTCAGCAGAATCTTCGGATCGAGGTCGGAGAGTCCGCCCCCGGTTCGCTTCAGCATCAGAATCCCAACGGTGAAGATGAGCAGGTTGAACGGAAGCATATACATCGAAGCATAGAAGAGGGCACCCTTCCCGAAGATCGCCGAGATGACCGGGAAGCCCATGAACGCAACATTTGGAAATGCAAGCAGGAACTGGTAGGTTCCACTCCCCAGACCGGTTACGCCGAGGAGGCGGGGCAGAGGCCAGGCTACGACGAATGCGATCAGATAGAAGACGAGCGCGAGCAGCAGCACCTCCTCCCCCTGACCTAACAACTGATCGGTGAACGGCACCTGCAGGGATTCGATGATCATCGCCGGCAGGGCGAACCGGACCAGAAACGAGGTGAGCCCCTGGATCCCCTGCCGATCGAGGGCCCCCGATACCCGTGCCCAGTAGCCGACGACCAGCAGCAGAAAGAGGATCACAATCTGATCCAGCACGGTAAAGAAATCCATCTGTATCAAGAAAGAACGCAGAGACGGGATATAAGGGCATGGAATGCTGCAGCACCGGAGAACCTATTTATTCCCTTTTCCCGAATAGTACCCCCTATGGTGAAACAGGTTTCAGCAGCCCATATCCTGGTGAAGACGAAGGATCAGGCAGAGGATCTGAAGAAACAGATCAGTGCAGGCGGGAACTTCGGCGAGCTCGCAAAGAAGTATTCGGAATGCCCGTCTGGAAAAAAAGGCGGAGAACTCGGCTGGTTTGGGAAAGGAATGATGGTGCCGGAGTTTGAGAAGGTGGCCTTTGAAGGGAAGGAGGGCGACGTCGTCGGCCCGGTGAAGACCCAGTTCGGATTCCACCTCATCAAGATCCTCGGACAGAAGTAACCCTATCACTATCAGAAGACCGGGAAGAACTCCCGGCATTTCTTTTTTATCCCCGGATCAGACGATCCGAAACTTCTTATTGGCTGCCGTGGATTCCATCGCAACTCTGGAGACGTTCTCGATCATCCGGCTGATCTCATCGATCGCAGCGGTCGACTGTTCAGTCGCCGAGGCGGCGTCGGCGGCCTCCTGTTCGGTGCTCTTCACCATATTCACCATCTCCTGCACCTGCATCGTGATCTCCTCGACCGTGGCTGCCTGCTCTTCTGAAGCCCCCGCCACCTCCTCGGTATTCGCTGCGATCTTCTCGATAGCCTGCACAATCCGATTGAAGGAGACGAGGGTCTCTCCGATCACCTTCGTCCCGTCTGCGACGGTCTTTCCGGCCTCGCCCATTGCGACCGTCGCCTGACTGGACAGTTTTCGAAGCCCGTCGATCATCTCTTCGATACTCTCTGCTGAGTGCTTGGACTCAAGGGCAAGCGACTTCACCTCGGCAGCAACCACGGCAAAGCCGCGACCGGCTTCCCCTGCCCGGGCCGCTTCGATCGCCGCGTTCAATGCAAGCAGGTTGGTCTGGGTGGCGAGATCCCGGATCAGTCCGACGATCTTTCCAATCTCATTCATCTGTCCGTCAATCCGGGAAACCAGGTGAATAGACTCGTCTGATGAGGTCTTGATCCCACCCATACTCTCTTCCGCACTCGATGCAAGGCGTGCCCCCTCCTTGGAGAGGGTGTTGGTCTCCTTGGCAAGGATCGAGACCGACTCGATGCTGGAGGTAGCCTCCTCAACAGCCGCGGACATATCCTCCATCCCCTTGAGGACCACGATCATGCTGGAACTGACCCGCTCAGTATTCTCGCTGACGTGAGAGACAGAGAGGGCCACCTGCTGGGAACCGCCTGCCACCTGTTCAGCCCCAGCATTCGCCTCCTCCGCTGAGGCCGCCAGCTCATCCATAGCCTGGGTGACTGCTGCGACCATCCCCTTGATCGCTGCGACCGCTGCGTTCAGATCCTGTTTGACCTGGCCCAGCGGATCGCCAGCCCTGACTATCACCTCACAGGTCAGATCCCCTGCTGCAAGCCCAGCCAGCCCAGCCGCCAGTTCGCCTGCACTAGCCTTGAGGAGTTCATCATCAGAACGCTTCCTGGTGACATCGTTGTAGACACTGAAGATGTCGGTTACCGTTCCATCCAGGTCAAAGAGCGGGGTGTTGTAGGCTTCAAGGGTGAAGATGCCGTTTGGGTACTCGATAATGAGATCGCCACGGGTGTTCTTCTTCTCCCGCACCAGGGTCCGGAGTCCCTCACCTGAACTGGACAGGATCTTCAGGTCCTGGGCCTTCATCCGCATCGCTGCCATGGCGTCATACCCGGACAGGGCAAGAAACGCTCTATTCACCTGGCGAACCTGCATCTCTGCATCCCAGACGATGATTGGAAATGGATTCTCCTGGATCATGGCATCAGCACGCTTTCGAGCCACCATCGCCTCGTCAACAAGCCGTCTGCGTGTCGTGATGTCATGAAGATAGACATGCAACAGGGGGGTTCCTGCATCCATGACCTGCGTGAGGGTCACCTCGGCATCGACGATGCTGCGGTCCTGCCGGCGGAGCAACCACTCAAAGGTCTGAGGGGTTCCCTTTGCTGCAGCAGCCACATACGCGGCGAGCCGTTCCTCTGCCCGGACCCCATCAGCCTGCCGCTCTGCAGAGAGCATGATAAGGGGAGATCCTCTGAGTTCACTTCCGGATGAATATCCAAGCAGGGTTAAAGCCCCGGCGTTCAGGTCGACGCAGTGCCCGTTCTCGAAGAGGAGAATCCCGGCAGGGGCCGCATCGAGCAACAACCGCCTCCGCCGCAGTTCCTGTTCATCCCCTACCCCTGCCGTACCTGTTACCGATTCTCTCATCACCACGTCCAATGCTCCTTTTTTCCGATGCCAGAACCATTACCCGCTGCAGGGGCTCGGCACCAGTGATCTCGATCAGATTATTACATCAGGACGGGTTAAATCTTCTGGGCAGCGGAGATGAACCGTAACTTCTGTTCAGGTCAGAATCGAATGTTCTGGGGAGAGGGCACCGGTTTTATAGTCGGAGATTCAATAGTGCACCTTCATCAGAGAGAGGATCAGATGGAGAAGATGGCTGATGCCGGGGATGTGACCCTCAGACAGGTGCGTCAATGGGACTGCACCAATATTATCGAACTGTACATTGCAGGTGGATGGTGGAACGAGGAGCGGGACGCGTCCTCGATCCAGCCACTGATCACCGGGAGTTTCGCGTTTGTGGTGGCTGTGGAGTCCAGCTCAGGTCGGGCAGTCGGGATGGGGCGGGTGATCGCCGACGGGGTCTCGGACGCCTATCTACAGGACGTCGTCGTTCTGCCCTCATATCGGAAGCAGGGGATCGGCCGGCGGATCGTCGCAGAACTGATCCAGGTCTGCACGGCTGCAGGAATCTCATGGATAGGATTGATCGCCGAACCGGGGAGTGCTGGTCTCTACGCAGCACTCGGGTTCACACCACTCGCCGGGCACCTTCCGATGCTCTATCGGCCCGGAGGCCCTCATGCTTGATCTCGACGACTTCAAGCCGGTCACCTTAGACGATCAGGAGATCTTCCGGGAGCAGTACCGGCAGTATCCGCAGGTGCACAGTGACAACACCTTCACCAACATCGTCTGCTGGAACCATTATGCTCACTACCAGTACGCCACCCTGCGGGGATCCCTGGTCATCCTCTCCACCATCGACGGGAAGACCGCGTTTCGCGATCCGATAGGTCCCCGCGATCCGGAACTCTTCGACCGCGTGCTGGAACTCGCCGGCGAGGTGGAGCAGAAGCGGCCGTTCTATATCCTGAACCCGTCGACCATCGCCTGGCTTCGGGAATACCGACCCGACCTGACCCTTCACCCGGACAGGGATGATGCCGAATATGTCTACCTTCGATCAGACCTCGCCGACCTGCCGGGGAAGGATTATCTCTCCATCCGCCGACAGTTGAACCGGTTCAACAAGCACTGCACCTCCACCGTCGAGGCGATCACCGCGGCGAACCTCGAGGAGGTCAGGACCTTTCTGAATCGCTGGTGCCTCTGGAAGAACTGCGATGCTCAGGAGATCCTCTCCAGCGAACGGGATGCCGTCTTCTATGCGATCGCTCATTTCCAGCGCCTCGAACTCTCCGGACTGGTGGTCAAGGTCGACGGGGAGATCGGGGCGATGGCCATCTATGAACAGATGACGCCCGACACCGCCCTGGTTCACTATGAGAAAGGACTGCCTGACTGCGAGGGGATCTACAAGGCGATCAACGTCGAAACCGCCCGACACCTCCCGGAGTCCTGCACCTATGTTAACCGCGAGTCCGACATCGGGCTGCCAGGCCTCCGCGAGGCCAAGACCAGGTACCATCCGCACCACATGATCGATGCCTGGTATATCAAGCCGGAAGACTTCTGAACGCCCCAACTGGAAGTTTGAACATGAGAGAGGATACGCAATTATATGTCCTTTGAGAGAGGTATCAGTACAGAGATCCTGTTGCCAGGTGCTGGCAGTGCAGGGATACCAATCGATCACCAGAGGTAAATTCATGAGTGCAATTTCTCCAAAGATACAGAACCAGATTGCAATGCTGCAGCAGGTGCAGCAGCAGATGCAGACGATCATGTCACAGAAGACCCAGTACGAGATGGAGATCAGAGAGAACCGACGTGCAGAGGAGGAACTGAATGACGTTCCCCAGGAATCAGCGGTCTTTATGAACGTCGGAACCGTGATGATGCAGAAGCCCAAAGAGAAGGTGATCGCATCGCTGCAGGAGAAGGCAGAGTCTCTGGAACTCAGGGTCAAGTCCCTTGAGAAGCAGGAGAAGATGATGCAGGCCAAGTTCGAGCAGTTGCAGGCTCAAGTCAAGGAGGCGCTGGAAGGGGGAAACAGACCCCCGAACGCCGCCTGAATCTCTTTTTTTAAAAAATAAAAAACTGTTCAACCGCGCTAGTTCAGAGCCGGTAGAGCAGGTTGATCGCATTCACCATCGCTTCTGTCGAGGTGAGGACGATATCGTCCCCTGAAGCCCCGGCATCGACGATCCGTCCCTTCTGGTCCTCGACCGCGATCGTGACATGGCAGATCGCATCGGACCCTCCCGATATCGCTTCGATCCGGAAGTCCTTCAGCCGGACCTCGGCAGGAAGGAACGTGCCGATGGCGTTCAGAGCGGCGTCCACCGGGCCGTTGCCGACACAGCTGACCACCCGTTCCTCCCCTTGCCAGATCGCACGGACACTGGCGGTCGGGATCATATGGTTTCCGGTCATGATTGCGATATCCGCAAGGTCCATCGCCTTCGGCCCTTCCTCGATCCCGAGCACCCCTTCACCGATCGCATAGAGGTCGGAGTCGGTGACTCTCTTCCCCTTGTCCGCGATCGCCTTCACCTTCTCGACGATCAGGTTCAGCTGCTGATCGGTTGTCTCAAGGTGGGCATCGAGGAGCATCTGCCTGACGGCGTGTCTGCCCACATGCTTGCCGAGCGTCAGCCGGCGCCGGTGCCCGACCATCTCAGGGGTCATGATCCCCGGTTCGAATGTGGCCGAATTGGCGAGTACCCCCTGCGAGTGAATCCCGGATTCATGGGAGAACGCATTCTCCCCGACGACCGGCTGCATCGGCGGCATTGAAATCCCCGAGAACCGTGAGACCAGCGTCGAGGTCTCGACGATCTTCTCGGTCCTGATCCCGGTCTTGATCCCGTAGATCGATTCGAGGACCATCACAGTCTGCGCGAGATCGGCATTGCCGGCCCTTTCCCCGATGCCGTTTACCGTCACTTGAACCTGCCGTGCCCCGGCCTCGACGGCCAGGGTGGTATTGGCCACCGCAAGTCCGAAATCGTTGTGGCAGTGGACATCAATTATCGGGTCGACCTCCGATGCGATCCCGCGGACCATGGCTGCCATCGACGTCGGAGAGGCGATCCCGACGGTGTCGGGGAGGTTGATGATCGTCGCCCCTGCGGCGGCAGCGGCCTTGCAGACCTCAAGCAGATAGGCCGGCTCGGTCCTGGTCGCGTCCATCGGCGAGAACATGCACTGGTCGTGATGCTCCCGAACATACTCGATGATCGCAGAGGTGCTGGCCAGCACCTGCTCGCGGGTCTTCTTGATCGTATTGACCCGCTGGATATCGGATGTCGGAATGAAGACATGCACCAGATCGACGTCACAGTCAAGACAGGCGTCCACATCGGACTTCAGGGCACGAGCAAGGCCGCAGATCTCCGCGTCCAGATTCATGGCCGCGATAGCCCGAACCGACTCGCGCTCACCGGCAGACGAGGCAGGGAACCCGGCCTCGATCGTATGGACTCCCAGATCGGAGAGCTGCACTGCGATGCTGTGCTTCTGTGCTGTACTAAATGAGACCCCAGGGGTCTGCTCACCATCCCGAAGGGTGGTATCGAAAACAGTGATCATAGGTTGATCCACGTTTTTACCGGTGAAGAAAACAATTCCCCACAGGAGTTGTTATGCGTTGCATACAGAGAATTATAGATCTTCTTTATATTAATATTCATCAGCCCCAGCACAGGTTCCCCAAAAGGAGCGATATGTTTAATTACTCTCTATTCCAAGTTAGTTAGGGCAGTGACCCGCCTTAACTCAGACTGGTAGAGTGCGCGGCTGTAGTATGATTTACCGTTCAGGTAAACGCGCGGCTACCGCGATGTCCCCGGTTCGATTCCGGGAGGCGGGACATCTGAGAAAACTCAACAACAAGTGCCCAGGTAGTGTAGTGGCCTATCATGATGCCCTGTCACGGCATCGACTCGGATTCGAATTCCGACCTGGGCGTCACTCAATTTTCCGGTATTTTTATTTTTTAGATCTTCAAAAAAATCGATCTTCATATGTGTCTTTTTCAGATTAAATTCTCCCCAAAGACCAGCGCCGGGGAAGTATCGATCCATTATTAGAACGAGTCTCAGGTATGTGGACCAGTTCAAATTCCCGAATCAATCGATTCTCTCGTGCGCTCCTCGCAGGGGGAGAGAGGGATCACCCTACCTGCGTTATTTTCAGTTCGATTCCGATCTCCTCACACTCCCTGGAAAACCCGGGTGATAAACGTTCAAGACTCACTCTCCAGGATTCGCATCCCATTCCACCAACGGTGGTCCTCCCCGATCGTATCCCATTGTATCCAGGACAGCAAGCCAGTCAAAATCGGAGAGGCTCTCCGGTGTCAGCGGAAAGTAACTGGAGTTCTTCCTGCTCCCCGAGCGGATGGGAATGGCACCCATATCAGGGGCGGGAAGCCCCTGCCCCCGATGGGTCGGGATGAATCGCGCCGGCCCCGCCACGGCGGTCAGCCGCGCCTCAAGCGTGTTGGCTTCGGGCCGGCCGATGCCGTTGGCCTCGGAGGTGCCCACCGCCGAACCGATGACAGCATACCGCGGGCCGAACATCGTGTCGAGGTGCGCCCCCGCCGGCCACCAGGTGAGGAGGGTGGGGCCCAACTGCCACGCCGCCCGTCCCCGCCGCAGGTGGCTGTTATGTCCGAAGGCCAGTACCTTCCCCCGACCGTGCTCGCGGGAGACGAGGTATGCCAGGTTCTCCGCCATCATCGCATCGCGTATGCCGAGGAGGAAGGCGGTCCGTTCGCCCCCGCCCGGGCGTGCCACCGCCGCATGGTAGTTCAACAGCTGCCGGGCTGTCGAGGCATAGTGAACGGCTTCCAGATAGCGCCATTCGTCGCTCTTCGCCACCAGATCGGGACGGTGCACCTGCAGTTCCTCGATGAGGTCCTCGGTCTCGATCCGGAGCGAGGTCACGGCCGGCGACAGGCCGATCGATCGGGCAGGATCCATCATGGCAGCCGGGTTCTCCCAGTCGGCATCCTGTCCCAGGAGGCGGTCGATCCGTTCGCGACAATCACGGTTGCCGGCGCCATCGATCGAATCGAGGTAATCGAGAACAAACTGCAGGAGCTGGCGCGGACTGTCGCTGTGGGTCATCTCGGTCGGGCTGTCGAAGCCGTAGAACCTGAGTTTGACACGATGGGACGGATCGGCATTGTACTGGCGCATCCACTCCACGAGCTCCCGGTTCGCCTCAAACCGGCCAAAACCATGACTGAAACCGGCCTCCTGCACGGCCTCGTACGATGCCGGGCCACAACCGGCGACGTATTCGTTCACAAGGCGGGCCCGGGGGAAACTGCTCTCAAGGGCGATAGCGCTGTATCCGTGCTCCTCAACCAGACGCCGGAAGAGCCGGTTGCGGAGGAGAAGGATCTCCCTGCCGCCGTGAAGCGCTTCTCCAAAGCCGAGCAGGTCCACAGGGCTGTCAGGGGAAGCGACTGTCCTGTCGACAGCGGTCTCGAAGTTCTCGATAGAATCGAGTGAGAACGGAATCGCTTCATGACAGATCCAGTCGTCAAGGCTGACATAGGCCGGGTTGGGACGTTTTTTCATCGTTCAAATCTCCTTGTCATCAGGGCGGTTCAATATTATTCAGAGATATCCCGTTTTTCGTCGACAGCATGGAGTTCATCACCCCGTTACCGTTCATACCCTTGTAAGCGGCCGTCGGCACCCTTCTCTTTCTTTATGTCAGCACTAGCAGGACCCGAACGAGACCTTCAGGTCTCCCAGTGCAGCACGTTCCGCACCACAGACCAGCGTGGCTCGGTCAATCCGGCATCCTTCCCCAGGATCCAGTAATTGTACTTTTCGTTCAGGTTCCCGTAGTCCTTCTCCATCTTGAGCCAGTAATTGAGCGACATCAGATAGGTATCACTACTATTCTGGGCCACAGCATACCCATACATCATCTGGTACGAGTCGTTAGGCTCGATGATGGCCACGTCGTAGAACGGGTACTGCATGGTCATCGTATACCCCTCCTCAGCCGTGGTGATGAGGGCATCCGCCTTCTTCTCCACGAAGAACTCCTCCTCTGAGTCGATTGGAACGATCGTCGCTCCAGGAAGCATCTGTGCAGCCACCTTCACCAGCGCCGTGTTGTTGAAGACCGCGACCCGGAGACCCTTCATCTTCTTCACGTTCTCCAACTTCGAAAACTCCGCCTTTTGTTCGTCAGGCACCACGAACGACATGTGAACAGTGACGTACGAGTCGGTGAACTTCATCTCATCAAGCCTCTCCGGTGTGACTGCAACCGAGGACATGACGATGTCGCAGTAGCCGCTGTTGAGGGAATCAGCGAGGGTCGCCCCAGTGATAGGGACGAACTCGACCCTGGTGACATTGACGAACCGGGCCAGATCATAGGCCATCTGTACATCATATCCCACCAGATCACCCTTTCCGTTGAAGAAGACAAAGGGGATATTATTGCTGTTATACCCCACCCGAAGCACACCCCGCTCCCGGATCTGTTTGACATCCTCCCCTCCTCCACCCAAGTCATAGGGACCGAGGGGCGGAACATCCTCAACACGCGAATAGACTGTAGTATTTATACCCACATCCACCCTCGCCCCATTCAAATCGAGAGGAAGATCCATCTGAGAGATCTGATCGTTCCCATGATAGGTGTTGGCCAGCAACAAAGCGAAACCCATCTTCAGACCTCCAATCATGATAAAGGTCAGCAAGAGAATGAGCACGACTGATGGGATCATCCTTCGCCACCGCATCCGGCCCCGGTTCGTGATGAGGGCGATGCTGATGGTGGAGAACGAGAAGATCGACATACAGGAGAGGGCAGCCACAAAGCACTGACGCAAGATCCCCATGCTGATATACAGGTTGTACGCGTCTGCAGGGAGGTGCATCAGATTCAGAAGCGATACCACCGAGAGTTTGGATGAACCGAAGAAGGTGGGAATCCCCACGGCAATGAGTTGCACCTGCTGCATTAGATCCGACGGGCTCTGATAAAGCCAGGCCACGAAGAGGATGAAGAGAAAGGGGGTGATCCCGCCCAGCAGCGGAAAGGTATAAGCCACCGGTACCAGGATCTCGCTGTACGACCGGACGTCCCTCCAGTCAGGGGCCTGTTCCTGCATCTCCCCAGTCCAGTCCTCTTGGGGAAGGTCATCAGGCCGGTCCGCATTCCCACCCGCACCGCTGCTTACAGGAATCCCCGACGGCCCCTCGAAGAGTTTCCTGACACCTTCGATGATCAGCGGCAGGGTGATGAACTCACTGCCGGTCGAGAATGCAAGAACCACAGCTCTGGACGAGGCGGCGAGGATGTCCCGATAGCGGAAGGTGGTGAAACAGGTGATCAGCAGGGGCAGGACAACGAGGCCGAGCAGGACAGTGGCCGCGGCAAGGGAGACCAGGTAGACCTGAAGATCCAGAAAACCCTCAAAGGTCATGGTTCCTGCCGTGCTGGCGGTGATGACGAAGACACCGATGGGAAAGGTCCGGGACAGGATGCTCGTCATGCGTGTGAGCGCGCCCAGCAGGATCCTGAGCGAACTCAGGATAGGTCCGCTCCCATCATCCATCATCAGGGCGAAGCCCAGGAACAGGCAGAAGAGCACAGTGGCCGGGATTATCCCCTCTGACAATGACTGGAAGGGGTTGGAGGGTATGAACTGGTCGATGATGTTGAAACCGACCGTCTCGGTCAGGTCCTGTGCGCTGAAGAATGAGGCAGCCTCCCGAGGAGGGAACGCCCATTGAAATGAAAAAAATATCCCGACACCGATAGCCCAGAACAGGAGCAGGACCAATCCCGCTTTCACGGCGATCGCCCGTGCACTGTCCCTCTTCAGGCTCCCGATTCCGACGATAAGGGAGAGCACCACGGAAGGGAGGATGGTGATCTGCCAGATCTTGATGAATGCATCGCTGAATGGTTTCAGAACCGAGCAGAGATCCCCAAAGAACAGACCAGCGAGCGCTCCGAGGATAAAACCCAGCAATATCCAGATGGTCAGGTTCAGGCTGCGCAATCTCATGGTCTAATTCCCATTTTTTCCCGTTCCATGACCACTCCACACAGGTCACTGCGACAGCACCGGAAACGAGGATTATGACAGTACTGGCCACCTGCGTCTGAATTCGGCTTCCTTCAGATGTCTGGCCAGGCTGATAAATAATGCAGATATTTCATTTTTCATCATATAACCGTTCCCGCTTCGATAGGCCAGGTTTGATCGCTCCAGGCGTGTCGACACCTAAGAGCCATCTGATGGAATTGAATAGGCACAGGCCGGTCCAATGGTCTCCTTTCAGAAGTTTGCTTCCCCCCAATACCCTTCTCCATTGAAGGCCCGAGGAACTACCGATATGATGACAAAAAATTCCAAAGAACATAAATACTCAGATTTCCCAAATGTTGGATCATTACAACCATGGGGAAATACAGTATGGACGCACAGGATTATCGATCGATCATCGAATCGGCTATCACCAATGAAGTTGAGGCATACAGTTTTTACCAGCGAATCTCAGAGACCGTTCAGGATGCAAATCTGAAGACGCTCTTCAAAGAACTCGCTGATGAGGAGACGGGACACCGAAGACTGCTTCAGGGCTTCATCAACCGTGAACCAACGGCACTGCACTTCGACGCAAAGAAGAACTACAAGATTGGAGAGATGCTTGAGACCCCCGCGCTGACGGCTGACTTAAAGCCTGTCGACGGCCTGGTGATCGCAATCAAGAAGGAACTCTCAGCGATGCAGATGTACACCCAGTTCGCAAACCTGACCACCGACGAAGAGGAGAAGAAGATGTTCCTCGAACTCGCCAAGATGGAAGGGGGTCACAAGGCACGCCTTGAGGACCTGTACACGAACATGGCATTTCCTGAATCCTGGTAACAACCTTTTCAGATAAAATCAGATTCCTTTTTTATACAATCGTTCAGATGTCACCTATATGTACCTGAGGAATCAAATAGATAGAGCATATCTTCATGATACAAAAAGTCCCTAAAAACCAGGGATTCTGGGAGTAGGTTTAATGGAAACTGTAAAATTAGGCCGCCTAAAGATCTGGGCCGCAATGATTATTCTGTTCTGCGGGGTCTGTATCGGGCTGGCCACACCGATATCAGCCACCGTACAGATCTATCCACTGGGGGATTCTATCACGTATGGTGATGTCCACGACGGTCAGAACTTCCCAAGTTATCGATACTGGCTCTGGAACGATCTGAAGAGCAAAGGGTTCGATGTCGACTTTATCGGCAGCCAGCACGGCCCCGATTACGGGCTCGTCTACGACACCGACAACGACGGCCATGCCGGGTACACCTCGGCGCGTGAACTGGCAGAACTCCCCACCTGGCTGCCGGGACTGAAACCGGATATCGTGCTCCTCCATCTGGGAACTAACGATGTGCTCGAAGGGGTGCCACAGGCTACGACCATCGGAAACATCGGAGCGATCATCACTGAACTGCGGGCAGTGAACCCACAGGTGAAGATCATGCTCGCAGAGATCATCCCGACCAGTGTCAACAAGACCAATGAGCAGATCGTCTCTCTCAATACAGGGTTTGCAGGGCTGCAGCAGCAGATGAGTACTGATGCATCACCGATCATCCTGGTCGACCAGTACACCGGCTATGACGGTGAACATGACAACCAGGACGGAGGGGTGCACCCTGCAGAAACTGGAGAGATGAAGATCGCCGCCAAATGGTCTGCAGCACTTGTATCGCTCCTCTCACAGCCCACAATCCAGCCCACCATAGCGGTGACAACAGTGGCACCCGTCGTGACCACAGTAGCACCGGTGGCGACCCAGACAACCACAACGACCTCTGATGACTGGAGTGGATTCGGGAAATCGTTCGGCTCCTCAAGCGGTTTCGGATCCTTCGGGAGTTCCTCGTCCTTCCAGAGCGGAGGAAACGCTCTCGGTGTCGTGGTGTCATCCTCCCAATCCATCATCGCTTCGATCGGCTCCACATGGGGCGGCTTTGGTGGCAGGACCACCGTATTTTAACCCCTTTTTTTGAGAGCAGGAGGATATTCAATGGGTACCCGCTCAACAGAATGGTTCTGGTCAAAATCCCAACCGTTGTAGAATTTACGATTCGCCGTAAAGCAGAAATGGAATTGAGAAGAATCCGAAAGGAGTCTTCAACTGTCTCAAACGCATCTCATTGAGAATAGACCAACTGCAAATGTTTGTCTACGATAAGGAAAGGAACGTATGTTCAACACGATTAAAAAAAAAAATTCAGGCCGGAGGTGCCGGCTTTTCTTGCGATTCGTCCTCATTTGGAGGTGCATCTGCGACTGGTTTCTTCATCGACGGGAAGAGGATCACCTCCTTGATCGAGGTGTTGTTGGTCAGCAGCATTACCACCCGGTCGACACCAAACCCGACACCACCGGTTGGGGGCATCCCGTACCCAAGCGCGTTGATGAAGTCGTAGTCGACCATCTGGGCTTCGAGATCCCCGGACAACCTCTTTCTGTCCTGAGCCTCGAGCCGGTTCATCTGATCGATGGGATCGTTCAGTTCTGAGAAACCATTGGCGATCTCCATCCCGTTGATGAAGAGTTCGAACCGTTCGGTGAACCCCTCCTTGGATCTGTGCCGCTTGGCGAGCGGGGAGTTCTCAATGGGGAAGTCGTGGACGAAGGTCGGCTGGATCAGTTGCTTCTCTGCGAAGAACTCGAAGAAGAGAACCAGGAACTCCCGGGGGGAGGCGGCCTTCTCGTACTCGGGGACGGCGTGTTCGATCGCAAAAGCCTGCAGTTCTTCGAGCGAGGTGGCAAGGACATCGATCCCTGCATACTCCCTGACTGCCTCCTCCATCGTGATCCGCCGCCACGGTCCTGCAAAGGAGATGACAACCTCATCGAACGTGACCTGGTCACACCCATGGATGGCATTGACCAGTGAGGAGAGGAACTCCTCCATCAGGTCCATCATGTCGTTGTAATCCCGGTACGCCTCATAGATCTCGATCAATGTGAACTCCGGGTTATGACTGGTGTCGATGTCCTCATTCCGGAAATTCTTCCCGATCTCAAAGATCTTCTCAAACCCGCCGACCAGTAGCCGCTTCAGGTATAACTCCGTAGCGATCCGGAGGAAGAAGGTCTGATCGAGGAAGTTGTGATAGGTGGTGAACGGTCGTGCATTCGCACCACCATAGACCGGTTGGAGCGTCGGAGTCTCAAACTCGAGGAAACCCCGTTCGCCCAGGAACTGCCGGATCAGCGAAATGATCCTGGACCGAACACGAAATGTCTCCCGGGCCTTCTCATTCATGATAAGATCCACGTACCGCTGTCGGTACCGGGTCTCGGTGTCCTTGAGCCCATGGAACTTCTCCGGGAGCGGGCAGAGCGACTTGGTGAGCAGGGTCAACTGGTCTACCCAGAGGGTGATCTCCCCGAGTTTGGTCCGGAAGAGATGACCACTGACCCCGATGATATCTCCGCGGTCGATCTGCTCGGTGAAGAGAGAGAATTGTTCCTCACCTACATCGTTCTTTCTGATATAGAGTTGGATCCGGCCCTGTTCATCCCCAAGGTCGGCGAAGACGGTCTTCCCATGGTTGCGAATCGTGTAGATCCGGCCTGCGATCTTGACCGACTCCTCGCTCTTCTCATGACCGATGTCAGCGAAGCGGGACTTGATCTCGCAGATTGAGGTGGTCCGGTCAAAACTGTACGGATAGAGTTGGTGATGCCCTGCTGACAGGGCCTCGATCTTCTCAAGTCTGCCTGCATCAAAATTCAGGCTCTCATGTGGACACATATTTCCGATTTCTCCCCGGATTGTGCTATAAACAGCTGGCAGAAAGTCCGGTCTTGGCCATATAACTGTGGCTATTGCAGTAATATAATTCCCCTTACGAGGTATTAATACCTACAGCAGCCGGATTATGAAGATCCCAGTGATAATGCGGAACGTATATGCAACAGGCACGAGAACAGAGTAACATTGAGGTTGAGGTACATGGAAGAAATCGATCAGAGCGGAGAGACCGGTGGAGAACTGAGTCCAGAGAAGTGTAGAACATTGATCCAGAACAAGGGGGACCGGTGCACCATCATCGATGTCAGAACCCGTGATGAGTATGACGAGGGACATTTGCAGGGGGCGATCAACATGGACCTGTTAAACGGTGAATTGTCTGCAGGGGTCAATACCCTCAAAAAAAACATCCCCTATGTGGTTTACTGCAGACGAGGTAATCGGGGGAAGAAGGCGATGGACCTCCTCCAGTCAGCCGGGTTTTCCGAAGTCTATAACATCAGTGGTGGCTATGAACAATGGAAGGCTGCCGGACTTCCAACCATCCTATGAAGATCGTTTAACCCTGATCAGCAGCGCAGTGATTACAAGAAGACTACAGACGACTCCAGGAGATGGAGATTCTGTGGAATGGGTGGTCGGATAGGTGACGATTCCACCGGACGTGGTATTCGTCGTTGTTGTTGTCGTCTGCCCATTCGTCTGGCCTGCCTCTACTGGCCGGGCTTCTCCCGGGAAGAGGGCCACTGTCCCGGTGCTGGTCCCTGCACCCAGGTACCACCCGTCCGGAGAGAAACCCAGCGCAGTGACCGAAGACGGAAGTTTCGTCTTCCAGAAGAGATATCCACTGTTCCCAAAGAGCATCAGCGAACCATCCTCCGTGCCGGCCGCTATCAGGGCCCCATCCGCGGTGACAGACACTGATGTAATCGGAGAACCGGCCGGATAGGTCCACTGCGGCCAGGCAGCGCTGTTGAGGTAGATCAGGGTCCCTTTCTCGTCCCCGGCAATGGCGAAGGTGCCGTTGACCGGGACCGCGACCGTGGTGATGGCATTTCCTTTATAGTACCGCCCCATCTCCACCCCGGTGCGGTTGCAGATGAGCACCCCCGAAGTACCACCGGCAGCCACCATGCTGCCGTTCCAGGTCATGCCAAGTGAGACCGGGCGAATGAAACCAAGGCGCCAGAGATCATGTCCGGACCCGTCAAAGGCATAGAGACCATCTATATCAGAGACCACATTCATGCTCCCATTCTCTGACATAGCAGCGGCCCAGATCACGTTGGACCCGCTGGAGAGGGAGGTCAGTTCACCCTGGTGGATCAGGCCTCCGTTCTTATCGATGCCGGCGATCACCCCTTTTTTGGTACCCGCGACGATCTGACTCGCATTGGGAGTCATCGCCACGCAGGAGGTTGATAGGAGCGGAAGAACCCAGATATCATGCCCGCTGACATCGAGCATGTGAACACCGTCATCCATTGCAGCAGCGACCAGATCCCCGCTTCGATTAACCGCGACACCCTCGGTCTTCCAGGTCACACCCATCTGCTGGCCACTCTGGTTGAAGAGATAGAGATGTTCCCCACCAACAGCGATAGTGGTTGCATTTCCAGATATTGCCAATGATGAGACCGTTTTATCGGTTGTCTCGGTCCAGATCGGCTCCTGAGCCTGCACACTTGAGATGGATACAAGGATGAGGAGAAGCGAGACGAAAACCAGTAAAAAAGCACGTCCGATCATATTCTTCATCCAAATCTGTACAGCATATATCGTCAGAAATTGTCTGTAACTACTCTGACGGCAGGGATAAAAAGGGATATGGTCTGATTTCATAGGACAGTTGGGAGGTACGTTCAATAATCGACCTTGTGACGGTCAGGGACGGTCTGCACCAGCATTAAAAAATAGATGATGGTCAATCCCCCAGCCTGCGTACGATGAATAAGGAAACCGATACCACTGGGCGAAACCAGCGCGAGGATGCCAGAGGAGACCCCCATCAGGGGATAACCTCAGCAGCCCTATTCCACTGAATCGATCGGTACAGGAAGAACCCGACCACGATGAATGTGATCAGTGGAGAGAGCCAGGATGGGGATTTGATGCCGAACGCATCCAGTACCATGATCCCCCCGAGGAAGAGGATCGAGTACATGGCACCATTCTTTAGGAGCGGGTACCGCCTGATCCGATCGATGTTTCCAATCGTCAGTTCACGCACCACCAGCGCTCCGATCCCGTTTCCGATCATGATCAGCGGGACCAGGAGGGTGAAGGCGAAGGCCCCGACCACCCCATCGATCGAGAAGGTGGCATCGATCACCTCGAGGTAGAAGAGTTTGCTCAGATCGGTCAGGTGACCGCCACTCAGCCGCTTCTCCTGCACCTCGGCATTCTGTTTGAACCCGTTCACGATGAAGAACGCAGTCGACCCCACGACGGCACCAAAGGCCATCATCGGATCTGTTTTCAGGGCGAACCAGACGATCCCGGTGAGGAGGAGGGAGATAACCGCATAGAACCAGACCCCCTTGCTCTGGATGAACCGCTCGCCCCGGAGCCCATAGTGCTTATGCTCGACGAAGAGCCAGTTGAAGAAGAGGAAGAGCAGGAATGTCCCTCCGGCGATCAACAGGATCGGAGAGGATCGTTCGATCGCCTCGAGGACCATCGGATCGCTGCTGAACATCGCGGTGAAGGCCTGAATCGGCCCGAGCGAGGGAGTTGCCATCCAGACGATCAACCAGGGGAGCAGTCCCCTGACCACAAAGACCGCGATGAGCAGACCCCAGACCAGGAACCAGCGTCGGGCCTTCTCCCCCATCGAAGAGAGCACCTCTGCATTGATGATTGCATTATCGATACTGCTGACGGTCTCAAAGAGGACCAGCCCACCGATAACGACGAGAATACTCAGAATATCCATAACAGTACCGTGATCAATTCATCCTGGTTTCATATGAACCTTGACCCTGTGAGAATCTCTGCAGACACCCACAATCTCTAACAGGAGGGTGTACGTAACTGTACTGCATGACCAGGCCGATTCTTCAGGTGGCACTCGACCTCCTCGAACTTCCGCGAGCGCTTGCGATCGCAGATGAAGCAGTACAGGGGGGGGCAGACTGGATTGAGGCAGGGACGCCGCTGATCAAGAGCGAGGGAATGGAAGCCGTCAGGGCTTTGCGGGACCGGTTCCCAACGCATCCGATCGTGGCAGATATGAAGATCGCAGACACCGGGACGATTGAGGTCGAGATGGCGGCCAAGGCCGGGGCCAGTATCGTCTGCATCCTCGGGGATGCCGACGACGTGGTGATCAGAGAAGCGGTCAGGGCGGCCAGGCTCTATGGGATCCGACTGATGGCAGACCTGATCAATGTCGTTGACCCGGTCGGACGATCCGCCGAACTGGCCGGCCTTGGGGTCACGATCATCAATGCCCATGTCGGGATCGATCAGCAGATGATCGGACGACAGTCGATCGACCTGCTCAGGCAGATCCGGGAGACGACCACAGTCCAGATCGCAGTGGCCGGCGGACTCGATGCCGTGACTGCGGCCGAGACGGTCAGGCATGGCGCCGATATTGTGATCGTCGGTGGCGGGATCATCAGATCCGGGGACGTGACGGGGGCTGCGACCAGAGTCCGGGCGGCTATCGACAACCCGGATCTGGCCCCCAAGAAAAAGAAGAGTCTGGATGACGAGATCCGGGAGATCCTCATGACCGTCTCGGCACCGAATATCACCGATGCGATGCACCGGAAAGGGTCGATGGTGGGGCTCTTCTCCCTCTGCGGAGATGTGAAGATGGTCGGAAAGGCGGTCACCGTCCAGACGATCGCAGGGGACTGGGCCAAACCGGTCGAAGCGATCGATCATGCAGAGGCCGGCGACGTACTGGTGATCAACAACGATTCCTGCACCCATGTCGCACCCTGGGGGGAACTGGCGACCCGGAGTGCCCTGAACCGCGGGATCACCGGAGTGGTGATCGACGGCGCGGTCAGAGACGTGGACGACATCCGAAAGCTTCGTTTCCCCCTCTTTGCGAAGGCGACCCAGCCGAATGCCGGTGAACCGAAGGGGCTCGGGGAGATCAATGCCGAGATCCTCTGTGGCGGGCAGTACGTCAATCCTGGCGACTGGATCGTCGGGGATGAGAGCGGCGTCGTGGTGATCCCGGCTGAGCGGGCCTACGAGGTGGCCCGCAGGGCGCTGGAGGTGAAGAAGACCGAGGAGCGGATCAGGGCAGAGATCGAGCGGGGAGCTACGCTCTCGTCCATATCAGAACTCTTAAAATGGGAGAAGAAGTAGATTCAGGAGAAGGCTTTCGCCTGGAGTAACTCCTTTTTTCCAGCGAGAACTGCCT
The DNA here is from genome assembly GCF_000021965.1 of Methanosphaerula palustris E1-9c. Taxonomy (NCBI): domain Archaea; kingdom Methanobacteriati; phylum Methanobacteriota; class Methanomicrobia; order Methanomicrobiales; family Methanoregulaceae; genus Methanosphaerula; species Methanosphaerula palustris. The sequence continues at coordinate 2,253,754 of NC_011832.1, forward strand.
CGATCGCCTGCTCCACCTGATCGACCCTGAGGATCAGGACTGCTCCGTCCTTACCACTGTATGCGTAGGAGTACTCGATATTGATCCCGGCATCCCCGAGCAGGGTCGCGATATCAAAGAGACCGCCGGGCTCGTCCCGCATCGCGACCGCGATCACCTCGGTGAACGCGACATTGAAGCCGAGATCGGTCAGCCGGGTGAAGGCACGGTCAGGATGATCGACCAGCGCCCGCACCACCCCAAAGCCGTTCGCCTCGGCGATGCTGAAGGCGAAGATGTTCACCTTCTCCTCTTCAAGGGCATGGGCAATCGCTGCCAGTCTGCCCGGTCGGTTCTCTGAAAAGATCGAGATCTGCCTGATGATATACTGCTTCTGATCCATCTATAACACCCTCTTGTCGATGACCCGCTTGGCTTTTCCTTCAAACCTGGGCAGCGAGCCGGGCTCGACCAGTTCGACCTCCGCTGCCACGTTCAATGCGTTCTTCAGCCTGTACTCGACCTTCCGCCGGATCGCCATCAGGTCGTTGATCTTGTCGCTGAACGCCCCGCTCTGCAGTTCGACCTGCAGCAGCAGCGTGTCCAGGTTCTTCTTCCGGTCGACGATGATCTGGAAGTGCTCCCCCCCGACCTCGGGGATGGAGAGGAGCGTGTGCTCGATCTGCGACGGGAAGACATTGATCCCGCGGATGATCAGCATATCGTCGACCCTCCCCTGGATCCGGTCGATCCGCGGATGGGTCCGGCCGCAAGCACAGACCGAGTCGTCCATCGAGGTGATGTCCCCGATCCGATACCGAATCATCGGGAGCGCCTCCTTCTGGAGCATCGTGATCGTCAGTTCGCCCTTCTCCCCACAGGGGAGCACCTCCCCGGTATCAGGATCGAGCACCTCGATCAGGGCCAGATCGCTCCAGATATGAACCCCCTGCTGCTCGACGCAGTCGGTGAACATCGGCCCCGAGAGTTCACTGGTCCCATAGATGTTGTAGGCCTTGATCCCGAGCCACTCCTGCATGTGGTCGCGCATCCGTTCAGACCAGGGCTCGGCGCCGAGGACCCCGACCCTCAGGTCGGTATCGTTCTTGATACTGACCCCCATCTTCTCGGCGACCTCCCCCATGTGGAGCAGGTACGACGGGGTGCAGGCGATCGCCGTGGTGTGGAGATCCTGCATCAGTTCGATCTGCCGCTCGGTGTTGCCGACGCTGCTCGGAAGGACGGTCGCACCGATCCGCTCAGCCCCATAGTGGAGACCGAGGCCCCCGGTGAAGAGGCCGTAGCCGTACGAGACCTGCATGATGTCGCCGCGCCCGAGACCGCAGGAGGAGAGCCCGCGTGCCAGCGAGATGGTCCAGTGCTCGAGGTCCTGGGCGGTATAACCGACGACCGTCGGCTTACCGGTGGTCCCTGAGGAGACATGATAACGGACCAGTTCCTCCTGTGAGGCCGTGAAGAGCCGGTCGGGATAGTTATCGCGCAGGTCACGCTTGAACATGCACGGGAGTTTCTGCACGTCAGCGAGGGATCCGATATCGTCCGGGTGAACCTTCGCCTCCTTCATCCGATCATGGTAGAACGGGGAGAAGGCATACAGTCGGCAGACCAGGGTCTTGAGCAGCCGGTACTGCTGCCGCTTTTGCTCATCTATCGGCATCTCCTCGATCCGCGGATCCCACTTCATATCAGATCCCCCCGCCGATCGATCACCCGTTTCGTCTTCCCCTCGAAACGGGGAAGCGACCCGGGCTCGACCAGCCTGACCGTGGTCCTCAACTCGAGCGTATCCTTAAGGACACCCATCACCCGCTTCTGGATCCTGGCGAGGTCCTGCAGCTCCCCGCTGAAGTACTCCCGGCTCATCTCCACCTCGATTGTCATCTCATCGAGATGGTTCTTCCGGTCGACATAGACCATGAACTGATCCCCCACCTCAGGCAGTCCGAGCAGCACGTCCTCGATCTGGGACGGAAAGACATTGATCCCGCGGATGATCAGCATGTCGTCACTCCTGCCGGTGATCCGGGCGATCTTCTTCATCCGGCCGCAGACGCACCCGTCCTCCATCAGCATCGTGATATCCCCGGTCCGATATCTGAGGAGAGGCATCGCCTCCTTGACGAGTGGGGTCACCACCATCTCGCCCCGCTCCTCCGGGCCGAGCACCTCCCCTGTCTTCGGGTCGATGATCTCGACGAGGTAACTGTCATGCCAGATGTGGAGCCCATCCTTCTCCGGGCATTCAAAGGCCACTCCCGGCCCGAAGAGTTCGCTCATCCCATAGGAGTCATAGGCCGAGAGTTCGAGGCGATCCTCAAGCTCCCGGCGCATCGTCTCGGACCAGGACTCGGCCCCAAAGATCCCGGTCTTGAGCGAGTCGAGGGTGACCCCCATCTCCTCAGCCACCTCAGCGATATGCAGTGCATACCCCGGGGTGCAGTGGATCGCGGTCACGCCGAAGTCACGGATCATCTCGATCTGTCGCCGGGTATTCCCGGTGCCGGCCGGGACCACCGTCAACCCTGCCTTCTCGGCCCCGGCATGGAGACCGAGACCTCCCGTAAAGAGACCGTAGTTGACCGAGTTCTGAAAGACGTCACCCTCCCCAAGGCCGATCATCGTCAGGTTTCGTGCGATCAGGTCAGACCAGGTTTCCAGGTCGTTGCGAGTATACCCGACGACCGTCGGTTTCCCGGTGGTGCCGGAGGTGGCATGGATCCGAACAACCTTACTGAGAGGGACGGCGAGGAATCCGAACGGGTACCCCCCACGGAGGTCCTGCTTTTTCGTGAACGGGATCTTCTGCAGGTCATCAAGTGACTGGATCGCCTCCGGCCGAAGCCCGGCCTCTTCGAACCTGGCACGGTAAAATGGTATCTTCTGGACCTGCTGTACCGTCTCCTTCAACTTCTTGAGCTGATGCGAGGCGAGTTCTGCCGGCCCCATCGTCTCTACAGACTTATTCCAGAACATAGAACACTCACTGGTATGGTGCTGGTTGGAAGGCCAGGACCGACCCTCTCTGCACCAGGACTACCTGATCAATTATATGACAATTCTCTATGATAAGTCCCATCCCATGAACAGGGACTCAGACCTGCCCCCGATACTCAGACGGGATTCGATCGAGGAGCATTCCCTCGACGATCACCGGCATCAGCCGGCGCCCCTCTTCGACGGCCATCTTCAGCCTCCAGTCGCGATCGGCATAGATCGTAAAGATCGGGTCTCCAGCGTTCACCTGCTCCCCTTTCTTCGCATGGAGGAGGAGGCCGGCACCATGATCGTGCGGAGCGCCGGCGATTCGGGCGAGGCTGACCAGCGCCCGATTGTTCAACTCGATGATGTACCCAGTGTTCTGAGCGTTCACAACGAATTCGAACTCCCCGGGTTTGATGCTCTCCGACGTGACGGCCGGGTCCCCCCCCTGGATCTCGATGATCTGGCGGAGCTTCCGAAGCGCTTTTCCGCTCCGCAGAATCTCTTCTGCCATCTGGTACCCCTGCCCCTTTGCGGCCTTACCGGACATCTCCAGCGCGATCCCTGCCAGCGAGAGGCTCTTCTGGATCAACGACCTGGGCTCATCTCCGCCCTCGAGGATGGCCAGCGCCTCCCGCACCTCGAGGTTCGGCCCGATCGTCCGTCCGACCGGGGAATCTCCATAGGTCAGGGCGCACTCCACCCGGATCCCGAGCCGCTCACCGAGCTCGATGAACTCCCGGGCCATCTTCCTCCCCTCCGCCATATCAGGGACCTTGGTCGAGGATCCAACTGGTATGTCGATCACCACCAGATCGGCACCGACCGCGAACTTCTTCGCCATCACCGAGGCGAGCATCTGCCCGCGGGCGTCGATCTTGAACGGGTACTCGACGACGATGATCTTATCGTCGGCTGGAGCGATGTTGGTCGCACCCCCCCAGACGATCACCCCGCCGACCTTTTCGGTCATCTGCTGAACCTCAACCGCAGAGAACTCCACCGGCGCCAGCACCTCCATCAGATCGGCCGTCCCTGCAGCCCCGGTGATCGCCCGGGAACTGGTCTTTGGGATCTTCAGCCCGCTGGCCGCGATGATCGGGACGATCAGCAGGGAGATCTTGTTGCCCGGGACGCCACCGACCGAATGCTTGTCCACAATTGGGTGGTTACTGAACTTCAGCCGGTCCCCCGACTCGACCATCGCGTGGGTCAGGTACTCGACCTCATCCATATCGAGACCATTGATGTAACAGGCGGTCACATAGGCTGATAGTTCAGCCTGGGAGAGAGAATCGTTGACGATATCCTGGATGATCTGACGTGTATCATCCTTGGTCAATTTCTCATGGTTCATCTTCTTCTTGATCAGGTCAAGGGCGAGCGGCTTCTTCGCCTCCCAGACCTCGACCTCAGTTCCATCGACCAACAAAAGGGTCCTGTTGGTGAGTCCATAGATGCCAATCACTCCAACAGGGATCATCGTCGTGGTGATATCCACCACAGCCGGAGTTGATAGCCCACTGGCATGGTTCATGATCTGCACTCGATCGCCTTCGAGAACACCGACCATCCGCGCATCAGAGGCGTTCAAGAGAACCCCGCGGTCGGCGATATCCAGAATCTTTGCAGAATACTTCATACCTAAACCATCCTGCATATTGAATCAGACGCCATAATCATACAGTATAATCGCTGAACGTGGAACCTACTTATGTGCACCGGTTCCCGCTACCGGGCAGGAATTGAGGGTTTGAGACCATAAGCATTAATAGAACATTCAGTAATGTATTGGTAATGAGATGGGTTGCAGCGATTCTGCTGCTGATACTCTGTCTATCGCTGATCGCCCCAGTGTCGGCACTCTATGAAAACAGATACAGTTACATCTCTGTCAATACGGTGACCGTGCACCTGGAAGAGAAGAGTGCAACCATCGATGTCGACTACACGATCGATGATGAAATACAGCTGCTGGTCTCTATTCTCGGGAGAACTGATCTGAACCGCAAGGTGATGCATATCATCAACTATGATAATGCTAGGATCCAGCAAATCGATATGACGCATGCTCGCCTGATCGTGGACAATGCCTCCAATGATTATGGGGCAGGATCATTCTGGTTTCCATCCCACCAGTTCGGGGTCACCATACCAGACCTTGAGGTCACTTCCCCCCAAACAAGCAAAAATTTCACCTCAACTGCGGTCTTTCCAAAAGGGATGGGTTACTTTGGTGCCGAAGCACCACCTGTACAAACAGCGGCCGTTCTGACCACTCCTTTGAATTTTTAAATCTTTTTCGCCTGCGCCCGGTACCAGGCGATCGTCTCTCGCAGTCCCTGTTCGAACCCGACCTCGGCATGGAACCCGAACGCCTTCTCTGCACGGCTGACGTCGAGGCACCGACGCGGTTGACCGTCAGGTTTGCTGGTATCCCAGTGGATACTCCCTTTAAAGCCGGTCAGGTCTGCGATCAGGGTGACCAGATCCTTGATCGAGATCTCCTGATGGGCTCCGAGGTTAACCGGGGCCGGCTCATTGTACCGCTCAGCGGCGAGCACGATCCCACGTGCGGCGTCGTCGACGTACAAAAACTCACGCGATGCCTGACCGGTGCCCCAAACTTCAACGACATCACGATCCTCCTGTACTGCTTCGACAAATTTTTTGATCAGCGCTGGGATCACATGAGAACTTTCAGGGTTGAAGTTGTCCCCAGGACCGTACAGGTTCACCGGCAGCAGGTAGACCGAGTTGAACCCATACTGCTGCCGATAGGCCTGCGACTGGACCAGCAGCATCTTCTTGGCCAGCCCGTAGGGTGCATTCGTCTCCTCGGGATATCCGTCCCAGATCGCATCCTCAGAGAACGGAACCGGGGTGAACTTCGGATATGCGCAGACCGTGCCGATCAGCACACACTTGCCAACCCCGGCCAGTCTCGCAGCTTCGACCAGTTGCACCCCCATCATCAGGTTATCATAGAACAGTTCAGCAGGGTGACCCATGTTGTACCCAATCCCACCAACCCGTGCAGCCAGGTGGATGATCAGATCGATATCCGAGACCGCCTTGACACAGTCATCCCATCGACGGAGGTCAGCATCCCTGCTCCGGGGAATCCGGATATTCTCCTGCTGTACTCCTTTCCGCTTCAGCTGGTCGACCACATGCGAACCAAGAAAGCCTGCTCCGCCGGTCACCAGGATCCTCTTATCCTGCCAGAAACTCATGATATTACCTCAACAATACTCGACAATAACGCTGCAATTCCATCTGTTGTATAAGGTTGCCCGAGCGTATCAAAATGATCGCGATAGTCACCCAACCGGTCGAGGTCGGCGATCCAGGCCCCATCCCGGTACTCGTCCCCAGAGATCTCCTTTCCAATCCCACCGGCAACGACCGTATCGATGAAGAGATGATCCTCATAGAACCCATTCCTCTGAAAAAGAACCAGCGGAACCCGTGCCCGAACCGCCTCGGAGACAGTACTGTACCCGCCCTTGGCTACGACCAGATCGCTCATCCCGATATAATTCTGCGATTCGGTCTCGCCGGCCGGGATACGAATCAGATTCCGGACACGGGTCTCTACAGCCGTGGAGACCACACAGGTAACCCCTGCATCGGATAGATGCTGGATCACCAGGGGAGAGAGATCCGGGCAGTCCATCCCAGGACCCAGGTAGACCACGATCCGATCCTCATCGAGCCCATACTGTCTTCGAAGAACAGACCGCGACTCAGTGATCTCTCGTGCGATAAGCCCTATTCTTCGCCGCTTTGAGAAAACCTCCATCCCATCATCGAACGGAAGCACCAATCCCAGATCAGCGGCAGCATAGGCTTCCTGGATCTGATCGAGGGCCGGGTGACCAGGAAAGAGAGAAGCAAAGATGGAATGCCAGGTGAAATTGGAGACCCCGATCCCCGGGATACCGAGGGACTCGGCGACCAGGAAGGGTTGAGGGGCGATATCCGAGACGATCAGGTCGACACCGTGCTCTTCACAGAACCGTCGCTCATCGGTGAGATAGCGTTCCCAGCCACCAATCCAGGTGTTGAGGGCCTGTTCTGTCCGGGGCCGGTCCACTTCTGGAACCCGGTCCTTCAACACCACCCCGATATCGTTCGACCCGACATGGACTGCAATACCAGGGAGAGACTCTCTGACGAAACTGGCAGGTCCCCCTGTCCGTACCAGTACACGCACCCCCATCGCGGAGGTGATCGCCCGGATCATCGCGATCGAACGCGAGGCATGCCCGAACCCATAGTCGCTGATATACCAGCAGATCGTCAGGGGGGGCCTGCTCAATCCCCTCTCCACCACCGATTCGGGAACTTCTCCGCGAGAATTGCATCCCCCTCGCCGATCGGTTCGAGGCCAGCCGCCCGCATATCGGCATCGACCATGATCCTGACCAGGTCGGTGAAGGTGATCTTCGGAGCCCAGTTCAGTTCCTTCTTCGCTTTGGTCGGGTCAGCGATCAGCGACTCCACCTCGGTCGGCCGGAAGTATCGGGGATCGATCTTCACATGCTCCTCGACCTTCAACCCGGCATAGGCAAAGGATTCATCGAGGAAATCCTGTACCGAGTAGGATGTTCCGGTTCCCATTACGAAATCATCGGCACGGTCCTGCTGCAGGATCCGCCACATCGCCTCGACGTACTCTGGAGAAAAACCCCAGTCACGCCGTGCTTCGAGGTTCCCCAGGTAGAGAAACTCCTCCTTCTTCGCCCGAATCCTGGCGATGGCCCGCGTGATCTTCCGGGTCACGAAGGTGCCGCCCCGGCGGGGAGACTCGTGGTTGAAGAGGATCCCGTTGCTGGCGAAGATGTTGTACCCGTCCCGGTAGTTCCGGGTCATCCAGTAGGCATACAGTTTGGCACAGGCGTACGGGCTGCGGGGCTGGAATGGTGTCGTCTCGGACTGTGGGGGTGCAGACGAACCGAAGAGTTCACTGGACGAGGCCTGGTAGAACCGGACATTGTTGTTGGACCGCCTGACCGCCTCGAGGATTCTGGCAGTCCCAAGGCCAGTCACATTCCCGGTGTACTCAGGGGTGTCGAAGCTGACCCGGACATGGCTCTGCGCTCCGAGATGATAGACCTCGTCGGGCTTGAGATTGTACATGATGTTGTTGATCTGTTCGGAATCTGAGAGATCCCCGTAATGGAGAAAGAGTTTTGTCTCGGCGTCGTGGAGATCGGTGTAGATATGATCAATTCTACCTGTGTTGAAGGTCGAGGCCCTTCTGATGATTCCATGCACCTCGTATCCCTTGCTGAGCAGCAACTCGGCGAGGTATGACCCGTCCTGTCCTGTAATTCCCGTTATCAATGCAGTCTTCATGATAAATCACCTGTATAATCGAAAACCGGGTCTTTGAGAGATGAGATGAATGCAGAGGACTCTGATTCAGGTCTGGTCTTCTTAAAGATCCGGTTCACCCCGACGGAAGGTTTCCTACAGTACTCACTCTTATCAGACATCTTTGTTGTGATCGACCGGAGATCCCTCTTCAGGTTCCGGTGTCTGAGAGATCTCTCGGATCACCCGGGCAGGGTTGCCGGCGATCACCAGATGCCCTTCAGGAAAACTCTTGGTGACGACGCTCCCCGCACCGACGACGATATAATCCCCAAGGGTCACCCCGGGCAGAATCACCGCGTTCATACCGATCCAGCAGTGGGACCCGATCGATACATCCTTCCCTGGCAGATTCCGGTCCAGATTGGTGGGATCATGGTTCGAAGTGATCAGCCCGACATTCGAAGCGATCCATGTCCCGCTCCCAATCGTGATCGATCCCAGAAAATTCTGGAAGTATTTGCCTCCCCCCTCATTGAACATATTGATGTCATCGAGATCGAAGGTGATATTGTAGGGCACCGAGATCGTATTCAATGGTGAAACCGGCCAGGGGATGGTGCTGTTGAACCGGAGGATCTTCTGCCAGAGGATCCCGCGAAACACCCACCGCCAGCCATCGATCGAGTCATCGAAGTACCGTCCGCGGAGGTACCGTCTGTCGTAAAAGACCGATCCAAAAACTGTGAAGACCCGAACCAGGATGGAGAAGAGCCGCCGTTTCGTCTCTCGTGAAACCATAACGCTCAGTACTGTTCAGCATCAGAACTGATAAGGGTCACGATTTGATGCCAGGCCCCGCTCAATAAGGTCAGAAGAAAAAAATTGAGAAAAAAATGAGAGAGCGTTAGAGCCGGGTATAGCAAACCTTGCAGGCTGGATCGGCCCACTGCTTGCGCATTCCCTTCACATCGATGACGACCGGGGTGCCGTTGCTCATCTTTTCAACCCCTTCAAGGGTCAGCGACTTGAAGGCATCATGCGGAACATTGATGATGATACAGTCAGCCTTGAACCCGTTCAGATCCTTAAGAGGCTTCACACCAAACTGGTTGATGTCGGCCTCTGAAAGGAGTGGATCATACCCATAGACATCAGCACGGAACTCCCGAAGTTCCTTGATCATCTCATGGGACGGGCTCTCCCGGGTGTCAGGCACATTCTCCTTGTAGGTGAGCCCGAGGATCAGCACCTTCGAGTCCCGGATCACCTTGCCGGCGTCGTTCATCCCCTTGATAGCCAGTTCTGCGACATGCTTGGGCATGAAGTCGTTGATCGCACGGCCGGCGAGGATCACCTGAGGGTGGTACCCGAGCTCCTCTGCCTTGTAGACGAGGTAGTAGGGGTCGACCGGAATACAGTGACCGCCGACCAGACCTGGACGGTAATGGTGGAAGTTCCACTTGGTTCCCGCCGCCTCGAGGACAGCCTGGGTGTCGAGACCCATCTTCTGGAAGATCAGCGAGAGCTCGTTCATCAGGGCGATGTTCAGGTCACGCTGGATGTTTTCGATCACCTTGGCAGCCTCAGCCGTCCGGATGTTCTCTGCACGGTAGACCGTGGTCACGAGGCTGTACAGCGAGGCGAGTGTTTCGAGGGTCTCCTCATCCATCCCTGAGACGATCTTCGTGATCTTTGGAAGGATGTGTTCCTCGTCACCAGGGTTGATCCGCTCAGGTGAGTACCCGATCTTGAACTCCTTTCCGCAGGTAAACCCAGACATCTTCTCGATCATCGGGGCCATGAGTTCCTCAGTCACCCCAGGGTAGACCGTGGATTCGAGGACCACGATGGCACCCTTCTTGATATGTTTCCCAATAGTCTCAGCCGCTGAAATCACCGGCATCAGGTCAGGATCCTTGGCCTTGGTCACCGGTGTCGGCACGGCAATGATGATGATGTCAGCCTCCCCAATATGAGAGGGATCAGTGGTTGCCTGGACCTTGTTCCCAGGGGTCTCGTTGATGATCCCGATCTTCCGTGCGTCGATATCAAATCCAATCGTCTTCAGATGATGCGAGAAGGCTTCTGCCAGTGGATAGCCCACATACCCGAGGCCGACTACACAGACGGTCTTATCAGTTACTGATTTCTGAACCATTGTATCGTCTCTTCTAATCCCTGTAGTAAGGTGAACCCGGGTTCATAATTAAGGTGCTCTTTGGCCAGGGTGTAATCTGCCAGAGAATCCCGTACATCCCCGGATCTGGGTGCATCATAGATCAGTTCGCGGCGTTCGCCGATGATCTCCATGATCTGGTCGGCCAGCACATTCAGGCTGACCCGCCGATCACAGGCGATATTGAAGATCCCCTCACTCGAGGACTCCATCGCAAGGATATTGGCATGAACCACGTCCCGAATGAAGGTGAAATCCCGGGTCTGCTCCCCATCACCATGGATGATCGGAGATTCATGGTTCAGGATCTTCGTAATAAAGTTCGGTATCACCGCAGCGTACTGCGACTTGGGATCCTGCCTTGGACCAAAGACATTGAAGTAGCGCAGGCAGGTCATCTTCAACCCGTACAGTGACGAGAAAACATTGAAATAGTGCTCCCCGGTCAATTTGGTGACCGCGTACGGAGACATCGGCGCCGGGGTCATACTCTCGCGCTTGGGCAGCGTCGGAGTATCTCCGTACACCGACGACGAAGAGGCGAACATGATCTTCTTGACCCCCTGGTCGCGTGCGGCCATCAGCACGTTCAGAGTTCCACCGATGTTCACCTCGTTGGTCGCGACCGGATTCTCGACTGATCGCTGCACCGAAGGAAGGGCGGCCTCGTGAAAGACATAGTCAACCCCGGAAAAGACCCGGTTCACCAGGGAAAGATCGGTGATGCTCCCTTTTATAAACTCGACGTCGAGCCCCTTGAGATTTATCTCTCGTCCAGTTGAGAGATCATCGAGCACGATCACCTGATGCTTTTTGCTCAGTTCCTCAGCAAGGTTCGAGCCGATAAAACCCGCTCCACCGGTAACGACGACTTTCATTGTACAAGGTATACAATTGCGATATTAAAGGTATCGCCGTTTTTTACAGAGTATAACCAAACAGAAGAGTGGGTGACCGGTTTCACCCGTTAGCGCGACAGAGATTGGGACCCTACCGCTCGATGGCCTCGATATGGACAGCGGCCTTCTCAGCCAGTGCCTTTCGCCCTTTCAACGCGGCGATCTCGGTGACGGCCTCAAGCAGATGGACCGACTCCTCAAGATATGAGAGGATATCTGCCGGAAAGATCTCGATCCCATACTCGCCGGCGAGCGTCTGGCTGATCTGCCGGTGATCGAGCCCCTCCTCGCGGAGTTCGAGGAGCGTTCGGGCGAACCTGCGTTCAGGACAGCCGCAATGCGGAGACTTCTTGCATCCACACCGGACAAAGTCCTCGAGGAATGCGAGGATCTGGTCACGGGTGCGTCCATCCAGCAGGTCGAGGTTCACCTCACCGTTCAGGGCTTCAAGCATGTTCCCATGAAAGGCCCGATCCGAGAGCCGGCAACCTGAGACTCGCTCGATCTTCCGGGCATGAATCAATCGTGCTTTATCGGCGATCACGAACTTTCCCCGGGCTCCTCATCGAACTTCTTTAAGGACTTGAAGGCTTCTCCCATCGTCTCGATCTCGATCAGCCACTCATCGAAGAGCGTCGGGTTCTCAAGGTCATCCTTGACAAACTTACTGCAACAGGTTGCCCCATTGATCACAGAGGCCCCAATATTGGAGGCGCAGTCAAGAGCATCTTCGAGTTGATCCTCAGGAAGTGATTTTCCCTTCTTCACCAGCACCTTCAGGTCGGTCTCGAACGCCCCTTCCATGAACCGCCTGCAGGAGGCGAAGAGGACCAGCATCGTCAGCTGGATCGGCCCGACAAACTCCTCCAGTTTCCCCTCAGGCAGCGGTGACATCACGATCGCCTCTACCGCAGTGAGTTTATCCAGGGCATCCTCCTTGGAGAACCGTTCGTTCTGCCAGAGTTTTATGATCTTCAAGACAGAGAGCGTGATATCTTCGCTGAAGATGTACAGCATCGCGAGCCCTTCGGGCATCTGTTCACTCTCAGAATCCCCTTCAAAGTCTGCCTCGTTCAGCGAGGTGAGCCAGTTGGTCCACCGCTCTTCATTATAGAAGATATAGAAGAGTTTCTGTGGCTCCTGATCTTTTGTCTTCCCTTTCTCCGCTCTCCGTGCCATTCTGGTACTCTTTTCCCTGACCTTTTAAAGATTTTTTCCCCAATCTCCCTGTCAGGATGTACATCAGGTGCGCTACAAGGGGCGACGTGAACAGAAAAAATGGGAAAAAGTGAGAGGTATGAACCGACCTTCAGATCAGTGATATACCATACCGTCGTTATTTTTTCCGGGACGGAATTTGCTTTTTATACCGTTCAAGGAGTTCAGGGCTCTGGAGTCTGCGGATCTGGACCGCATTGACCACCGGATCTCCGATAGCTACATATCGCCGGATCACCTGACCGAGCACCTCGACGACATCCCCGGCCTTCACATCCTCCTGGGGAGAGGTGAACATCTTCACCGAGATCTCGCCGGTCCGGTCAGCGATCAGGTATTGAGGCCGGTTCAGGAACTTGAAGTAACATCGTTCGACAACGCCTTCGATCCTGATCGGCTTTCCATTCAGATTTTCGTTGATCGTATTGATCTTGACCGATTTCGCCTCTTCCTCATACATCGGGATCATCGAGACATAGGTGCTCTGGCTCATATAGTTGAGCACCATCGGAATGATCAACAGCAGGATCAACGTCGGGAAACCCCAGATCAACAGGTGCGTATCCCCGGTCACTCCAACGGTATACAGCAAAAGAAAAGTGAGGATCAGAAAGACAGCGATCACAAGGATCGAGACCCTCACATTGATTGTACCGATCTTCATCGGATAGACTCTTACTTTAATGCCTGAATTTCTTTTCTGAATGCAACCCAGTACAGGATCCCAACAAAGAGAAGACCGCCGACGATATTTCCGAGGGTGGCTACAATGATGTTGTTGGTCCACATCGTGACCCAGGTCAGTGATGCCGAGGCTGCAGAGGGAACGAGGCTCTGTGTGAAGAGACCTGCCGGGATGAAGTACATGTTTGCAACACAGTGCTCGAACCCGATGGAGACGAAGGCCATGATCGGGAACCAGATCCCAAAGAACTTACCGATCAGGTCGTCAGCGCATATCCCGAGCAGGACTGCCAGGTTGACGAGCCAGTTACATCCAACTGCTTTGAGGAAGAGAGACCACATGCCAGCTGCACCGACATAACTGACCTTTGTGGTCGCAATTGCAATCGCTCTGGTTCCAAACGCGGTGATGCTGGCAGTGCCTGCTGCATCCCAGGTTGTGAACGGTCCATAAGCCATGATATATGCAAATACAAGGGACCCGAGCAGGTTGCCGATATAGACCCAGAGCCAGAGGTTCAAAACATTACCCCAACTGACTTTGTGGATGAATGCAGCCATGGGAGCGAGCATTGCATCACCGGTGAAGAGTTCTGCACCGCACAGGATTGTGATGATCAGCCCGACAGGGAAGACTGCACCCAGAATCAACTGACCGATACCTGGAGCTGCAAATCCTGCGTTGACGAATCCCGCATCGGTCGCAACCTTTCCGGCTACGATGCCGGTGCTGCAGACTGTTGCAAGGGCTGCGCCCATTGCAATATACGCCCCTGACATAAAGCCACGGAGCACCATGTTCCATGCTGGCAGTCCGACCTTATACTTGCCGGCATCCCCTGCCTTCGCAACAATTGCTACTGGTGGATGAAAAACCATACTTAATACACCTCTCTGAATCGTACTCCCTATACCAGCAACATCATATGGGTGCAATGGTCATAGGTCATTCTAAAAATCCTTTGTGGAGTTATTAATATCTTTCTAATTGTCGATCAACTCAGGATCGTTCCGAAAAATTGAGATGTCCCCAATTCAGACCCAATTAACATTAACACATTAATTTTATTAAATAATCAATAATTTATAAAAGAGACGATGATCGAGGAAAATAGGCAACATCTCGGTTGAACCAGTAAAAATTGACTGTTTTTTATGACCGCGCGAAATCGATTACTCCAAGAGGAGGCATTTCTCATTGAGCACCCATATCAACAGATAACCCCATTTTCGGAGTCCTTTGATATACTCATACTTCAGGATACACCCCTCACCTAAGACCCCTCACCACGAGCCAATACCCATTTGATGAAAAACAGAAGAAGTGGTAAAAAAGAAGTTCTCCGTGATCAGGAGAACTGGAGATAGTCGAGAGTCATGGTTCCCAGAGGCTTCAGCGTCAGGGTATGAGTCCCTGCCGGGATCGCCACTGGCTTCTGTGTCTGGGTCAGGGCACAGGTCTGTGTACCCGGTACCTCAAGGGTGCAGAGGTCCGCACCATCGAGTTGAACCAGGACCCTGGTCTTCTCCTGGGAGGATGCCTGCAGAGCCACGGTGTAGTTCCCAGCAACAGGAGCATTGACCGCATAGGCGAGCCAGGTGTCCTTCGTCAGATTGTTGACCAGGTAGCCTTTCTCAACCGTTGAGTAGTGGACTGGAACGAGATCGTTCCGGTACTGCCCGCCGGTGCTGTTCAAGGTGTTCATATGATACCCAATTCCCTCTCCGCCATCCTTAAAGTTCTCGGCCTCTATCCGCCCTGGGAGGGTGTAGCCGGCCGGTTGCGGCACATAGGTGGGGGCACCTGCAGGCGCAGGTGCATCAGTCACTGTCGCAACAGGAGTAACTGTCTGGATGACCGTGGTGTTCACCGCTACTGTTGTTGGCACGGCCGTGGTTTGCACTGTCGTGATGGCAGCCGCCGTGGTGGCAGCCGTCTGGACGGTGGTAACATTCTGGACCGGAGCAGACTGAGTGATCACCGGTAGCGGCGTGCTCACCGAGATCTGAGTCTGCGTCTCCACCGGCGCAGAGGTGGTCGGCATTGCAACGGTCTGGACCATGGTGACTGACGGTGTTGTCAGGTTCGCCTGAGTTGTGGTCTCAACCTGAGCTGGCTGCCCCGTTGTCACCATCGGTACCGCTTCAGCGACCGTCGGCAGTGAGGTCGGCTCTACAACCGTCTGATTCGCTGTTACCTCCAGGAGGGCAGCACCCTGGGTCAACCCATGGGTCTTGAACTGGATCCAGTTCAGATTCTGGTATCCACCTGCCATCAGTTTCAGCACATGCGGCCCCGCAGCGAGGGACACCTGCTTAGTGACCGTCGTATAGGTGTCGTATGACCCAGTGTTGGGAACCACCACCTGACAGACTGAAGAACCATCCACCTGGAGGTTCATCGTCGTACCCGACTGCGGGCTTGAAACCCTGAACAGTACATCGTAGAGGGTCGTGCTCTGCACATTCACTGTATATTTGAGCCATTCGCCGGCCCGGATATAACTGACCACCGGGCTGTTTTCACCATTGCTGTACTCGATATCGACATCGTCGTTGCGGTACTGCCCACCGGTGTTTCCCGGGGTGGTATCGTAGTACCCGACGCCTTCGCCGCCATTGTTGTAGTCTTCGGCCTCGATCACACCCGGGATGACTCCATTACCATATGACTTGGGAATCGGCACTGGCAGCAGAGTGCTGGTGGAGATCGGAGTCGTGGTCTGCGTCGCAGTCGTGGTCGTAGTCGCCGCTCCACCCGAGGGCTGGAACCTCATGAATTCCAGGTTATCGTAACCATTGAAGTTTATCCGGATCTGGTGGAGTCCGGCCGGCAGTGAGATCTGCTGGACCACAGTCGTATACGTGTCAAACGATCCAGTGTTCGGCACATTCACCATACAGGCGTCCATGCCATCCACCTGAACCACAAACGAGGTCCCACTCTTCGGTGTGGATACCCTGAAGGAGACATCAAAGACGCCGGCTGCAGCCACGTTTGCAGTATACCGGATCCATTCGCCAGGTCTGACATACGAGAGCACATTGGTTCCCTCTGCAGCGGAGTATTCGATATCCACATCGTCACTCCGGTACTGTCCACCCTGATTGCCAGGAGTGGTGTCGTGATAGGCCACACCCTCGCCACCATCGTCATAGTTCTCCGCCAGGATAGTACCCGGGATGTTCGTCCCACCATGCGTCGACGGTGGAGAGGTCGCTGTTGTCGCAACTGTTGTCGTTGCGACGGTGGTGACTGTTGTAGTCGGCAGTGGAGTATCGGTGTGTGTGGTGAAGACCATCGTTGCTAGGTTATGATACCCAGTGGTGGTCACCTTCATCTGATGCGTACCGGCGAGCACATAGACCGGCATCTTCACAGTCGTATAGGTGTCAAAGGAACCAGTGTTCGGCACAACCACCGTGGTGATTGGGATATCATCCATCGTGACGGTGAACGAGTTCCCATCGGTCGCACTGGAGACCTTGAATGTCGCATCATAGACACCTGCAGTTCCAACGGTCACGGTATAAGCAAGCCATTCGCCAGGTCTCATATATCCAACCACTGGTCCGTCTGTACCGGTACTGTATTCAAGATCTACATCATCGGACCTGTAGGCTCCACCCTGGTTTCCAGAGGTGGTGTCATGATACCCAACACCTTCACCGCCAGTATTATAGTCAGCGGCCAGGATAGTACCCGGAATCACTGATGTCCCAAAGGCTACCGGTGTCGGTATCTGAGTCACGGTCTGACCAGGCAGTGGGATCGTAACAATCGTCGTTGTCGTCGGGTTCGATGTTGGATCTGGTGTGATCGTGGTCGTCGGATCTGTAGCGATATAGCCGTTGATCGAGATCTGGTTGTTTGCGCAGTTGTGATAGGTGATCACCTTTGCTGGATCGACACCGCTCACATAGATCTCAAAGGTACAGTCTGTAACCGGCCATGGATCGTTTGGATGATCCTCACGGAGACCTAAGGAGATACTCCCTGTCGACTGCTTCGGATTGATCAACTTGAAGTTCTTCACCACAACGCCATCTGAACCCCAAGCATAGATCCCATATGTGCGTGCATTCTTGCTGACACAATTATTCAACTGGATGTTTGTACCAGTACGGAACTGGAACGCGTAGTTCGAACCGTCATCTGAGCAGTTGTTCAGAATTACATCCTGCGCACTCTGCCAGACCCAGAACCCGTTGTTCCGGTTATTAATGGCGACGCAGTTGTTGAGAGTGACCCCGCAGCTCAGGTAATACCCTGAAAGATAGAACCGCGTTGGATCGGTATTTCGCCAGCCATTATTGACACTGACACAGTTGGTCAAGACACTGTTCTTCTGAACCGGCAGATCCATATTCGGGTCGTCGCCACTGACAAAGTTCGGCTCAAAATAGAACCCTGACTCCCAGTTGTCCTCTGCCCTGCAGTTGGTGACCTGCAGGTCATAGAGATCGGCCCCTTCGTGGAAGTCAAAGCCGACCGCCCAGATCTTGCCGGAACCAGAGTTTCCACACCGGAGTGCGAGGCAATTGACGAACCGGATATTCTTCGTCGTCCGGGGTGAGTTCATTCCGTTCACATTGAATCCAGTCGAGCCGACATCGATCGCCTGGCAGTCGACGAACTCGATATCCTCACAGACCCTGCCATTGGCCCAGACAAAGAACATCCCATTGACTGTCGGTGCGGTCTTCTTGGAGTTCTGGATCACCACATTATGGACCTTGATATGACTGGCCTGGATCATCAACCATCCGCGGGTAGTGATCTGGAGATCCTGGACCGTGGTATAGTCATGTGCAATATCAATACGAGCGTCGTAATCTCCGCTCATGCTGATAATTGTCTTGTTGGGACCCTGCCCCTTCAGCACCGAGTTGCCCGTCGTTAGGATCGTTCCATCTGTGTGAAATGTCCCTTCAGTCAACTGTACCGTCCCTCCTGAAGCAAGTGCAGCATTGATCTGCGACTGGTCACCAGAACCATCACAGACATACTGAGCCGACGCCTTCGACGACGCACTACTATCTGATGCCGCAACGATCGTTGTTGCGGCTGCTGCCTGTATCAGACAGAATAAGGAGAGGATAATGAGGAAGATTCGTTTTTTGGATCGTATATTCATCTAACACCCTCTGATTACTACAGGAACGTATCTCTATAAGTAGTTTCTTATTTATTTTACATCGTAATTTGATATCAATTGCAACAATTTAAGCCGAATATGTGTTTATATTCAAAATAATGACTTGAATTTGATTAATTTTTAAAAATAAAAGTATATATACAATAAATTTTTTTATTACAGAAAACTCGCCATAAATTCCATTAATACTCGATTAAAGAACAGATTTTGGATTATTTCTCTCCTGTAGTTACCCACACATCAAGATGACCCGAACCATCCAGGTATGCGCCCCGAGATAAGAATGAGAGATAGACGACAGTCTGGACAATAATATATAGAGGAATCTGAGGAGATGAAAGGACCAGATTGACGGGAAAAAACCGACGATATGAGGGACATCTTTATATTTTTTAGAAGATAGTTCTGTTAACGAAAATTTCGGCGATAAATATGATAACCTATACACCAGAACAGGTGAGAGAGCGTTTTGGACCGCTCTTCTCAAAGAAGTTCCTTGTGATGGTCGACGAACTGGCCGGCATGGCTGAGATCTTGGAGCAGTGTCGGTCCAGAGGTACCATCGAGTGGGATGCGATGAACAGATCCAGAGCCGGGGGTGCCGTCATCACCTGTGCCGTCGAAGGAGCGGCGATGACAATCCATGCCAGGATAGGCATCTATCCAGTGAACTTCGGTTCTGCTGGAGACGCCATCGGCGGGCAGGCCCTGGAGGGTGTGGAAGTGAACGATAATGAGGTCGTCACGATCTGGCGAGGGATCGCCGGCGCCGGCGTCGGGATCGCTGCCTGCCTCCCCCAGGCCCCGGGCGTGATTCGAGCGGAATACCCGGAAGAGGAGGACCTCCATGTCGGCGGGGCCCGGATCAACCATGTCCGGATCGTCTCCCCCCGGTACGAGAAGATCACAATCGGGATCGACGACACCGACACTAAAACTGAAGGTGCCACCTGGGTGATGGCCCTTCAGTGTGCCGAGGCCTGTTCCATCCCAGGGGTCGAATTCCTGAACATGCGGCTGATTCAGTTGAACCCGGACGTCCCGAACAAGACCACCAACTGCGTCGGTTCCGCCCTGAACTTTGCGGTCCTCCCCGGGAAGGTAGAGGCCCTCCTCGAGTTTGTCAGGGAGTATGTGCTGGCCCACACGCACAGTGATGAGGCTGGGATCGCCTGCTACTCAGGCATAATTTTGCCTGATCATGACGATCTTGCAGCCCGCGTGAAGACCGAGATCCTGACGGTCGATCAGGCGACAGCCGGGGCAGAGGTATGTGGGATCCGATTCCTCATACCCGCCCCAACAAAGGGACGCATCGGGGCCCTCGGCGCAGTTCTCTGGGCAAACAAAGGCGTGGAGGCGGCAGGGCTCTATGGCGAACATCTCTGACCCGTACACGACGACCTACGCGAAGATCGCGGCGGTCACCGATCCGACCACCAATCAGGTCGAATTGATCGAGTTCTTCGACTGCATCGGTGGGGCAATGTGGTGTGGCCACCATTATACCCAGAGCCCGCTCGTCACCTCGACCAGGGTCGTCGGGTCCACGATGCGATACCTCCTCAAAGAGGGAAAGGTCACGCTCGACCTGGTGGGATCGCGGTTCCCGGCAGGGATCTCAGAGGTCGCGGTCGCCGGCGAGGAGGTCGGGATCACCTATATCGGCATGGGTGGTGGCGGTGTCGGCGCGGCCTGTGCACGATCGAACGCAGCAGGCGTGATCAGGAGCAGGAGCGACCCGGCCGGCGGAGGAAAGGTCGCGAGTGCGACGATCTGGGTGCCGGCCCGACAGCGGGTACTGATCGGTGTCGATGACACCGATACCCCTGAGGCCGGGGCCACCTGGACCCTCGCCCATAACATCGCAAAGGAGGTCGAAGACAGAGAGTCCATATACCTCTCCCATACGATCGTCCAGCTCTTTCCGGTCCCGTTCCGGACCAAGAACTGCGTCGGGCTGGTCTGTGAGTTCGCGACCACCGACCCTGCAGGGCTGACCAGCCGGTTCAAAGCACTGGTCGAAGAGTACACTCTCTCCGACGAGACCGGGATGGCCGTCTTCACCGGATTCGATCCCGCCCCACTCAGGCCGTTTGGTGAACAGGTGAAACGCGGCCAGGTCAGTTGGGACGATCTGCAACAGATCAAGGATGAACGGTTGAAGATCGTCCTGAACGGACGGGGGGCGATCGGTGCGGTGGCGGCGATCCCATTCTCAACGAGATATGAGGAGGCGCTCGAACTATGGAATGGACACGGCTGAAGGCAGAACTCCTCACGGCCGGAGGTGTCAGGGTGGAAGGTGAGCCAATCGACCGGTTCACCTCCTCATCGGCAGCCGGCCCGGGCGCAGGAGGAAGCGGTTCAGTCTTCTTCTCAGACGGAACCCACCGGGTCAGGCTCGGTCTGAACCAGAAGAGCACGATCACCCTCATTCACCAGGGGAATGGCGAGGCACGCCTCCATAGGGGAGATGAGATTATCACAGGCAGGATCGAGGAGATCGGACTCCACTGCCCCAGACAGGCTTACATCACCGTGACCGGTTCCTGCAGTTTTCAGTGCAGGTACTGTCCGGTACCCTCCCTCAAGGGGAGACGAAAGACCGCTGGCGAGGTGGTCGCGATGATCGAAGTGGTCGCTGACCGAATCGATGCGATCTCGATCACCAGCGGAGTTCTCTCCACCTGCGAAGAGGAGGAGGATTACATCTGTACAGCAATCCTCCCCCAACTTCAGCGGTTCAACCTTCCGATAGGCGTCTCGATCTACCCGACCGAGAGAACTCCCGGCCGGCTGCACGCCCTCGGGATCGCAGAAGTGAAGTTCAACATCGAAACCGCTACCGACGAACTCTTCTCAGAGAACTGCCCCGGGCTTGAACGGAGTGCAATTAAAAAGGCACTGACCGACTCGGTTCCTCTATTTGGCAGGGGACATGTCTTCTCCAACCTGATCGTCGGGCTCGGGGAGAGCGACGAGGAGATCTATACCTGTATCGACGAGTTGACCAGAGCCGGTGTGGTTCCGTGCCTTCGCCCACTGAATCCAGTCGCCGGCCTCACCGAAGAAGGGCGGCCCTCACCCGAGCGGTTGCTCAGACTGGCAAACTACCATACCCTTGCCCTCGAACGTGAACACCTGGACCCAGACCAGGCGCTGACGATGTGCACCGCCTGCACGGGCTGCGACCTGGCACCCAGGAGGGATCTATGATCGGCACCGGTACCGAAGTACTGGCCGAAGCAATCAGAGTGGCGGCAGATCGATGCTATGCGGTACCAGGGTACCCAATCACTGACCTGGCCCGCCTTGCCAGGGCTGAACTGGTGATCAATGAGAAGGTCGGCCTCGAGAAGGCGCTCGGAGACTCGCTCTCCTCCAGGCGGGCCTGCATGATCCTCAAACATATCGGGCTGAACGCCTGCGCCGATCCACTGATCGAGGCCACCACCCAGGGGCTTAAGGCCGGTGTTGTGGTGATCGTCGGCGACGACCCGACTGCAGTCCAGTCACAAAACGGACAGGACTCCCGCCACTATCGTGACCTGGCCGGCGTCCCGGTGATCACCCTCGATATGAAGGCTGTCAGCGAAGGGATCGAAGCGGCGTTCAGAGCATCTGCATCTTTTTCTAGAATAGTGCTGGTCAGGGTCACGCCGGATCAACTTGCCGGCGAGGCATCGACTGGAACGGTTTGCCGGGGGCAGGAGACCGGGAGTCTGGCACCCACAGACCGGACCTATTTTGGCCGGATGGTGAGGGCGGCTGAACAGCACCCCCAGATAGTGGCCTGGGCCGACCGGTGCAGAACGGCAGGAACCTTCACCGACGCAGCCCTCCCGACAGCACCGATGCTACCGGAGAGGGCGGTAGAGACCCAGCAGAAGCGGGGCTCCTCCACAACCTTCTGCAGCGACTGCCCGTTTCACCTGCTCTTCTCAATGCTCCTTGCCGGGGATCGGCAGGTGATCTGTGACACCGGATGTGCACTCCTGGCCCAGAACCCCCCATACTCCCTCGGATGGGGTTCGTACGGTCTTGGCTCCTCGATCGCCGTCGCCTCGACGAGCACCGGGGTGGCCCTGACCGGCGACTATGCACTCTTCCACAGCGGGATCAACGCCCTTATCGAGGCCTATGAGAAGCGGTCACCCCTCCTCTGTATCGTGCTCCAGAATCGGTGCATGGGGATGACCGGCCGACAGCAGATCCCGGACCTGCTGAAGTATATTACGTGGGCAGATCCGATCATCATCTCAGCCGACGACCAGACCGGGCTCGAAGATGCCCTTGCAGAGACCAGACGCCCATGTACCCTGGTGGTGCAGGGGGCTTGTATAATTGGAGAGACCTATGTTTCCAGAACGATGGAATGTTGAGATCTGTGATGTAACCCTGCGGGATGGCGAACAGACCCCCGGGATATCATTCACCTGTGATGAGAAGATGAAGATCGCCGGGATGCTCGATCAGGTCGGAGTCGACGTGATTGAGGCAGGGTTCCCCACCGTCTCTCCAGAGGAGAAGCGGTGCGTGACCGCTATCAGCAGGATGGACCTGGATGCCCGGATCTGTTGCCTGGCCCGTGCCCGACCGGAGGATGTCGAGGCCGCAGCCGCCGCTGAGGTGGACATGGTCTCCCTCTTCATCGCAACCTCCGACCTGCACATAAAACATAAGTACAAAAAACCGCGTGAGGTAGTGTTGGCCGGGGCCCTCGATATGATCGACCTGGCCCGCGACCACGGTCTGGCGGTCCGATTCGCAGCAGAGGACGCTTCACGGACAGACCCGGCGTTCTTGAAGGAGGTGTACCGGGCAGGGGGAGATCATGGCGCGGACCTCGTCTCGTTCGCCGACACCGTCGGTTGCCTGACTCCGCTTGAGATGTACGCCGTGATGAGCGACCTCTGCAGCACCGTCAGTGTCCCGCTCTGCGCCCACTGCCATAACGACATGGGGTGTGCGACGGCCAACACGATCACGGCCGCCGCTGCGGGAGCATTCCAACTTCACACCACCGTCAATGGGATTGGGGAGCGGGCCGGCAATGCCTCCCTCGAGGAGGTGCTGGTGCTACTCAACCTGAAAGGGGGAGTCGTCCGGTACGACCTCTCGCACCTGGGCGAACTCTCGGCACAGGTCTCGACCTCCTCCGGGCTGCCAGTCCCAAGAAACAAACCCGTGGTCGGGGACCTGGTCTTCTCCCATGAGAGCGGGATCCATATCGCCGCGATGCTCGAGGACCCTGCAACCTATGAGTATCTGCCTCCGGCCCTGGTCGGCCGGGAGCGGCAGTTCATCCTCGGCAAACATTCAGGCACCAAAGCACTCCGATACATCACGGCCTCCCTCGGTCACCCGCTGACCGATCCGCAGATCGCACGGATGCTGACCCTGATCAAGGAGCGGAGCGAACATAAGTGCAGTATCACCCCCACGGTGCTGAAGGAACTGATTCATCTGGTTGAGGAAGGGAGGGGCTGATGTCGACGCTCGCTGAACGGATTCTGGGCGGAGCGGCCGGCACCTACCTGGACCGAAAGATCGATACCGCGTATGCCCATGACGGGACCGGAGTCCTGACCCTTCAGGCCTGGGAGGAGATGGGGGGTGGCATACCAGCCCATCCCGAGCGGTTACAGATCCTCTTCGACCACATCGTCCCTGCCAACAACAGCACCACCGCCACCCTCCAGCAGAAACTCCGGGCGTTCTCAAAGGGTGCCGGTATCCGCTTCTCCGACTGCGGGGAAGGGATCTGCCACCAGGTGCTCGCCGAAGGAGGGATCATCCCTGGAAACGTGGTGATCGGGGCCGACTCGCACACCTGCACGCTCGGGGCGTTCGGCGCCTTTGCCACAGGTGTCGGGGCGACCGACATGGCTGCAATCTGGGCATCGGGGTGCATCTGGCTGAAGGTTCCCGAGACGATCAGGGTCGACCTTCAGGGGAGGCTGACTGGCGCTGCCGAGCCCAAAGACCTGGCCCTCCGATACGTCTCGCTCCTCGGGATGGGCGGGGCCACCTACAAAGCCCTGGAGTTCACCGGGGAGGGGGCGGCCACGATCCCGATGGATGGAAGGCTGACGATGGCCAACCTCGCCGTCGAGACCGGTGCCAAGGCCGGCCTCTTCTACGCGGACCAGGAGACCAGGCGATACCTGGCGGCATCTGGAAAAGATGTCGATGATGCGATCACCCAGGTCCCTGAGGAGGGAAAATACCTGGAGACCCTGGCGATCGATCTCGCTGATATCGAGCCGCTGGTCGCCGTCCCCCACCGGGTCGACACAGTCCGACCGGTCGCCGACGTCGCCGGGCTCCATCTGGATCAGGTCTTCCTCGGCACCTGTACCAACGGTCGGTACCCCGATCTGGCCAGGTTCGCTGCGATCGTGAAGGGGAAGAAGGTCGTCGTCCGGACGGTGATCGTCCCGGCCTCGCAGAAGGTGCTCATCGAGGCTGCCTCCACCGGCGTGCTCGCAGACCTGATCGGTGCCGGCTGCATGGTCGGTCCGCCAGGATGCGGCCCCTGCCTCGGGGCTCATCTGGGGGTGATCGGAGAAGGGGAGGTCTGCCTCTCAACGGCCAACAGGAACTTCCTCAACCGGATGGGGGTCGGGGGATCGATCTACCTCTCCTCGGTCAGCACAGCTGCGGCGAGTGCCCTCACCGGCGAGATCACCAGTCCGGAGGGGATCTGATGAAGGGTGAAGGCCCGGCGGTCTGCGTCGGACGCGACATCGATACCGACCTGATCATCGCCGGCCGATACCTCCGGACCACCGAACGATCGATCTGGGCCGCCCACACCTTCGAGGACCTGGACCCGGCCATGGCCGGCCGGTTGAAAGGGGCTGTGATCGTCGCCGGAGAGAACTTCGGGTGCGGGTCGTCACGGGAGCAGGCCCCGGTGGCCCTGAAAATGGCCGGGGTCGTTGGCATCGTCGCACCCTCCTTCGCCAGGATCTTCTTCCGGAACGCCATCAACATCGGCCTGCCCCTGATCGAAGCAGACCTCAGGTGCGTCGACGGAGAGACGGTCACCTTCGACCTCGCTGAGGGGGTCGTCACCGTAGGAGAACGAACGATCAGCGTCACCCCCCTCTCCTCCCACATGCAGGCGATCCTCGATGCCGGCGGGCTGGTCGCCTTCTGGAAGGAACGGCGATGATCATTCACTGCAAAGGGGTTGGGGTCGCCTCGACCAGACCCTGCGGGGATAAGGTCTACTTTCTGAGCCAGTACCTGCTCAGGGTGGCCAGCAACCCCCCCGGCTATGACCTGGTGAAGGTGGTGCCGGACCCAAAGGGGACCGGACTGATGCGATCTATCCAGAGCGAGGAGCTGGTCGTGCCGTCAGAACAGGTCTACTGTTACCCGGAGAAGGTACAGATCCATGACCATGCCCTGCTGGTCAGGCTGGCCGCGGAGGGCGGATACCGGTGCACCGTCTTCACCGGCCTCGACGAACACCTGACCTTCGTCCTCGACCCCGACCCGGACGAACTCCTCACCATCCACGTCTATGATATCATCCCCCCCCGCCCGAGCCTCAGCGCCTGTATCATAGAACTCGAAGCTTGCGGCCTCTTCGGGGATCTATCGGTCCGGTTCGTCCACCACATCGAAGACATCAGCACCTGGGATGCCGACGTCTTTCCCTGCAGAGCCGCTGGTTTTCATCGAACCCTCGACGCCGACAGGATGGAGGGTGGCGAGAAGGTCGCCGGGTGCATAACCGGGGCTGCACTCTATCATGAATGCTGCGATCAGGAGATGACTCAGTTGAACACCTGCCCGGTGGACCAGGTCAGTGAAGAGCCCTTTATCGCCAGATGCTGCCGGATCGAACGGACAGGAATCGCCATCCATCACGGGCGGTTTGGAGCGGTGGTCCACTGGGGAGCGTCCCCAGCAGATATTGCATACTCAATCCAGGCACTCGTGAAGGAGTGGAGGGATCGCGAATGACCACCATCGCCGTCGTTGAAGGGGATGGGATCGGCAGGGAGGTGGTCCCGGCCGCCGTCACCGTCCTCTCCACGATCAATCCGGACTGGGAGTGGGTGCCGGTCGAGGTCGGATATGCCCGGTGGCAGAGGACCGGCTCATCCCTGACCTCCAGTGACCTCGCCGTGATGAAGGAGGTCGACGCCGTCCTCTTCGGCGCGATCACCACGCCGCCGGGAGGGGAGTATCCGAGCGTGATCCTGCAGATCAGAAAGGCGCTCGACCTGTACGCCAACATCCGACCGGTCAGGGCTCCGGGGGTCGACCTGGTGACGGTCCGCGAGAACACCGAGGGGCTCTACTCTGGGATCGAATGGGAGGAGGAGGACCGGGCCTGCTCGGTCAGGGTCGTCTCAAAGAAGGGGACACGCAGGATCGCGGCCCGTGCAGCCACCCTGGCCAGGGAACGAAACGGGCACCTGACGATCGGCCATAAGGCCAATGTGCTCAGGTCGGACCAGCTCTTCCTCTCTCTCTGCACGGCTGTGGCTGATGAGTACCAGATCCCGCACACGACCAGGTTGATCGATGCGCTCTGTCTCGACGTCCTCCTCCATCCCGAGGCCTACGATGTGATCGTCACCACCAACCTCTTCGGGGACATCCTCAGCGATGTGACCGGGTACCTGGCCGGCGGGCTCGGGATGCTTCCGAGTGCAAATCTCGGGGACCGGCACGCCCTCTTCGAACCGGTTCATGGGAGCGCACCGGATATCGCCGGCACCGGCAGAGCGAACCCGATCGCTGCGATAGAGAGCGGGGCGATGATGCTGAATCATCTCGGTTACCCGGAGCAGGCCGATCTGATCGAGGCTGCGATTCAGGCGGTGATGCTGGCCGGCATCAAAACCCCTGATATTGGGGGAAGTGCAGATACCAGGACCGTCACCCGGGCGATCTGTCGTGCGCTACAATCTCCCTGATCCTTTTTTGAAAAAAAGTGATGATCAGTTCGTTGATTAATGTCTGCGTAGCGCCAGCAGCCCGACCCCAAGGAGGGCGAGCGCCCAGGGAAGCGGAGATTTCTGAGTGGTCGCCGGGATGGTGGCCGCAACGGTGGACGAATTATTAACCGCGGATGTCACGGTGGTGACAGCGCTGCTGGCAGTCCCATTCACCGAAACAGTGGTCTGTACCGGTGTTGTTCCATTGGTTGCAGTGATCGCAGTCTGGGAGATCGTACCTGCGTTGTCGGCGAGGACCAGGGTGTAGGCGCCTGCGGCCGGGATCGGAACCAGCGTCTGGAAGCCGCCCTTCTCATCGGTCAGGATATATTGCGGCCCGTAGATGGTGCTGCCCTGGCTGGTCACGGTGACGATGATGGAGGCTGTCTTCAGATTCTTCGCCGTTCCGGAGACGATCAGGCTACCGTTGAAAGCCTGCGAGAGCGGTGCGGTCACGGTGGCTTCACCTGAACGATCGACGATGGTGACAATCTTCCTGACCACAGCGCTGGAACCGATCGGATAGTCGGTATTCTCAAGCACCTCGACCTTGTAGTTCCCAGTCAGGAGATCGGTGGTCTGGAAGGTGGTGTTGAACTGTCCGTTCTGCTGGACGATCACGGTGTTCTTCTGGTACTGGTTGCCTGAGTAAGGAGAGAAGAGGGCAACATCGAGCCTTATTCCGGCCGGGAAGTTACTGGTCGCGTTGGCGGTCAGAACATCGCCCTTGGTCAGCGTGGACGGTGCATCCACATTGACCAGGTATGCTGAGGCGGTCCCGATCAGAAGCAGAGAGAACAGGATCACCAGAGGGATCTTTTTCATCATCATAGGATCAATTCATAGGTGTTAATGATATCTAAATCAGATGAAAAACCTCTCGCCTGCTGGAGAGGAAAGGACCGGCTCGGCCCGGAGATCCTCGACAGCCTCACCATCATCTTCAAGACAGGGGGATGCAGTTGGAACAAGTGCAGGATGTGCTCGTACCGGCATGAACGGTTTGGGGACGGGACCCCGGAATCCCTCGCTGCACTGGTCCGTGACCAGGTGAACTGGGTGCTGGCACACCACCCGCTGGAGACCTACCAGATGGTGAAGATCTTCACCTCAGGAAGTTTCTTCGATCCGGATGAGGTTCCGCCGGCGATGGTGGATGAAGTGGCGGCCACCTTTCGAGGGAAGGTGGTTGTCGCAGAGACCAGGGCCGAATACGTCGACGGGGATCGGATCAGCCGTTTTGTTGCCGCGATCGATGACGGCACCTACACGATTCCGCTCTACATCGCGATCGGACTTGAGACGACCAGCGACCAGATCTCTGACAAGTCGATCAACAAGGGGTCGACCTTCGCCCGATTCAGGGAAGCTTCAGAGACCGCACGAAAGGCCGGGGCAGGAATCAAGGCATACCTGCTGATGAAGCCGCTGTTCCTGACCGAACAGGAGGCGATCGATGATATGGTTCGATCGATCGAGGAGGTCTCCCCCTATGCAGACCTGATCTCGATGAACCCCTGCACCGTTCAGAGCAGGACCGAGGTGGAGCAGTACTGGAAGCAGGGGGCCTACCGCCCGCCCTACCTCTGGTCGGTGCTGAAGGTGCTCAACGCCGTCGATCGGGATGTGCTCTGCGACCCGGTCGGGGGTGGCAGGAGCAGGGGGCCGCATAACTGCGGAGCCTGTGACCATGATATCATCACCGCGATCAATGAGTACGCCCTGACCGGGGATCGGGAATTGATCCGGGCAGCCGCTGCTACGGACTGTGCATGTAAAGAAGAGTGGGAGTTCGTCTGCTCGCATGAGCAGTCGCACTGTATGCCGCTCACCCGGTGAACACTTTTTTATTCGACCGTCTGAATCGGCGATTTCGTATCGGGTTTGATGACCCGGGTGCGGAAGTCCGGGATCAACTGTTCTGCGAGGAGGGGCAGGAAGGTGCCGGCATCGCTGACGATCCCAATCGCCTGCATCGTGCCGCGGTCCATCAGTTTGGTGACCGAGGAGGGGTTGATGTCCACGCAGATCGTCTTCACTGAGGAGCCGAGGCAGTTGCCGACGGCGATCGAATGGAGGAGTGTCGCGACCATCAGCACCATCCCGCAACCCCGGAGATGTTCACGTATGGCATCCTGCGCCTTCATCGAATCGGTGATCACATCCGGGAGCGGCCCATCGTCCCGGATCGAGCCGGCGAGCACGAACGGGATATCGTTGGAGATACACTCGTACATCACCCCCCCCGTGATCACCCCCTGCTCGACCGCAGCACGAATGGAGCCGGCGCGCATCACCTCGCTGATCGCATAGAGGTGATGCTTGTGACCGCCGACCACCGGTTTGCCGGTGGAGAGGTCCATCCCGAGCGAGGTGCCGTACAGGTTGTACTCGATATCATGGGTGGCCAGGGCATTACCGGCAAAGATCACATCGATGAACCCCTCCCGCACCAGGCGGGCGAGGGCGAGGTCGCCACCGGTGTGGACGATCGCCGGCCCTCCGACCAGCGCAATCTTCCCACCCTTCGCCTTCAGTTCCCTAATCTCTGCGGCGATGTTCCGAATCAGCGTCTCGCTGGGCCTTTCAGGGGATACAGTCCCGTTCATGAACTCGAATGTGCTCTGTTCACGGGGGCGCTCTGGCGGGATGATCCGAACGCCCTGCTCTCCCATCACCACGAGATCGCCCTTCTTCAGTTTGGAGAGCGGGGTGCAGAGGGCTGCCATCAGAGCCGGGTCGACCACGATCAGACAGTCCATCTCGTTGTCCACCACCTGCAGCCACTGGTCCCGGTACTTGACCGAAGTCGGGTAGTTGGTCGTCGAGTAGAACCCCTTCGGCACCACCCGGTCAGCCTCGGCTGGGACCAGGTGGACATCATCGACCTCCAGCTGGCGCGCACCGTATCGGTGCAGGTCGCTCAGGATCACTGCCAGCTGGTTTGGATCGCTGGCCACCACACGAAGCCTGGCATAACTGGGATCGGTCTTCTTCTTGCCGACGTCAAAGGTGAGAATCTCAAAGTTTCCCCCCATATCCATGATCCTGTCGAAGACAAGTGTCATGATGCCTGAGTCAATGATATGACCTTCAAGCTCAATCTCCCGCGATGCCTGCATGGAGACAATGTCGGCGACGCTGCTTAATATTGGTTCTCCAGCCGTCATCTGCGGGCAGACTTACCCGGGGGTGATGACGGCGGCCGGGATCTGCAGTCCTGCTCGGCCAGGAGCAGGTCGCCCCGTGTGTTGACATTGCAGACCAGGGCGGGATCAGTACAGATCAACTGCAGTTCCTCCTGTTCCTGATCCATCATCGACCCGTCCAGGATGTTCAACCCCGCCGGGGTGACCGGGGTCTGATCGATCAGCATCGAGGAGTGGACCGAATAGCCCCTGGCCCCCCTGAGCGATACCGGCACCCAGGTGGAGCAGGCAGGCAGGCCCGACTGCTGATGCGCCGAGGCCACCGATCGGATCACCGTCCCGGTCAGGCATGGGAGATCTGCCCCACAGGTGAAGAACGGAGTATCCAGGTCGAGAGCACCGGCGGCCTCAGCGATGTCGGCGATGTACCCTGACCCCCCAGTCAGAACAGTCTCGATCCCCTGCGCCCGGCACCAGTTGGCCGTATACGGGGTCTTCCGAGTTGTGACGACGAACACCTCCTCACCGGCTTCAAGAAAGGCCTGGACCACATACCAGAGCATCGGCTGGTCGCGAACCCTGACCAGAGGTTTCTCTCCGAGGCCAAGACGGGTCCCGGACCCGCCGGCCAGAATCAGACCAAGCATGCGTTCAGCGCTGCGAGGAGCCGTATGTTCTCATCCCGGGTGAGGACGGCGATCCGAACCGAATCAGGCAGATGAAATGAGGTGCAGTCGCGCACCAGGATGCCATGGGCAAGCAGGGACCGGGTCAGTCCGGGTGCCGGTACCCCAGGGTCGAGCAGCAGGTAGTTGACCGATGAAGGGCAATAAGCGATCCCGAGATCATCCAAACCGGAACAGAGGAACTCCCGTTCCCGCGCGATCGCCTTCCGTGACACCGCCAGGAGGTCATAGGATCCGAACGCAGCGATGGCGAACTGCTCTGCATAGGCATTGATCGACCAGGGTGGGCGGACGGCCTCCATCGCTTCGATCAGTTCGGGGTCCCCAAATCCGTACCCAAACCGGAGTCCTGGCACCGAGAAGGCCTTGGTCAGGGATCGGAGCAGAAAGAGATCGGGGCTCTGCTGATCGACGAGGCTCTGGTCCGGAGCCGCCAGATCGATGAAGGCCTCATCGAGGAAGAGCGTCGCCCCCGCACTGCTGCAGTGATCGAGATGATCGAGCATCGTACTCTTTGGGGCCAGCATCCCGGTCGGGTTGTTCGGGTTGCAGAGGAACCGAACGACAGGGTTTTTGGCGTGTTCGTCGACGATGGCGCCGGCGATTTCGGCAGAGACCGCATACTCTTCGAACGTGGACCGGTCGATCCTGACGCAATCCCCCGGACTGAGTGCCACCTGACAGAAGACCCGCATCAGTTCGGCAGAGCCGTTTCCGACGGTCACCTCTGCCGGGTCCCGGTGGAAGGTCTCTGCAATCACCGCCTTAAGGGCGGAGTACCGGTTATCAGGATACCGGTGAACAGGAACCGATGCTGGATCCCAGGCCACCTCCGGGGGAAACGGATTTATACTTGCGCTGAAGTCGATGATCGTCTCTCCCGGAAGGGACTGATCGGGAAGCACACCCCCATGGACTGCTCGCCGGTACTGCCTTCTCTTCCCCAGTTTCATCTCCACCCTGCCATTATCTCCTTGATAGATATGCAGAACCGGCATTCAACATTACCTATTGATGCCGCGCAGTTCCCAGGGACCCGCGAGGGTGTGCTCATCGCTGATCAGGTCCACCTCCATGCGTGCATCCCAGAATTGCGGGCATAGATCTGTACAAAAATACCCATTTCAACGGTTTGAAACCAGAATATTCGATAGTTTTGACATTTTCATTAAAATTGAAAAGAAAAGCCATATATAAGACCGGGTGTAATTATGAATCACCTGACTGTCAGACACTAGGACTCCAAGCGTCTGACAATTAGCAGACAATTGTCTGCTAAGAGTCAGACTCATGTGATACTGATGATGAAACGGATCACGATCAGGTTGCCCCAGCAGCAGGTGGAGATGCTCGAGCAGATGGTGGAGGCCGGGGAGTTCCCCACCACCTCGGAAGCAGTGCGCGATGCAGTCCGGGTTCTGATTGAGCGGCGGGGTAACCGGGTCCTTCGGGATAAAGACCAAGTTTCATTCAAGGTGTAAGGTGGTTAAAGAATGCAGACCATAATCAACGAAGCTCTGAAGAACTCAGAGATAGAGAGAGAGATGCTCAAAGAGGTCATCAGCGATGACGACCTGATCGGCCAGCCACGGATCGTCATCGTCGGCTGTGGCGGTGCTGGAAACAATACGATCAACCGCCTCCACCACCTGCAGGTGACCGGTGCCGAGACGATCGCCGTGAACACCGACAAGCAGCACCTGGATATGATCCAGGCCGATAAGCGGATCCTGATCGGCAAGTCGCTGACCAAGGGGCTCGGCGCAGGCGGGTACCCGGACGTCGGCAAGCGGGCCGCCGAAATGGCGCGGTCGACCCTCGAAAGTCAACTTGAGGATGTGGACCTCTGCTTTGTGACGGCAGGAATGGGCGGCGGTACCGGCACCGGGGCCGCCCCGGTTGTGGCACAGATCGCAAAGGACCAGGGAGCCATCGTCGTCGGGATGGTCAGTTACCCATTCCAGGTCGAGAAGGCGCGGCTGATCCGTGCTGAAGAGGGGCTTGAGGCACTCTCCCAGGCTGCAGATTCGGTGATCGTGCTGGACAACAACCGGCTGAAAAGTTATGTTCCAAACCTGCCACTCGGACAGGCTTTCTCAGTGATGGACCAGTTGATCGCTGAGACGGTCAAGGGGATCAGCGAGACGATCACCGAACCGTCGCTGATCAACATCGACTACGCCGATGTTCGGGCAATCATGAGCAAGGGTGGCGTCGCTGTGATGCTGGTTGGGGAGAGCAAGCAGCAGAACAAGGCAGAGACTGTTGTTCGGGAGTGCCTTTCCAATCCAATGCTCGACATCGACTACCATGGAGCAACCGGGGCCCTGATCCATATCACCGGCGGCAGCGATCTGACCTTATCTGAAGCTGAGGAGATTGCAAGCCAGTTGACCTATGAACTCGATCCGCATGCAGATGTGATCTGGGGCGCCCGGATCAAGAGCGAATTCGAAGGCAAGGTTCGTGTCATGGCAATTATGACCGGCGTTAAGAGCGCCCAGATCCTTGGTGGGCAGTACCCACTTCAGAACAGCAACAACATCAAGACATCAGCATTCGCACCACCAATTGCACAGTCCCTTACATCGCCAAAGATTCGCAGGCCCATGGACAGGCCAAGCGGCGGCGGAATCGATGTAATCCTCTAAATATTCTTTTTTAATAATTTCATTCAAAAATTACAATTCCAGGTGATTATTCTTCGGATTCAGCGTTTGAGCAGTGCGACCATCGAACCAACCGGCATCCCCACCATCTCCCCGACCGGCACGCACTTCACCGACATCAGGTATGCGACCGGTGGCAGATTCGGATACAACGAGAGAGACTCGAAATTGGCCATCCCCTTGGAGATGATCAGAGTACAGTCATGGATAGCAGCATAGAGAGCCGGCGGGATCACGTCGAGGTTCACGCCGAGTTCGCCGTCCCCCCCAGTGGTGGTCAGCACATTCACCCTGCGATCAAGACCGAGAAACAGCGCGTCATTCAGGGTGGCATCATTCAGAACAGGACCATCCCTGACAGCCAGGGTTATCCGGACGCCCTGGGCAACGAGGTGATCGATCAACAACCGATCAAAGACGATCTCACCACAATTGTCAGTGATATAGACGACCCGGTCGAGGAGCGGAATCATCAGGTCGATATCGTCGACACCGAGGCCTGCTTGAAATGCCTGATCGAAGAAGATCTGGAACCTGCTGGTCACCTGATGCTCCTGCACCCCATAATCAAAGGTGTTCCCGATGATCGAGGCAAGGACAAAATCCTTCAGCGTTTTCAGCGTGGGGTGCACCCTTCTACAGACTGCCAGCGCTTCCTCAGTAGACCGCTGCTTCACAGCCAGGAACGGATCGTCATTCGCAATCAGGGCACGAACCAACCGATGCATAGCACTGGCAATCTGGGTCTGCGGCATGGGATCGAACTGATGTGCTCTGATTAAATCCAGGCACGCAGCCTCCACCTGATCGACAGGGACCTGCCCCGGAACTTGATTACAGGCAAACCTAACCCTTGAGAGAAGACAATTTATACATCGTTCCTGAACAGGCATCAGCCAACACCAAACACAGAGATCACAGAAAAAACAAGATGTAATAATGATGGGGCCACTGCGATTTGAACGCAGGTCAGAAGACCCCCAGTCTCCTAGGATGGCCAGGCTACCCTATGGCCCCGTTTTAGTTACATTTGACCCGATCCCATATCAAATTTGTTGTTTATTCATCACTGGATCTCTCATTCAAACCAATAAATAGGGATTGATGACCTGAACGACCAGAGAGCCATCTGTTCCGCCCAATCCAACCAGTATCCATCAGGAGAGCATTTATCTCCAGATACCTGCAGATTCTTCGATGATATGTGATTAATTGGACAGATTATCCATTAGAGATTTAGGAACCATTTTATAATAGGCATATACATTGTAAGTAGGAACCTACCCAAGCACTGATGATGAAGGCCGATACCATGTTAAAAGAGAAAATATCCGGATTTATAGATGAGATCAGGTCGATCAACGGGGTTGAAGGCTGTGCGCTGGTCTCTAAAGACGGCATCATGATTGGGAAATATTTCACCAAAGAGATCTCTGATAAGTGGTTCGCTGCGATGAGCGCATCGGTGCTCGCCTCTGCTGAGTCAGCAGCCAGCATCATCAACATCAGACCCCCGATCCAGGTGGTGATCCATGCCAAAGAAGGAAAGATCATGATCACCGATGCCGGGGAGAGGCTGCTGATCACCACGATCCTCAACCCCACTATGGACGAATCGATCATCGCCCATGACGTAAACCAGATTGCAGCGCGGATCGAGGGTGAGCTCTGATGTATACCATCATGGTAGTCGATGACAGTTCATTTATCGTAGACGTCTTTGTTACAATGCTGGAACGGGGCGGTTATCGGACTATCGCGACGTACGGAGGGCAGGAATGCCTCGACCTCTTAAAGACCGAGAAGCCGGATCTGATCCTGCTCGATATCATGATGGAACCAATGGACGGCAGGGAGACGCTGGAGCGGATAAAAACCAATCCCAAAACCAGGGATATTCCGGTGATGATGTTGACCGCCAAACAACTGACCCCGGAAGAGGCCCAGGAGTATGGAATCTATATCGAGGATTATGTTTTAAAACCGATCACGCACCGCGAGTTGTATGATGTCATCGAGCATATCCTACAACGGCGCACCAGGATCCGGCTGGATGTGGAGACCGCCAAGGCTGCAGGGTTTGATCAGCGGATCATCGATGAGTATGCCCGTTTAAGTAAGAGCATCGAGGTGAACAACCGCCTTGTGAATATCCTTGAGTCAACCTACAACATCTCAGACAGCAAGGCCAGGGTCGGGGATGAGATCGCACGGGCCATCAAGAATATGACGATGAACATCTCCTTTCAGGAAGAGCGGCTCGGTCAGATCCGTGAGGAACTGCAACTCACATCAGATCCAAGCCAGTAATCCCAATACACGCCCTTTTTCCCAAGGATGAAGTCAATTCCACTACCCCGATCAACAGGGGTTTATATTTCCATATGCTACAGATTATAAGACAAACATATCGATCCAATCAGAAGAGAGGACGATATCCAGGTGAGGTCTGGCATCGAAATGAAACATACCATAATGATCGTGGACGATAACACCTACATTGTTGAAGGATTGATGGCAATCCTGAAACGTCGAGATTACCAGGTGATATCAGCAAAAGAGGGAGCAGAGTGCCTGAAACTGCTGAAGACGATCACCCCAGATGTGATCCTCCTCGACCTCACCATGGAACCGATGGACGGATGGGAGATCCTTGAACAGATCAAAGGAGACCAGGCGATCAGACACATCCCAGTGATCATCTTCTCCGGAAGGGAGATCACTGCTGTCGAAAAGCAGGAACACGGCACCCTTGTCGAGGACTTTATGCTCAAACCAATCAACCCGAAGAACCTCCTCGATAAGATAGAGCAGGTAGTCAAACGGCAGAGCCCCCTTCCGCTCGATCTCAACAGGCCCAAAGAGGCCGGCATTGGATTGTGATCGATCGATAGCGGAAGATTGGATGCGCGCCATTCAGCATTTTTATCAAAAGAACAAAACCGATCTCCCATCTGAAGTATGATAAAGCCCTGCACCATGCTATGGAGGGGAGGTCAGGCCCCGTCTTTGCCAAAATTTATATAGTTTTCTCCCATTGTAATAATGCTGAACAGCGTGAAAAGATGGGTTCGTAGCTCAGTTAGGTAGAGCGCTTGGCTTTTAACCAGGTGGTCGGGGGTTCAAATCCCTCCGGGCCCGCTTCCACCGTGTCAGTCTGTGGTTTTTGAGCGGTGATACATCTGAATGTAAACACATCCGTGTTAAAGGAGTGGGGATGAGCACCAAAATTAATGTATTAGATCATCTGATGGTCCCTGATCATCAGATCATGAGTGAAGAGGAGGTTAAAGCATTACTCTCCAGATACAAGATCACCTATGACCAGCTGCCTAGGGTGTATCATGACGATCCGGCGGTCAAACAGATCGGCGGAAAAGTCGGTGAGGTCGTCAAGATCGTGCGTATAAGCCAGACAGCAGGCACAGCTGAATCCTATCGTCTTATCATCAGAAGACCAAAAAAATAAACCGGGGCTGATATTTCTGTTAGATAGAAGCATCTTATCAAGGGCATATTTTTCCCACGAGCACGTGGCACGCCATCAACTTGACTCTTTTAACAATTTTCTCCAGTATAACCTCCAGAAAGTCGTAAATGAGCAGCGGGTGATTGAGACAGACATTGAAAACCGGGGCAAATCCAACGAACCCGTCTGGGTGGAACTCGGTACCATCGAAGTGAAGAAACCGTTGGTCCGCGAGGCCGACGGGTCTCAGAGCGAACTCTTCCCAACCGAGGCACGACTTCGGAACCTGACCTATGCGGCACCGATGCACCTGGATATGACGCTGGTCCAGGGGGATGATCGGCAAGAAGCCGTTCTGACTACGATCGGACACCTGCCGATCATGATCGGATCATCAGCCTGCAATATGTATGGGATGCCCAACAGCGAGCGGATTCTGCATGGAGAGGATCCCCTCGATCCCGGGGGCTACTTCATCGTCAATGGTACAGAACGGGTGCTGATGACTCTGGAGGATCTTGCATCCAACAAGATCATGACCGAGTTCACCGAGCGGTACAATGAAAGGATCTATGTGGCGAAGGTCTTTTCCCAGTTCCGTGGCTACCGTGCGCTGGTCGTCGTCGAGCGGAACAAGAAGAACCTGCTCGAGGTCTCGTTCCCATCGGTCGCCGGACATTTGAAGTTCGTGGACCTGATGCGTGCACTCGGCATGGACAGCGACCACGCCGTCGTGGAAGCGGTCTCGACCGACGAGGACATTCTGACCTTTATGATGCAGAACCTCGAGGAGAGCTCCTGCGACTCGATCGAGAGCGGGATCATGTATGTCGGGAAGAAACTTGCCCCTAACCAGACCAGGGACTACCAGCGCAAGCGTGCAGAGTTTGTACTCGACAACTACCTGCTCCCTCACCTCAACTACCTGATGCCAGCAAACCTGACCGAGGAAGACCCCGGATACCAGACGGCCGTCGAGGGTGTCCGGCTGGCCAAGGCCCATTTCCTCGGGCGGATGGCAGAGTCCTGTTTCGACCTGGTGCTGGACAAGCGGCGTATCGATGATAAAGATCATTACTCCAACAAGCGGCTGAAACTGGCCGGCGACCTGATGGAGGATCTCTTCCGGATCTCGCTGAACCGGTTGACCAGGGATATCAAGTACCAACTCGAGCGGGCAAGCATGCGCCATCGTGACCTCTCCATTGGAACAGCGGTCCGTGCCGATGTGTTGACCGAACGGTTGCTCCACCCCCTGGCTACAGGAAACTGGGTCGGGGGACGGACCGGGGTCTCGCAACTGCTTGACCGGATCGATCACATGGCCGTGCTCTCGCACCTCCGCCGTGTGATCTCTCCACTCTCCCGTTCCCAGCCCCACTTCGAGGCTCGTGATCTGCATCCAACCCAGTGGGGACGGATCTGCCCGAGTGAGACGCCTGAAGGACCGAATTGTGGTCTTGTGAAGAATTTTGCACAGATGGTTGAGATCAGCAAAGGAGTGCAGGACGAGGATGAGATCGTTGGTGTACTCTATAATCTTGGCGTTGAAGCGCTGAAGGGTGAGATGAGATGAAGAAGTCGAGAGTATTCGTCGACGGCGCGTTGATCGGCCTGGCAGATGATCCGGAAGCCCTGATCGCCGATATCAGAAAGATGCGCAGGTCCGGCACAGTCTCGACAGAGGTCAATGCCAGTTACAAGCAGTATAATGGCGATGTGATCATTCACACCGACCGGGGGCGGGCTCGCCGGCCTTTGATCGTGTTACAGAACGGCAAGCCCCTCATCTCCAACGAAGATCTGGAACGGCTGAAGAAGAAGGAGATCACCTTCCAGGATCTGGTCACCCGTGGCCTGATCGAGATGATCGATGCAGAGGAAGAGGAGGATCTCTATATTGCAATCAACGAGGATCAGGTGACCCCTGAACATACCCATCTCGAGGTCGATCCCTCCCTGATCCTCGGTATCGGGGCGGCCCATGTTCCATTCCCGGAGCACAATGCAAGTCCCCGTGTCACGATGGGTGCAGGGATGGTCAAGCAGGCCCTTGGGTTCTGCTCGGCCAATATGAAACTCCGTCCGGACACCCGTGGCCACCTGCTTCACTATGTCCAGAAGTCCCTGACCCGCACCCAGACATCTGAACTGATCGGTTCAGACGATCGGCCGGCCGGGCAGAACTTCGTCGTGGCCATCCTCAGTTATGAAGGGTTCAACATTGAAGATGCGCTGATCTTCAACCGTGCCTCGATCGACCGCGGTCTCGGACGATCTCACTTCCTCCGGACCTACGAGGGCGAGGAGCGGCGGTACCCCGGCGGTCAGGTCGACCGGATCGAGATCCCCGACACTGAAGTGACCGGCGCCCATGGGGAAGAATACTACAAGAACCTGGACGATGACGGTATCATCAACCCGGAGACGACCGTCTCTGAGAAGGATGTGCTGATCGGAAAGACCTCGCCGCCCCGGTTCCTGGAGGAGCCAAGCAGCGACCTGATCACCGTCGAGAAACGGCGTGACACATCAGTCACGATGCGATCCAACGAGCATGGTATCGTCGATACTGTAATCATCACCGAAGGGGAGAACAGTTCCCGCCTGGTCAAGGTCAGGACCAGAGATCCCAGGATCCCCGAGATCGGAGACAAGTTCGCATCCAGGCACGGGCAGAAGGGAGTCATCGGTCTGATCGCCCCCCAGGAGGATATGCCCTTCACCGAGAGCGGCATGGTTCCTGATATCGTGATCAACCCGCACGCAATTCCGAGCCGGATGACGATCGGACATATGCTTGAGATGATCGGAGGGAAGGTCGGTTCGCTCGAAGGACGCCGAATCAACGGAACCGCCTTCAGCGGAGAACTTGAAGCTGACCTCCGGTCCTCACTGAAGAAGTTCGGGTTCTCACCGACAGGCCGTGAGGTCATGTACGATGGACTCACCGGCAAGCGGTTCACCGCCGATATCTATGTTGGTGTGATCTACTATCAGAAGCTCTACCACATGGTCTCAAGCAAGATGCACGCACGGTCCCGCGGACCGGTGCAGGTGCTGACCCGGCAGCCGACAGAAGGTCGTGCCAGGGAAGGAGGTCTCCGGTTTGGTGAGATGGAGCGGGATGTGATGATCGGTCACGGTGCCGCGATGGCACTCAAGGAGCGGTTGCTCGATGAATCCGACAAGGTGCAGCAGTATGTCTGCGCCAAGTGCGGAATGGTCGCGATGCTCGACCGAAAACGGAACACCACCCGCTGTCTGGTCTGCGGAAGCGAGACAGACATCTACTATGTCGAGATGAGTTATGCGTTCAAACTCCTCCTTGATGAGATGAAGAGCATGGGGATCGCCCCGCGCATGATCCTCGAGGATATGGTATAAGAGGTACTACTCCATGCCAAGCCCAAAACGAATAGGAAAGATAGAGTTCGGTTTACTATCCCCAAAAGAGATCCGCACGATGAGTGTGCGGAAGATCATCTGGGCAGACACCTATGATGATGACGGTTTCCCCTACCCCCAGGGGTTGATGGACCTCTCCCTCGGGGTGATCGACCCGGGACTCAGGTGCAAGACCTGTGACCAGAAGGCAGCGGACTGTCCAGGCCACTTCGGCCATATCGAACTCGCCAAGCCGGTGATTCATGTCGGCTACACCCGACTGATCCGGAAACTGCTGCGGGTCACCTGCAGAGAGTGCGGCAGACTGCTGCTCAGTTCCAGCGAGATCGAGAAGGTCACGATCACCTCTGAGGAAGACCTCACCGGGGATGTCCTCTCTGAGAAAGACATCAAGAAGGAACGAACCTGTCCGCACTGCGATGAGCAGCAGTTGAAGATCAACTTTGAGAAACCAACGACCTTCTCAGAGGTGCTGCTTGAGGACGGGAAGAAGGTCGAGCACAAACTGACCCCTGCAGACATCAGGGCCAGGCTCGAAAAGATCCCCGACTCCGACCTGCGGCTGCTCGGGATCAATCCCGATGTGGCCAGACCAGAGTGGACGATCCTGACCGTGCTGCCAGTGCCGCCGGTCACGATGCGCCCCTCAATCATCCTCGAAAACGGACAGCGATCAGAGGATGACCTGACCCATAAACTGGTCGACATCATTAGGATCAACCAGCGGTTCAAAGAGAACCAGGATGCCGGCGCCCCCCAGTTGATCATTGAGGATCTCTGGGAACTGCTCCAGTACCATGTGACCACCTACCTGGACAACGAGGTGGCCGGATGCCCGCCTGCCCGCCATAGAAGCGGCAGGCCATTAAAGACGCTCTCGCAGCGGTTGAAGGGGAAGGACGGACGGTTCAGAGGATCCTTGAGCGGAAAACGTGTGAATTTCTCTGCTCGAACGGTCATCTCGCCAAACCCGAACCTCTCGATCAGCGAGGTTGGGATCCCGATCGGGATTGCAAACGAGATGTCGGTCCCGGTCCGGGTGACCCCCTATAATATTGAAGAACTCAGGGTCTATGTCAGAAAAGGGCCGAACAGAGAGGGTTTGAAGGACATCTGTGGAGCCAACTATGTGATCCGACCTGACAATCGCCGGCTCAGACTCGCCGATGGAAACCTGGAGACGATCGCAGAGCAGATCGAACCGGGCTGGACCGTCGAACGGCAGCTTCGCGACGGGGATATCGTCCTCTTCAACCGTCAACCATCTCTACACCGCATGAGTATCATGGCTCACCGGATCAAAGTGATGGAGGGAAGAACCTTCAGGTTGAACCCGGCTGTCTGTCCTCCTTACAACGCCGACTTCGATGGCGACGAGATGAACCTGCACGTGCCGCAGACTGAGGAAGCGAGGGCAGAAGCTTCGATCCTCGTCGCAGTCCAGCAGAATATTCTCTCGCCCCGGTTCGGAGGCCCGATCATCGGAGGGATCCATGATCACATCTCTGGGATCTTCATGCTGACGCATGACCTCCGCTGGTTCGCCAAGGATGACTTCCTGTACCTGCTGAAGTATTACGACTTCGATCACATGCCAGAGCCTGGCAAGATCGAGAATGGAATCCCGTACTGGTCCAACAAGCAGGTCTTCAGCATGATCCTGCCGAACGAACTGAACATGGTCTTCAAGGCCAGTTCCTGTGCGAACTGTGATGTCTGTGTCAAGGACCAGTGCGAGCGGGACGCCTTCGTCCGGATCCTTGAAGGTCAACTGATCACCGGGACGATCGACAAGAAATCGATCGGTGCGTTCGATGGTGAAATCCTGAACAGGATCATCCGGCAGTACGGTATGGAGCGGGCGGCCAAGTTCATCGACGATATGACGAAACTCTCGATCAAGGGTATCATGATCGACGGATTCTCGTTCGGTATCGACGATGAAGATCTCTCCAAGACCGAGTACGGCCAGATCGATGAGGTGCTCGACAATGCGACCACCGATGTGAACAGGCGAATTCGGATCTACGAGGACGGACAGCTCGAACCAATGCCAGGACGGACACCTGAAGAGACGCTTGAGATGCAGATCATGCAGGTGCTCGGCAAGAGCCGAGACCGGACTGGTGAGATTGCTGGGGCCCACCTCGGGCTCGGGAACAGCGCGGTGCTGATGGCTGTATCAGGAGCCAGAGGGTCGATGCTGAACCTGACCCAGATGGCCGGCTGTATCGGCCAGCAGTCCGTTCGTGGTGAGCGGATCGTGAGAGGATACTTCGGAAGGACTCTGCCGCACTTCAAACGGGGAGACCGCGGAGCAGATGCCCACGGATTCGTCAAGCACAGTTATAAAAGCGGGCTGAACCCGACCGAATTCTTCTTCCATGCCATCGGTGGCAGGGAAGGGCTGGTGGACACTGCAGTCAGAACGTCGCAGAGCGGGTATCTGCAGCGGCGGCTGATCAATGCGTTGCAGGATCTGAAGGTCGAGTATGACGGAACGGTTCGAACCACAGGGAGACGGATCATCCAGTTCAGATACGGAGAGGACGGAACAGACCCCATGCGGGGATCGTTCGGGGACCCGGTCGATGTGAAAGGTATCATCGAGAGCGTGCTCAAGGAGGAGGTCTGATGTTACCACCGGAAATGGAATCTGCCATCGATGCAGCGGCGCTCCCTGATCTAACCAAGAAACAGATTAGAGACACCCTGGATGGGAAAACAGTCACCGAGGAGGAGTTTGCAAAAATTCTGAGACTCGTCGAAGGTGAGTTCAAGAGCACCAGAATCGAACCGCTCGAAGCGGTCGGTGTGATCGCTGCCCAGTCGATCGGTGAACCGGGTACGCAGATGACGATGCGTACCTTCCACTACGCAGGGGTGGCTGAGATCAACGTGACGCTCGGTCTGCCTCGTCTGATAGAGATCATGGACGCCCGGCGCGAACCCTCAACGCCGACGATGACCGTCCACCTCTCAGACGAATACAACAAC
The DNA here is from genome assembly GCF_000021965.1 of Methanosphaerula palustris E1-9c. NCBI lineage: Archaea > Methanobacteriati > Methanobacteriota > Methanomicrobia > Methanomicrobiales > Methanoregulaceae > Methanosphaerula > Methanosphaerula palustris. Next base: position 2,297,538 of record NC_011832.1, read on the forward strand.
GACCGTGACAAGGCCAGGATGGTCTCCTGGCAGATCGAAGCCGCACCCCTGCATGAGTTCGGGGACATCATCACCGACATGGAGAACATGCAGGTGCTGGTCAAGCTGAACAAGGCGGTCTGCGAAAAGCGAAAGATCTCAGTCGATGTGGTCAGCGAGACTGCACCCCGGAAGATCCGGGAACGGCGGCATTACCGCGACTTCGAGGCAGAGGCGAATATCGATGAAGCGATCATCACCTTCACCCCCAAGGATCGTGAGAGTTATCAGAACCTCTTCCAACTCGCAGAACACGTTCGGAACGTGATCGTGCAGGGGATTGATGATATCGAGCGTGTCGTGGTCAGAAAAGAGAGCGGAGAGTATATACTTTATACTGAAGGCTCCAACCTTAAGGATGTCTTTGAGGTTGCTGGCGTCGACACCTCCCGGACCCGAACCAACAACATCAGCGAGATCTCGCAGGTGCTTGGCATTGAAGCGGCCAGGAATGCGATCATCGCTGAAGCTCTCAGCACGCTGGGAGAACAGGGTATCAGGGTCGATGTACGGCATATCATGCTGGTCTCAGATATGATGTGCATGGATGGGGAAGTCAAGCAGATCGGCCGTCACGGTATCGCAGGTGAGAAGGAGAGTGTCCTCTCAAGGGCCGCCTTTGAGGTGACCGTGAACCATCTTCTCGACGCAGCAGTCGCAAACGAAGTTGATGAACTGAACGGTGTTACAGAGAACGTGATTGTGGGCCAGCCGATCCAGCTCGGAACCGGAGATGTCAAATTAATTGCAAGGCCCAGAAACCAGGAGAATTCTAATGGATTTTAATGCTTCACTCAGAAAGGCCATCAAGACAGGCGATGTCCTGCTCGGCCAGAACTCTACAGCAGAATGTATCAAGGATGGAAAAGCCCAGATGATCGTCGTCGCAGCAAACTGCCCGTCCACCTATCGGACCATGCTGGACGAACAGAACGATGTCTACGTCCACACCTATGAAGGATCGAGCATGCAGCTCGGAAAGGCATGCGGAAAGCCGTTCATGGTCAGCGCACTCGCCATCGTCAATGCCGGCGAGTCGGATATCATCAGTCTCAAGAGGGCGTAACTATGGGAGAAGTTCTGTTAACAGAGGACTGTATGCGCCTGATCTCACAGTTCGAAAGCCTGACCGGTGCAGGCAGCCGTGACTGTGTGATCGATGATCGGAACGAACGTATCATCTACGTGATCAACCCCGGCGAAATGGGGCTTGCGATCGGCAAGAAAGGGGCCAGCATCAAGAAAGCCTCCGACGTGATGGGCAAGCGGATTGAGGTTGTCGAATACTCCGACGATCCCGAACAGTTCATCAAGAACTGTTTCCTTCCGGCCCAGGTCGTCTCGGTGGAATTCGAGGAGAGCGAAGAGGGGCCGGTCGCCCATGTCGAGGTCAGAGAGGAGGACCGTGGGATTGCGATCGGAAAGGAAGGTAAGAACATCTTCAAGGCCAAGCGTCTCTCCCAGCGGCAGCATGATATCGCTGATGTTCAACTCGAACAGAGCGAGATCAGTTAAAACCTTTTTTTCATCGATCTTCAGACGATCACCGTCATCGATCGAACTGTTTTATACAAGAGTACTCGAAGAGGTACATCAGGTGTATATCAACAGTGTCCCCAAGATCCTGCAGTAAGCTCCCCTGGCTGGTCGTGTCAGGCTACGGTGCCCATATCAAGTCTACTCCCCGTTTACTTATCGTTCAGAAGAATGGGACCACCACCGAGTACCCGATCGGAGATGTGCACCACCTGCTGGTGGTCGGTGGGCATACGATCCATTCGGCAGTGTTGCAGCATATGCAGAACGCAGGAAACTGGGTCTCTTTCTTCGCAGCTGACGGCACCCCCGTCGGGCTTATCCGACCCCCTGAAGACAGGGTCGATGAACAGGTCCGTGCCATCCAGCGGCATGCCCCTGCCCACAGTTATGCACTCGGGATCACCAGAGCCGCACTTGGGAGAAGACTGCAGGTGATCGGAGAGACGACCGTGGTCACCGGGGAGAGCCCGCTCTATCAGGGGGAACTGGAGGTACTGCAGGACGCGCGGCAGGAACTCGAATACCTGGTCACTCTCGATGAGATACGCAGGCTCCACCGGCTGGCCACCGACATGTACTATGAGATCATGGCCCGCACGATCCCCAAAGGAACCGGGTTTCGGCGGAGGACAGCCCGGCCGTACATGGATCCCGTAAACACGATGCTCTCGTTCTCATATGGGATTCTCTCCGGAGTCTGCGCCGTTCATCTGGCAGGAGCACACCTGGATGCCAATATCGGCCTGCTTCACCAGGGGGAACGAGCACTAGTGAGGGATCTTACAGAACTCTTTAAACCGCAGATGGTCGACCAGCCCATCTTCGCCCTGGTCAGACAGGGGATCACTGCAAGCGATTATGAGATTGGGGAGAGCCGGTGCACCCTCTCGGACGCACTGATCCGGCGAATGCTACTGCACCTACAGACATCGATTGAAGTGACAGCGATCGGCAGACAGGTAGAGATGCTCGCCGATGCGCTGATCAGGAATCGCGAATTCCAGATCCTCGACCCTGCAGAGTTCTTACCCCGCATCCCCCTGAAAAACCATTAAAAAAGACCGCGCCTGATAGAAAAATCCTGAAAATCAGCCCCCTCAATCTCATGCACCCGGATATCCCGGATGATCGCACGCGGACAGCTGTACAGCATCGATATAAACTTCTCCAGGATCACCGCCTCCGTCACCGCATAGACCCTGACCCTGCCATCGGTCATGTTCATCACCTCGCCGTTGATGATCAGGGACTCGGCTATCCGCTTCACACAGGCACGAAATCCGACGGACTGAACACGGCCAGTGATCAGGATCTCGACACCCATCACAGGCGGAGCTCCTGCATCACCCTGATCACCATCGCCAGTTCATCGAAGATCAGATCACGCTGCTTGAACTCCCGGATACTGGTCGCAGCCTCGCCGGCCATGTCCATCACATCCCCAGACCGGCCCTCGTCGCCAGCGGCAAAGACCCGTAGAGCGATCTCCCCAAGCACGTAGACCCTGCGTGAGAGGGGACGTATGATCCCTGCAGCTGTGATTGCGGCAGTGAGCATCTTCTCAGCCAGATTCTCCTGCCCTGCTTCGCGTGCACTGATATAGAGGTCAGTATAGAGTTTGGCCTGGAGAGCCCGATCTGAAAGGGTGTGGAGTATCCGCTCAAGGGAGACGATCATCCCCTTCGTAAACTCCCCCGAGAGAATCTTCCGCCGTGCATCCAGCACACTGGTGGAGACCAGATCACGGGGGAGGGACTCATATTCAAGGTTCATCCTCCGAAGGGCTTCAGCCCTGATATCATCGTCCTCGATCGAGCGTGCGACCGCGACGGCCCGTTCGCGATATGCCGGATCAGGCCTCCGTGCCGAGATCATCAGCAGTTTCTGGACCACGGCCTTCTTCACCACCGAGACGATGAACGGGATGTTGATCTCCTGCAGCGCTGCCTCCGCCCGTTCCAGAAAGAGATCCGCATAGATATACTCTCCAGAAGACTCAGCGATCGGCACCACGTCCAAGAGAGCGATGGCTCGTTCATAGGGGGATGCGATCGTCTGGATCGACACCGCAACTGCCTGGAGGATCTCCCTGCACTTCACCGGATCCTGACGAACCATGTTGGAGATCGCGATCAGAGCTTCGATGTAATCCTCAGGTGTTCGGATCTCAGCAACGATCTGCATCGCCCGGGCAATATTCTCAGGGTTTTTATTGGTACTGTTGAGGGAGACGATCGAGAGAACCAGCTGAACACGCACCAGCGAGTCTTTCTCAGGCTCGACCCCTGGCAACAGGTCCATCGCCTCTGAAAGACAGGCATATGCCTGCTCCTCATCAGATCGGACTAAGAGTGTCGCCACCTCGGCCAGCAGCAGCACCCGCTGATAGACCGAAGAAAGGGCTTCAGTCAGGGAGCGGACGTCCTTTAAGATATCACCGGCACGGTCCGCTTTTCCATTCTGCAGATACAGATCCGCCAGCGTGCACATCCCGGAGAGACGGGTGTAGACATCCCGGATCTGCTCGTTCAGACTGTAGGCGAGGTTCAGAATCAACTCTGAACTACCGGCCTGGTCCAACCGCATCAACAGGTACGAAAGGATCTCATACGAGTCGGTGGAGTCAAGCAGTTCGGTGATCTCCCGGAGGCCCGAGGCGATACGAGAGATCATCGCATCCCGCTCGCAGGGATTCTCGATCTCCAGCGAGAAGATCGTCAGCGGGACGAAGAAGTTCATGTTGGTGGACTTGTCGGCGTACTGCAGGATGATATCGATCGAACTGGCGATCTTCAGGGAGACCAGTTGCTTCTGCTGGGACTGCTTGAGGAGCGAGAGTGCCTGCCGGAATGGACGAATCTCCTCAATAAAGTCTGAGGTGTCACTGATCGTTCCGGCCTCCTCCAGGGTCAGACAACCGACCCGGATATAGTTCTCGATGATCCGCTCCATCAGTTGGTGACGGAGCGACGGGTCATCGATCGTCTCAAGGATCTGGGTCGCCTCGTCCAGGGCATACGGGGCCTTCTCGATCAGGGCGTACCGGATCATCCCCTGGATGATCTTTCCGATCGCAGAGACCGCATACTCCTTATCCAGCAGCGATGTAGACCAGACCTTCATCCTCCGAAGCAGGTCAAGGTCGGACTGTTTGACGGCGAGGAGCGAGGCCGCCTCGATCACATTGAAGAGCGCCTCCGAACGGGTGTGTTGCCCCTCAATATTACAGGAGAGTCCGATCGCCCGCTGCAGGAAGTCCCGGCTGCTTTGTTCGACTCCGATACTGGTCAAATTCTTGATGATCGTCGAAACAGCCCGTTCTCGCAGGGTCAGATCAGTGATCCCTTCAGCAAAATCGATCAGAATCCCAGGGTCCTGCGAGGTCAGGAACCCATGCTCGATCAGGATCCTGATACAATCACAGACCAGATGATCGCTTCGGGGATGCAGATTGGCCAGGGCCTTGACCGCAGCACTGTGCTCGGTCAGCACTCCGAACGGATGATCCTTGCAGAGTTCAAAGACCGCCCGATAGATCGCAATCTCAGCATGGGACGACTCCATCTGTGAGAGCACCTTCCCGGAGAGGAGGTCCACCTCATCGCGGATCACCCCTTCCTTGAGCAGCCGGACCACCGAGTCGTCGATCTGCGAACGGTAGGGATAATCGATCGGAAATATCCTTCCAAAGACCTCAATAGCACTATAGAACTCCCCGATTCGGAGCAGCGTGTTGGTGAAGTGGAGGTAGGTGTGCAGCCCGGTGGCACGATCGCAGATATCGTCAACCAGTTCGATGATGGCCATCAGGAACTGTGCATCTCCAGTCTTCTCAGCGATCACGATCCCTGAGTGAATGATCTCCTTGAGCGGGATCTGTGCGGAGTCGACGATCCGACCATTGAACTCAAGCGCCTTGCGGATGTACCAGAGGTCAGAGGTCATTTCGGCCTTCTTTAAGAGTCTGATAACCAGGTACCGCCGCGACCCGGGGATCTCCCGTTCCAGTGAGATCAACGTCGAATAAAGTTGGGATTTGTCCCGAACCCGTTCGAGCAGTTCCTGGATCAGACATTCAAGGATCTCGGTCTGGCGGTTAAGCGGAAGGTCTGCGAACGATCCGACGAAACTCCTGATGTCAGCGATATTCCGGCCGAGCGGGGATCGCCAGGTGAGATCGATAATACCGAGCGTACAGTTGATCCGACGGATCTTCTGCAGAATCGTCGAGGCGCTCCTGATCGCATCGATGATGATCGAGAGATCCCGCTGTGCAACCCCGATCATGACCATCGCGGTCACAATCTCACAGTGAAGGTCGGCCCTCTCTGAGACATCCCCAATCTCCTCTACCAGGTTGAGCGCAGATTGATGGAACCTGATATTCCGCGTCTCGATCCCCCAGGCGATCAGAGAGGGGACGATATCGATCAGCAGGGCCGACCGGTACTTCCGGAAACTGATATGGGCGAGGAGGCCCATCCCCTCCTCGATCAACACCGGGTTCTTCGTCCGCACCCCTTCCTGCACCAGGGCCCTCGTCACCGAGGAGAGAACCTTGGACTGGTGACTCTTCCGGTCGAGCCGGCTGGAGAGGCTGATGATTGCGCCGATCCACTGCTGGTTGGCGGTGCTGATGTACTGGTCGACCATCCGTCTGACCAGGGACTCAATCTCCTCACGTGACAGTTCCATCAGGGAGGAGAAGAGTTCGGGCTCGTCCCGCAAAAATCCGGCCTCTTCAAGGCGGGTGTTCACAGCATGGACCAGTTCAGCCCGCTCCTTTCTCTTTGCGACAGACTCGATCTCTATCAGGGCCTTGTTCATCAAGGGATAGTCCCGCTGCTCTATCGCCCCTTCGATCTTTTGCTGAAGAACTGATACTGAAGACATCGACACCAATCAATAGGTTTATACTTCATCATTATATATCGTAAATAGTATTAAAATTTTATCTTTTTTTATTTACTACATTTCGACTTTAAAACAGATGCAAACTGAAAAATCACCACATATTTTGATTTTATCCAATAAATTCTGGGAGCCCACGAGACTGAGCCCACCGCACCTGAACCCCATGGCACTGGAGAAAACTCAGCCAGAACACCATTAAACGTCATGAGCAACTACATGTGAACATGAAGGTCTGTATCATGTGCGGAGGAGAGGGGACCCGCCTCCGTCCACTCACGTTTGAGCGTCCAAAGCCATGTATACCCATCGTCAATCGACCCTCGATACAGCACCTCGTCTCGCACCTCTCCAACCTCGGTTTCAACGAGGTGGTGATCACCCTCGGGTACATGGGGTCGTCCATCGAGGAGGCTCTCGGCGATGGTTCCCTTTATGGCGTGGACATCACCTATGTCCATGAGAAGGTGAAGATGGGAACTGCAGGAAGCGTAAAGAACGCCCAAGAGTACCTGGACGGGCAACCATTCCTTGTGGTCGGAGGGGATCATGTCACCGATCTAAACGTCCTCGAGTTCTACCGCGAACACCGTCGTGGTAACCATATCGCCACCATCGGGCTGATCAGCATCGATGACCCCTCTGAGTACGGGATCGCAGAGATCGATGTCAGTTACGAGATCAAACGATTCAAAGAGAAGCCGGCGCCAGGGGAGATCTTCAGCAACCTGGCCTCGACCGGGATGTACATCTTCAACCCCGAGGTCTTCGACCACATCCCAGCCGGCACCAAGTACGACTTCGCCCGCGACCTCTTCCCTGCCCTGATGAATGAAGGGCATGTTCTGAAGGGCTGGCTCGCCCGGGGCAACTGGACCGATGTCGGGAGTCCCAGTTCGTTGCGGGTCGCCGAACGGTGGAAATTGCAGGAGATGTCAGCCACCAACATCAGCGGCAATCTGGCGATGAAGGGAGCCCATGTCCTCGGACCGGTCCAGCTCGGGGACTCGATCTCGCTCGGTTCCAACACCCGGGTGATCGGGCCGGTTGCGATCGGGGCCGGGACGATCATCGAGAAGGATGTGCTGATCGGTCCGTACACCTCGATCGGCGAGGACTGTCATATCAAGGCCAACGCCAAGATCTTCTCTTCCTCCCTGTACAACCGGATCGTCGTCGGGAAGAACAGCACGGTCAGCGGTTCGATCATCGACAATGACACCGTGATTCGGGAGGACTGCAGCATCGAGAACGACACCGTCATCGGTCCGCGGGTGATGATCCAGCGCGGGGTCGTGATCCACTCCAAGACCCGGCTCTGGCCGGAGACCGTCATCCCCGAGGGGACGATCGTCAAAGAACATGTGCTGAATAAAAAGTTTGATCCCCGGTGCGAAGGATCCTAGAGATCCAAAAACATCCTTAAAAATGAATGGTCCGTTCCGGACCTCACACTCTTTTCACAAGCCGATGGGTCAGGGCCACCAGGGGGTGGCGGGCATAGTCGAGCACCTGAATATCGTCGAGTGTCTCAAGGTGCATCGACCGGGCCGTCCGTTCCATCCCGAGCTCGATATCTTCAGTAAACTCGATGATATAGGCATCCAGCGCCGACAAACCGAGCCTCTTCGCCGCGATGGCCCTGTGATGGCCATCGACAAGGATGTTCTTCCCCGGCCGACTGACCACGATCAGCGGTTCTGCGAGCCCTTTCCTGATCTCGTACATTCGTCCTTCCAGTTCGTCCTCATAGATCTTGGACTGTGTCGGGAGGAGGCCCTCAATGGGAACCGAGCCTCGCCGGAGCGTCGGCTCGATCCCGTACAGCTTCTTCAGCGTCGTGATGAAGTTGAAGACCTTCTCAGGGGAGACATGCTCGATCTGCGAGCGGATCACATCCGAGTTCGAGACGATCCCGACCAGGTGGTTCTTCTCATCCACCACCGGGAGCTTCTGGATCCCTGACCTGAAGATGACCCGGGCTGCATCATTGATGCTCATATCCGGGTCAGCAACGATCAGGTGACTGGACATCACCTCTCTGACCTGCGTGGACGGATGGGCGAAGAGGAGATCCCTGGCTGCAATGTACCCGACCACCTCACCGTTATCTACCACCGGGAACCCGTCGTGGTTGGTCTTCCGGATCTTCTCAAAGACCTCCCGGACGATTCCCTGCGCATCGACGGTGACGACATCATAGGTCATATAGTCCTTGACCCGCTTCTTATCCATTACAGTATAATTATGGTCTCATTACTTGAATTGATCGATGTCAAAACCGATCGCTTCCAGTTCTCACCGATCCTCCAGTTCATGACCGGATCCTGACCAGTTCGCCCTCGATCTCAAGGAACCCCTCCGTCTGAAGGGCCAGAAGCAGCCGATCCACGCGAACAGGATCCTCGCCAAGTTCACCGATCAGGTCTCTGCTGCTGGCCGGCCCGATCCCGAGCAGGCGGAGGAGCCGGCCCCGCACTTGCCGGTCTGATCCCTCAAACCGGGACTGTTTCGAATAATGGGCGCTCTTCCGGTTGGGGTTCGGATGGTTCGCGGCGATGAAGGTGCCAAAGTCCATCAGGGCATAGTACCACTCACGAGGGTTCTCTCGATCGAGTGTCCGCTCAACCAGCGGAAGGATCTCTCCGTCGGTGACTCCATCCCGGTCTGCACAGAAGTAGTGGATGAAGACCCGCCGGATGTTCGTCTCGATGAAGACGGTCGGACGGTTGAAGGCGAAGGCGACGATAGATGCAGCCGTCGCCTTTCCGATCCCAGGCAGGGTTACGAGGTCGGCGGGATCCTCTTTGAGATGCCCGCCCCAGTCAGCAACGACGATGCCGGCCGCCCGGTGGAGGGCAACAGCACGCCGGTTATAACCTAGTCCCTGCCACCGGTCGAGCACCGACGAGAGCGGTGCTGCCGCGAGGGTCTTGAAGGTAGGAAACGCCCCGATGAACAGGGGGTACTTCTCCTTCACCCTGTTCACCTGTGTCTGCTGAAGCATCACCTCCGAGATCAGGATCCTGTACGGGTCCCTCGTCTCACGCCAGGCCATCGGGCGTCCATGAGCATGGTAGAACGCCCAAACCATCTCGACAAAGAGGGATAGGGTATCTGAAGTCGGCCCTGACGCCGCCAGAGCCTGGTAAAACAATCGGTCGACCTCAATATCAGCCCCGGTCAGCAACGCGGTCTGTATCTCCACACAGAGAGATTACCTCCCCGGGGCTATATCAATGGCCATCGCTGCAATTCACCAGTGGTCAAAAAAAGAGATCATCCCATAATCCTTAGGAGGAGGATACACACAACCATGAGAGATCCTCAAAAATTTGACTCTTGCGACCGGGGACGCACATCGCGCCCAGCGATCTTCACAACCATCAAGCCGAATCTTCTTGATCAGCAGGGCTTCTCTTCAGGTCCCGGTCGAGGGACCAAGGAAGTCCAGCAGAGCACGGTTCAACTGTTCGGCGTGAGTCCAGTTCAACCCATGCGGCCCGTCCTCGACGACCACAAGTTTACTCTCCTTTACCGCCTCATGGGTGCGTTCTCCTGTGACGGGAAGCGGGCAGATCCGGTCGCTGTCGCCGTGAACGATCAAGGTAGGCACATCGATGTGGGCGAGATCTTTTCGGAAATCAGTCAGCCAAGCCGAGATACAGTCCAGCGTGCCCTTGGGAGAGGCAAGAGACGCAACATCCCAACTGAGTTGAATGGCCTGGTCGCTGATCAACTTTCCACCAAGGACGTCAACATTATAGAAATTCGAGAGGAACTGGGAGAGGAATGCCGGCCGGTCAGCGATTACCCCCTGCCTCAGCCCTTCGAAGACACTGCTGTCCACCCCATCAGGATTGTCCGCAGTCTTTAACAGGAATGGCGGGATTGCAGAGATAAAGACCGCCTTTTTGACACGCTCGGATCCATACATACCGATATATCGGGCCACCTCGCCGCCACCCATGGAGAAACCAACCAGAACCATATCCTGAAGACCAAGTCTATTCACGAGAGAGTGCAGATCCTCAACGAAGGTAGTGTAATCATAGCCAAATAGCGGCTTGTCAGAGTTTCCAAATCCCCTGCGGTCGTACGTTATCACTCGGTACCCCGCATCGATCAGAATCTGTATCTGTTTCTCCCATGAGGCACCTGACAGAGGCCATCCATGAATCAGTACAATCGGATCCCCTGTTCCATGGTCCTCATAGTAGAGATCAATATCTCCTGAGTTTTCCTTACCTACAGTAATATAAGGCATAGATTCTACCACCATACAATTTTATGGACCGAATCATGTGCTGATTAAATAAAAATCTTTGGATAGAGCAATATATATAATCGAAAAATATCCAGAGGGCCGCCCAATCATCATGCTGCAGGATATGATGGATTGATGCATACAACAAACTCATATTCCCCCTCTGCCAATCAAGGGGATATGACCACACCCCCAGAACATCAGGCAGCACCTCCGAACCGGCTGATCGATCAGAAGAGTCCGTACCTGCTGGCCCACGCCCACCAGCCGGTGGCCTGGTTCCCCTGGGGGGAGGAAGCGTTCGCCAGGGCGGCAGCCGAGCAGAAACCTGTCTTCCTCTCGATCGGGTACGCGACCTGCCACTGGTGCCATGTGATGGCCGAGGAGTCGTTTATGGACCTGAAGGTCGCGGCCCTGCTCAACGACTATTACATCGCCATCAAGGTGGACCGGGAGGAGCGGCCCGACATCGATCAGGTCTACATGGCCGTCTGCCAGATGATGACCGGTTCAGGCGGCTGGCCGCTGACGATCATCATGACTCCCGACCGGCGGCCATTCTTCGCGGCCACCTACATCCCGAAGATGAGTCGGTTCAGGGGGACCGGGATGCTCGACCTGTTACCAATGGTCGCACAGGTCTGGAGGGAGAAGCCCGGCGACCTGATCGAGGTCGCCACCCAGGTTGTTGAGGCACTTCACCAGCCCGCCCGTGCCGGCGCCGGCCCTGAACCGACGATCGACCTGCTCATTGCCGGCTACCGCGGGCTGGCTGCCACCTTCGATCCAGTCAGAGGCGGGTTCGGGGACGCCCCCAAGTTCCCGGCCCCCCACAACCTCCTCTTCCTCCTGCGGTACTGGAGGCGGTCGGGGGAGCCAGTTGCCCTGGCGATGGTGGAGCAGACCCTGCAGGCGATGCGGCATGGCGGGATCTACGATCACCTGGCCGGCGGGTTCCACCGCTACTCGACGGATGGCGGCTGGAAGGTGCCGCACTTTGAGAAGATGCTCTACGATCAGGCGATGCTCGTGATGGCTTATACCGAGGCTTTTCTGGCGACCGGTAACCGGGAGTACCGGAAGACCGCGGAGGCGACGATCCAGTATGTCTTACGTGACCTGGTAACCAGGGAGGGGGGGTTTGCCGCAGCGCAGGACGCGGACAGCGAGGGGGAGGAGGGGCGGTATTACCTCTGGACGCTCGCGGAGGTCAGGGGCCTCCTGACCCAGGATGAGGCCGCTACGTTCACCACCGCCTACCAAATGACAGAGCGAGGGAATTTTACCGACCCATCCAACCCAAAACTGACTGGCAGGAACGTGCTCTACCGATCTCCTGATGCCCCCCTGCAGGACCCTGACCTCCATCTCGTCGCCGCCGATGCGAAGCTGGCGGCGGCCAGGCGAGAACGGGTGCCCCCCCTGACCGACGACAAGGTGCTGACCGGCTGGAACGGGCTGATGATCGCAGCGCTGGCCAGGGCCGGGCGGGCCTTCGGGGTGGCAGATTATATTGACGTAGCCGGCAGGGCCGCCGACTTTCTGCTCGGTACGATGCGGGATCAGGGCGGCCGGCTCCTCCACCGCTACCGGGACGGCGAGGTTGCGATCAGTGGACAGGCAGAGGACTACGCCGCCCTGATCTGGGGGCTGCTCGATCTCTACCAGGCAACGTTCACGGTCCGTTACCTCGCCGATGCGGTCGAGGTGATGAAAGAGTTCACCGCCCGGTGCTGGGATCCGGCAGGGGGCGGATTCTTCTCGGCGGCCGAGGACGCGACCGATCTGATCGTCCGGCAGAAGGAGCAGTACGACGGGGCGATGCCGTCGGCGAACTCGGTCGCCTTCATGGATCTGCTGCTGCTCGCCCGGCTGACTGGTGAGCCGGCATACGAGGAACAGGCCGAAGAACTCGGCCGGTTCATGACCGGGGTGGTCGAACAGTCGCCCCTGATCGCTACTTTCTTCCTCGCCGGCCTCGACTTCGCCCTCGGCCCTGCCCAGGAGGTGGTCATCGTAGGCGATGAGGGGGCAGTTGATACCACGGCGATGGTCAGGGCGCTTGCAGAGCGGTTCCTACCGTCGACGACGGTGCAGTTCAAACCGGCGGCCGCCGGCGCGGAGGACCTGACGACTGTGGCACCGTTCACGGCCTCAATGGAGAGAAAGGACGGGAGGGCCACCGTGTATGTCTGTTCTGGGCAGTCCTGCGCTCCGCCGGCTGTGGGAGTGGAGGCGATGCTCGAGGTGATCGAGGGGGGCGGAAGGATCATCTTCTGACCAGCGACCGGATCCGTTCTCCCTGCAGATTTATCAGATCCTACACCCAACTTTAGTCCACGTTATCCATGACCAGCACCGCCCATCACGAAGAACAGGTCCCGACCCTGATCATCCGCCCGCCGCGGAAGTGGGTACCGATCGACTTTCAGGAGATCTGGGCGTACCGGGAACTGCTCTACTTCTTCACCTGGCGGGATGTAAAGATCCGGTACAAGCAGACCGGCCTCGGGTTCGCATGGGCGATCATCCAACCGCTCTTCACGATGCTTATCTTCACGCTGATCTTCGGAGGGTTCGCACATATCCCGTCCGACGGGATCCCGTACCCACTCTTCAGTTATGCGGCGTTGTTGCCATGGACCCTCTTCGCCGAGGGAATGACCAGGTCGACGAACAGTATGGTTGTGAATGCCCCCATCATGACCAAGGTCTACTTCCCGCGGCTGCTGATGCCGATCTCAGGGATCATGTCGCCGCTGGTGGACTTCTGCATCGCGTTCCTGATCATGATTGCGATGATGTTCTACTACGGGTTCATGCCGACACTGAACGTGGTCTTCCTGCCGCTCTTCCTGCTGCTCGCGATCGGAACCTCGCTCGGGGTCGGTCTCTGGCTCTCGGCGCTGAACGTGCAGTACCGGGACTTTCAGTACACGGTACCGTTCCTGATCCAGATCTGGATGTACGCCTCGCCGGTGGTCTACCCGGCCTCGATGCTGCCGGAGAGCCTCCGGGTGCTATATGGACTGAATCCAATGGCCGGCGTGATCGAGGGGTTCCGGTGGGCCCTGCTCGGATCTACGCCGCCGAGTGCAATGATCCTGGTCTCAGTCGGTGTGGTCGTGGTGCTGTTGGTGTCGGGACTGTTCTACTTCAAGAAGATGGAGCAGTACTTCGCGGATCTGGTGTGAACGGAGGAAATGAATGTCAGATGATGTCGCGATCAGGGTAAAGAACCTCGGCAAACGGTATAAGTTGGGGCAGCAGACTGGGGGGTACAAAACCATGGGTGAGACGATCACACGGCTGGTAAAGTCCCCGTTCCGACGATTTCAGCATCAGGACTCAAAGAAGATAGACGGGGCCGACGCCTTTTGGGCTCTGAAGAATATCTCGTTTGAGGTGAAGAAGGGAGAGGTGATCGGATTCATCGGGAGGAACGGAGCCGGCAAGTCGACACTGCTGAAGATCCTCTCCCGGATCACGGCACCGACCGAGGGGACGGTCGAGGTGCACGGCAGGATCGGATCGTTACTTGAGGTGGGAACCGGATTTCACCCTGAGTTGACCGGTCGGGAGAACATCTTTCTGAGCGGTTCCATCATGGGGATGAAGAAGGCGGAAATCGATGAGAAGTTCGATGAGATCGTGGAGTTTTCCGAGATCGAGAAGTTCCTCGACACCCCGGTGAAACGCTACTCAAGCGGGATGTATGTCAGGCTTGCGTTCGCAGTGGCAGCACACCTGGACCCAGAGATTCTGATCGTGGACGAGGTCCTCGCCGTCGGAGATATGAAGTTTCAGAAAAAATGCCTGGGAAAAATGAGTGATGTCGCAAAAGGTGGACGCACCGTCCTTTTTGTGAGCCACAACATGGGTGCGATGACCACGCTCTGCAAGACGGGATTCCTCCTCAGCAACGGCTCGATTATCAAGGAGGGGGAGATCAAAGAGGTCGTTGCCCATTACCTGGACCAGATGAAGGATCGGACCGGGCAGTACATCAGGGATGCTTCAGAACCGATCAAAAAACTGGCGATCTCACGGGTGACGCTTCAGAGGGATAACGAGGTCGTAACCCGGTATTACAATAAGGATGTTCTGAACGTCACTATCGATATCATCGTTAAAACTGTGGTGTTTGGAGCACAACTCGCAGTCGGACTGTACACCGGGAGTGATGACTGCATCTTCTCGACAACCAATCAGGACTGGAGTGAAGAGAAAGAGATCCTCGAACCCGGGATATACCGCCTCATCTGTCCCATTCAGTTGAATACATTGAGAAAGGGAAGTTATTATATCACCATCTCCTCCTCAGTGCCGGCAGTCGAAGTGCTGGATACGGTAGAAGACCAGTTGCTCTTTGAGATACTCGATGAGCCGGCATGCCTCTTACAGTTAGGCCAGGGCCGAAGCGGCATGATATTGCCCATCATCCACTGGTCGATCGATAAGACCGCATGATGTCACATCCAGAGGTCATGTGAGCGGATCGGGAAAATAGTATCGATTGGTTTGTGTTGAGCGAGTTTCTGTAGACTCAACAATTCCCCCTCGGTTTCTGATAAGGAAAACTCATTTTTTGATAAAGGGTACCAGTGCCATCGTATTGTTTTGTACTTTCTTTGATATCGTAAAAGGTCCATCCCAACAACCATTGATAAAATTCCATTCGACCTGATATCGGGAGAGTATAAAGGCCAGTTCGTCGAACGACCACTCTCTCAGATGCCAGTAATTCTTGGGAGTTCCGTCCGGATTCGTATTTTCAGGAAGTTTATTAGGGGTGCTTATAAAAACACCTTTCTTAGAAACCCGCACCATCTCCTCGATCAGTGCAGAATAATCCACTACATGCTCAATAACATCAACACAGGTGACGATATTAAAAAAATTATCGGGATAGTTTAGATGATATCCATCGTACAGGTTCAACTCAACCAAGCGCGGGTTTCTTCCAACGAGGGTCTGTTGACAATATTCATATGTCTTTTTATCGACATCTACCCCGTATGCTTCACGTGCTTTTATAGAGAGGATGTTCAATCCGTAACCCAGTCCAAATCCAACATCAAGCACCTTTGCCGACTCATCGAGATAGTTATTCAATGCAAAAAAATACGCCTCAATCTGGACAGGTACGACTGAGCCAATCCCCACTGTTGTTGTATACTCCTTCGGGTCAGGTTTTTCAGGCGTGGGCTTTTTGAAAATTTTTGACATCAAATAGTTCCATTTCATATTTTTCTCTCCATTTTCAGCCGAGGAGGTTCTTTCCCGGATTTATTAAAATATACGTTAGTTTTTTAATTATTTCAATCATCAGCCCTATTTATCGGCTCAAGATCTCGCCGCTCTGAATACTCAGTTAAAATACTCAGTGAAAAAATTGTCCTTAATTTATCCATTCACCCGTTTTTCGTTCTCTTTGGCAATCCCTAGTTTTAAGTGAAAATAGTCCACACGACGTTAAAGGTCAATCGGACAGCCTCACAGATAACAACTGAATATTAGTGAATCTGAACGCGCAGTTCACGATTTTTTTTGACCCGATTTCTCAGGTGAAGCCTGTGTCAGAAACACCGTCATCTAGTAGTTTTATGAAGAAACGAGAAGGTATAAGAGAGTAAAAGAACCCGGGGATCCTGAATAAGATTATAGTGATTTCAACAAAGCCTATTTTAGTTTTTATTAACATTTACTAAACGGTTATGTTCCATCCAAAAAAATTTCCAATTGTTAGAATTATTCTCCAATATAAAGAATTTATATTCCTATTAGGGCTATCTCTTGTTTTCTTTTATAAAATTTTTCTTCATTCCGATCAGATTATTTTCCCTGCAAAAGATGTAATAGCACAATATTCTTTCTGGAGATCTTTCTTTGCAACGAATATTCTAAATGGATCCGGTCTCCCTCTCTGGAACCCGTACGTTTTTTCTGGAACACCCTTCATAGGAAATCCTTTATCCAGCATGTTCTATCCCATTTCATGGTTTTTTGTCTGCTTCAATCCTGATACCCTCTTTGGATACCTCTTTCTTCTGGATATTTTTTTAATTGGAGCATTCACATACATTTATGGTCGAACAATCAATCTAGACAAATATTCGGCACTGATATCTGCAGTTATTTTTATGTTCTGCGGAGCGATTACCCCCAGAATTTTTGCCGGCCATCTTGCAAATCTCGATGCAATCGTATGGTTCCCATTGGCTCTGATATTCATTGAACAGACATTTAAAAGAAGCAGGATTGTATATAGTTTTCTCGCTGGTATTGCATTAGGACTGATGTTCCTCACTGGAAATATCCAGTTTGCATTGTATGGAGCATTTACGGCACTACTCTATCTCGTAATCCGAACTATTGTAATAGATGATTTGCCCACGACAAGACAAAAAATAACTCATATCGTGGTTGTTGTTTTTTTATCAATTTGTATTTGTGGTCTGATATCAGCCGTTCAACTTCTTCCAACATGGGAATTTTCACATCTCTCCAGTAGAGGAGAGGGAGTAAGTTACGATTTTTCTACAGAGATATCTCTACCGGTACAAAACATCTTCACCTTGTTTGTCCCAGATTTATATGGACCTCCAACGACCACTCAAAATTATTGGGAATTTTCATTTTATATAGGAATTTTGCCGTTAATCTTAATTATAATTGGTCTCATGTCTCATCGGACAAAATACACCGGAATTTTCTCATTTTTTGCTATATTTTCACTCCTATTTTCTGCTGGTAGATTTTTTCCAATATATAGTTTATTTTTCCAATTTATTCCTGGGTTTTCCATGTTTCAGATTCCATCAACATTGTTATTCGTATTTTCTTTTTCATTATCGATCCTCGCAGGGTTGGGATGTGACTTTATAATCAACAAAAGCCACGGTTTTCATTCCAGGTATTATGATCTAACAAAAAATATTCTGATGAATACTGCCTTGTTTTCCATGATGATAGGCATTTTTGTGATGATCATAATTTCAACATTTTATATACTATACAAAAAAGTCGGCGGCATATTATATGTCTGGAATATGCTTCACATTACAGATATCGGGACTATTTACCTAATAGTAGATTTTCTTGTGTTTATCTTCTTTTTTTATGTCAGCGTTCTTGTGATTTATAATAAGGATGCCTTCAAAGATCCAAGATTGTTTAAAATTATATTGACTACAATAATCGTTGCAGATCTATTCCTATTTGGTGCGAGATTTATTGACACGAAGGACCCAAATGAAGTATTCAAAAACCCTGATTTTATTTCAATTTTTAAAAGCGAAGGAGACAGTTATTTTCGAATTTACGATGAAACCGGAATAATTGACCAGAACATAGCTCTCCGCAATAAACTGTATCTCGTAAACGGTTACGATCCAACGTATTTAAAGAGATATCAACAATACTATCTCAGATCACAATCAGGGGATATCAATACAACATATAGCTGGAAACAGGAAAACGGAATTGAAGATCTCGATATTTTAAGATCTCTCAATGTGAGGTACATAATTACCTCACAACCTCTAAATCTAACAGGAATTGAGATTATTCAAAATAAATCTCCTTTTATCTACCGGTTAAATTACACTTATCCTAGGGCATTTCTCGTCCCAGTTTCCGAGTTCAATTCAACAAAACCGGATAGGCTCATCCCTGCTCATATTATTGATTACTCCCCCAATAGGATCACAATACATACCAACAGTTCTGAAGATGTGTATCTCGTTACGAGTGAAATCTACTATCCTGGATGGAGTGCCGAAGATGAAGCCTCGAAAATAGAAATAGAAAAATATCAGGGCATTTTCAGATCAGTTCGACTCAGTCCCGGAGAACATAATATCTCGTTTTCCTATTTCCCAAAGATTCTCACATTCGCCTGAATTTTATATCCTCAGTACTTCGCTAATTTTGTATGTGCTGATAAGATGCGTAGATTAAAGATGCGTAGATTATTGAACTGAGGAGGAAATCACAAATATAAATGGAGTGCAAGATACCCCCGGTATGGTCCCACCCAACCAAAGCAGACCTTGCACTCAAGGAAACTACGTCTATCCAAAAGAATGCTGTGGTCTTGCCGTTATTGCCCTGAACTCCCATGTGAGTAATCCTATTCAAGGACCCCTGAACCAGACAACCATCTTTCAGATATTCATTGAGCCCAAACTCCGCAGTGATTAGGGCATAGTTTCCTGTCTTCGTTCTCTTTTCTTGATCCACGAGATTTATGGGAAGATCTTTAAATTTCATATTCCCTACTATTCAAACAAGTGAAAGAATAGAATCCCGAGTGGTTTATGGAATAAAACGCCAAAAGAGAAGTCGGAATGGGGGATATTCCCTAATGATTGAAGTGTTTGGGATTGAAATGGCCAGAATGCAGCAGTCCATCCATTCGATCAGTACGATGCTGAAAAAGAGTTCGTGTGAAACATCACTTCGGTATCGTCTTGCCAAACTCCACATGGATGACCTCGAAGCCGTGAATACCATAATTCTGACGCACCAGGTCTCCTCCATCCTGACGTCCGGAGAGGCAGACACCTTTGCCATCGATTACACCAACGACCCGTATTATGGCGAAGTTTCATCAGAGAACGAGGGATACATCATCCTAAGTCAACTTAAGAAATCAACCAACGACTTTATTCATACATCACGATCTCTGTGATCACCCGGAACCACCAGGTGACCCTGGCGGCCTATCCCATGACAAAGGGCACTTCCAAGATCACATATATCACTGTCTGGACGGGATCACGACAAAGAACTTGAGGATCCAAACACATTATCTAGACAGGGGGTTCTACACACGAAAAGTGATTGACTTCATGACGACCGTTCAGGTTCCGTTCATCATTCCGGTTAAAAAACACAATCGAGCGATGAAACAACTCCTGATTGGAACGAAATCACGGTTTGGAGAATATATCATGCGTGGAAAAACGCAGTTCCACCTGAAGATTGCAATCGCCGTAACCTATGCAAGGAAAACGGGGAAAGCATGGGGTCGAAAACCTCAGATATGTGGTTGGCATTCCCGGGAAAACTCAGCGGATTCACGAGAACTATAGATCTGGATTTGCAATCAAGTCATATGCAGGATCCGAAACTTGGTCAAACCCGTACATCAACTCGAAACCCTGTGATCCGATACCTCTTCGCACTTATTGCGTTTCTTCTTAAGAATCTCTGGATGACAGTGCTCTGGACACGATTCTCACCCGTGAAACAAGGTCTGCGGACTATCGAGATGGGTGAGTTCAGGTTTGATCAGTCCATGTTGTATATTGGGGAGGCTGTGCAAGTGACTTTAAAGATTGTCAGGAAAATTCCTGCACTTTGAAAACCGGGATAACCAATCGAAATTGATGATGATCTCTGGGATCTTATTAGCCCCTTACTTCCCCCACAAAAGCCTCCAACGGGTCGCCCACGCGCTGATGAGCGTGGTTTGATCAATGGCATTCTTTACGTACTTTCCACTGGTTGCTTCTGGACTGACGTTCCCCGACAATATGGCACTAAATCTACAACACACCGGTTTCACTTGTTACTCAGTACTCAGGGGAGATAGGACCAGATCTTTGCCCTAATCCGAAACCAAGGCTATGATCTCTCACAGCTCGATCTCTCCTGTTGTTCGATCGATACTACCACGATCCCCGGAAAAAAGGGGATTGTTAAGATTTGAAGGACTGGATCGAATTCAAGGCAGCAAAATGAGTGTTCTCGTAGAACGGCACGGTAGACTGCTCGCCTGCATCATTGCTCCAGCGAACGTGCATGATGCAATGACGTATCATCCGACGTTGACGGTGTTTAAAATTCAAAGGCCGATAGGAAGGCCGATCATACGACCACAGGAGATTCTCGTAGATGCAGCGTATTATACCCTCGCAATAAGAACAATCAATCGCAGAAGGGGAATTAAGACAATGATCCCAGTCAATCGGAGAAATCATAGGCGACCAAAAAGGGGACGATCGTATCAATTCGATCCCATAATCTACCGTTCTCGAAGAGCAGTTGAACGATTCTTTAGCTGGGTCAAGGCATTCAGAAAAATCTCACCCAGATATGAGCGGCTCGAAGAATCATTTCGAGGACTGGTCATCATCGCCTGCATACTGATACTATGGAGACTTTTGGGATGAGTGCAGTTAAGTACTGAAACCATAAGTGGTTTGATTTCAATCTCATTTTTTTAGAGAATTGAAAATCTTCCCGAAGGAGTCTTTTTTTCGGTAAGTTAGAAGAACCTCAGCAAATGTCAAATTCTTACTTGATTTCAGGCGAAAAAATCACTCTCTGCGGGGTATGATATTTTCTTCAAGTAGTTTATTCTTTCAGTGGCAAAGTCAGGTTACAAAGCCTTTTTGACTGGCGCAAATAAATACAACTACGATGCCTGAAGAGAGAGCAACAATCATAGATATTTCTCAGGAGAGGTGGAAAACAGCCCAAAAATTTGAGTTGGAATTTGCCCAAAATACCATTGGATCCGACGACGATTGGAATCTTTGGTGGATGGAAAAATATTCAAACTATTCATTTTTAGAAGGAAAAGAGTTCCAGAACGTTCTGGAGGTGGGATGTGGACCCCACACAAACGTTCGATATATTCTCCCAAAGATCACGGTCGGGAAGATCTGGCTGGAAGATCCTCTGATTCAGTATTATATCACCCATTATCTGAATCAGTGCCCATCGACAACCGATATGATAAAATCATTGATCAAAAAACCGTCTAAGAGAGTGAACTTCTGCCTGGAACTGTTTTCAAACCTATCCTATTCCGTCGACCTGAGTTCTGCCAAGCTGGAAGATCTCCCCTACAAAGATAGTCAGATGGATCTCGTCATATGCATAAACGTCTTGGACCATGTCAATAATTATGACTCATGCATGTCTGAGATGAGTAGGGTTCTCAAGAGCGGTGGTATCCTCATCCTGGGACAGGATCTGACAAATGCAGAAGATCTCGTGAATTGCCCCGAAGTTGTCTCCGATATCGGCCACCCCATTAAGGTTGATCACACAATTCTTGACGACACACTCTCCAGATCATTTGAGACACTCACCCGAAAGGTCCTTCCACGGGAGGAAGGGAGGAATCCAGAGGCTCATTACAGCACATATCTGGGCGTTTTCCAGAAAAAATAAAATTCAGGTCTTTGAAATAGAATCAATCCCCCTGTTTTTTCCGGATATCAACCCAACTAAAAATTTTTCGTATTCGTTTGAGAAGTTCTCCCGAGTATGATATTTATTGGCATACTCCCAGGATCGCTTCGCCATCTCCTGCAACCGCTCAACAGGGAGTGAAGAGAGCGAGGAGACCGCCTCTCTGATCTCATCAATAGAACACTGGTTCAAGATGATGCCAAATCCATCCACCGTTACCCCAGATTGATAACTAATAACCGGAATGAGACCGGCATGAAGAGACTGGACCACGCTACCGGACTGGCCCTCAGAGCAGGAAGGGTAGATCAACCCGATACAGGTCCTGATGATGCTGAGAAACTCCAGACTGCTGACGTCCAGCCACCCGAGCGTATGAATATTCGCAGTATGATACAGTTCCTTTTGGTACTCCCCACAGAAGTCGGATTCTGTATCTACCTGACCACACACATAGAGATGATGGTCAGGCATTGAACTGAACGCCTCAAGGACGAGATCCAGTCCCTTATGAACCATCCCAGAATTCCCCAACCACAAATAATTGTTGCGACACTGTGCGTAGTCCTTCTCAGGGATCTCTGGAAACGTCATAGTCGCTGTGATTGGGATCTGACAAAGTGATTTTCCTGCGTACTGAAACGTACTGATCGTAGCCTCATTCCCCAAAATAGTGGCACAATCTGCGAACTCTATACCAAAACTTGGAGGTACAGTCCGTCTGGGGATCAGGGTGGCCTTCCTTCTCCCCTGAATATCCAACAACCGATGATATTCCGCCGAATTTTGAAAAAGCCAGTGTGATCCCGTGATATGTAAGATCATGTAACAGTCGCGATTCAGGAGAGGAACGAGCCGCTCCATATTGCAGTGAATATCGATAAAGAAGGAATAGTGCTTTTCTGGAGTGAACGTTGAGTTATCCCAGTCTATGATATCAATAGCATATCCATGTTTACTCCAGAGATGTGCCATCTGATAGCATTCCCACCCATTCGTATGAGTGGTTGGAATTTCATCCGAAGAAGAGTACCCGAACGGATCGGTGATGTATGAGAGTAATACGTTTCCTTTGAATTCACCTTCATTTTTCAGGTGAATCATATCTCTTTGATTGGACCTCAGAAGTCCCGAAACGATAGCAAACAGAGTTGAGAAAATTTTCATTTGTTTCATATCTCAATTGACATTCATGAAATATGGAGATTCCCCCAAGATGTCGACAGATATTCCGGTCATAGGATTCACAGAGAGAGAGATCGCAGCAAAGGGGGAGAGCGGCGGATAAAATGAGATGGTGGATCCATATTCCTATAATTTCAATTTTTTAAGGAAGCCTGATTGAATCGGTGATATTATTTTATCCACACAGACCACCCCAGTTGAAATAAGAAAATATCGACACAAAGTATCTCATGATAAGCGACGAAAGATATGAGAGAGACTGGATTCACTCCGGATCACCTGGAGTGTTTTTTTACTCTGTTCATCCCAGTTTACCGATGAGGGATATGAAATGAAGGCGCTCTACGATCATCAGATATTTGAAAGACAGACATTCGGGGGTATTAGCCGGTATTTTTTCGAACTGATGAACAGATATTACCAGAATAATACAGTAAATATTAAACTCTCACTCATCTACTCTGATAATCACTATCTGAAAGGTGCTCCATTCTCTCATCACCTCTCATCTCACCAGGTCCCGTCACTTCCCGGAGAGAGGGGAAGAAATCTCCGGAGAAATCTCCTTTTTACTGCGAACTTTCACTGGAGCAGACGCCAGATCGCAAAAGGAGACTATGATCTTTTTCATCCTACCTATTACGATCCATACTTTCTGAATTACTTAAAGGGGCGACCGTATGTTCTGACCGTGTATGATATGATCCATGAATTGTATCCTGAGATGTTTGGAAAAGATTTCACCACTGTTCAAAAAAGGATCGTTGCAGAAAGGGCGGAGGCAATTCTCGCCATATCCGAGAGCACTAGAACTGATATCATCAGATTATTTGATATCGACCCAGCACTTGTAAAGGTGGTCCATCTCGCCACATCGTTGGGAGATGTGAAACCAGATACGACACTGACACTTCCTCAGCGATATATCCTCTTTGTCGGAAACAGGACAGTCTATAAAAACTTCAACTTCTTCATCACCTCCATCTCACCCCTTCTGAAGAAAGATCGATTTCTGCATGTGATCTGCGCAGGAGGAGGGATGTTCTCCGAAGCCGAAAAAAACCTGCTGAAAGAACTCAATATCAGTAAACAGGTGCTCTACTATACATTCAATGACAGCATGCTCTCACAGTTGTATGCCAGGGCAGAACTCTTCATCTTTCCATCCCTCTACGAAGGCTTTGGGATCCCCATCCTTGAAGCGTTCAGCTGCGGCTGCCCGGTTGCGGCGAGCAATACCAGTTCTCTCCCCGAAGTCGGGGGAGATGCTGCACGATACTTTGATCCGATGAGCGCCACATCGCTGGTTGATATAGTAGAAGAGATTGTATACGACAAACCACTTCAGGAGTCACTCAGAAGGAGAGGATATCTACGGTTGAAGAACTTCTCCTGGGAGAAGACTGCAGAAGAAACAAGAAAGATCTATGAGATGATTGTATGAAAACAGCGATTATCACCGGGATAACTGGACAGGACGGTGCGTATCTCAGTCAATTATTACTGAAGAAGGGATACCGGGTTATCGGGTTTGTGCGTAACAGCAAGGGTTCCTCTCTGACTAAACTCTCCTACCTCAGAATCACAGATCAGATCATCTTCGAGGAATGCAATCTGCTGGATCTCGTAAACATTGTCGGATTGCTGAAGCGATATAAACCGGATGAGATCTACAATCTGGCAGCCCAGAGTTCGGTCAAGGCGTCATTTGACCAGCCGATCGCCACCATCGAATTTAATATAATCTCAGTGATTAACCTGCTTGAGGCGATTCGGCTCGTCGACCAAAAGATAAAATACTACCAGGCATCGAGCAGCGAGATGTTTGGCAAGGTCGACGATCTTCCGATCACGGAAAATACCCCCATGCATCCCCTCAGCCCATATGCAATATCGAAGGCTGCAGCCCATTGGATTGCCATCAATTACCGGGAGAGTTATGGAATATTCACCTGCTGTGGCATTCTCTTCAATCACGAATCAATTCTGAGAGATAAGAATTTTTTCACAAAAAAAGTGATCAACGATTCAATCGAGATCTCACGATCCCAGAGGGGTGTATTACGAGTTGGAAACATTGATATCCGGAGAGATTTCGGGTACGCCCCCCGATATGTTGAAGCGATGTGGTTGATGCTCCAGCATCCAACCCCTGACGATTATATCATCTGCTCCGGTAAATCCATCCAACTCCGACAGATCCTCCATCATATCTTTAAAAGACTGGGAATTGATCAGAACAAAATAATAATCGATGAATCCCTCTACAGGCCCACAGAGATCGAGAATATCTACGGGGATAATTCGAAAGTAAAAAAAGTTCTAGGCTGGGAATATACCACTGATTTCTTCGAAGTGATCGATATTCTCATCGATGAACAGTTAAAATATAAGACTGAGTAGACAAGAGATGACATATCTCTTAATCGAGTAAAAATGTCCGGAAAAGAAGAAATGAACCCATCATGTGGATGCTCCATAAGTACTCTTTTTTAGATCATTTTACCCACCATCCAAAGAATATCCTGGGAGGAGCCGTATCTCTTCTCACAGGATTGGAGACGGGTAATTCTGGCAGGTCTCTGGATTTGCATTCTAATCGACATCTTATGCAGAATAAATAAATCGGACTCACTCCAATTTGATAAGAGGAACGATGCAGGATTTTTAGAGAATATGGTACCATCCTCAATGACAAATACACAGTTGATCGAAGAGCAGGGAATCTCGATACTTCTGGGAACATATAACCGCAAATCCTTCCTGGAATCTACCATCCATTCCATCAGAGAAGAGATGGAGCCTGGAAAAATCCCCTATGAGATCATCGTGGTCGATGGCGGGTCGACGGACGGCACCCTCCCCTGGCTAATGAAACAACGCGACATCATCACCATTGTTCAACACAATCACGGCCAGTGGAGAGGTAAAACCATCGAACGACAATCATGGGGATATTTCATGAACCTTGGATTCAAGGCCGCTCTCGGGAAGTATATCTGCATGGTCAGCGACGATTGTCTGATCATACCCGGGGCGATAACCAGGGGATATGCTCAGTTTGAAGAATGTGTCAAACGGGAAGAGAAGGTGGGAGCTCTTGCATTCTTCTGGAGAAACTGGCCGGAAGAGAAGAGGTACTTCGTTCAAAATTTTTTCGGAAAGGTCAACGTGAACCATGGTATGTATCTTCATAAAGCCCTGAAAGAGGTTGGATATGCAGATCAGGATACCTACCGATTTTATGCCGGGGATGTCGATCTGATCTTCAAACTGGACCAGAGAGGGTATATATCAATTGCATCCAGCAACTCATTTATTGAGCATTTCAGCCATGCAAATCCATTTTTACGAACTGTCAATATGAAAACGATGGACGATGACATCAAGAGTTTCATCAATAAATGGAGACAGGTGCTTCCAGAGTATAATTTCACCGAGCAGAATCGATGCCACCTGCTTGAGAGTTCATTCATTGATCCCGACAATACAGTCCAGAAATGGAAGGCACGAATGAATGTAAAGATATACCTGTTAAAAAGAACGGTCAGTGCGCATCTGTTCAATTTAAGATGATTATTGAAGGACAACTGAAGGAAATAGGATTATCATAACATTATTATCTGGAGAACATGAACCATAAAGTCGGCATTTATCCCAATCCATTCTCTGGGGGAGAATGGAATACCTCCTCACATCCTCTCTTCCGAAGAATTTCACGCTCGCTTGAGGATAATAGTTGGAGTGTGGCGGGGATTGAACTCGAAGACCTGTTAAACCCAAAATCTCTCACTGAATCAGAAATTCAAATTCTTCACATGAATTGGACGGAGTCCCTCACGGAATATTTCATCACCAACGGGAAGAAGAACCTGTATTACCGGTTGTTATACTCACAATACTATAGATTCCTGCCAGAGAATCTGATACTCTCCAGAATAAAGCGAAGAATCGATCGGTGGTTCGCACAGTTGTCCAGCGAACAGATCCCGATCATCTTCGAAATCCACGAATTGTATTCCTATGGTTTATCATCTTTCCCAATCCTCTACTCGGTCGACCTCTATCTGAAAGAGCAGATGTATAAGAATGCGAAAGGAATCATTATCCACGAACAGTCATGTCTCCCCTTTATTCTCAAACAGTACTCCCGTGAGAAGCCCTATGTCGTTGCACCTCTGGGAGATTATGCCGAATTTCATGGACCTATCCGCGAAAAAACAGAAGCACGGCAATCACTGGGGTTGAACCAATCTGGAAGGGTTCTGGGATATGTAGGAACAGTCCGCCCCAATCGCAATCCGGCAAACGTTATCCGATCGTTTTTAAAATATGGAAAAGCAAATGACCGGTTGATCATTGCCGGCCAGGGCATGGACATCTATGCCAATCAAAGTAAGGATCCAAGGATCGTCACCTATTCGGGTTTACTCTCCAATGAAAAAATCAGAGACATTATCTGTGCCTCCGACTTCATTGTGAACGATGCACAGAAATATATGACCTCTGCAATTATCCGGACAGCACTGAGTTACCATACCCCGGTGATCGTCAATCCCTATGGTGCTGCAGAGGATATGGCACAGGGGGCCGCAATCTATATTCAAGACGATGATGAGCCGGTAGATGATGCCATCGAACGGGCACTCACGATGAACATAGAAGAGTACACGACCCTTGTCCAGTCGGCGAAGGAGAGGAACGCAGAGAGAACGTGGGATAGAACTGGGAAAAACCTGGTGAATTTTTTTGAAAAGATGTCTTAAAAATCATTGGGATATTAGCGTTCATGTGAGATATCCCTTCATTCGACATTCCGCAGTAAGCATATTTTCGTCAAATTGTTAACCCAATTAGGTGAATAATTTTTCAGTTGGGAGAAAAATAACCCAAAATGATCAACGATTCTCCAAAAATAGCCTTACTGCGGAACGTGGGGTCCATAATATTCACTGATTGTCATGTTAAGGTATCTTCGCGAAAATAGCAGAGATTATACCACCACAATCTGCTCCGGTTGATTGATGAGGGATACATCTTTTTCGACCATTGTGCATGATGAGATGCGAGAAGATATTTTCTGTGTTTGAGTAAGTATTTCATCTGAGTATTTGCACTAATGGCAAATGATCTCATAAAATGTTTAGCAGTGGCTCTCCTGAGAGGGGGGGGCAGATAGTCCTGATAGGTATTGATAATATAACAGATATCTTCGTATTTTTTATCGATCAACTCAACCGTGTTATTCTGACTGTAGGATCCTGATTTAGAATGGATGCGATATGCCAGCAGAGGTTGTTGAACATATCCGATCGGACCCTCCAGGGATATGCGAAGCCACATATCCCAGTCGACGGTGTGCATGACAGAGGGATGAAAGCCACCAATTTTTTCATATATCTCTCTTGGCACGACGACCGATGTCGAATAGATAAAATTCTCCTGCACTAACAAAGGGAGCGCCATATCGATCACACCGTTCGGGAAGTCAGGGATCGCAGGCTTATAGAGAGAGGTCTGCTGATCCCGATCATCAATATGTATTGCCTGGGAAAAGACCAATTTTACCTCTGGATGCTGGTCGATAAATTGCTGGTACACTTTATAAAACCCCGGCAAAACCCTGTCATCGTCATGAAGAATATGCACGTATCTTCCGACTGATCTCCTGATACATGTCGACCAGTTCTCCTGAAAGTCGACCAGATGGGGTTGTCTATAGTATAAAACCCGAGAATCCCCAATTTCTCGGACGAGTTCAGCAACATTCAACTCAGGTGAAGAAAAATTATCGATCACCTCTATCTGCATGCAGTCTTGACCGGGATCCTGGTCAAGAACACTTTTAATCGTTTTCTCCAGATAATTGACGCGATTATGTGTTGGAATCATTACACTCCAGAAAGGCCTACGTACAGTATCGGGGAGTGGATCGATCGTCGGGTAGCGCATTGTATTCAATATATCACCTGGGAGGTTGGTTGTCGACATGACCAGTCTCTCCTTCTGATTAAAAAAAGGAGATCCGGATCTGTTTGACTCTTCAGCAAATATCTCCTCTATCTCGTTTTCATGAACTGTTCTACCACGGTTTCAAGATATGCCAGTTTCTGGCTGTTGATTCCCGGATAAACCCCGATCCAGAACAGATTGTCCATCACCAGATCGGTAGTGGGCAGAGGTCCTGCAGAACGATACTTCATATCTGCATACGCCGGCTGCTTGAGAAGATTCCCCCCAAAGAGCATCCGTGTAGCGATCTTATGATCCTCCAGATACCGTACGATATCATCACGACAGAATGGTGCTTCTTCCCGAACAATAATGGGGAAACCAAACCAGCTTGGATCCGAGTTCGGCGTCGCCTGAGGAAGGATCAGAACGTCCTCGTATTTCTTCAGCACTGCATGGAGCACAGCAAAATTTTCTTTTCGTCTCTCAATAAATCCCGGTAATTTCTTGATCTGCTCGACCCCAATAGCCGCCTGCATATCGGTAACCTTGAGATTGTACCCAATATGAGAGTAGATGTATTTGTGATCATATCCCTGAGGAAGACCTCCCAGCTGCCAGTCAAACCGTCGTCCGCAGGAGTTGTCACAACCTGGATCACACCAGCAGTCCCGCCCCCAGTCGCGGAAAGAGGCTATGATCTTTTTGAGCAGCGGATCGCTGGTGAGGACCGCACCTCCCTCGCCCATTGTGATGTGGTGTGCCGGATAAAAACTGCAGGTAGAAATATGACCAAATGTTCCAGTGAATTCTCCCATGTACCTGGAACCGAGGGCATCACAGTTATCTTCGATGAACCAGAGATCATATTTTTCCACCATCTTCATAATGGTGTCCAGATCTACGGGATTCCCCAGCGTATGCGGAACCATAATTGCCTTAGTCTTGTCAGAGATCGCATCTTCGATCCGATTTGCCTGAATATTATAGGTTCCCAGTTCCACATCCAAAAATACCGGGACCAGATTATTCTGGAGGATCGGGTTGAGTGTCGTGGGAAAACCACAGGCGGTGGTGATGACCTCATCACCGGAATTTAATCTCTTCTCCCCGAGTTTAGGTGAAGTGAGTGCAGAGACAGCGAGAAGATTAGCTGAAGAACCCGAGTTCGTCAGGAGACAGTAGTTCACGCCCAGAAATGCGGCCAGATCATGTTCAAACTGATCTGCATAGCGCCCGGTGGTGAGCCAGAAATCAAGCGATGCGTCAACAAGGCTGACGAGTTCTTTTTCATCATAGACCCGGCCGGCGTAGGGAATGTATGAGGTACCCGGGACGAACACATCCTGTTTCTTCAGATCATATAATTGTTTTACCCGGTCAAAGATTTCAGAGCGGATCTCTTCTTCGGTCATCATAATTTTTCTGGCTCCGGCAGTATTTCAATGAGCATCTTCGATCTCAGTTCCTCTCTTGATAGCAGGGGCTCCTGATCTTCAACAGGCCGATTGACAGCCAGTTTTGGAAGGGCACGGGACCTCTCATCGATACGTACCTCCAGAAAACCGGGGTGCATATCAGATAAGGAATTGCGCAGTGCATGATCAATCTCATCATTGGATGAGATCTGCATCGATGGAATCTTATACGCACGTACCACATCCAAAAAATCAGGGTTGCTATACCCAATACCTGATGATTGGAACTTGCTGTCGAGATATTGTTCCTGGAATTGTTTGATCATCCCGTACCCGTTGTTATTCAACAGAATGATCTTGATGGGAAGGTGGTGATGATAGACGGTCTGGAGCTCCTGAATGTTCAGTTGGAATCCCCCGTCACCAGTGATGACGATGATCTGCCGCTTCGGTCCTGCAAAGGCAGCACCAATCGCCATCGGCAAAGCAGAACCGATCGAGGCCATGCCCCCCTCAGTTAAAAACCGTTGCGCTCCTCTGATCACAAGACTCTGGGCGGCCCACATCTGAATCTGCCCGACATCCACACAGACTATGGCATCGTCCATCAGGTCTTCTGACAGCAGATGCAAGAAATAATTCGGGTCAATCGCAGAGGTTGCGGGTTCTTTGAAATCCGGATAACTCCGCTTATACTGATTGATCTTCTCCAGCCACGGGATATAGGGTGTCGGAATCTTTGAAATATCAGGATGAACGGTGATCAGTTCCAAAAATTGCCTGACATCAGCTTGGACCGAGAAGTGTTCCCTGATCTTGCTATTCAATTCCAACGGGTCGATATCGACATGAACAATTGTTGCCTTCCGTGCAAAGGTTTCCGGCCGGGTTCCGGTCTGGCGAGTATCGAATCTGGTTCCGAGAGCAATGACCAGATCTGCATTTGCAATTGCCAGATTTGCATAACGATTTCCATATGTCCCGATCATCCCGATAAACAGAGAATCCTCATGAGGGAAGGCATCCAGTCCCATAAGAGATGTAACCACTGGAATTCCGGTGACATGGGCAAACCGTATGAGATCCTCAGTTGCATGCGAGGACCGCACACCACCCCCCGCAAGAATGACGGGTCTTGTTGAAGCTTTGATGCTACTGCAGATCTGATCGAGAGTATCCTCTGAGGGGTTCCCTTTCGGAGATCCCCTCGAATACCCCTTGAGAGAAGGTGGATCGATAGCAGCCCGCTGGATATTCAAGGGGATATCCAGAAGGACCGGCCCAGGACGGCCATCTACCATGAGTGAATATAACTCTTCCAGTGTAGAGCGAATACCATCTGCATCCTGCACCAGCACTCCCTTTTTCACAATGGGTTTTACAATGGATACTATGTCGGTCTCCTGAAATCCGATCTGTCGTACCGGTCTGTCAAATTTATATTCATAGGTGTTCACCTGCCCGGTAATATATAGACAGGGAATTGAATCAAAGAAGCAGCTTCCAATGCCGGTGATGAGATTCGTTGCACCGGGACCGCTGGTTGCCATCGCAACCCCGAATTTTCCGCTCACCCGGGCATATCCTTCAGCTGCGATGGCCGCAGCCATCTCATGATGCATGGAGACTGTGGTAATATCCGTTCGCCCATATAATGAATCGAGCAGATGCGCTAACGCTCCCCCACAAACTTCGAAGATATGGGTGATCCCCTGTTCTGCAAGAGAATCTATAACATAATCGGATAATTTCATACAAACTCCTATTCATCAGGTGTACAATTTCATATTCTCTTTAAACCAGTTAATTGTTCTTTCCAGCCCCTGATCCAGCGCAAATTTCGGCCTCCAGTTCAATTCAGATGCCGCGCGCTGGATATCTGCCTGCCAGAAATCAGGTTCGTGCTTCCAAGATTGGGGCAGTCCAGGTGCACAGGTCAGATCTTCTCCGAGGAGACGAAGGATTGCATCCGTCACGGCACCGACGGTGTTCTGCATACCCGAACCAACATTGTAGATCTGTCCATGCGGATGCTTGAGCGTCAGGGCAGACTCATACGCCGCGATCACATCGTCAATAAATATAAAATCCCGGACAAAGTCCCTGGATGCAATATGTGGAGTCTGTTTCTGCAACGCTGCGAGTATTATCGAAGGAACTAGACGCGACTTCTGTTCATAGGGTCCATACGGGGAGAAAAGGCGAAGTGTTACAACCGGAAGATCCTCAGTGAACGCAGTTTTCTGGCAGAACAATGTCGCAGCTGCCTTTGACACTCCATAATCAGTAACCGGCTCGAGGATATCCGATTCCTTCATGGGTATATTCTTTATCCCATATTCAGAAGAGGATCCGGTATTGACAAAGAGATCACAATGGGCAGGGTTGCAGCACCGCAACAGATTGATCGTTCCGGAGATATTCGATTCGATTATCTTTTTCGTATCCTTTTGAGCGGCATTTCCCCCATAAACAGCAGTATGGAAGATGATATTTGGACGAATCTTCTTAAGAGATTCATCCAATTTTCCGTATTCACCGAGATCAGCATGAATCACCGAGACATCGTTGAGAATATCCCAAATTCGCCACGTATCGGAGGTGTTGCGGATATTTATGTAGACATCCGCCCCCTCCTGAAGCGACCGCCGCACCAGATTTGAACCAACAAATCCTGTAGCACCGGTTATGAATATTTTTTCATCACATAATGATCTCATTTTTTCTCCACAGATCAAATTCAAGATTGGAATGAATTAAAAAGGATATCCTACTCCACATTATCTGCGTCGTGCATGTACATTGCAATCTGGTCAAGAGAAAAGTTGTACATCTCTTCAGCCCGAGAGAAATCGGCCATATACCACTCTATAGTTTTATGGATCGCATCGTCTATGGAATAAACAGGCTTCCACCCCAATCTTGTCATCGACTTGGCGATATCCAGTTTGAGGAAACACGCCTCATGCAGATTATTCTGTTGAGGCATATTCTCCCATCTCCCGATACCCCACTCCCGGAAGATCTTTCCAGTGAGCGTCTGGACATCCACGTTGTTGGAATAATATGGACCAAAATTCCATGCACCAGAATATTCCCCAGGATACTCCTTCATTCTCTGCGCAAGGAGGAGATAGCCGAACAGGGGATCCAGCACGAATTGCCAGGGACGTACTGCAGTGGGGTTACGAAGCAGCATCGTCTCCCCGTTCACAAGCGATCGCACACAGTCCGGGACGATCCGATCATCTGCCCAGTCCCCACCACCGATGATATTTCCGGCTCGTGCTGACGAGAGAGCACACAGTGGCTGTGATCCATCCGGTTCGAAGAAACTCTTCCGGTACGAAGCGATTACAATCTCGGCAGCACCTTTGCTCGCGCTGTAGGGGTCATGGCCGCCAATCGGATCGTTCTCCCGGTAGGCGTAATCCCATTCCTTGTTCTCATAACATTTGTCGCTGGTGATACAGACACAGACCGTCGGATGTTGAGAGACACGGATGGATTCAAGAACATTAACCGTCCCCATGACGTTTACATTGAACGTTTCACGTGGACTTTGATAGGATGCACGAACTAGGGGCTGGGCAGCGAGATGGAACACAAAATCCGGGCGGTATTCATTGATTACCCGATCCAGTTTTGTTTGATCCAGGATATCACCTCGAATATCAGTAATACGGCGGGATAATTCTGTCTCTTGAAAAAATGAAGGATCTGTTGGCGGGTCGAGGCTGTATCCGATCACGTGTGCCCCCAGGGATTCAAGCCACAAAGCAAGCCAGCCACCTTTGAATCCGGTATGACCGGTTATGAGAACCGTACGTCCACGGTATGTTTCCGCCAGTTTATCTGAGATGCTCATCAATCCCATACCTTCCACGGTGCTTCACCGGTTGCCCAGGTCTCTTCAAGATATGTCATATCGCGCAGGGTATCCATCGGGTACCAGAAACCGTCATGTCTGAATGCAGAGAGCTGCCCCTCTTTTGCCAGGGTTTCAAGGGGGACCCGCTCCAGGATGGTCGCATCGTTCTCCAGATAATCAAATATCTTCGGCTCGAAGACAAAGAATCCACCATTAATATATCCCCCTTCACCCTGCGGTTTCTCTAAAAAGGATGTCACACGGTTTTTTTCTATCTCAAGGACACCAAACCGCCTCGCCGGCCTGACCGCGGTAAGCGTTCCGATGGTCCCGGCAGTCTCATGATAGTGGATTAACTTCTGGATATCCACGTTGGACACACCATCGCCGTATGTCAACATGAACCGTTCGTTCCCGACATATCGCTGGATCCGTTTCACCCGTCCGCCAGTCATCGAACTGTCGCCAGTATCGATGAGCGATATCTTCCAGGGTTCAGAGGAGTTCTGATGGGTTTCAATCGAATTATTTTTTATATCGATTGTGACATCGGATCGATGAAGACAATAATTGGCAAAATACTCCTTTATCATATAGCCTTTGTATCCCAGGCAGACAATAAACTCGTTAAAACCATAATGAGAATAAATCTTCATGATATGCCATAAAATGGGCATTCCTCCGATCTCTATCATGGGCTTGGGTCTCACATTGGTCTCTTCACTCAACCGCGTGCCCAGTCCCCCGGCAAGGATTACCACTTTCATTTTTGTATCACCGTTATCATGAAGTCATCAGAGATTCATATACTGAATAGAATAAAAACCGATCTTCAGCAGTTAATATATCGACTAGCGATTTTAAAAAATTAAGGTTTTCTTACTCTTTTGTTGGTGTTTATGAGATAATTAATATCCTAGGTCACCTGCTGTATTCATATTTGACGGGGTTTTCATGAGACCTACCCCGGGAGATCGTATTCTACCTAGAATAGGGAGGTCGTGCAACTACCAGTTACGGTCCACAAAAAACAAAATCGGTAGATCTGATTGTTTTACACACTCTCCCCACCTACAGATCTTCGGATCGTCTATGAGATGGTGGTGGAGATCGATGACCCACCATTTTTAAAGGAGGTACTAAATTGTTGTCCATTCATTTGAGTGAATTGGGAAATACTGACCCATATTTATGCCATAAATCCCTAATTTTATCAGTAATCCCCCAGATACTCCTCTCCAGCGGGAGATGAGATATTCATGAAGATTCTCCATACCGTAGAATGGTATTATCCAAGCCTCGGTGGTGCTCAGGAAGTGGTCAGGCAGCTCTCCGAGCGGATGGTGAAACGCGGCCACGACGTGACGGTGGCCACCACAAAGATGGCCGAACGGACGAGCAACACCATCAACGGAGTCCACATCGAGGAGTTCGACATAGCCGGCAATACCGCCAGGGGGATCACAGGGGAGGTGGAACGGTACCAGCAGTTCCTGATCGAGAGCGACTACGACATCATCCTCACCTATGCAGCCCAGCAGTGGACAGCCGATCTCTTCTTCCCGCTCATCCGAGAGAGCAGAGGGAAGAAGGTCTTCGTACCCTGCGGCTTCTCAGGGCTGTTCACCCCAGAGTACGCCGGTTACTTTGAATCGATGAAGACCTGGATCCAAAAGTACGATGCCACGGTCTTCCTCTCGAATGATT
This sequence comes from Methanosphaerula palustris E1-9c, assembly GCF_000021965.1. Classification (NCBI taxonomy): domain Archaea; kingdom Methanobacteriati; phylum Methanobacteriota; class Methanomicrobia; order Methanomicrobiales; family Methanoregulaceae; genus Methanosphaerula; species Methanosphaerula palustris. The sequence continues at coordinate 2,333,638 of NC_011832.1, forward strand.
ACCAGGACATCACCTTCTTCAGAGAGCATGGAGGAGAGAACGCTCTGATCATCCCTAACGGAGCCGACGAGGAGGAGTTCAAAAAACCCTCTTCTGTCGATATCAGGGCGGTGCTCCATATCCCGGCCGATCATCTCCTGGTGCTCCATGTCGGCTCCCATACCGGCCAGAAAGGGCATCGGGAAGCGCTGGAGATCTTCCGGAGAGCGAAGATCAGGAATGCGACCTTCCTGATGGTGGCCAACCCGATCGGTATCGGATGTACACTCAGGTGCCGGGCGACCGGACTCCTCTTCCGGCTGAACCCGCTCGAAAGACTCCGTCACCGGCAGATGATCATAACCCCTCTCCCCCGGGAGATGACCGTCGCTGCATACAAGACAGCAGACCTCTTTCTCTTTCCATCGAACATCGAATGCTCTCCGATCGTCCTCTTCGAATGTATGGCTTCAAAGACCCCGTTCCTGGTGACTGACGTGGGGAACTCGAAGGAGATCATCCAGTGGTCCGGCGGCAGCGGGGTGCTGCTCCCCACCACAAAAGACCAGAACAGATTCAGCACCGCTGACATCCCCGGATCGATGGAGATGCTGGAATCTCTGGCTACAAACCGAGAAGAGAGGGCGCGGATGCAGGATGCCGGCTACCAGGCATGGTCGGAACGGTTCACCTGGGAGAAAATCACCGACGCATATGAAAAACTCTACTCCTCATTATTGGATTGATATAAAAACCACCAGATAGATACTTTACAGATGATTATTGTCAGGCTGAAAGGGGGACTCGGAAATCAACTTTCTCAATACGCCCTCGGAAGGAAAATCGCCCACCTGCACAATACCGAATTGAAACTGGATACAACCTGGTTCACAACCATATCTTCTGATACACCGAGAACCTATCGTCTCAATAATTACAATATCATAGGAACCATTGCGTCAGCAAAAGAGATTCAGCTGATCGAACGGGGGCGTGCACAAGGAAGGGGATACCTACTGTCGAAGATCTCAGATTTGCTGACCCCTATGTATCGACGAACATATGTCCGGGAACGAATGCACACCTTTGATAAAGCAATTCTGACAGTGCCGGACAATGTCTATCTAGACGGATACTGGCAGACTGAGAAATATTTCAAGGATATCGAGGAGATCCTCCGCAGGGAGGTCACACTCAAAGATGAACCGGATAGCATCAACCTGGAGATGGCAGAGCGGATCCAGGCCTGTCACTCGGTCTCTCTCCACGTGAGACGGGGAGATTACGTCTCAAATCCCACAACCCAGCAGTTCCACGGCTGTTGCTCCATCGATTACTATAACAGGGCGATCTCCCTCATTGAAGAGAAGGTCGACGATCCCTCCTTCTTCATCTTCTCCGATGATCTCCCATGGGCTAAAGAGAATCTGGATATCCCCGGAGAGAAGACATTCGTCGCACACAATGGTCCTGAAAAGGAGTACTGCGATCTCTGGCTGATGAGCCTCTGCCAGCACCATATCATCGCCAACAGCAGTTTCAGCTGGTGGGGGGCCTGGTTAGGCCAGGATGCAGAGAAGATGGTGATAGCTCCCAGGCGATGGGCACTGTCAGAGAGTTTCGATACCAGTGATATCATTCCGGACTCATGGATAACAATATGAGGAGTCCGGGGATCAGGAACACCAGAGGAGACAGTCATATCCATGGAAATAATGCCCAAGATCAGCGTGGTAATGCCGGTATTCAGAGGGGAACAATACCTCAACGAGGCACTGGAGAGTATACTCCTCCAGTCCTTCACCGACTTTGAGTGTATCATCGTATGCGATGAGCCGACCCCTTCAACCAGGCAACTGCTGTCACGGTGCCAGAGCGAGGATACCCGGGTGAATGTGATCTATCACGATGAGAGGATCGGGCTGATCGCATCGCTGAACCTCGGGTGTCGGAAGAGCAGAGGGGAGTACATCGCCCGGATGGATGCAGATGATATCGCTGAACCGGAACGGTTTGCCAGACAGGTCCAGTACCTTGACCAGCACCCCAAGGTCGGCGTCGTGGGTAACCAGGCCCTGTTGATCGATGAAGAAGGGACGGTCATCAGAAGCGTCACCCTGCCCACCGAACCGGTGGTGATACGCTGGCATATGCTCTTTGAGAACTGCCTGTATCATCCCTCGGTGATGATCAGAAAAGAGGTGCTCGACGAGGCCGGCTCGTATAATGAAGAGGCAACCGCCATCGAGGACTTTGATCTCTGGTCCAGGATCCAGAGGATCGCAGACCTTGCCAACCTTTCAGAACCGTTACTGCGGTACAGAGTCAATCCCGGTAGCATCACCTTCAACAATCTCCAAACCCAGAAGACGACTACAGCAGAGATCCAGTTCGCTGAGATCGAACGGTATCTCCAGAGAGACCTGACCGAACAGGAGAGAACGCTGCTCCTTGACCTCATACTGATCAGGCCTCTGGAGTCCAACAAAGATCTGGATGAACTCATCACCCTGCTGGACCGTATTCAGCACAGTTTCCTGGAGAAAGAGAGACCCTCAAAGGATGAGAGGCGTGCGATCCAGAGGGATCTCAGCCAGCAGATGCTGATCATCACCTATCTTGCAAAAGGGGCCTCACCATTGAAAAGGGTGAGAACAGTCCTGAAATGCTGGTACCTGAACCCCTGGTTGCCGGCGACGCTCGTTCATCTCGTCAAACGATACCTGGTGAAGGATCGTGTGGTGAAGAGCGCGACTGCATGATCTCACCCATCACAACACCCCCATCTCGCTCAACCGTGCCGGCAGGTACTCCTTCGTCACGTAGTCGAGCCCGCGGGCCGCGAAGGCCTGCTGTTCTGACTTGATCCCTATCTCCAACTGCCGGCCGATCTGGTACCGCCAGTACTCGGTGTCGAACCGGGGATCGCTCAGCTCCGACTTCAGGGCCAGCACGTCCCGCTCGGAGAGCGTGTCGGATGGGAGATCGTAATCGCTGATATCGCTCGGCTGAACCCCGATGAACTGCGCCTGGGGGGTTGCCAGCAACTCAGACATGTGCGCACTCTTGATCGAACCGTAGGCCACCGAGGCGTAGATCCGGTACGACCAGGGGTCGCCGTCGGTGAAGACAGTGATCGGGAGCTTGAACTTCTCATGGATCATGTGCAGCACCCGCCGGGTCGACCGGGCCGGCTGCCCCTTCAGATGGACCAGCACCGCCCCGTACTCCTCGTCGAACCCGTTCTCCTGCAGCCGGGCATACATACCACCGGTCTCGATGGCGATGACGAACTTCGCGTCATGGTCGACGAACTCCAGATTCTCGACATTGTTCGGGATCGCGTACCCGGCTTCGCCGACATCCTCCTGGCAGTGGATCTCCTTGACCCCCCGCCGGGTCATCTCTTTGAGGCGGATCGGCCCGAAGACCGTCGCCCCGTCCTCCTCAGGCCGGAGATGGAACGCCTCCCGCTGCAGCATCGTCAGGATCTCGAGATCCTCGATCAGCAGGTTGCTCTCGTCCTGCGCATGGAATTTCGCCTTTTTCCACCCCTCGGAGATGTAATACATCTCTCTCAAGGTCGACGACCGGTTCTCGATCAGTTGCTGCTTGAGAAATCCGATCACATACGACATCTTCAGCAGATGCAGCGCACTCTTGGCTGAGTGAGCCGATCGAAGGGATTCCCGTTCTCCATACTTCCAGACCTCGCTCGTCTCGTCGAAGGCGAGGTTCTGCTTGGTCCTAGTCGGCAGCGAGATGGACGGAACCACCCCGCCAACCATCTGGTCATACCAGGCCTCTGCTATCCTGAGCAGTTCCTGCCGTGCCTGCGCATCGAGCGCTTCCTTAGACATCGAGATCCACCACCACTTTCATCTGTTCAGAAATGCCGCGCAGGTCCAGCGATCCGCCGCCGGCACCGGTATAAGACGCCTCCCACCCCTGCCCGGGGGGGAGAATTACCCGCCAGACCCGCGTGAAGGTATCGTCCAGCGGGGAGACGAAGTCCGGCGCCGGAACAGCGTCGAGGGCCGGGTCAGTCGAGATGTCATAGACCTGCACCTCAACGTCCTTGGCGGTGTAGTTGTGGACTGAGAGGACGACCCGGCCGGTCGTCGTCCGCTTCCGGGCCACCACCTTGTGCATGATCTGCCCCTCGATCACCGTCAGGTCCGGCAACGGCTTCTCGACGATTTCGCTCACTTTCAGGGCGATATCAGGGATGATCGCGCAGATCGCCCGGGCCCGGTCTTCCTGCAGTTTGGTTCGGTCTCGCCTGGAGATGAACGCCTTCAGGTCTCGCCCGAGATCCTGGAGGGCGAGAACGATCTCCTTCTCGATCTCTGGGATCGAGGCGATCGCGTCCTTGGACTCCGAGGTGAACGGGACATTGGTCGAGGCGACGTGGACCAGAATCAGCACCGGCCCCATCGGCAGTCCCTGCTGCCCGATCCCGTAGGCCTTCCAGTTCACGCCGGCGACCGACTGGGTGATCGCACAGGCCCCCTGCTGATAGATCAGGGGGACCCGGTTGGCGAACCGCATGATCTGCCCGTTCCCTTCGGGCGGGAGTTTCCCGCCGTACCCGAGCGCGGCCTCGACCATGAACGGGTGGCCGGAGAAGACTGATGAAGGCCGGGTCCTGGCCTTGACAAAGTCCATCCTGAACTCGGCTTCCAGACCCCTGACCATCAACTCCTCCCCGATCGGGGAGAGGCACTGGGAGGTCGGCGGGGCCGGCACCTTCACCTGCTGCATCGCCGCGAGCAGGGACCGCTGCTGGTCGGCGTTCAGCCGTTTCACCTGGGCAGCCGGACGGAGGGAGGCGATCGAACAGATCTCCTCGGCCGTCTTCTTCCCGACCCGGGAGAACTCTGAAGTCAGAAATTCGAGCAGCGGCCGGGTCTCCCCCTCGGCCATTCGCTTCAGCATCCCGAGTTCGATCCCGTACGGGTGCGGTTTGATCGCCTTCGGGCAGACCAGCACCTCGTTGCTGACCCGCTCGGAGGTGAAGGGCTCGCCGTCGATCTCGGCCCGGATTCGGGCGTGCGGGTTGACGACCCCCGTATACCGGAGGTACTCGATCAACCGCTTCTTTGCCGAGAGGGTGCTCGTGAACTCGATCTCGACCCGGGTTCCATGGGTCCGATCCCAGGGAACCTCCTTGTTGGAGAGGACCTTCGGCTCGTTGGTCGCGACCTTGATCTGGATCTCCATCCGGACGGCCGGCGTGGCCGGCCCAGTCCTGGTGGTGACGACAGCCGGGGTACCAGAGGTGAGCTGGGCGTAGAGGACCGCCGCACTGATCCCGATCCCCTGCTGCCCGCGCGACTGCCGGATCTGATGGAAACGAGAGCCGTAAAGCAATTTTCCAAAGACGAACGGCACCTGTTCGGGCATAATCCCCGGGCCGTTATCCTCGACCATGATCCAGAAGAGATCCCCGGTCTTCCGCTTCACCTCGATGTAGATGTCAGGGAGGACCTCGGCTTCCTCGCAGGCATCGAGAGCGTTGTCGACGGCCTCCTTGATGGTGGTGATAATCCCGCGGGTCGGGGAGTCGAACCCAAGCAGATGTTTGTTCTTCTCGAAGAACTCGGCGATCGAGATGGAGCGCTGTGAGGATGCCAGATCCTCAGCGAGAACCATCGATCACCGTCCTGACCGCCAGGTCGATCGTCACGGCGGTCTGCGTCCCGGTGGCGAGGTTCTTGAGAGTGACTGTCCCGGTGGCGACCTCCCGCTCGCCGATCAGCACGGCGAAGTCGGCCTCCTTCGCAGCCCGGGCCAGCTGGGCCCCGAGCCCGCGATCGGAGAGGTCGAGGTCGGCGCGGATGCCGGCCGTCCGAAAGGCGTTTGCCACCCGGAATGCAAAGGGCCGGCCCTCGGCCGTGGAGACGACCCCGACGATCTTCTGCTTTCTGGTCTGGACCTCGCCGAGTGCGACCATCACCCGGTCGAAGCCGATCGCAAACCCGACCGACGGAGCATCGTCCCCGCCGAAGACCTGCGCGAGCCGGTACGCCCCGCCGCCGACGATCTGGCTCTCGGCCCCGAGGTTCTTCGCGAACCCTTCGAAAACCATTCCTGTATAGTAATCCAGCCCCCGGGCGATCCCGAAGTTGTACGAGTAGCGAACACCGGTGGCGTCGAGCAGCGCTGCCATCTCCCGGATCCGCCCCTCCTCAGGCAAAGGACCGGTGACCGCGAAGGCCTCGTCCAGGGTCTCGGCCGCCAGCAGCCGGGTGAGCGGGTCGGTCAGGGCGGCCAGTCCGGCGGTCTCCAGGTAGTCCTTGAGGCCGTCGAACTCCTTCTTGTCGAGGTAGGCCATCACCTTCCGCCGGACCTCCTCGCCTACATCGGCGAGCAGGTGCTTCATCAGCCCGAGATGACCGATCTTCAGGTCGTAGTCAAGCCCGCTGGACCGGATCGCATTATCGGCGACCAGGATCACCTCGGCATCGGCCGCTGCGGTATCGGCCCCGATCAGTTCGACCCCGAACTGCCAGAACTGCCGGTACCGCCCCTTCTGAGGCCTTTCGTACCGGAAACAATCGGCGAAATAGCACCATCGGAGTGGCTTTGCGAGCACCCGGGCCTCGTTCACATACATCCGAAGGACGGCCGCGGTCAACTCGGGCCGAAGTGCGAGATCCCTGCCCCCCTTGTCCTGAAAGACATACATTTCGTCGATGATCCCCTGCCCTGACCGCATCGTGAAGAGGGAGAGGTCCTCAAAGATCGGGGTCGCGACCTCGCGGTACCCCCAGCGTCTGACCGCCTCGCGCATCCGTCCCTCGATCATCCGCCGTGCTTCCATCTCGTCTGGTAAAAAGTCACGTGTGCCGCGTGGTCGCTGTACCATGAATAAACTCCTGTAATTTAGACTCCCGATTGCCCGCTCACTTCTTCTGCCGGCGTTTGACCGCGCCGAGTAGCCGTGGAAGGGTCTTCTCGTCGGTCCAGACCTTTTCGTGTTCGACCCTGCCCTGCAGATAGAGTGCGAGGAGAACCAGCCCGAGGCCGATCAGTTCCACTGATTCGTTCCAGGCTATCCCAGCACCGAGCAGGGCGAGGGCTGTATAGAACACCCCCTGATGGGCTCTGGTCCGGTAGCCGGCGAGACCGGTTCGAAGATAGAGTCTGGAATCGCGCAGCCAGAGGAAGAGGGTGACCGCTGCACCGAAGGCCCCGACAGAGAAGAGATAGCTCATGGGAATATACCTATTAGTATGGACAGTCCCCTATCTTAATTCAGATCATGCAACCGAATCAGACGCTTGCAAGGGTACTTGCCGGATACAGGGACGGTTCTCTCTCGCTCGATCGGGCGGTCGAGGAGATCGAGGGCTTTCGGATCGGGAAGGTCGGGGACCTGGCCAGGCTGGACCTCGGCCGGAGTGTCCGGTGCGGGATGCCTGAGGCGGTGCTGGCCGAGGGGAAGACTGCCGCAGGTCTGGCCTCGATCATGCTGGCGCATGCGAAAGCGATCGGCAGAAGCCTGGCGACCAGGGTCAGTCCGGAACAGGAGGCGGTGGTCAGGGCTGCCGTCGAGGGGACCGGCCTCACCCTCACCTCCCGGCCGGAGGGGGGAGTCCTGATCCTCTCCGACGGGAGAGAGCTGGTCAGGACCGGCGGAAAGGTCGCGATCATCACGGCCGGAACCGCCGACATCCGGGTCGCCGAGGAGGCACGGCTGGTTGCCGAGGAGATGGGATGCGAGGTGATGACCGCCTACGATGTCGGGGCCGCCGGGATCCATCGGCTCTTTCCTGCGCTGCAGGAGGTGATGGGCGCTCACGTCTTCATCGTCGCCGCAGGAAGGGAAGGAACTCTGCCAGCGGTGGTGGCCGGCCTCGTCGACCGGCCCGTGATCGGGGTGCCGGTCTCAACTGGGTACGGTTACATGGGAGCCGGACAGGCCGCACTCGGCTCGATGCTTCAGTCCTGCTCGGTCCTCTCGGTCGTGAACATCGATGCAGGGTTCACAGCCGGAGCCTTTGCAGCCAGGATCGCGAATCTGGCGGTCGGCGATCGGGAGGAGCGATGATGGGCAGGGCCTTCTACATCGGCCGGTTCCAGCCGTACCATTACGGCCACCAGTCGGTGCTCAAGCGGATCGCAGAGACGGCCGACGAAATCATCATCGGGATCGGCTCGGCCCAGCTCTCGCATGAGGTGAACAACCCGTTCACTGCCGGCGAGCGGGTGTTGATGATCACACGGGCGCTCGCCCACCTGGACTGTCCCTATTATGTGATCCCAATCGAGGACATACAGCGCAACGCCCTCTGGGTCGCGCATGTCCGGTCAATGACCCCTCCCTTCGACCGGGTCTATTCGAGCAACCCGCTGGTGGTCAGGCTCTTTGCCGAGGTCGGGATCTCGGTCGAGTCCCCGTCGATGTACGAACGGGAGACCCACTGCGGCACGGCCATCCGCGAACTGATGCTGAACGGAGAGCCCTGGGAGGACCGGGTGCCGCCGGCGGTGGTCTCGGTGATCCGGGAGATCGACGGGGTGGAGCGGCTCCAGCAGATCGCAGGTAGTGATTGAAGGAGGACTTTGGATGTTGAAGAGAATTCGGGAACTGTTCAGAGGGAAGGAGGAGAGCGGAGAGGAGACGGTCAACCTCGACGAGGTGAGCGGACTGTTCGATACGTGGACAACCGAGATCGCCGCCGAACGGGAGGAGCGGACTACAGACGACCAGCAGGTGATCCGGGAGGCAGTGACCGCGCTCGCCGGCCAGGTGCAGGCGCTCGTCCCGGCGGAGCCGACTGATGAGGTCCACCCGAAACTGGCCCAGGTGACGCGGGTCTCGCTGCCTGCGTTCCAGAAGGCGATGGAGGCGGCCCTCGCTCACCCCTTGGGAACCGACCCGGCCCTCTTCTACACCGAGGCAGCGGATCTGCTCAAGTGTGCCATCCGCGCCCAGCAGGGGCAGGGGAGGTACCTCCGCGCCGTCCTCCCCGATGAGATGGACGGCATCAAGGCGTCGATCGCCGAGATCGGGCGGGCCATCAACAGGATGACCGCGGTCTTCGCTGATGTGAACCCGCGGTGTGACCTGATCGATCAGGCGCGGGGGACATCCCGGCGACTGATCGCTGCGGAAAAGAACGTTGATACGCTCAAGACCCTCGCCGCTGAGGAGCGGTCGAGGGGAGCGGAACTGCGGCGTCAACTGGCGGCGGCGGAGGAGGAGCGTACAACCCTCGAACGATCGACTCCCTATCAGGAGTACAGGGCACTGGCCGATCGCCTGGTACAGGAGGAGGGGGACCGAGACGCAGCACTGGCCCAGGAAAGGGCGATCGCCACCACCGCCGGCCACCTCTTCAAGAGGGCTGGAAAGACATCCGGACTGGTGCAGGCCCGCCGGGACCTCTTCAGTGCAGCCGAAGAGCGACTGGAGGATCTCTGTCTGGAGGATCCAGTGATCCTCTCGGCCGCCACAGAGGCGATATCGATGGTCAGGGATGGGGGACTCTCCCTGAAGAACAGGGAAGAGAAGGCGCTCTTTTCAGAAGCCAGGGAGACAGAGCAGATATTTGCAGAGACAAAAGCAAAGGTCAGGGAGACCGGCGCCGTTGTGGCTGCGACTGAACGAGTCATCGACGGATCAGCAGCGGGCACCCGCTATCAGGATCTGCAGAAGCAGGTGCGGTACCTGGAGAAACAGGCCCTGACCGCCGAACAGAGTGCCACCGACGACGAGGAGCGGACTGCGGCAGCTGAGGCGGAGGCAAAGGCTGCCAGAGAGGCACTCACCACCCAGCTCGCCACCATCCGGGGCCATCCGGTGCTGCTGAATCGGTGACCCCAGGGACACCAGAGGGGAATACCATCTTTTTTTCATCCACACGTCGATACTCTGCTGATGAGTGACGAGCAGAGAGAAAGAGATCCGCTGATCAGGGGCCTCAGCCTATCCGTGCCGGCGGTCTCGTTTGGAAGTATCATACTCAATGTGTTTCTTCTGGAGATGGGGCTGATATCAGACATAGGGCCGTTTGGAGCCGGACAATTTGTAGCGTCGATCCTGCTGGCAGCGCTGGCCTGGATGATGCCACGCAAGGATATCGTCTCCCTGATGGCACCGATCTATGCCCTGCTAATCTTTGTAGTACCCCTCGACCTGAAGCCCAACCTGCTGACCCAGATCCTCTTTGCAGCCTCCATCAGCGTGCTCGTCATACGATTAAACCATTCGTTCAGCCAGCCTCCGACGAAACGGCCGTTTGAGCCGATCGAAGATGAAGAATAGAGAAAACAAGGAACCCTTTCCCAATTTTTGGATATTTTTTGTATCCGATGCATGGAACTGTAGAGCATTCGCTCCCGGTCCGAAATAATAGAAATAATAGAAAAAATAGAATTAGAATCTGGGTGTTCTGTGATTTACCAGGCAATCCCTGCAGTAAACAGGTCTTCCTTCGGTTGGCTTAAATGGAACTTCGCACTCTTTTCCGCAATCTGAACAGACTGTCTTTGTCATCTCTCTGGGACCAAAGTTCCTTGGACCACCAAAACTTCTTTCGCTCATTATTGACACTTACAGATATATTGATCTGCATTACATAGAACGTCGGGACCTGATATAAAGTATCCTCTTGTACCTAACAGTAATTTCGTTCCAGAGCCTCCTATACAGTTTTTTCCTGTATTCTTCACCAGAAGTCCAATCGAAGAGGTGCCGGACCGGCGAGAGACCAGGGCTGGATTTTGAATCCGATTCTCGCCCCCATCACAAAAATAACAGTACAACACGGTCAGATTTCAGATCGAGAGAGGGATTAAATGGAAAGGAGGGCCAGGTCAGGTTGACAGGCGCGTCCGCACAGGTCCCATCGGCCAGCGATCAGGAGGGGTGGTCGACTCTCCACTCACGACCCTACACCCGGGGAGGGATCACGGTCACCACGTCCTCCTTCGTGACCACCGCCCGGTCGTCTGCGGTTCTGGCCTGCAACGAGACCGTATAGGCACGGGCGCCATGATAGGTGTGCGTTGGATTCTGCTCCTGCGAGGTCTCGCCGTCACCGAAGTTCCAGTACCACCCAGTCGGGCTCCCACTTGAAAGGTCGGTGAAATGGACCGTCAACGGATCAGTACCTGAGGTATGATCGACACCGAACTGCGCCTGCAGCGGGCCGGCAGGGGAGGCAGTGGCAGTCGCAGTCGGGGCGACCGTGGGCTGGCTACCAGCACCTGTCACCATCACCACATCCTCCTTCGTGATCACCACCCGGTCGTCTGCGGTTCTGGCCTGCAACGAGACCGTGTAGGCACGGGCGCCATGATAGGTGTGCGTTGGGTTCTGTTCCTGCGAGGTCTCGCCATCACCGAAGTTCCAGTACCACCCAGTCGGGCTCCCACTTGAAAGGTCGGTGAAATGGACCGTCAACGGATCAGTACCTGAGGTATGATCGACACCGAACTGCGCCTGCAGCGGGCCGGCAGGGGAAGCGGTGACGGTCGCAGTCGGGGTGACTGTGGGCTGGCTACCTGCACTCGTCACCGTCACCACATCCTCCTTCGTGATCACCACCCGGTCGTCTGCGGTTCTGGCCTGCAACGAGACTGTGTAGGCACGGGCGCCATGATAGGTGTGCGTCGGGTTCTGCTCCTGCGAAGTCTCGCCGTCACCGAAGTTCCAGTACCACCCGGTCGGGCTCCCGCTCGAGAGGTCGGTGAAACGGACTGTCAACGGATCAGAGCCTGAGGTGTGATCGACACTGAACTGCGCCTGCAGCGGGCCGGCTGGAGAGGCAGTGACTGTCGCAGTCGGGGTAGGCTGATCGCCGGCCGTCGATACCGTCACCATATCCTCTCTGGTGGCCACCGAACTGCCACCGTCGTTACTGGCCTGCAACGAGACCGTGTAGGAGCGGGCACCGTGATAAGTGTGCGTCGGGTTCTGCTCCTGCGAGGTCTCGCCATCACCGAAGTTCCAGTACCACCCAGTCGGGTCACCGGTCGAGAGGTCGGTAAACTGAACCGTCAGCGGATCAATCCCCTCGTCGGCTGAGACACGGAAGGCTGCGACCGGCGCCGCCACCGCTGCAGATACTGAAATCAGATCCCGCTTCAACAGCACACTCTGACCGGCGTTGTTCATTACGGTCAACATGACCGGATAGGTCCCTGCTTTTGTGTAGATATGGGCTGGGTTCTGATCAGAGGAGACCCCACCATCGCCGAAATCCCAGGTCCATCCTATCGGATCCCCGGTGGAGATATCGACGAACTGGACCGTCAGCGGAGCCTTTCCGGCTTCAGGCGTGGCCCGGAAATCCGCAGCCGGCTTCTCGAGCGGACCGGAGACCGTGATCAGCCGGTTCATCACCTCGTAATCCTCGCCGGCACTGTTCTTGACTCTAAGCGTGACTGTGTAGACCCCGGGTTCGGTGTAGAGATGAACCGGGTTCTGGACGGTCGCAGACTCCCCGTCTCCAAAGAGCCAGAACCACTGGGTCGGGAGACCGGTCGAGGTGTCCAGGAAACTGACCGAAAACGGAGCCTCGCCGGACGTGTTGGAGACACTAAACCCGGCATGCACCGTGGACGAGGTCCCTCCGGAGGCATGAAGCGGGAACTCGTCGAACATCCCGCCTCCGATCGGATAACTCCGGTCGCAGATCCCGTCGCCATCAGAATCCGTCATCGTCTGCGAGAAGCCCTTCCCGTTTGGGGCGGCCCAGAAGTTCCCACCGAGGACATTCCCACCAGTGATTGTAGTCCCATCCTCCCGAGGGGTGCTCCAGACAATCCCCGATACACCATCCCCGGTCAGCACGTTCTGGTCACAGTCCAGATAGTTATTGGTGATGGTCAGGTGGCTGGCCTCATAGAGATACAGCCCGACGAGAGCGTTCTGGGCCAGAGTGTTGCCGGTCACCGCTATCGGCGCTGACGAGGAGGCGAAGACCATCCCGTACTGGCCGGCCGTCACGGTGTTCCCCGATACCGTCGACCCGCCGCCAGGGTTCAGTACCACTCCATAGGTATTGCCTGAGAGGGTGTTCTCCTGGATCGTCCCTGATGCATCCCAATAGTAGACCCCGTAGTACCAGTCGCTCAGGTGCAGGTTCTGCACCTTGACATTGGAGAGGGAAACGGATCCATGGACCAGCACACCACAGGAGGAATCCCCCCCCGACCCTTCGAGGGTATGTCCGTTCCCCTCGATCGTCACATCAGAACAGAGGATTCTGATACAGACGCCAGCGTCTCCTGCCGAGATATCCTGATCGAGCTGGTAGGTACCCGGCTCGGTGATCACCATCGGCCCGGTCACCGACACTGCAGAGGCTGACCCAAAAATTAGCAGCAGCATCGACAGCACCAGCATCAGCAGCAGCGCACTACGAACCAAACGAATAGATCCTTTTTCCAGCAGAATATTCATGATCCAACAACCTCACAGAACTGGGATCCCCTTGCAAGGATCTGGTGAAACAACGCAATAAACGTGTCTATTCCACTCCAAAACCGTCTAGATCCGACCCCGGGACCAGGGAGTCCCGGAGGTACCGCTTCAACGTGAACGAGATCGTTGTCCCGGATGCAGGATCCCCCTCGATCCGGTCTGTAACCGAGATCGTTCCGCCATAGCGTTCGATCAGGATCCGGGTGATGTACAGCCCCAGACCCCGCCCGCTCTTCACGCCGAGACCCCGCGAGTAGCGGTAGAAGAGGGTCGACCTCTGGGAGAGTGGGATCCCGGGGCCGTTATCGGTGATGGACACCCAGACCCGGTCCTCCTCCTCGACAGCACGGATCGTCACCTGCACCCCATCCCCACCGAACTTCAGGCTGTTCCCGATCAGGTTGGTGAAGACCTCAGCGATCAGGTCGTCTGCACAGACCACGGCGTGGGTCCCCTCAAACTTGACCCCGGGCTCACCGAGACGGGTGATCTCCTGTTTGATGATATTCTCTATGAAGATCGGTCGGAGACGGGCCTGATGCTCCTCATGAACCCGCCGTAACGTGTTCACGTTCCGAATGATCTCAATCCCCTTCTGGATCGTCCGGACCAGGTGATCGCTTGCCTTACTCTCTTCTTTCTGGTCCATACTGACCAGTTCGGCGTACCCGAGGGCTGCCATGTTCATATTGTTCAGATCATGGGTGACGATATCGAGCAGCAGATGCTCCTCCTCATGCATCCGTCTGATCTGATCCTGCTCCTCCATCTGTCGGCTGATATCGGCAAACGTGATCAGCAGCGCCCCATCAGGAAGCCGGTGTCCATTCAGGATCACCCAGCCCTCGCTGCCATCGAGCCGGCGGAACCGGGTGTGGTGGTGGGCGATCGAACCCTCAATAGTGATCCGCCCCCCCAGGTCACCGCACGTTGAGAGGTCATCCCAGATCGCGGCGATCGAAGAATAATCCAGGGTTGTCTTCTCCGGGTAACCGATCAGTTTCGCCCCCGCTTCATTCAGTTCTGCTCTCTTGGCCGCCTCATCGATCAGCAGGATCCCCATCTCTACCTCGGTCAGGATGGTTTGATACTTGAACTCCTCTTTCAGGATCCGGTCTGCCAGGTGAGAGACGATCGTTCCGGCAGAGATGAAGACGAAGAACTGCATCAGGGTCGGCACCGGTTGGACCGGGATCTGCAGGGAGACGATGTACATCAGCCCCAGAAAACAGAACGATGCCAGTGTCGAGATGATGATCCCTCGCTGGGGCGAGAAGAACGAGATCAGCACGATGAAAAGGTAGAAGAGGTTGGTGATGATCACCACCAGTTCGTTCCCTGAGATGTACAGGATCAGGTTGGCAAAGATGATCGTCAGCACTGCAATCCCGAGCACCACATACTCCCGCAGTTCCTGTTTATCACTACAGGTAGTACGCATCTCCATGTACAATGCTGTATGATTGTGTGTATTTAATAATACTGAATTTTCTAACTCTACCGAGTGCAAGGGATCCAGATAATAGAAGACAAAACTGAGAAAAGTTGATATGCCGGCCAAATTTGCGAACGATCGCCGAACCTGCCAGGAAAAATGATTGATAAAGATTGGGGAGATCAGGATCTGCGCCGCACCCGAACTGACTCGGCGTGGGCAGAGAGTCCTTCAGCCTCGGCGATCGTCTCGACCACGTCTCCAATCGTCTCAAGCCCGCGCCTGCTGATCATCTGTACGGTCGATGTCTTGCAGAAGTGATTCACATCGAGCCCTGAAAAACGGGCTGCATAACCTGCCGTCGGCAGTACATGGTTGGTACCGGACGCGTAATCCCCACAGGCCACCGGGGCGTACGGGCCGATGAAGATCGAGCCCGCATTTCGAATCGAGCCAAGGGCGGAGAGGGGGTCGGCGACCTGGATCGAGAGGTGCTCGGGGGCGACCGTGTTGACGGCCTCGATTGCTACATCCAGATCGCTGGCGATCAGGTAACCAGCGTTGTTGAGGGACTGCTCGATGATCGCCTTCCGTGGGGCCATCAGTAGTTGCCGACCGACCTCCTCACCGACCTCCCGGGCCAGGGTCGGGTCTGTGGTGATCAGAAGACAGGCAGCGTTTGGGTCATGCTCGGCCTGGGCGAGGATATCGGCAGCGACGAAGGAGGGGGTCGCAGTCTCATCGGCCAGGATCGCGACCTCGCTCGGACCGGCCGGGAAGTCAATCTCGGCGTACTCCCGGAGGAGCATCTTAGCCGCCGTCACATAGACGTTTCCCGGCCCGACGATCTTCTGAACCGGTTTTATCGTTTCGGTGCCGAGTGCCATCGCGGCGATCGCCTGTGCCCCGCCTGCCCGATAGATCTCTGAGACACCGGCGATATCAAGGGCAACCAGGGTTAACGGGTGGATCGGCGGCGGCGAGCAGCAGCAGATCTCACCGACCCCGGCGACCTTCGCGGGAATAGTGCACATCAACGCCGTCGACGGGTACGAGGCCCGCCCGCCGGGGACATAGGCTCCAACCCGTGAGAGCGGCGTGGTCTTGACCCCAAGGGTGATGCCCGGCTCCACCTCAGAGAGCCAGAGGTCTTTCGGGCGCTGCAGTTCATGGAAGACCGTGATCCTGGCAGCCGCCTCGACAAGGCTCTCGACCACCTGCTCGTCGACGAGGTCGTAGGCCTCCTGCTGCTCCTCCTCACTGACCCGAATTCCGTCCAGTTTGACCCGATCGAACCGGGCGGCGAGATCGATCAGGGCACGGTCTCCAGACTCCCGGACCTCGCCGATGATCCCCTGCACGGCATCCTGAACCTGCGCGAGGGTCGCCCTCCGCTTCATAGTCCAGTCATTGATCTCCACCGCCTTCCACATAGGTGAACACGTCTGCATAAAAGGATAAAAAAGGTGTTGCAGCGTTCACATCCCGGAGAGGGAAAGACAGGTCAGTAGTCAGCTGCAACCACTGCAAATTCAGCGAACCGGCCATTCCGTTTCAACAGCCAGTAAATGAACGACTCGAGCCTGGAGAACTGAAACGACCCGCCGGCTGCATTCGGATGACCGCCACCCCCGAACTTCCGGGCGATCAGATGGCTGATCGGCGGCACCGACCTGACCGAAAACCGGCCGTTCCCGTTGATAATCACCTCAATGTCGGTGTTGAAGTGCTTCCGCACAGCGGCCGCGGTCTCGCTCGGGTAACCGTACAGTGGTGCGAACGCGATCGTATACTTACCGGTCAGGATCCGAGTATGCCGGATCGACCGGGCGATCATCCCGTCCATCTCCCGTTTGATCGCCTCATAAGCCTCCTCAACCTTCTGGTCGGTCAGAATCCCCCGGGCGAGCAGGTCGCGGACGTACTCCCGGTATTCTGACTTCTGCAGAACCTGACCCAGCACAGCTGACCGCGGGTCCTGGTGCTTCCAGAGGTCATAGTCGCAGACCACCCGGGCCACCTCGAGCGCCGCCGGACTGTCAGGGCAGAGGTCGACCGCAACGATCCCACAGGCGCACCGGTCCGTATCCAGATGGAGCAGGTCCACCCGCTTCTCCACTGCATTCACCTCGTCCTCCTTCCAGCGGTGGTGATCGCGCCATTCGATCTTCCAGCCGCCGGCCTGCGCCTTCGTCAGTGCCTGGACCACGGCCTGATTGAACCCGAGATCACTGATCGAGAGAAGGTCTCCATTGCCAGGCACCCCTGCGATCACCGCGAGCATGAACGGGTACTTGCCAACCGATGAGAAGACGGAGACCACCTCGCCGTAGCGCATCCGGTGGATTGCATCCGCGCCGACCGCGTCGAGGTCGTTGTGGGTCAGGTGGACCACATGGCAGGTCCGCTGCGCCACCCGTTCCTCGAGCTCACGATCCTGCTGCTGATATGTGCGTTGAGCAGGGGCCATTACTAAGGATGGACCTGCTGGTGATAAAAACCAGTGGATCCGGGAGGGGCATCTGACCAGATCCTTTATTAAGAACTATATCCAACATTGTAATCCAGTTAGTTGCCTTAGTAGCTCAGTTTGGGAGAGCGCCAGACTGAAGATCTGGTTGTCCCCGGTTCAAATCCGGGCTGAGGCATCAGCACTATAAATTTAATCCATAAAAATATTTTATATTACTTTTCTGGCCAGTTTACACGACATTTTTCACAGATATTAGTATAAACCTTTTTTTTTATGCATAAAAACTGTCAATTCGCAGCATTCTATCGAAAAATTAGTCAGTGAAATGTCGAATTTCGACCTGATATATTGCATTCATAAAAGAGTATGTAAACGAACGAAAAGTCGTCACTGGAATCAGTCTGCCACGCTCGAATGAGATCACCTTTACACTCGTAACATGGAGAGGCTCCTCCAACATTTTCATGAGATGACGATTATCGACTTCTACGATGGCATAGAGACGATGAATCGCGGTTTACACCATTCAGGCAAAACACACGCTACAACCGGATATAGATTCTCAAACAGTTCTCTCTGTGGTTGATCGGGAATGAATATTCAATCAACCCCACCTGATAAGAAGAACCAACGCATCAAGGTCCTGTCAGCGAACTCTATGACAAAGATCACAAGCCCAACTCCTCACACAGGAAAAGGTCCGCGGGATGCTATCAGTAGGTCAAAGGAGTTATGATCGTACTCTCATCGGCTATTCTATCAAGGTGATCTTTGTATTAGAGAGACCTGGATCATGAGATGGGGCGTATCATCAACAACAAGATAGGGATGGTGATCCACGTCAAATTCGATACTATTCATAGCACTATTTCCCTTAATAAGGGAAGGGATTCATTAGATCCTTCTAGTTCGGATCAGGCATTCATGAACATTAACTTCCCTTCTTTCTCGTCAACCACGATTTCCTTGTCTTTGTTTACGTTTCCTGCCAGGATCATTTTTGATAATTCATTCAGGAGGTTTTTCTGGATCACACGTTTTATAGGTCTAGCACCAAATTGCGGGTCAAAGCCCTGGATAGCGATTAACGTGATGGCGTTCTTTGATACCTTCAACCGGATATCGCTCTTCTCAAGCATCTTCTGGACCAGACCCAGTTGAAGCTCGACAACCGTTTGGATCTCATCTTGCGTGAGCGGTTTGAACATGACGATCTCATCGATCCGGTTAAGGAACTCCGGACGGATGGTCTTCTTGAGCAGATCAAACACCTCTTCTCGGGTCCGGTCGAATACTTCATCCCTGTTTTTATTGGTGGCTTCTTCCAGGTTCTCCTGGATGATGTGCGACCCGATGTTTGATGTCATAATGATAATAGTATTCTTGAAATCCACCGTGCGACCCTTGTTATCCGTCAGACGGCCGTCATCAAGGACCTGCAACAGGATGTTGAAGACATCCGGATGGGCTTTTTCGATTTCATCCAGCAATACCACGGAATAGGGCTTTCTCCGGACAGCTTCTGTCAGTTGCCCGCTTTCTTCATATCCCACATAGCCTGGGGGCGCTCCGATCAGCCTCGAAACGGTATGCCGTTCCTGGTATTCCGACATATCGATCCGCACCATGCTGTTTTCGTTGTTGAAAAGGATTTCAGCCAGGGCTTTTGCCAGTTCGGTCTTTCCCACACCGGTTGTCCCCAGGAAGATGAAAGACCCAATTGGACGTTTCGTATCCTGTAAACCGGCGCGACTCCGGCGGATGGCATCAGAAACTGCCCCAATGGCTTCCTCCTGACCTACAACACGCTTATGTAGTTCTACCTCGAGACTCAGCAGTTTTTGTTTTTCACTCTGCAGCATCCGACTGACGGGAATGCCAGTCCAGCGGGAGACCACTTCGGCGATCTCCTCAGCGTCCACCTCCTCGTTCACCATCGCAGAATCCTTTTGCAACAGGGCCTGTTTTTCTTGAAGCCCTTCCATGGCCTTCTCGATATCAGGGATACGACCATATCGGATCTCCGCCACCTTGCCGAGTTCGCCGGTACGGAGGCAACTTTCGGCTTCAAATTTCAGATCTTCAATCTCGTTTTTTCGGGACTGAATCTGTTCTACAATCTCTTTTTCAGCCTGCCACTTTGCCTTCAACCTGTTTCGTTCCTCGGTAAGGTTTGCGATCTCTTCATTCAGAACCTTCAACTTGCCCTGGTCTTTTTCACGTTTAATGGCTTCCCGTTCAATTTCCAACTGGCGGATCCTGCGTTCTATCGTTTCCAGTTCTTCCGGTACCGAGTTGATCTCAAGACGGAGTTTTGATGCTGCCTCATCAATCAGGTCAATTGCCTTGTCAGGAAGAAATCGGTCGGAGATATAGCGTTGCGAAAGTTCAACGGCTGCGATGATGGCCTCATCCTTGATTCTAACGTGGTGGTGGGTTTCGTATTTCTCCTTGATTCCGCGAAGAATTGAAATGGCATCCAGCGTATCCGGTTCATTTACCATCACCGGCTGAAAACGCCGCTCAAGCGCTTTATCCTTTTCAAAATATTTCTGGAACTCTTTCAAGGTCGTTGCACCGATAACATGTAATTCCCCTCGTGATAGAGCGGGTTTGAGAATATTGGCAGCGTCCATTGCGCCCTCACCACCGCCGGCCCCAACCAGGGTATGGATCTCGTCAATGAAAAGAATTATTTCCCCTTCAGCAGAGATCACCTCCTTGATCACACTTTTCAGCCGTTCTTCAAACTCTCCCTTGAATTTTGCCCCGGCGATCAGGGCACCCATATCGAGGGAATAGATCTGCTTGGATTTCAGGTTTTCCGGTACATCCCCGTCGATGATCCGGTGAGCGAGGCCTTCGGCAATGGCCGTTTTTCCCACGCCGGGCTCCCCGATAAGGATCGGGTTGTTTTTTGTTCTCCGTGAAAGGATCTGCAACACCCTGCGGATCTCTTCGTTACGCCCGATGACCGGATCGAGTTTCCCGGTACGGGCAAGATCATTCAGGTTCCGGGCGAATCTATTCAGGGCATTATAGGTCTCTTCCGCGTCCTGGTTGTTCACCGTTGCACCTTTCCGCAACTGGTTTATGGCCGTCTTGAGATCTTTCTCCGCAACCCCGTTCTCCTTTAGCAGCCGCGAAGTACGGTCGTTCACCGAGAGAATTCCCAGGAGGAGGTGCTCAAGGGAGACAAATTCATCCTTTGATTCCAGGGAAAGTGCGATTGCTTTCTGCAGTGCTTTTGTGGCATCGTTTGAGAGATACTGCTCCCCTCCGCTCACCTGGGGATATGAACTGATGATCTTGTCGAGTTCTGCGGTGAAAGCATCAAGGTTCACATTCAGTTTTTTAAGCAGGTATGGGATGACATTCTCATCAACCAACAGCATCCCCCTCATGAGATGCGAAGTCTCGATGACCTGGTTCTGTTTAGTCGTTGCAAGTTCCGTTGCTTTCGCTACAGTTTCCTGTGATTTTATGGTGAAATTGTTGAAATTCATGATATGGTCTAACCCCCTGTTAGTTGTTCGTAACGTCCTTTTCGCTATCGTAATAGCATATCTTCTTATTCAAATAATTTGCCTGTCCGAACGCTGGAAATAATATTTAAGCCTGAGCCAAATGCCAAGTGTTATCGACAGCAACACTGCGAGATGGACGGCCGGCAGGTGCTGTGGTGACCCTACAGTATGATCTCCCAAAACAGGTACCAGAGCGCGGATCATCCGCGAAGAGTGGGGTTATAATTTTCACACAGAGTTCACCTTCTTTTCTGGGACCCGCCACAGTCCCCTCAACCCGAGTAGAGAGACGGGGGCAATCGATGCGGGCGAGCGACGCTTGGTCCACGCCGAGGAGGCAGACCGTAATGGACCAACCGCAGGGTGAGAGATGCCAGGAGTGGAGGGTATAGGGCAGACAGATCCTCGATAGGGAATAATATAAGAATATAAGGGGATGAGGCCGCGATGTGAATGCGAACATGTCAAAAAACTGATAGAGTTATGGCCCAGCCCTGTGTAGAGGTCACACAGACTGAGGTTCATTCATTGTGACCGTATCGTTCGTGTTGTTTCAAACCAAGCACCGAGAGTTCCGATAAAGATCTGTCCCGATGTTCATGCCGGCGCTGATCTGGACGTCATTGTCCCGCCAGGCGCGAAGACAAAAGCGGGAAAGGTGAATTTATTGCCCTATTCATCGCAGATAATTCATTCCATCATCTACAAAACCAGCCCACCACCCGTTTTCCTGACCGTCATCCACTCGTTCTGGAGGTCAAGGCTGGCCAATCACCTGTGTGCAGGCCGGCGCTCTCGTCTACGTCAGGATAGGTGTCGGAGTCGTATCCGTCGGAGACTGTGTTGGAGTCAGAGTCGTATCTGTCGGAGTAGGGGTAGTGGTCGTGGGCGATGCAATATAGTCCACAACAAACTCCATATAATCGAAGTTGAATGAAGCGGCGTTGTCCATATCAACCTTGATCAGGTTCCGACCGGCGTTCATGCTGACACCCGTCAGGGTGGCTGTCTGCCAGGTGATCCACGAGCCCGTCGCTGGAATTGTCAGAGTCCTGGGGGCGCCATTGACATAGACAATCACGGTCTTGGTCGAGCCGGGGTTCGCGACACAGAAGCCGATATCAAACGTACCCGCTTCGGTCGTGTCGACCGAGTAGGTCAGGAACTCACCTGCGCGGATCCAGCCGACGTCATAGCCACTGGCCCCAGGGAGAGATTCGATATCGACCGAGTCTGTACGATATACCCCACCCTCGTTTGGTGTCGTTGTGTCAGAGTAGCCTATGCCTTCGCCGCCCTGATCGTAGTCCTCAGCCTCAACTCTGCCAGGGACATTGTGTTGAGTGGGGTACGGCTGCTCCGTGGTTATCGTGGACGTACCGGTGACCGTCACGGTATTCTCTGCCGAGGAGATCACCCCGGTTGTTGAGTTCGATGCCTTAAGCTGGACTGTGTAGGTGCCAGCTGTGGAGAACACATAGGTCAGGTTCATACCTGATCTTGTCTCAATTGGCGTTTTACCGAGTTGAATGGTCCAGTTGAGCAGGTCACATTGATCGCTCGAGGTGAACTGGACTGCGAGCGGTGCCGCGCCCATCGTCTTGTTCAAGGTAAACGCGGCGACAGTTGAGGTGGGCGTCGGGGAAACAATCGGGGCGTCGAGATAATTGAAGAGCCAGATGACATCCCCGAAGTCAACTCGCCCGTTGCCGTTGTAGTCGAACGCGGCGACCGGCTCGTTATCTGAGATCCATTCCATCTGGTTGAAGTAGAGAGCGACATCCGCGAAGTTAAAAACCCCGTCGCCGTTTACGTCGTCGTACAGTCCGTCGCCGTCCGTGTCTGCCGGCAGAGCGGTCCCGCCAGGAACTATACACACGCCTGACAGCGGTGTTCCAACCCAGGCATACTTCAGGTCGCCATGTGTAAAATCTAAGTAACTGATGCGGGGGTTGCCGGCGCCGTCAAGAGCAAGAGAGGTGTACAACCCGACTTCCCCGGCCGAGTCCACCGTCTCAGTATGCCAGCCAGCGCTGTCATAGTACGCGTACTTCAGGTCGTCATTCGTATCATCGAAATAACTGATCCGGGGGTTACCGTTACTGTCCAGCGCCAGGGAGGTATACCACCCAACCCACTCCGCTGAATCCACCGTTTCGGTGTGCCAGCCCGAGTCATTATGCCACGCATACTTCAGGTCGTTATTGGTATTATCAAAGTAACTGATCCGGGGGTTGCCGGCGCCGTCCAGCGCAAGGGATGTGCACTTCCCGACATACCCCTCTGAATCCACTGTTTCATTGTGCCAGCCCGAACCATCGTGCCACGCATACTTCAGGTCATCAGTCCCTTCGTATAAGTAACTGATCCGGGGGTTGCCGGCGCTGTCCAGCGCCAGAGAGGTGTACCACCCTACAGTTCCCTTTGAATCCACCGTTTCATTGTGCCAGCCAGAGTCATCGTGCCACGCATACTTCAGGTCGTTATTCGACAGATCGCTATAACTGATCCGGGGGTTGCCGGCGCTATCCAACGCCAGGGACGTATATGCCCCGACATACCCCTCTGAATCCACCGTTTCGGTGTGCCAGCCAGAGTCATCGTGCCATGCATACTTCAGATCGTTATTCGACCAATCGCTGTAACTGATCCGGGGGTTGCCGGCGCTGTCAAGAGCAAGGGATGTGTACCACCCGACCCGCCCCTCAGAATCCACCGTTTCATTGTGCCAGCCCAAACCGTCGTGCCACGCATATTTCAGGTTGCCATCCGTATCATCGAAGTAACTGATCCGGGGGTTGCCGGCGCTATCCAACGCCAGGGATGTAAAAAACCCGACCTGCCCCGCCGAATCCACCGTTTCGTTCTGCCAGGTCTGGGCGGAAACGGGTCCGATGCCAAGCGATACCAACAGCAGTGCCGCTGAAAGAATTGACAAGAAAATATGCCTGTTCACTGTCACAATAACCTTGGGTGAAAATATGGGAGGCCAACATGATAAGAAGGATGGTCGTCGCATCGGCTACTCATGCCGGGGCTTCGACCAAAAAGAGTTCACTTCCGTCCGGCAACCATGACGAGAATGCCCAGCGCACCAAGCGCGGCGGTGAAATCGAGCGACGTCTTTCGCGCCGGGATTGACGATAAAGACGGTTTTGAGGCAGAGGTCTGGTTCCCCTGCCCCTTCAGCCACTGAAGGGCGTATGTGAGCTGGACATCCTCCCCCGCCATCGACCGGGCCACAGTATCCTCGTTGATTGGCACCCTGATTCCTGGCGAGACTCCCCCCGTCAGCCCGGCGTTGCTGTCGTCCTGGATCGTACCATTCAGGTCGAGAGAAGCACCGTCAGGGAAGTAGAGTGACAGGCCCAGCGGTAAAGACGCCTGTACATTGTTCATCCCAAACGCCCCGTTCGTCCCATAGAACGAGATGACCTCACCCCGTCCGGTCCGATTCAGGATCATGGGAACCCCCTCTCCCGAACTGATGGTATCCGGACTCACAAGGACCGCGACCGGCCCGCTGTAGCCGTCTGCTCTCGGTATCGACCACGCCTCCGAGAGGGTGGTAAACCTACCATTGCCGGGGTCGTACTTCGTCGCATACTCGTAGAATGCTGGCTTTTTGACGAACCAACTGGCAAAACAGGCAGCGAGACTATCATCGCCACCACTGTTGAACCTGAGGTCGAACACGATACCCGGAGTGTTGTTCGCGATCGCATTCTGCATGGCCGCCTTGAACGGCTGGTAGACATCGTACTCCTCATTGTAGACCGCGATGTAGGTATAATTACCGGGCAGCGTGCGGACCGTTACGGTCTCGTTGCTGATCTGGGGGAGGATATCCTCCCAGGATCGATCCACACCATAATCGTTGACCGGAATCCCGAGGAACCAGGACGTCTGCTTCAGGTTTGCATACCCGTCGTCATACGCGGTCAGCGTGACAGTACGGGGGAGAGACGCCGTGCTGTTACTGATCGTGATCGTAGCTGTCGACCCGATCGGTCCCCGGGTCAGAAGCCGTTGTTGGTGGAGCCGAATCCCCTCGGCCGTCGAGGGTTTCTTGACCGCCCAGATGTACGACGTCGTGTTGATAGCATCCAAAATCTCCCTTCCGTTCCATGCGGTGACAACATCGCCGAACCGGATCCCTGCCTGCTCGGCCTGGCTCCTATTCGCAACGAAACTCACGATCACGGTCCCGGAATCGAGCCGGGTGACTGCGACCCCGTAATCACCGCCAATGTCTGCGTACTTCGCCCCGAAATCGCCTTCAGCCGGGAGGAGCGACACATGCCCGTCCGGGATGGCATAGATGTACCCCCGCAGGGCCCGGAAGTACGCGGCTTTGTCCTGATCCTTCTCTGCCGCAGCGACAGCTGGCGCATAGGTCTGGTAGAGGGCATCCCAGTCCACCGCCTTCAAGCCGGAGAAGGCGTACCGCTCCTCCATGAGGGAATTGGCGGCGCTAAAGGCCTCACTCCATGACATATTGGTCAGGTTCGCCGGATAGGTCAGGTTCGCCATGATGGGTGCAAATATCTGGAACTGATCTTCGTTGTACGCAGTCTCATTGTTCCATTCGAACGGGGCGGAGGAGATGTTCCAGATCGTCCCATTGTCCGCGTATACGATCGATCCTGTGGGCTGGGGAGCAGGTATCACCTCTGCCAAAGCAGGGACGGCAAGGAGAAGCAGGGCGATAAGCAGTGGGCCATATTTCATTATACACCATCTCTACGACGACATTTAAACTTTTTTTCCGATTCTCCGGGCCGACACCCCACCACAGGGCTCAATCCCCGCCGTAGGATCGGACATGCCCCCAGCCACGGGGAGATCATTATAATTTTCATCTTTATAATCACGGTAGCCGACCGCCTTCCTGGTGAAGAGACGGCGGTCCTCACCGACAGGGCAGACGGCGATGCATTGACCACAGGGGGAGATATGCCGGGCTGCGAGGGCGACGGACTGCTCAGCGCAGACCCGCTTATCGGTCAGCGAACCGGGATAGTCACCAGCTTTGAGTACCCCGGCCGGGCAGAATTTGACACATCGCACGCAATGGGTACAGAGATCCGTCTCGATCACCGGGTCTGACGGGAGCTCAGCGGAAGTGAAGATCGATGCGAAACGGACCCGGGGGCCGTACGCCGGAGTCAGAAGGGCATTGTTCACGCCGAACGTTCCGAGTCCAGCGAGGTACGCTGCATGTCGGTGGGAGAAGAATGCGACCGGCCGCTCGAGCAGGACCCGGACCGAGCCGTAGCCGTCCCGGAGCACCGACACCGGTGCGTGGCCCATCACATTCAGGCAGGATGCGAGGTGATATGCATTCGCATCGAGCAGTTCATTGACCGTCCGGTAGAGTTCGTGGTACCAGATCGACGGTGTGGTTTCAACCGCCGGCAGGAAGACCGGCATCCCGATCACGATCACGGTTCTCATCCCTGGGACGATCGACGCCGGCCGGACCGGCACCGGGCACCCAAGGCTCAAACCGTGGCTCGTCCCAGCTGTCGATCGGCGCAAACCCGACGAGCGGAACCTTGAGACGCCGGTAGTCTTCCTCGATTGCCAATTCGGAGTGCTGCGTTCATGCCCTGATATGAGCAACCGGGCGGTATGAAAGATGGAGGTTCCAGAACGAGAGATCAGCATAGTTGTTATTCATACAAAAATGAATTGAGTCGTATATCCACGGACCTTCAGCATAGAAGAGATTCGATCCTTCACAAATTCCCAGTCGGCAGGGATATCCAGGCATTGTGAGACCACCGGTGTGATCTCACGTCTTCAATGCCAGTTCTATCGCCACCCGGAGATCGATGTCCTCAAATGGTTTTATGATGAAACCGTCCGGTTTCGATTCCTTTGCCCGTTCGAGCGTCGGACCTTCAGAATGTGAGGTGATATAGATGATCGGAATGGTGAACTCTTTCTTGATCATCAGCGCAGTATCGATCCCATCGACATCGCCCCGGATATTGATATCCATGAGGACAAGGTCCGGTTTATGGTCTTTTACCAGGTCTATCGCTTCCACACTGGTCGACGCCCGGCCACAGACCTGGTATCCAAGTTTTTTCAGACGCCAGTCGATAACCCTGGCGATGATATCATCATCCTCGACGATAAGTATGCATCTGTTTGACATCTCTCACTCCTGATTAATCAAAATGGTTCCCAATGCTATCAATATATCCTTAAACCAATTAAAATTCGGTGATAAACCTGAATGTCCCCCGTGAAATATACATCTCAAACCTTGCTCCCTTCCCCGGAATACCATTTTCATGGAACTCAATCTTTGTTATGCCAAGGATCTCCCGGCTGAGGAACAGTCCCATCCCGGTATTTTTACCAACACCACGTTCGAAGATATAGTCCTTCATATCAACAGGTATACCGACACCGTCATCTTCGCAGATGAGTGAGAAACCATCATCAGAATTTACCTGGTAGAACTGTATCGTGGTGATGTTCTCACCATACCGGATCGCATTGTCCACAAGATTGTAGAACACCTTCTCCAATAGCGGGTCCGCATAGATCTCAACATGTTCAAGGTCTATGACGAATCGGAGGCCTGATCCTTCGAAGTTTACCAGTATACCCTGCAGCACCTCCCCGACATCCTGCCATATCGGCAGGTTGACACCGACTTCCTGGTATTCCTTGGTGAATGCAATCTGCCGCTGGATTGTTTTTGAAAGATTTTTAATATCTTGTAGTAACAGGGTGCGTTCATCTTCAGAATCGGTCGCATTTGCCATATCCACACACCCGAGTAAGCCAGTAACGGTATTGAGGATGTCATGCCTGGTGATGTTATTCATCAGGTTCAATTTTTTATTGGCAAGCTCGATCGCATCTTCAGCCCGTCTCCGTTCTGAAACATCCCGTAATACCCCATAACTTCCAATGGGTTCTCCAAATGTGTTGAGTTGCAGAAAACTCTTCTCTTCAAACCAGTGGATATTCTCCCATTTGTCAAGCAACCGGAAGGTGGAGAAGAACCGGGCATTTTTATTCAACTCGATATGAAATTTTTCTGCGATAAGGAGTCGCTCTTCCGGATGAATCAAATTGAAGAGAGGGTGACTAATGATATCCTCCTCAAGGTATCCGTACTGGTTGACCTGGGGAGAGATATACGTGACATTCCCATCCAGATCAGCGGAAAAGAGAAGGTCAGGAGTATTCTCTATAAGGGCACGGTACTTTTCCTCGCTCTCCATCAGTGCGTCCTCAACCTTCTTTCGTTCGGTGATATCCGCAAATGTACCCAGCCAGCCGGTCAACTGGTTCGTGTGATCGATGAGAGGAACTATCTGCCAGATTAACCAGTATTTTGATCCATCGGGGTGGATATAGTGGATCTCAGATTTCAAAATCCGCATTTCCTGACACGCTGTGTCGATAGTGGGGAGCAGAGGACTACAATCCTCAGACTGAAAGATATCTGCCCAGTATCTCCCATTAACCTGGTCAAGGGGGATTCCGGTGATCTTTGAAAACATGTCATTGACAAAGATGATGTTTCCAAGCGCATCCAACTGACACACCCCAACCGGTGAAGCCTGCAGAATCCCTGTGATCAGATCCGTGCTCTGGCGGAGTTCCTCCTCTATCTGTTTCCTTGCAGTGTTGTCTATGAACGTTTCCAGCAGGCAGTTTCTACCCTTCAGCATGATGGGAACGACGGATTTGATGATAGAGAGAACGCGGCCATCCCCGGTACGAAGTGTCCGTTCGACGTTGTCCAGATAATTCCCCTGATCCGTTATCAGACATCTCCCCTCCTCATCCGGGCAGAAACTCTCATGACACGAGGAATTGACGAGTTCTTCCCTTGTCATTTTAATTATATTGAGTGCAGCCGGGTTAGCATCGATGATGATATGAGTATCTGCATCAATGACAATAATTCCCACCTGAATAGACCAGAGGAGCGTCTTAAGGTATTTCTGGCTTTCAGAAAGTGCATCCTCAAGCGCTATCCGATCGGTAATATCGAAAGCACTTCCCCGGAACCCTTGCAAGGTACCATTCAGGATTATCGGTGCAATGGAGATGATGGCTTTGATCCGGGTACCATCTTTTTTAACCAAAGAATATACTTTGCCAGATGATTTTTGGGTATTTGAACCGGATTTAAGGTTTTCTAGCAACTCATCTTGTTCGTCAGGTAGGATAAAAGTTCCACTCCTGGTCAGTGGACCAATATCTTCGGGGGTCATGCCGGTGAGCTCCATCCCGAACTTGTTGAGATAGGTCAGGTTACCAGATATGTCCAGTTCAAAGATAATTTGAGGGATCAAATCGGTGAACTGACGGAATCGTGTTTCACTCACCAGCAACCGTTGCTGGGTTGTGTAGATAGTCTCCAGCATCTGGTTTATCCCACCGGCGAGATGAAAAAATTCATCATCATCACTGAGCTCTACCCGTTTTGAGGCATCGGTCCCCCTACTGATCGTCTGGACCTGCTGGTTCAGGGTACTGAGCCGGGAGAGTACCAACTGGTCGATGATGAGGATAATGGCCACCCCAAAGGCAAGACAGATCGCCAGAATAATCAGGATATATTCGATGGTAGTGGAAATCCCCTGCTGATAAATATCACGGGGTTGGGTGATCTGGAGAACAAGAGCATCGTTGCCGTAAATATCCTTGATCAGGGCGTATCCCGAAACATTAGTCCGACCTGACGTAAGAATCACCGGGGTATCATCGGTACCACGGGCCTCCAGCTCAGACAGGAGGGTAGGGGGAAGGGTAGGGTCCTTCACCCTGACGAACTGGAGCGATGGTTGAGTGAGACTGGCAAGATATGACACTTCAGCAGGGTCAAGATATCGTCCCATGATCACCACACCACTTGGGATACCTGAAAAATCCGTGTGAACGATCGGGCGCGATGCAACAATCATCGGGTTCTCTCCAAGCATCAGCACCCCGGCCGTCACACCATGGGGATCCGACATATTCAGGAGCGGACTCTGTAATGTAATCTGCTGTTTAAAAGATTCCGAGACCGGAACCATCGTATTGTTCCTGGAATCATAGGACCCAGCATAGACAATACCCCCCTGGCTGTCGGTGATGACGATGAGGTTTAATTGGAGGTTTTCATAGATGGTCGACTCGGGCATCAGGTTTTTTTTAAGATACTCAGGTTTGTTCCCGTTGACGAAGGCATAGGTATCATCCCAGGGGGCCCAGTCACTGACAATGGAGGAGAGCGTGGTCATTTCATCGTTGACCCTGCTAACCGCCTGATGGATGTCCTGGGCCACATACTCCTGTTCGAGGGCGCTGTAACTGGAAAAAGAGATCACAGTTATAAAACTGCTGATCACCACAACCACCAACACGAGCAATACAATCAGTATGAGATTTGTCTTCATCTGGAGTTTCATAGATATCGAGTGGTACGTTACCGGTCAACCGTTGATCAGATATAAACGATGCCTGGGAGAACTACATCACAAATCGGGTCATTATGAACCGGGTATCTTTACCAAATTCATCACATCTCCAGCTGTACAAACCTCAACGTGCCAGGAATGGTTGGTTAAAAATTATCATTTGATAGGGAAAGATTTTTTGTAACACATCGAAAAGAACATCCATTCAGGTACTCTGATCCTATCGAAATAACGACAGGATTAAAAAAAAATTATCAGACCATAGAGATCATAAGTCATCGACATCCCCTTGATGGAACCGGATGTCATGGAACTGAGACCTGCCGGGATCTACGTATTCTCTACCGGTTCGAATGCATCTTCCAGACGTTCCCGTTCGGAGATATCGCGCCCGACTCCCAGCACGCCGATGAACATTCCCTGATCATCGTATATCGGCGTCCTGACGATCTCCATCAGGGCACGATGACCGTCGTCTGCGAACGTAATCCTCGTTTCATTGCGGACAGACCTCCCCACCACCACGGCCTTCTGATCCTGCTCACGGAAAGAATCAGCCAGTTCCCGGTCGACATAGTCATAATCAGTCTTCCCCACGATCTCATCTTCGCCTGAACCAAAAAAAACGGCCGACCATGGGATTGCATGAGAGATAGACACCATCCGAATCTTTCAGCCAGATCAGGTCAGGGATGATACACACCAGCGTGTGCAGGAGGGCATCATTCGTGCGCAGCACCTCCTCTGACCGTTTACGGTCCGTGATATCGGATATGACACCGACAATGCCTGTTACCTCACCATCTAAATTTGCTATCGAAGCCTTGTCGATGACCACATCTCTAGTCCGGCCATCCATTGATATAACACGCGACTCATAATGCTTCGTCCCCGGGCACCTGAACAGTTCCTCGTCTGTTCTGAAATAGTCTTCAGCAACTTCCCAGGGGACGACATCAAAGACTCTTTTCCCAATTATTTCATCGTTTGTGTGGCCGAAATAGGTTTCAAAGGCTCTATTACACCCCTCATACACGCCGTCACATTTTTTGAAGAAGACCGGATTGGGGATGGTCTGTATCAGGGTCTGCATCATCCGGTAATTCTCATTGAGCAGCACCTTTACCCGTTTTCGCTCGGGTGATATCCCGGGCGATGCCGACGACGAATCTACGCCCCTGCTCGTCGACGAGAAGGGTTTTCTTGGTGACAATGGTATGATCCTGGCCCCGATGGTCGATGATCTCCTCCTCAGTAACCCGCTCGGTTCCGGATGCGAAGACCAGATCGTCCTCGCTGGTGAGTTTGTCCGCCAGGTCACGAGGATAGAGTTCATGATCGGATTTACCGATCATCTCATCACGGGTGAACCCGATGAACCTGCAGTAGGCATCGTTTCCAAGTACCCTCCGATGCATTTCATCCTTGACAAAAACAGGATCTGCAATGGAATTGAGAATAAGGTCAAGGTAATTCTTTGCGCCGAGAAGCGCCTCTTCAGCCTGTTTGCGGTCGGTGATGTCGATGACAAGTCCAGTCACCTTCAATGGTTTACCATCGGAAGCATACTCGGATACTCCGCCGATATCATGGAACCAAAGTTCCTTTCCATCTTTCGTGCTTACTCGGTAATCGACATCGTACTGGTTTTTTATGCCGGTGAGATGATCACGCATAGCCTGCATTATCTGTTCGAAATCATCAGGATGGACCAGCCGGGTAAAATCTGAAAAATGGGAGAACTGTTCAACCGGATATCCAAGCATATGTGCCTTGCGTTCGTTAAAAATCACTTTTCCAGTCTCGCGGTCCATCTCCCACCAAGCGATCTTACCAACCTCCATGGCAGAATCCAGCCGGGATTGGGTGAGCCGAAGTTCCTCCTCCGCCCGTTTACGATCGGTGATGTCATGGATGAGAGAGAAGATCACTTCCTTTCCATTCCAGAGATGGGAACCCCCGACGATCTCCACCGGAAAGATGGTGCCGTCCTTCTTCCTGTGATACCGCAGGGGAATGAAACTGGTTCCTCGATTGGTAGCCTCCTCTGTCGCAGGGAAGGATCCTTTTTGATCAGCAATAATATCGCGAATGGTCATACCTGAGAGGAGTTCTTCTCGAGTATAACCGTACATTCGAATATAAGCATCATTTACATCAAGCAACTGCAGGGTGTCGAGATCACACAGAGAGATAGCGTAGATCTCATTGTTGAAGATCACCCGATACTTCTCTTCACTCTCCTTGAGTGCCTCCACTGCCCGTTTTCGCTCGGTAATATCATTCAGGAAATTGATCGTGGCAGGACGCCCCTCCCAGTCGATGATAACCGCGCTGGCCTCAATCCAGATGATTCCCCCCTCTCTTCCCATAAGCCGTAACGTATACCATGAAGGAAGCACCTCGCCCTGCATTCGCCTCTGGTATCGCTCCACCACCATGGCTCGATCATCAGGGTGAACGAGCATGGAAAATGGCATGGACAGAAGTTCCTCTTTCGAATATCCGGTTCGTTCGACGGTTCGCTGGTTGATCAGCCGCAGCATCTCGTCCTGTATAACAACGATGGACTCATCAGAGTGCTCAATAAGGTACCGATATTCATCCTCGCTCCTCCGGAGCGAATCCTCAGCCTTCTTCCGGGATGTCGCCTGTTTGATCTTATGTGCGAGTTCGGCAAACTGTGCACGTGGTTCTCCCCCTTTCTGGATATAAAAGTCAGCTCCGCTGTTGATCGCCTGGATGACTACCTCTTCCCTGCCCCTCCCGGTGAACAGGATGAATGGAATCTGTCCAAAGCGACTCCGTACCTCGACAAGGAACTGGATGCCATCCATTTCGGGCATCTGATAGTCAGAGATGATGGCATCATATCGTTCTGTGTTCAACTGTTCCAACGCCACCCTGACAGAAGAGAGCGTGTCGACAGCGAAAAAGCCCCCCATCTCAAGGAACAGTTTGCCGATCTCGAGAAGATCTGGTTCATCATCGACGTAGAGTACCCGGATTGGTGCTGCCATTATACTCCATTGTATCCCTGGCAACACATACATTTTTGCATTGGACGGCCTGAAACCAGATTTTTTCGTTCATTCACTCAGTTCTATTCCAATCCACCCTCATCATCATCGACGGTATCGGCCCTAGATCGATTCTTCTCAATGACAAGACACCAGACAAGGAGAGGTGTGACACAACCTAGATCGGGATCTACACAGCCGGCATGGTAAAGAAGAAGGTCGATCCTCTGTTGGGCATCGACTCGACCCATACCCGACCACCGTGCCGTTCGACAATCTTCTTTACGATTGCTAACCCGATTCCAGTCCCCTCGTATTCATTCTGAGTATGGAGACGACGGAACATCTCGAAGATCAGTTCATAATATTCCGATTCGATCCCGATACCGCTGTCCGCGATAGCGAATTCCCACCAATCCTCGTGGCGACCGGCCGAGACCGTGATCATCAACGGCACCTCTGGGCGGCGATATTTGATCGCGTTCCCGATCAGGTTCGTAAAGACCTGCTCAAGTTGGGCAGCGTCGACCATGACCGTCGGCATCGCCTCAACAACCATAGTACCACCGGCCTCGGCGAGCGGCTCTTTCAGGGATCGGATCGCATCTGCCAGGATCCCCCCCGACATCGGTCGGCACAAGCGGTCGGGCGCCCATCTCGTCCTGGAGACCTGGAGGAGGTCCAGGATCAGCGCCTGCATCCGTCGCCCTGCCCCGGCGATGTACCCGAGGAACTCATCAACATCAGAGTCGAGTTTCCCGCGGTATCGCCGATCGATGAGTTGACTGAAACTGACGATCGACCGGAGCGGTTCGTGCAGGTCGTGAGATGCGACATACGCGAACCTCTGCAGTTTTTCGTTGCTCATTCGGAGCCGTTCCGCATAGTTCTTCAGAGCCGGTTCAGCCTCTTTCCACCAGGTGATATCAGTGGAGACGATCACGACTTGTTCGCCGCCAGACATCCGATTGATCGAGTAACTGCACCATTGCACGCCATAAGGATCGGGATTCATCACCTCGTCGGTGAACGACTCCCCAGTCGCGATCACTCGCCTGATATCAGGCATGAACCGCTCCATCGTCGCCAGGTTAAGGCCGATCTCCTGCCAGGTCTTCCCGACCGGTGCATCACGCAGTCGTTCAATTTCCCGGGCTGCCTGGTTGTTCATCCAGAGGCAGCGACCGTCACCGTCCCAGACACTGACATGGTGAGGCACAGTGGCAAAGATTGTGTCGAGCAGGTCGTACTGGAAGGCAAGGTTTGCATTGAGTTCTGCGAGCTCCTCAGTCTGGGCCCGGAGTTCCTCTTCCTGCACGCCGAGATCTGTATTTCGCCGGTGCAGTTTCATTTCAGCTTCTTTCTGCTCGGTGATTTCATGGGCTATACCGATCGAGCGGACGACCCGACCGGTCGTGTCCTGCTGGTGCTCACACTTCTCATGGATCCAGCGAAGTTCACCGGCCATATGCCACACGATCCGGTGCTCTATCTCATAATTGTCCCTCCCCTCTCGCAGAGATCCCGAGTAGGCCGCATCGACCGCTGCCCGGTCGTCCGGGTGCACGAACTCGAGGAACGCCGTATAGGTCCCTTGGAACGACCTGAATCACGGTGATATACGCCTCTTCGTCAAATCCGTACCGTCGTGCCTGCGCTCGGAAGAGATCGAAGTCCGGCGCCTCGTCCTCGAAGAAGAACTGCCCGGAGATAATGTTACCCACATGCAGGCCACCAACCGTGATCTATATGGCGACGTCCCACATGTTGTTCCGGCACCGGTACAGGCGGGACTCTCCAAAAGGGGATCCCGGAGGAGAGAGTGAGGTCGCTCTCGATACAGAAACGACAGGTCTCGGGGTTGACCCCGTGAAAGTGCATGCAGCACACCTGCCACCCCACCCCGATCAGTATCCGGCCGTGGAGATCGACAATACCCACGAGGATGCCGGTGAGGCGGTGAAATTGCTCGATCAGTTCCTGCAACACCCGGAGATCGAGGATGTCACAGCGAGTTCGAAATTCGGTAACTCCCTCCCAGGAGAGAGTAACCGATCGAGCGTGCGTCGGACCCGCTGCTCGCTCTCCACAAAGGCCTTTTGATTCCGTACCTGTTCTTCGAGGTGCTGGCGGAATTTCTCATCCTGCGCCAGGAGTTCCTCGTTCTGCTGCACCAGAGTCTCGGCTATCGCCTCCTCCCTCTTTACAAACGCTTCAGCCTCGCTCCGACGCCGCTTTTCATCACAGAGGACCCTAGAGAGGGCAGTGACATCCGACCAGCCCGAGAGGATACCCACAACGATGCCATCCTGCAGGAGGGGGAAGGAGGAAGCCCGGATAGCATAGAAGGTCCCGTCAGCTGCCGTGATCACGAGCGGACAGTCGGTGACCATCTGTCTGGCAAGGGCCCGGAGTGCCGGGAGATCGCAAGCGGCAATGGGGGTGCCATCGGGCTGACTGACTCCAAGGGAGGCGATCACCTCCTCCACGGTGCGACCGGTGAGGGAGGTGCTAGCCATACGTTCGACGGCTGAATTCACGACAGCGACGATGCCGTCCGGGGTGTAGAGAAAGGCGGGTTGAGGGAGGGCTGCGATGACGAAGCGGACGTCCGCAGAAAAACCTGCGGCAGTCATAAACCCCCAATTCAACCTGTGAACATTTTTCTGTCATGGATGGTACTGCCTCCCCAATTTTCAATGCACACTTCTAACAGAGAAAAGATAGTTGAGAATCTCACGTCGGCGGGCGGTTCGCAGGAGATTGAAGTGATAAGGCGTCCGTGGCCGGGATCTCTCCACTGTTTTATCGGAAGGCTGGCGGATAAATCTGTTGTTGAGGGCCCCTCTCCTCACCATCAGAGAATACCGGCTCTACACCCAGAGCCAGACTCTTAATATCTCCAACCTCGAATAGAGCAGCAGACATGGAGAAGAAACACGTCCTCACCCTCCTGTACATCCTGATCTTTCCTGCGCTGATCCTCCTCCTCTCTGGAGACATCACCTGGTCTGCAGGCTGGATCTTCTGTATCTGGTTCATTATCCTCTGCTATTCGACGATCCTGTACCTGCTCCGAAAAGACCCAGCCCTGCTTGAAGAGCGGTACAAACAGCCCGGGGCCGGCAACCAGAAGCGCTGGGACCGATTTGTGGTCTATGGACTCCTGGTCGGTTTCATCCTATGGATCGTCGTCATGCCCCTCGATGCAGAACGGTTCGGGTGGTCCCCGCCCCTCCCCCTCCCGCTGACCGTGCTCGGAGGAGTCAGCCTTATCGGATCCTTCTTCCTCTTCTTCCGGTCGTACACCGACAACACGTTCCTCTCTCCCCTAGTCAGGATACAGGGGGACCGAAAACAACAGGTGGTATCAACGGGGGTATACGGGTTTGTCAGACATCCAATGTACCTTGGAGGGATCCTGATGTTTCTCGGGGCACCCCTGTTCCTTGGATCAGTCTTCGGGGTGCTGATAGGCCTTGCGCTGACCGTTCTGCTCATGGGCAGGATCCTGGGTGAGGAAGCGATGTTGACACAGGACCTGGCGGGCTACCGGGAGTACATGCAGATGGTCCGGTACAGGCTTCTTCCTCGTCTCTGGTGACGATACGGGCCTTTTGTTCGCCGCCCTTCTGATCATCCACATGTTCCTGCACAGAAATTGTTGCGGGATATCCAAAAACCTCATACCGAACGCGAAAGAGCCGGATGATCGCATTACATGAATAAATGCGTCCCCCGATTCCCTCTCCTCTCTAAACCCCGGAGAGATATCTTCACATGGAAGCGAGGCGATAGACTGCATTATACAGGATCCCCTCTGAAGAAGGATCCAACGATATGATCTGCCATGTACGCGATTGAAGCTCTCTCACTGTCGAAAAGGTTCGGCGACCTCCAGGCATTATCGGCGATAGATTTCACTGTCGGGGAGGGGGAGACCTTCGGATTTTTGGGCCCGAACGGTGCCGGCAAGACGACCACGATCCGTATCCTGACAGGGATCACGGTACCCACGGATGGGACGGCACGCATCTTCGGCAGCGATATCGTGCAGGATACAATTGCAGCACGCCGGCAGATGGGGATCGTCCACGAGACCTCCAACATCTATACCGATCTCTCTGCATGGCAGAACCTGATGTTCACAGCTGAGCTCTATCATGTCAGTCGGAAGGACCGCGAGAAGCGGGGGATCGATCTGCTCGAGCTCTTCGGCCTCTCCGGGCGGCGGGATGACAGGACAAGAGGGTTCTCCAAGGGCATGAAGCGACGGCTGACGCTCGCCATGGGGCTGATCAATCATCCCCGTCTCCTCTTCCTCGATGAACCGACCTCTGGCCTGGATGTGCAGAGCAACCTGATCATCAGAGACGTGATCCGCGAACTGAACGAACAGGGAGTGACGGTCTTTCTCACGACCCACAACATCGAGGAGGCCAACCTCACCTGCGACCGGGTGGCGATCATCAATCAGGGACGGATTGCTGCCGTCGACACCCCCGAGCGGCTCAAAAAAACGATTCAGAGCGTCCAGTCGATCGAGATCGCCTTCGACCCGACATCCCCGGTCAGATCCGGGAACCTCGAACAGATCGCCCTCGTGAGCGAAGTCAGAAAAGAAGGGGACAAATTCCGGCTGATCACTGAGAACCCCCCCGCTGTGCTGGACGAAGTCATGGAGTATGCACACGAGCATCATCTCCGGGTTATCAGCGTCAACACCCTCGGGCCCACCCTTGAGGATGTCTTCATCCGACTGACCGGACTGGACATCAGGACAAAAGGGGTGAAGACCATTGATTGACCTCCCGGAGCAGTGCGGACAGATCCGTATGGAACTGCACGCAGCCTGGGCAATCGCTAAAAAGGACATCCTCATCTACTATCTGAAGCCAAATATCATCGTCTCCGGTATGCTCTTCCCCCTCTTCATGTTCCTCGCATTCGCCGTCGGGAGAACCGCCGAGCCCACAGTGATGATCCCCGGACTGATCGCCATCACGATACTCTTCTCTGCTTCCTCGATCGAACCGGTCTCCATCCCCATCGAACGGAGAATGAAGACCTTCGACCGGCTCCTGTCAGCCCCGATCTCCCTACATACGGTCGTATTCGGCGAGAGCCTGAGTGGCTTCCTGTACAGCCTCGGCATCGCGTTTGTGCCCCTGATCGCAGGGCTCATCATCTTCCAGACCCCTATAGTCGAGATCGCCCCGCTCGTCGCCGGCCTCCTCCTCACCTCATTCTGTTTTGCAACGATGGGGACGCTCTTTGCTGCCTACCCGACAGAGAGCCCCGGCGATATCATGTCGATGCTGAATCTCGTGCGGTTGCCCCTCATCTTCATCTCGGGCGTCTTCATTCCCCTGGAACAGATCCCTTCTATCGGGAAGTTCATCACGTATCTCTCCCCCCTGACGTATGGGAACGACCTGATTCATGCCGCGTTCTCCAGCGAGACCCACTTTAATCCGATCATCGACATCGTGATGCTGTGCCTCTTCATCCTAATCTTTCAGGTTGTGGCCAACCATCTGTACAAACGATTTAATGAATAAGACGAATAGGGAATCGTCATCACAATAACAGATATATGAGATACATCAGGTACAATCGATCTCACTCTGACCAGGATCGATGAAGGAATCATGCCGTGCCCCTTTATTCAGCAGCCAGCGCCAGATTGGCCAAGGCGGGATCGGTCCATTCATCCCTTCAAAAGACCATATCCCTCTCTGGTGAGCTGTGCATCTCAGTGAACTCGCAGACCAGCTACCTCTCGTGCGGGGATCTGATCGGTCGCCGTGAAATTAATTGCAATGAGCAGGTAGTCCAGGAATGCACGACGACGAAGTCCACCTCACCACCCTGACGTCGCGGATCAAACAGGTGAAGACGATATTCCGCGGGACGATGAAATCTTAAGTTACGTAAAGAGAAATTTTGAACGGAGCGCGTGAACGAGGTGGGGCTCGTCACTCACTCCTCAAAGCAGTGGCGGGGGAGGGTGAACCGGATCGCCGCCCCCAGTTCTGGAGAGCCGGCGACACGGTCATCAGCCCAGATCTGCCCTCCATACCGGGCCACCAGCGAGGCCGCGATGAAGAGACCGAGACCAGACCCCGTTCCATGCCCCTCGCCGCGTGCAAATCTTCCAAAGACCTTGGGCTTGACCAAGTCGGAGATCCCGGGGCCGGAATCCTCAACCGAGATCGTCACATCCTCCTCGTCGACCTCGACAGCCACCCTGACCCTGACATCAGGTCCCCCGAACTTCAGGCTGTTACCAAGGAGGTTCACAAAGACCTCAGAGAGGAACTGGTCTGCGCAGACCTGCAGCGAAGTCTCGGCATATTCGATGGAAGCGTCAGGGTAGTGCCCTATCGCATCCAGAACCTCGTGATCGAGAGAGATCTCACCAAGCGGGATATCGGAATCGTGGACCCTGCTGATCATCGATACCCTGGCGATGATCCCGACCGATTTCTGAATAGCCGTCGTGATCCGGTTGACCTTGATCTTATGCTCGGTCGGATGGCCGGGGGGGAGTATATCGTTGAGCATCTCGGCAGAAGCAAGTGCTACGGTCAGCGTGTTGTTGATATCATGGGTCATGATGTCCAGGTACAGATGCACCTCCTCATTGCTCTGGACCAACTGCCGGGTTCTCATCTCGACCCTGGCCTCAAGCACCTCGTTCTGCTGCGTGATCTGGTTCACCTGTTCTTTGAGCCGGTCGACCATCAGGTGGATGCTCTGCCGGAGGGCATCGAACTCCACCATCCAGACCTTTCCTATCGGGTGGTTGAGGTTCCCGTTCGCGATCGCCTCGACATCTCCGATGATCTGGCGGATCGGGCGGACAACCAGCACCGATACACCGGACGCAAAGAGGGCCCCGAGAACCAGGGCGAGCAGACCGATCAACAGGTGCTCGAGGGTGAGCCGGAAGAGGGCTTCGTCGAGCGGGCGGGTGGTGTAAACGAACTCGATCACCAGACTCGGATCAGATGCATACACCGGGTTCTTCAGGTCCACAAACCGGAACCTGGTCAGGGTGGCATTGGTGGTATCCCTGACCTCAAGGGTCGACCGGTTCGCGATCACCTGGTTGAGCAGTTCATTCAACCCGGGATCTACCTTTGCAGTCCGATCCCCAATCTGCTCTCCATAGATGTTGAAGGTCCGCACCAACACCAGGGAAGGGTTATCTGCCTGAACCTGCTGCGCAGTCTTTACAAACGAGACGTTCCTGCGCGCCATGAACCCTGCGTCATTGAGGCCGAGTTCGAGCAGATAACGGTGATCAGGAGTTGGATAATAGGCGTACTTCCGAAATATACCGGTGTCCTGTTCACGGGTGACACGGTCTGCATAGTATCCGCTCCCGTTTCGCATCTTCGCCAGCGTCTCTGAAAAACCGGTAAACTCGGAGAGGTTCATTCCGAGGTCATGTGTGTAGGTGGTCGCAATCACCATGTCGTGATCATCGATCACATAGAGATCGATGTCCCCACCGAGCTGCTCTTTCAGTGCATTCAGATCGATATTCCGGGGATCCCCGCCAGAGCGGTTGTATGCATCGAGAAATGTAGGAAAACTGTTCTTCAGGCTGTCTGAGAAGAAGTCGTCGAAGAGGGTGAGATCCCGATCCATCAGCGTGTAGGATCCGATCAGACCAGCCTCTGCATAATTTCGGGTCTCCAGGTCATGCGTCACAAGCACGGACCTGGCCTCATTATAGGTAAAACCAGAGAGGATCCCGATCGATAAGACTACCCCGACCAGGATCAGCATGGAGATGATGATCGTGATTGGGGGAGATCGAGATGTCATTGAATAATGGTTCTATTTCAGTTCATATAATAAAAACACGTCGGATGATATTATTATTGCGTATACCAGACGAAAGAAACGTTTATTACTATTTTTAATGATAACCTGGATTTCAGGGACAGGGCAGAGAAGGTGCCTGGACATGCAGCCTTATTGCGATAAAGGGTGAGTACTGCTGGATGAGATTGATCATCTGGATCCTGATCCTTGCAGTCTGCATACTGGGCCTGGCAAGTACCGTGAGTGCTGAAGAGACGGACATCGACCAGATCAATGACACACTCCAGAACCTGACCGCCACCAGTTCACACCTCCAGGCGGGGATTCAGCAGATCTCCGGGGATGTCAACATCTCCAACGCCACAACAACCCTTGAGGATGCCCGAACTGCGGTGGATGAGTTTATCCAGGCGTTCAATGATCTGATCCTTGTCGTGAACAGGATCCTCGGACTGGTGAAAGAGATTCAGCCCGCACTCGGAAATCTATCAGGGCCCTGAGTGACTCCCGACCCCCAGGCCAGACCTTTTTTACCCATCAGGGGAAGTCAATAATCAGTGACACTAGAGTGGCAGATAGAGGAACTTGAGCGGCGGATCAAATACAGATTTATTGACCAGGCACACCCCCAGAGGGCGCTGACCCGGCTGGCATTCGCCGGGGAACAGCACTTCGAAGACGACAGGGATATGGATGCCCTGGCTACGCTCGGGGATGCGGTGATCGATCTCCTGGTGATCGACGACCTGCTGCGGACCGGGGTGACCAGAAAAGGAGAGATTACGGTCTTGAAGGTGCGAAGGGTAAACATGAGCGTCCTCCGTTCCATCGCCGAATCGCTCGATCTAGCCCCGCTGGTCTTCTGGGGAAAGGGAGAGGAGACCCAGCAGGTCTGGCTGTCGGGCAGAGTGCTCGCAGAGTGCTGCGAAGCGGTGATCGGGGCGGTCTTTCTCGACGGCGGGCTCAGGGCTGTTCGGCAGGTGCTGGTGACACTAGAACTTATCAGCGAGAGAGAGGTTGAGCGTCGATCTGGAATATAATCTTAAAAAAGGTCTATTTAAAAAAATTAAACCCTGCCGGCAGGGAAATTGGATGGATACCATCTGACAAACATCTGATTTGGCGGGGTCAAACTCGTTGAACTGGCAGTTCCTGTGAAGCCACTGGATACTGTACTGAATGAACCCCAACTGCTGCTGCTCCAACTGCTCCCTGAACTCTGAGTCACACCGGCCGGGGCAGCGAAACTTGTGTCACCGAGGACAAAGTTCTTACCGAGTCCAAAACTCGATCCAAACGCGGACGAGGCGATGACACTCTGGGTCGTGGCGGTGGCTGCAACCGTCTGCACAGCTGTCGGCTGTACAGTTACAGCGGTCTGAACTGCAGCAGTCTGTATTGCTACTGTCTGGACCGGCACGGCAGTCGTGACAGGAACCGTTGTCTGCACAGTAGTCGTTGTCGTGACCGCTGAACCACCGAGGACCTGTTTGAGAGCATTAAACCAGTTGGTTGCCAGTTTGATCTCCCCGCTCTTATCTGGGTGAACTCCGCTCGACGCCACGTTGTCATTGACCCCGTCGTAGCCTGTATACTGGTCGACGAAGTAGACCGGGGACTGGGCCGTGCTCTTCTGGGATGCAAGCGCAGGAATGCGTGCATTCAGGGCATTCAGGTTGTCCCTTGAGATTGAGGTCGGCGGGATGGAGGCGAGCAGGAACTTTGCATTCGGGTTCCGTGCCCGAACCGTGTCAATGATCGCACCGATGTTACTGACAGACGTGTCAGTCGGAACCTGGTGGAGGACATCGTTGGTCCCGATCATCAGCAGGACGACGTCGGCATGGTAACCAGTGAGCCACTGAGAGAGCTTACCCTGGGCAGGGTCATCAGAAGCACCGTTCAGGATCCCGTCGGTGGTATATCCCCCGTGTCCTTCGTTGTGCTGGTCGAAAGAGAAGGCAAAGTTCGGTTCCGTCCAGCTCCCAACAAAGTCAAAGTCATACCCGGCTGACTTCAGGTCATTATACAGCCAGTACCGGTACGATGGGAGGTTCGCATCCTCAGGGGTGTCTGTCATCCCTTTTGTCAACGAGTCCCCCAGCGGGAGGATGTGAACCGTCGCAGATACGGCGGTCGTCCCCACCCCGAGAAAGAGGAGAGACCCAAGAAGAATCATAATTCCAATAGATGTGCGTTTCATATGTTGCCTCGAACGATATCCTGTATCCTATAAAATTTAGCATTGTACTACATAGCGCTTGTGATGATCCTTTATACAAGGACGATGGAATCGGGCAGATCCACGACCAGGCGAAGAGTAGATGTACCTTGGGCGCCCTCATATTAAGGATCACGATGGCAAACCTGACAATTGCAGTGCTCGGTGAGAACGGGTATGCAAAGAACCTGGGCAAAGCTGGTACCGCCAGCGACATCACCTTCTATAATCTAAAAAAAGGGGAGACAACGGTCACGTTCATCGAACCGACCAGGTACCCCGAACGGATCGTCTCGCTCTTCTATGCAGTCTCAACAGCGGCCGGCGCCCTCGTGGTGGTGGACGCCATCACAGCGCAGTTCGGGGAGTGTGTACTGATGCTCGACTCAGCCGGGATCAAGCAGGGCTGGCTGGTACTGAAGAACTATCTGACCCGCGAGGAGTTGGCCCCGCTCATCAAGGGAACAGTCGTCGAGCACTACGCAGTTATCGAGGACGACCCCGTCGCTGAACGGGAGTTCTTCCTCTCCCATGCCCTAGGGCAACCTGCCCCGGAAACTGAAACAGGAACCGTTCCAGTGGACCATGCATTCCCGGTGAAGGGGATCGGGACTGTAGTCCTCGGGGATGTAGCCTTCGGGACCATCCACAAACACGACACCCTGACCGTCCTCCCTGGAGGAAAGAGCGTCCAGGTCCGTTCTATCCAGAAGCATGACGACGATGCCGATACGGCAGTGCAGGGGGACCGGGTCGGTGTCGCGCTTAAGAACATCGAAGCCGATGAGTTGACTCGCGGGGACGTGCTGACCGGCGATCCAAATCTGCTGGTCAGAGATGAGATCACCGGAGAGGCCAGGATCGTGAAGTACTGGCCTGCTGCCCTGAAGGAAGGAATGGTGCTGTACCTCGGTCACTGGATGCAGTTCATCCCCTGCCGGGTCACCGCTGTCACCGACCAGGGGGACTGGCACACCCCAACGATCACGCTGTCACTGGACAAACCGGTGATCGCCCGCTCAGGGGACCGTAGTGTGCTCTGCTACCTGGAAGGCGGAAAACTTCGGATCACCGGCACGATTCCACTCTGATCAGCGGCATTTTAAATTTTTAAAAAGAGTTCAGACGATCCCGAGCCCTGTAAGGAAGAGCCGGTGAAGCCTGAGATCCCCAGCGAGTTCCGGGTGGAATGAGAGGGCCATGTGCTTCCCCTGCAATACCGCAACGATTCCCTGATCGATCGTAGCAAGGACCGTAGCCTCCGCACCGACCGACC
Organism: Methanosphaerula palustris E1-9c; assembly: GCF_000021965.1. Lineage (NCBI taxonomy): Archaea > Methanobacteriati > Methanobacteriota > Methanomicrobia > Methanomicrobiales > Methanoregulaceae > Methanosphaerula > Methanosphaerula palustris. The sequence continues at coordinate 2,378,292 of NC_011832.1, forward strand.
TGACCACAGGCGCTCGGATGAAGACAGCATGGAACGGGGCGTCCAGCCCCTGAACTGGGATATCAGCCTCGAAGGACTCACGCTGTCGCCCGAAGGCGTTCCGGTCCACCTCCATGTCGATCAGACCGAGCGGGCAGATCCTTGGATCCTCAACACTCTTCGCCATCAGCACCATCCCGGCGCAGGTCGCAAATATCCCGCCCTGAAATCCGGTCAACACCTCGTGCATCCGGTTTTTCTCGATCAGCCGCGAGATCGTCGTCGACTCCCCGCCAGGGATCGCAATCGCATCGAGGGACGGGATCTGTGCCGCCTCCCGCACCTCAACGACCGATCCCACGACCGAAGGGATTGTATCGAGGACCTGCTGGAAGGCCGTGATATGCTCGGCGACATCCCCCTGGAGTGCCAGTACCCCTATCTTAACGTCCACGGAACTGGAGCACCTCGTCGTCCTTGAGAGTATGAACATCGATCCCCTTCATCGCCTCGCCAAGCCCGCGGGAGACCTCAGCGATCACAGCCGGCTCCTGGTAGTGGTTGACCGCCTCGACGACAGCCTTGGCCGTTCGGGCCGGGTTGCTGGAGAGGAAAATTCCTGAACCGACAAATACACCGTCTGCACCGAGGTGCATCATCAGGGCCGCATCCGAGGGGGTCGCTATCCCACCAGCCGAGAAGTTCACGACCGGAAGTCTTCCCCGCTCAGCACACTCGATGACGAGGGCTGTCGGCGCCTCGATCGACCGGGCCCGGTCGATCAGCTCCTGTCGGTCGAGCCCTTTGAGCTGCCGGATCTCGCCCATGATCGCATGCATGTGCCTGACGGCCTCGACGACGTTGCCGGTGCCAGCCTCGCCCTTGGTCCGGATCATGGCTGCGCCTTCATCGATCCGACGGAGAGCCTCGCCGAGATTCCGCGCACCGCAGACGAATGGAACATCAAATTCAGTCTTCCGAATATGATATTCTTCATCAGCAGGTGTCAGTACCTCGCTCTCATCAATCATATCGACCCCAAGCGATTCGAGCACCCGGGCCTCGATAAAGTGACCGATCCTGACCTTACCCATCACCGGGATGCTGACCGCATCGATGATTCCGGTCACACGATCTGGGTCCGCCATCCTGGCCACCCCACCGGCTTTTCTGATCTCTGCCGGTACCCGCTCAAGGGCCATCACAGCGACAGCCCCCGCTTCCTCAGCGATCCGCGCCTGATCTGCGTTGACCACATCCATGATCACACCACCCTTCTGCATGGACGCGAATCCGCGCTTCAGCAGCTCGGTGCCGAACCTCAGTTCCTCGAGCTTCATGTTCCTATCTATAGGAGAGACCACGCAATAAAAAGAGTGTGCACCCGGCAAGGATTACCAGCAGGAGCGTAGCCTCCCTGACCGTCAAGATGACCAGTACTCCCCGTTTTGAGAGCGATCCTTCGGCCTCCCCGATCCGGTAAACCCCGGGTTTCTCAAAAAGCACCCCCGTTCCGCCGGCGATCAGGGACATCGGGATCCCCCCGTTGAACCCGGGCCGCTTCTTCCGATCCCGAATAAACACCTGCCAGGCCGCCCATCCCCGCCCCTGGAGAGTAAAGATCAAGAGCAGGAGCAGACCGGTGACTCTGGCCGGGATATAACTGAGCAGGTCGTCGAGCCTGGCCGGCGCCCAGCCGAGCCGTTCGCGTTCGTCTCGGTACCCGAGCATCGCATCCATCGTATTGACCGCCCGGTAGACCGCCGCACCGGTCAGTCCAAAGACCAGAAAGAAGAGAAGGGGGGCAATGATGCTGTCAACCAGATTCTCAGCCACCGATTCGTAGGCCGCCGAGAGAATATGCTCCCCGTCCAATGCTGCTGTGTTCCGGGAGACCAGCCGTTGCACCTCGTGCCGACCTGAACCAAGGTCAGACTCCACGGCCGTCACCACCGCGGCCGCATGCTCCTCCAGCGAGCGCCAGGCAAAACAGGACTTGAGCAGAAACGGACCCGCCACCAGGTAGAGCACAAGCGGAGCATAGTTCGAGAAGAGCCAGAACGGCAGGGCGAAGAGCGTGGCCGTCAACAGGGTGAGGAGGAGCCCGATACTTCGCTGTGCACGAACTGGCCAGCGTTCAGGCCGACTCCAGAGCCCGATGAACATGCCGAGGAGGGCGACAGGATGAAATCGGGAATGGGGATCCCCGATGACCCGGTCCACCAGCAGGGACCCTACCAGCACCAGAAGGGTTACCCCTGCCGGTGAGAGTACCATTGGACCAAAATCCCGGCAAAGATGAGGGCAAAAGCCGTGAAATTCAGCAGGTCTACCCGCACGTACCACCAGAACAGGTACATAAAGAGCCCGAGAATCGCAAAGATCTGCACCACGGGAGGGGTCGAGGTCTCAGGCGCCACGTAGACCGGATACTGGGTCCGCTGCCGCTCCGCCACCTCCTTCACCACCTTCGGCCGGATCACCTGCACCTCGATCGTGTCCCTAACCGTGCCATACCCGGTGACCACGTTGATCGAGAAGGTACCCGGATAGGCGTCCTCACGGATCGGGAGATCGAAGATCATCTCGTCGCGGACGAAGATGTTCTGGTGCGTGAACTCGGTGAACTGCCCGGCGTCCATGGCAGAAAACGAGAGATGAACCGGGGCGCCGTAGTTGATCAACCGGAAGGTGAGCGGTCGGCCCACTCCGATCTGGAGCGGATCGCGAGGGACCTCTAGCGAGTTGATCCTCTTCCGATTCAAGTAGATCTCATTGGCCTCCATCAAACTCACCCCTTATTCGGTCTTCTGCGGGAGCAGGTCCGGGATTCCGTCATGGATCGGATATCCAGCCCTGCAGGCTGCACAGAAGAGCGTACCCTCCCGAACCTCAGATTCATCCTCTTCGACCGCCTGCAGGGTAAGGTCACCCTTACAGATAGGGCAACAGAGGATCTCCATCATACTTCTTCTCATCTCGATCACTAGTCCTCTCTACCTTGTTCAACACCACCTTCAGAACTCATCGCGCAGATCGATGATCTGTGAGAGCTCGGGACCTGTCGAGATCAGCGTGATCGGCCGGTTGATATCATCTTCAGCCGCACGGAGAAAATCCAGGGCCTTAGGAGTCAGTTTCTCATAATCGGTCACACCGAAGCAAGCCTTGTCCACCTTGTCAATCCCTGTTATCGCGACCTGCGTACACCCATTGATCATCGCCGAGTACCGGGCCATCTTCCCATCCCAGCACCCAATCCGCCGTTCGCGGTGAGTGACCGTTCCAAACTCCTGGATCCCGAGTTCTCCTGATTGTTCGTGGGACATCTCGGTGGAGAAGGGTCCTTCTCCGACTCTGGTCGGGTATGCCTTGAAGACCACGACCACATCATCGATCCCAGTCGGCCCGACCCCGATATCTGCCGCGATCTGCGAGGCCGAAGTATCCTTGCTGGTCACATAGGGATAACTCCCATAATAGAGGGAGATCCCAAATCCCTGCGTTCCTTCGAGGAGAACAACCTCATCATTATCGATCGCCGTGTTTACCTCGACCGGAACATCGATCAGGTACTCCTTCAGTTCGGGCAGATCCTGTGCCAGCCTACCGACCCTCATCACTCGGTCAGCATTGGCCGGGCCGCAGCCTGTACCGGTGGACCCGATCTTCTGGGAGAGGTGGACGCTGGCCTTATCTGCTGCGATATGCTTCTCTTCGATGATTCCGCATCGCCGGTCGACGAAGATCCTTCCTTTCACACCCAGAACATCGACCTCCCGCGCCAGCACACGCGGGTCGACGAGCACCCCTGCGCCGATACAGAGGCGGGCATCGGGATAGACGAACCCTGAAGGGACCATCCGGACGCCGTACTCCTTCTCACCCACCTGAACAGTGTGGCCTGCATTTGGACCTACACCGCCCCGTGCGATGATTGTGGGCTCATCTGCATGGGCGATATGTGCGACAATCTTCCCCTTTCCTTCGTCTCCAAAGAATCCACCAACTATTACGGTACAGGTCATTATTCTATCATATACTGTGGGGTGATTCACCCTGATAAACATTTATTCTGATAAAACCTGGATCTAGCTCGAACCGAGGGGGAGCATTGATGGAAAAAAGGGGTGTGATCCATATCGGACCTGCTGGTGTGTTACTGTCAACAGCAGATCTGCAGGAGCAGATCTGCTGGTTCTGAATAAATGTTGAGCGGTTACTCTTCAGATGAAGCGGACTCAGCCTCTGCGGCCGCCCTCCTCTTTGCCTTCTTCTGTTCGCGCATTGCCTGCAATCGTGCCGTTCTGATCGCATCGTCATCGGCAGCCGCGGACTTCTTCACATAGAGAGTGCCATAGACGACTTGCCCCTTCTTCGTCCGGTGCCGCTCGCCGAGATCGCCCTGATAGAGCGAGAAGATCGCCTTCTGACCGTCGACCTCCCGCTCCACGTCCTCGACGTATTTAAAACCGGGCATCATCACATCGACGGTGCCGAAGACCGTGATCTCGCCTTCGACCATCTGGCCGCCGAGCCTGCTCTTCGCATTGCCCTTGACGATGATCGTGCCGCCCTCTGCATGGGTACCGACATGGATGTCCACATCGCCGCCGATGATGATCGTACCGCCATTCATGAATGTCCCGATATCGCTGCCTGCGTTGCCGCCTACGCGGATCAGACCGCCCTGCATCCCGCGCCAGTCGCCCCGGTATGCTGACCCGAGGTAATTGCCTGCGTTCCCTTCGATCAGCAGCTCGCCACCCTTCATTCCGGTGGCTGCGAAGGCGTCAACATTGCCCTTGACGGTCAATTTTCCACCCGCCATCCAGGCGCCGACATACATATCGGCATTCCCTTCAATCACCATCTCACCGGCTGACATCTTCATCCCCAGGTACTTGACCCTGGAGAAGTCACCCTTCAGCACGACCTTTGTCTCAGCCGCGGTGGGGCCGGCGTTGCCGGTGATCTCGAAGTACTTGCCGATGGTGAACTGCTCGGTCCCTTCATAGACATGAAGGGCTGCGATCTCAGCGGCACTCTTGCCTGCGAAACCGTCGGGAGTGATATGTTCAGCCTCGACGAAGAGTTTCGGCTGATCCTTGATTGTGACTGTAACTGTCTCCATACCACTCACCTCACTCTGTCGCATCGACCTCGAGCACATACGGGTTCGGGAGATAGTGGTGCCCGCTGACTTCGTAGTTGTTCTGGTTGACACTGTAGTATTTCAGGAATTTCTCCTCAACATCATGCATGACCTGCGGGTTGTCCCTGACTTTGGCGTTGACCCAGAGAGTCCGTTTGTTGCCATTAGAGATGACCTCGCCATTCTTGACCACATGGACACCGCACTTGAAGACATCATCCGCACAGGTGAACGCGGTCTCGATCTGGTCCGGCGTGAAGGGTGCTTCAGGGTTGAAGTTGTAGACGACAACGTCCGCGTCCATCCCTGGCTTTAACCCGCCGCACATCTCGGTCAGACCGAGTGCTTTCGCCGGCCCTGCCCGGGTCATCTGCGACAGTTCATAGAGCGTGATCTCACGGTCGATCTCTGCGAGGTTTGTGGCGTCGATTACCTTCTGGCTCCACTTGAACGTATCAAGCCGCTCCTGCCGGGCTTCCTGGCTCATCAACCACTTAAATATGCGGGGATACCGGGTGAACGGCCCTGCATTCGGGTGGTCAGTGGTGATAAAGGTCCGCATCGGGTCCTTGGCGAAGAGTGCCAGTTCAAGTCCGATGGCCCACTGGATACCGCAGACCTTGACATTCGGACTGTAAATGTACGGTACAATCCCTGCTGCAGTTTCAAGTTCGACGTCGACGTTCGCCCACTTCAGATGGTTCAATTCGGTCAGGTGGTGCTCGAACGGTCCGTCGGCGGTCATCGTCGTTGTCTCATCGAGGGTCACACACCCGAGGTCGATCGTCAGGTTCTTCTGAGCGTTCACGTAGTCCATCATCTCTTTGGCCTTGGACTCGAAATTCAGCCAGCTATCGCCACCATACGAGTGGAACTGGAGATGCGTGTGGTGCATCACCTGTTCACGGCCGAACTTGTTGTGGGTCTTATACCCCTCAGCGATCTTCAACGTGTCGAGCGTGGTCGTATAGTTTCCGGGGTTCCCGAGGTTGTTGGAGTGGACATGGATCGAGTGCGGGAGACCGAGGTACTCGTTCGCTTCGAGCAGCCCCTTCACGATCTGCGCTGGGGTAATGTCAAAGTATGGAACCGGATCATTGACAGAGAGACAGTTCAGTCCCCATGCCCATGCTTCAGTGCCACCCGGGTTCACAACCTTGACCGCGTACCCCTTGGCTGCACGGAGCAGCCAGGCAATGTACGCAGCCGCATTCTCGATCTCATTGTTCTTGAGGTACTCGAGCATGAACCAGTTGTTTCCAAAGACCGGAAAGGCACCCTGGTCAATGATCGGCGTGTCGCATATCTCCTCGTGCACATGACGTGCGTACAACGGGGGCATCGCAGCCTCCATCACCGTCGTATAGCCCATCTTTGCATAGGTATAGCCAGTCTTAAACGTGGTTGGAATCGAGAAACCACCACCCATCCGAGAGGTCGCAGTCTTGGGAGTACAGCCAAAGAGTTTATCTTCTGGACGGTAGTTTCTTCCTTCGTTCACCTTTGGTCCAGCCACGTGGGCATGAATCTCAACCGCACCGGCCATGACCGTCTTGCCGTTTGCGTCGATCTGCTCCGCCTTCGATGAGAGCTCGGACGTCTCGACGATCCTGCCGTCCTTTATTGCGATGTCAGCCTTGTCTCCTTTGACACCGCTCACTGCGTCAAAGACAAAGCCGTTCTTGATCAGGTATTCTGTCATGTATTTACGCACCCTTGATCTGGTTTACTCGGTCACGAACCCTTGTCAGAAATTCTGTGTCGGTCAACATCCCCTCCGGGGGCTCGACAACCTTGCGGGACTCGATCGGAACATTATCCATACGATAGCAGCACCCGCCAACCTCGACCCCAACAAAGGCCACCGGGACATGCAGTTTGCAGACATCAGTGGTCGGTGTGATGTGGGGATCGACCGCCACTGAGGGGAGTCTTGAAATCTTCTTCACCGAACTGATCGGGAAGTGTGCCCCGGGATCGCTGCCGATCACAAAGACCGCATCGACCTCATCCCTGCGGAGCAAGTCATTGGAGGTGGTCTCGCCGGGGTTGTACCGGGCGAATCCTCGTGAGAGGTCGGTGGCGAATGGAAATCCAAACTGCCAACCCATCACAGCGCCTGAACCGGTCACATTGTAGTGGCCACGCATGGCGATGATGCTGAACTTGGTGTACTCGTTCATGTCCTTGGTCAGCATGATAGCCATGTCGATGTTGTGGTTCTTGCCAATGGACTGAGTGACACCCATCCCGAAGAAGATGATCCCGAACCGGGCATCCTTCATCATGTTGGCTGCTTCAAGGATCTTCTCCCTGGAGATCCCTGCAACGACATCTGGAAGAGATTCTCCTCGGATGGCAACACGGAGTGCTGAGAGGAGTTCATAGTCTCTCCCCTGCTCGAGCTGGAGATGAACATCAGCCATCTTGGCGGTGTCGGTGTTCCTCGGGTCGACGACGATCATCTTTCTGGACTTCTGCCCCTTGCCCATGAACATCCCGCGCGGGAAGATCGAGTACCGCGACATGTGCCGTGGATGGGCGTGCGAGGGGTTGCATCCCCAGAAGATAACCGTATCGGCACGGTTCTTCACCTCACCAAGCGTGCAGCTCGGGATGCCGACATCCTGAATAGCCATCAGAGACGAGCCATGGCAGACGGTAGCCGTGTTGTCGAGGATGGCACCAACATTCTCGGCGACCTCATATCCCATCGACTGCGCCTCGCAACTTGTCGAAGACCAACCATACATCAGCGGCTTCTTAGCGCCGGCCAGCATCTGGGCCGTATACTCAACGGCTTCATCATAGGAGACCTCCTTATAGGTCCCATCCGCCTGCTGCATTCGCGGCCTGGTCACCCGGTCCTTGGACTGGGAGTGGAGGAACTTCTCTGCTCCGATGGCACAGGCATTGTAGACATCGATAATCTGCTTGCCGTCATCAGAGACTGATACCTCCAAGTCATCACAGAGTGTCCCACAGAACGGGCATATGACATCAGTTACTACTTTTGTCATACACATTCACCTCTACAAAGCCTCTGTACCAGTTCAATCGAGCCAAAAACCTGATCGTTCATCGCCACCTCGACGGTGACCGGGACACCCTTGAAGGTCGGCATGCCTGTCGAGTAGGTGTTGGGATCGATGATGGCGTTGGCCCATGGCCCCATCGGAATCCAGCCGAGCCCGGGGTGGGGACCCTGGGTGGCTTCGATCGCCTTCACCACAACAGTACCATAGGGGCTGGTCACACGTACGTTCGTGTTCCGCCATGCCCCAAGTTTCTTAAAATCTGATGGATCCATCTCGATGATACCGCAGGCGTCCCGGTAGGCTGACTTCTCCTTGCCGGCCTCCATTGAGACACCCTGCTGGATCGTTCGTCCGGATATCAGGTTTAGGTTGATCTTTGTCACTGAATCATCCCTCCTAGAATTATATTTTTTTGCTTGCTTTACTTCCGTGGTCTGCGGTCCGTGTTCAGCAAACCAGAGTTCGTGTTCATGAGTGGTATTGCCCTGAACCCATCAGGCATCTTCTGATGCAGAGGTACCCGTCACTCAGACCGATATCTACTTCAACCGACTCTTGACCATGAACATCCGTTTTACGATGATATATATCCACAGATTGGACATATGAATTCAGTAACCACTTCAGTCATACATCCTCACCTCTGCAGAGTTTCTGCACCAGTTCAATCGAGCCGAGAACCGGTTCTTTCATGGCGACTTCAACGGTGATGGGGACACCCTTGAAGGTCGGCATGCCTGTCGAGTAGGTGTTGGGATCGATGATGGCGTTGGCCCATGGCCCCATCGGGATCCAGCCGAGCCCAGGGTGGGGGCCCTGGGTAGCTTCGACCGCTTTCACTACAACGCTACCATACGGACTGGTTACACGTACATTCGTGTTTCGCCATGCTCCCAGTCTCTTAAAATCAGAAGGATCCATCTCAATGATACCACACGCGTCCCGGTAGGCCGGCTTATCCTTGCCGGCCTCCATTGAGACACCCTGCTGGATCGTTCGTCCAGTTATCAGGTTAAGGGTGATCTTTGTCATTGAGTCCTCCCTTCTCTATTTATGCTCAAGTTATGCTTGCTTTACGTCCGGGTTCAGCGGACTTGGTCCGAGCTCGTGGGTGGTGTTGACCACATCGGTGATGACCTGCGCCCACTTGGCACCTTCAGATGCTGATACAAACGTCATCCGGAGACGCCTGTCATCCAGACCGATGTTCTTGAGTAGGCTCTTGACCATGAACATCCGCTTTGCTGCCTTGTAGTTTCCTTCGAGGTAATGGCAGTCACCGAAGTGGCAGCCGGATACCAGAACACTATCTGCTCCGTCGCTGAACGCCTTCAGGATGAAGAGCATATCGACACGGCCGGTGCACATGATACGGATCGTCCTGACATCAGGCGGGTACTGAATACGAGCACCGCCGGCCAGGTCTGCTCCTGCATATGAACACCAGTTGCAGATAATACCAAGGATCTTCGGTTTCCATTCTTCAGCCATTTATTGCTCACCTCCAACAAGGAACGAATCGATCTGCGAAAGGATCTGCGGAGAGGTGAAATGGTTCATCCAGATTGCTCCACCAGGGCAGAATCCACCACAGGTCCCGCATCCCTTGCACTTGGCTTCTGTGACCTGCATGACAGTCCGACCGTCCTTCTCGACGAGCGCGAGGGCCGAGTAGGGGCAGAGGTTCACACACATACCGCAACCTGCGCACTTCTCTTCGATGCACATGGCGAAGTAGGGCTCGAGCTCGACCTGCCCCATGTGGATCGGAATCGATGCCGCAGAGGCAGCGCCTTCTGCAGATGCTACAGTGTCAGGAATATCCTTCGGTCCCTGGCAGACCCCTGCAAGGAAGACCCCTGCCGTGGTGGTCCCGCACGGGTTCAATTTCGGATGTGCTTCAAGGAGCCATCCGTCCTGCGAACAGGAGACCCCAAAGAGTCTCCTGGTCTTTTCGGTCATATCGGTCGGCTGAACAGCCGAGGCGAGCACGACCAGGTCGACCTCCATATCCATCGGTTCACCGAGGAGAGTATCCTCAGCAAAGACATGCAGGTTCTTGGTCAGTGGATCCTCCTGGATGTTGGCGACACGCCCTCTGATGAACTTGGCACCCTCGTTCTGGATACGGTAGTAGAACTCCTCATACATCTTCCCAAAGGATCGAATATCCATGTAGAATATGTAAGGAATTGCACCCGGGATCTTCTCGGTAATCTGGTGGGCATGCTTGAGCGAATACATGCAGCAGAATCTGGAGCAGTATGGCTTGCCGACGCCGGTGTTGTCTCGTGACCCCGCACAGAGAACGAATCCAACCTTCATCGGAGTCTTGCCGTCGCTCGGACGGATCAGATGACCGCCAGTCGGACCTGAGGCACAGATCAGCCGCTCGAACTCAAGACCGGTGATGACGTTGTCGTAACGCCTGTATCCCCACTCTTCCTTCTTCTCGATCGGGAAGAGTTCATACCCGAGTGCGAGAATGACGGTTCCGACCTTCACCTTGACCAGTTCGTCCTGCATCTCAAGGTCGACGGCCTGCTTGGTGCCACATGCCTCTACGCAGAGGCCGCACTTCACACACGAATCGAAGTCGATCTTATAGATCAGTGGAACCACCTGGGGGTGGTTGATATAGATCGCTTTCCGTGGAGCCATCCCCATCTCAAAGACGTTCGGCTTCACGACTGGGCAAACCGAGGTGCAGTCACCGCAACCGGTGCAGCCACCGCCGACGATCCCCTTTGCCTCTGCCTCCTTGGGTGTGAGCACACCACGGGCCTTCCGGCGGATCGTCACGTCGAAGTTACCTATGTAACCTTCGACTTCCTCGATCTCTGCACAGGTATACAGATCGATGTTCTCGGCTCTCCCAACATCCACCATCTTTGGGGAGAGGATACACTGCGAGCAGTCCAGGGTTGGGAAGGTCTTGTCGAGCTGGGACATACGTCCACCAATCGACGGTTCCTTCTCGACCAGGTAGGTCTTGATCCCTGCTGCGGCGAGGTCGAGTGCGGCCTGCATTCCTGCAACCCCTCCACCAACGACCATCGCAGCCTTCTCCACCGGTACCGACTTTGGATAGAGATCCTCAAGGAGCGCTGCCTTGGCGACCGCGATCCGGACCTGGTCCTTGGCCTTCTCGGTGGCTCCCTCATGGTCGTGCATGTGCACCCATGAGTTCTGATCCCGAATGTTCGCCATCTCGAATCTAAACGGGTTCAGTCCACCCTCCTTAGTGGCAATCCGGAACGTCGGCTCATGGAGACGTGGTGTACAGGCTGCGACCACAATTCCGGTCAGATTGTATTCCTTGATCGCATCTTTGATCTTGGACTGCCCCGGGGTCGAGCACATATACTGATAGTTATCTACGTGGGCTACGTGGGGGAGGGTCTGTGCATATGCCTGCACATCATCAATAGAGAGCGAACCTGCAATATTTGTACCACAGTGACACAGGAACACCCCAATTCTGGGTTCTTGATTTTTCTTGTCTTCTACCATGTTTCGCATCTCCATTAGAGGACCTTTTTCAAGTACGGTTCACAGCTGATCGCATGCAGGTCGAGCGCCAGTTCCTGGGGGCTCATTCCCTGGGCAAGCCCGAGCAGTTCTGAGTAGTGGAAGACCGGAATATTATAAGACTTCCCGAACTTCTCCTGGATCTCGATCTGTCCACGGTCGAACTGGAGCTGGCAGAATGGACAGAGATCGGTGACAGCGTCGGCACCCACTTCCGCCATGTTTGTCAATTTCTCGTTGGTGATATCAAGCGCATGAACAAGGTCGTACCCACGGACACCGCCGCCGGCACCACAGCACTGCATCTTATTTCTGTACTGGACCCCTTCGGCACCGAGTGCTTCGATCAGTTCCTCGACCCACATGGGGTTCTCAGTTGACCCGAGATGACGTTCCTTCTTCGGCTTGATCAGGTGGCATCCGTAGTGAGCAGCGACCTTTGTACCGGTCAGCGGAATCTTGACCGAGTCGCGGATCTTATCGACACCGCAGATCTTTGGATCATAGAGCAGTTCGCCAAGGTGATAGACATCAATCGTCCCCTTGAACTCCATATCCACCTCTGCGAGCACTTCGTTGACCGCATCACGCATCACTGTGTCGTGCTTCAGCTTCTCGTTCACCTCATAGATGGACTTGTAGCAGCCATTGCAGATCAGGGCAATGTCCATCTTCATCTGCTCGGCGAGCACGATGTTCCGTGCTGCCATGGCGTACCATACATTGATATCGATAGATCCAAATGCACCCGGTGCTGGGCAACAGCTCGCACCCTTGAGCGGAACAAGGTCGATACCAAGATTCTTGCTCGTACGAATTGCAGCCGCTTCACTACCGGGGTACCTGTTCGGCGCGATACATCCGAGATAAAAAGCATATGTATGCATCTTGTATCATCCCTCGTTTTCTGCGATAATCCTGTCAGCATTCTCTTTAAGTTCGTAGTGATCCAGTATCTTCTGGATACCCTTGATATATTCAGGGTACATGTGCGTGGTCGGCGGATCCCTAGTTAGACCGAGTTTTTCGCGGGCAGCCCTGTTCACATCGTTGTTGGGAACGCCATGACCGGTCTTGTAGATAGCCAGAACGGTCTTCAAGAAGTTGATTGGAATGATATCCCGCTTGAATGCGAGGTTCCTCATCGCCATGATCACATCGGTCGGGGCAATATCTCGCGGGCATCGGTCTGTGCAGGAGTAACAGGTTGTGCAGAGCCAGAGATCCGGATCGGTCAGCGCTTCATCGTCGAGACCGAGCACTCCCTTCCGCATAAATTCACGGATCCGGTAGGTGCTCCGTGGCGCAGACGGGCAGCTGCCGGTGCAGGTTCCACACTGGAAGCACATGTGTGCCGTGGTCTTAGAAATATCCCTGATATCCTGGGTAAACTGAGGGTTTGTGTCAGATCCACGCATATAGCGGTCTCTCAGTTTCTCGTTTAATTTTGCGTCCGGGTAACCTTTTGATTGTGCCATTCTGACTACCTCATGCATTCCCGAGCATCTTCAGCCCAACTTCGCCCGGCTTCTCCTCTTTCACTACGGACGTCCGCCTGGTGAAGAGTTTGTCACGGACACGCTTGAAGAGGTCGGTCTCCTTGCCCTTCATCTTCAGTCCAGTCCTCTGCAGCACGATGATGTCCTCACCAGGGCACGCGTTCACACAGGCCCCACACTTGATGCAGAGGTCCTTGTTGACTGCAATCGTCCCCTCGACGGCTCCGACCATCTCACTTGCAGGCTTGGCCTCAGGCAGATAGATCGCATTTGCCGGACAGGTCTCGATACAGGTCGAACAGCCGCCAGGGCACTTTTCAGAGTGGAACTCGATCTCACCCTCGATCAGTTTCTCGATGGTGATCGCTTCGGTCGGGCAGTTGGTCGAGCACCAAGTGCAGGTGCAACAGTCTTCGTTAACGATCTGAACTTCTCCCTTCATCTTGTTCGAAGAGACCGTCCGCTCAACAGTGATCGCTTCGGCCGGGCACATGTCCGCACAGACCTTGCATCCGTCGCACTTGGTCTCGTCCCAGAGGACTTCACCTTCGACCTTGCCGGATCCAGCAGAGAATGCCTTGTGCTTGACCTCGATGGCCGTACAGAGTTCGCCACAGATACCACAGAGCGTGCACTTCTCATCGTCGACCTTGAAGGTGGTCGTGGATGCAAGGGCGCTCTGTCTCTTCGCTCCGTCCTCTTCTGTCCCTTCATATGCCGGGACATTCCGATCGATTGCATCCCGTGGGCAGACATCGTCACAGATCGTGCATCGGACACACTTCTCTGGATCGATCTTCATGGTCCGGTCATACTGCGGGAACCCTTCCTTCTCAACGATCGGGAGCCGTTCCTCACCGTCAACCTTCAGGGTCAGGGCATTGAACGGGCACATGCAGACGCAGACACCACAATACGAGCACTTGACCTCGTCGACATCGATCGGCGCTGCGTAGTCGATGGCGCCTCTCCGTGCTGCACCGACGAGTCCTAGGACGATCGCTTCCTCCGGGCACGCTTCGACACAGATACCACACCCAGTACAGGTCTCTGCATTGAGGATCAGGTTGTTAACGCTCTGAAGGAGTTTCTGCTCCATCACAACGTTATCCCCTTCCCTCTTTTTGGAGAATTTTGGAAACATTGTTGTCATACGATAAACCTCATTTCATCTCTTACTGTACCTTCGCCGCAGACCGGGGCCCCCAGGGGCCTACCAGTCTGATCACGTCGTGCGGGCATGCTTCAACGCAGACCCCACATCCGGCACAGAGCTCACTCTTGATGTCAATCACGATCGATTTACCGTTCTTGACCAGGTAGATCTTCTCATTGGTGACAGGATCGACCGTATGAAGCTCTAGTGCACCGACAGGGCACGCAACCACACAATTGTTGCAGCCGGTACAATGCTCTAAATTTATGTGCACTGCAAATGCCATTTTTTTCACACACCAGCTAATTATCGATGTCTAATCGATTATGACAAGATTGGGAAAATAATCTAGATAAACCTTCTGCGTTCATTCCAGCAATTCCTGCCTGTTTCTTGGACAAAATCAAATGTATTTTATTGATATTTATAATAATTAAATACATCCAATGTTGAAAAACAAAAATCGTTATGCGCCATAAATCAAAATTAGAAACATTATTCTGCCACCATTGTGAAATTCCCTACAGAGGAATTTGTAATGGAATTTAATGGAGTACCAATCGATGACACCTATGCCGAGGCTTTCCCAATCTGGATCTCGCGGGTGCTCATCACTGCTGCGACGATGGACCTCGCCTACACCGCTGCTGTTGAGGCAAGCGGGTTCGCAACATCATGTATAGGATGTACTGCTGAGTGCGGTGTCGACACCTTCGTCCCCGCCGAGGAGACACCTGATGGAAGACCTGGTTACTCGATGCTGATCTGCAACCCATCCAAGAAGAAACTGAAAGAACAGTTGATCGAGCGAATCGGCGAGTGCATCCTGACCGCTCCGACCACAGCAGCCTTTAACGGTCTGCCGGGCGCTGAGGAGAAGATCCCAGTGAAGCTCCACTTCTTCGGAGATGGCTATGAATACCAGCAGAAGGTCGGAGACCGGGACTGCTGGGCCATCCCGCTGATGGGTGGCGAGTTCATCATCGAGGAGGAGTACGGTGCAGTCAAGGGAGTCGCAGGCGGTAACTTCTTTGTGATGGGCGAGAACCAGATGGCTGCACTGGTCGGGGCCCAGGCCGCCAGCGATGCGATCAGCGGCGTCGAGGGTGCCATCACGTCATTCCCAGGTGGTATCGTTGCGAGTGGCTCGAAGGTCGGCTCGAAGAAGTACAAGTTCATGAATGCCTCGACCAACGAGGCCTACTGCCCGTCCCTGAAGGGAAAGGTCGAGGACTCTAAGATCCCTGACGGCGTGAACTCGGTCTTTGAGATCGTCATAGATGGTGTCGACGCCGAGACCGTCGCCGATGCAATGGGGGCGGGGATCAGAGCGGCATGCATGATCCCTGGCGTGAAGTTCATCAGCGCAGGGAACTACGGCGGCAGCCTCGGCCCGCACCAGTTCCAGTTAAAGGACCTCTTCTGAGTCCTATCGAAGATGTTCATGCATCTTCTCACCTTTTTTTATAGAAAGGTGCTAGATCCAATCATTTGATAAATCTGCAGTTCCTACCAGTGAAACGCACTGATCGATGCGATCAGACCCAGATCATAAGGAGTTGATGATTGATTGTCGATGGACCGATATATCTGTCTTGAATGTCACTATATCTACGATCCGGTCAAAGGGGATCCAAAGGGTGGGATCGAGCCCGGAACACCGTTTGAGAAACTGCCCAAGACCTGGCGATGCCCCGAATGCGGGATCTATATCACCAAGAAAGGGGTCTTCAAGAAACTCGATAATTGATACGGCTTACCCAAATCACAGGGCACCGTTCATCTTTTTTAGATCATGTAGAATGCAACATTTTGACCGATCGAAGATGAAAAAAAATGTCTGATATCGGTTAATTCAGAAAATATGCACTGGTATTATCATTCTAAGAATTCAGGGGATTCTTCTCGAAACCGCTACCCCCTACACGTGAACCACAGGATCTGTACCATCAGGTAGATCTTCGATGATTAACGAGGATCCATGATATCAGAGCGATGAGTCATCACCGTTCTGGAGACGCAGCCACTGGGTATACTCCCGCCGAAGGGTCTCAAGTTCCTCGCGTGAGAGATCATCCCTGCCGGCAGCATGGAGAAACTCCTCAAGTTGAACGACCACGTCCTCAGCATCCCGATAGTCCCTAACATCCAGATAAACCGGAGCCCGTTTGGCATTGATCACCTCACCACAGACATGGCAGAGTTTCCAGCGTTCGAACCGGTCCACGTAGGTGAAGGTGGAGCAACCGGGACAACGCAGAACGTGAAACATGGACAACGCAAGATGCGATTTCAGATGTAAAAAACTCTTCGGGATTGTTCAGTGAGGAGCACCGGTTTATTTTCGAAGATCCCCACACCCGAGAAGAGGGGAGGTGAAGAATTATCCACGCGGGTGTTCTATAGGATCACAGGAGACGTATCCGCATGGCCAGGATCCTGATCATCGATGACTCATCATTCCAGCGTGGAATTATCCGAAAAACACTGCAACAGGTTAATTACGAAACGATAGAGGCAAAAAACGGCAGGGAGGGACTGGAACGTGTCCTTGATGACGCACCTGATCTGATCCTGCTCGACCTGGTCATGCCGGAGATGGACGGGTTCACCGTGCTCTCAGAACTGCAGAAACTGAAAAATACGGTTCCGGTGCTGGTGTTAACCGCCGATATCCAGGAGATAACCAGGGATCAATGCCTTGAACTCGGTGCCGCCGGGTTCTTGAACAAGCCAGTGAAGATGGAGGATCTGACCAGCGCAGTACTGGGTGGGCTTGGCGCATGAACCAAATGCCACAGGTGCTGACCGGCGAGAAGCGGGACGCCCTGACAGAACTGATCAACATCGGTGTCGGAAAAGCAGCCGGGATGCTGAACCAGATGACCTCGCACCAGATCTCGCTGCGGGTCCCATCGATCGACCTGGTGACTCTCGATGACCTCAATGAAGTGGTGTATGGGCGGGTTGACGATCGACAGGCAGCCGTGAAGATGGACTTCTCCGGCTCGTTCTCCGGCACAGCGGCCCTGATTTTTCCGACTGCCAGTGCGGCCCAGTTGGTCTCGTGCCTGACCGACGAGGAACAGGGAACCCCCGACCTCGACGCACTCAGGGCAGTGACCCTGATCGAGGTGGGGAATATTGTCGTGAACTGTGTGATGGGTTCGATCACGAATATGCTCAATGAGCATGTCAGGTACAGCCTTCCCATCTACTTGGAGGGATCGATCGCGGCACTTGTACATTCTGATGCAGCAGCCCTCAACGAGTGGATGCTGTTCATAAAGACCCGATTCAGTATCGAACACCTCCATATTGAGGGGGATATTCTGCTGATCCTGGAGACCAGATCGCTGGACGCCCTCTTCGCGGGGATCGACAAATTGAGTGCAGGACCTGCTGAATAATGATACCAATCAAAGAGGCCTGGGACCGGGATATGCTGCTGAACGCAGTGCCAGTTGGGATCCTAGTGCTGCGCAGCGATATGACCGTCCTCTTCTGGAACAATACCCTTGCCGGCTGGACTGGAATCAGCAGTGAGACGATCGCCGGAAGGCAGATTGGAGAGTTCTTCCCCGATTTGGTATCCCCAAAGATCACGATGCGGCTCTGCGCGGTCTTTGAGCAGGGGGTACCGGCCATCTTCTCGTCCCAACTCCACCAGTACATGATCCCGGTGCCACTTGGAAACGGACGGATGCAGAACCAGAAGACGACGGTAACGGCACTACCGTCAGGGGAAGGCCATTATCATGCCCTCTTCTCGATAGAGGATGTGACTGATCTAGTGAACCAGGTCAAGGCCTACCGGGGGATGCGCGATCAGGTGCTCGAGGAGATGACCTGTAGACTGCAGGGAGAGGAGGAGATCAGGCAGAAGAACAATGAACTCTCCATCCTTCACCAGATCACACAGGTCGCCACCTCATCCGCATCGGTCGACGAACTGGTAACCCTCGTCCTCGGAAAGGTCATCTCCCTGCTGGGTTTTGAAGGGGGAGGGGTCTGCCTGATCCGACAGGACCAGCAGAATACTGCAGATCTGATCGCATCCCAGGGGCTCCCGCCTGAGTTCGTCGAAGTAGTCAGAACAATCACGATCACCAGTCCCCAGGTCAGGCAGGTGCTGATCGAGGGATCCTCCCTGTTCTTCAAGGACCAGCACCAGTTGAGTCCGATCTTCCAGGCTCTCGGATTTAAAGTGGCCGCTTCGATCCCTCTGATCGCCGACGATCGAGTCGTTGGCGGGATGAATGTCGTCAGTTCACAGGTCCACCAGTTCGACGATGATGAGCGGGGTATTCTCGAGTCGATCGGTAGGGAGATCGGGGCTGCGGTCGTGAAGACAGAACTGCAGCAGCAGGTACAGTCTACCTGTACCCGGGCGAACCTGTACCTTGATATCGTCACCCATGATGTGAACAATGCGATCACGGCGACGATGATGTATGCCACCCTGCTGACCGAGACCCTGGATGGAGAGGACCAGGATATCGCAGAACGCCTGTTGGTCGGAGTCGAGAAGAGCGGGGAGATCATCAGGAACGTCTCCACGATCCGGCGGATCCACGAGAACCATACACCCCTACAAAATACAGACCTGGTCAGGGTGATCAGATCTGAGGCAGAGCACTTCGATGAGACCAGGATCGCTGTTCCTTCGGGGGAAGTGATGGTGATGGTCGACGATCTGGTCGCCGAGATCTTCACCAACCTGATCGGGAACAGTCTGAAGTATGGGGGGCCGTCGGTGAGAGTACAGGTCCGGATCAGGGATCTCAGGGAGATGGTCGAGATCTCCGTCGAGGACGACGGCCCCGGTATCCCGGATTCTCAGAAGGAGATGGTCTTCAACCGGTTTTCACGGGGAGATCAGGACTGTTCCGGGAAGGGGCTCGGCCTCTTCATCACCAGATCCCTGGTCGAGCGTTACGGTGGCACAATCCAGGTTGAGGACCGGATACCAGGCGACCCCGGAAAGGGGGCGGCCATCAGGTTCACCCTTATGAAAGGATCTCCGACAAAGGGGAACTGACAAGGTATTTACCAGTACAGGCTTAAGATATCTTATCCAGAATCCGGTGACCTGATGATACCGACAAACACATCAAGACTCAGGAAATTTGTATCTCCAGAGTTTGTCTACGGTAGCGGTGCTCGTATGCTCGCCGGGCAGTATGCTCGGAACTTCGGGGCCAGAAAGGTGTTGCTGGTTACCGATCCCGGGGTGGTCAGAACCGGATATGTAGATGAGGTGGTACAGACGCTGACCGAGGTCGGTGTCAGTGTTCATCTCTTTGATCAGGTCTCTTCTAATCCCCGGGTGGAAGAGGTGATGGAAGGAGCACTGCTGTATCAGGCTGGCGGATGCAATGGAATCGTCGCAGTGGGAGGTGGATCGGCCATCGACTGTGCAAAGGGGATCGGGATCGTCTCAGCACACCACGAGCATATTATCTCTTTTGAAGGGGTTGACCAGGTGAAGAGGCCTGGTCCACCCCTTGTCTGTGTTCCAACCACCGCCGGCTCTTCAGCAGATCTCTCACAGTTTGCGATCATCTATGACCAGACCAGGCGTCGGAAGTTCGCGATCATCAGCAAGGCAATCGTCCCCGATGTCTCGCTGATCGACCCGGATACCCTGATCACCCTCCCGTCGCACCTGATCGCAGTGACCGGGTTCGACGCCCTGGCCCATGCCATCGAGGCCTTTGTCTCCAACGCCAGTTCCCCGATCACCGATCTCCAGGCCCTGGCGGCGATCCGGCTGCTGGCCACTACCCTTCCACAGGTAACTGAAAGCACCACAAATGGACAGCGGGAGAGCCTGATGCTTGCGAGCCTAGAGGCAGGACTGGCCTTCTCGAATGCGAGCCTCGGGGCCTCCCATGCAATGGCTCATGCCCTCGGCGGTCTTCTGGACATCCCACACGGGGTCTGCAATGCCATCCTCCTCGAAAAGGTCGTCGCATTCAACTTCTCTGCGGTACCGGAACGATACACCCGTATCGGAGAGATATTTGGGCTGGATCTCAAGGATAAATCTGACCAGGAAGTGAAGGAGTCGGTCTGCGCCGGGATCAGGGGACTGGCCGCAGGCATTAAGGATATGCCGGATCTCAAAATGCTTGGGGTAACCAGGGACGTGATCTCGTTAATGGCTGCCGATGCTATGGAGGACCCCTGCATGGTCACCAACCCAAAGAAGCCGACGGTGGAAGAGATCGAGGCGATCTATGAAGAACTCCTCTGATGATCACTGGGATCACCTGCGTGAGCAGATTATCGGACTTGGTGAACATTCCACCCGTAAGAACTATTACCCGGAACTGCAAGCACAACTTACAGATCTGGAACGGTTCAGGGCCCTCCTCGACCAGTCCAATGATGCTATCCTGCTGATCCAACTGCCTGTAGGGAGAATAACAGACCTGAACTGGTCCGCCTGCGAACAGCTTGGGTACCGGCGGGACGAGTTGCTCAATCTCCAGATCAGCGATCTGACACCCCCCGGTACCCCCGATCCCTCCAGACTGGTAACTGCAGACCTGCACCCAACGCAGACCCTGACCACCTGCCTGCTCAGGCAGGATGGAAGCAAGATCTGCGTGGAGATGACTATTCGGTTCACCAGTTTTGGCGGAAATGACTATCTGGTGGCCGTGGCCAGGGACATCTCCGAAAGGAATCGGATTCTGGAGGCACTGACCGAGTCGGAGAACCGGTACAGGAGGGTCGTTCAGCAGGTCTCCGATGGGCTGATGATCGTGGACCCGGAGAACGAGGGGATTGTGGAGACGAATATGGCACTCCAGCAGTTGCTTGGATATACAGCTGGGGAACTGGTCCACCTCTCACCTGTCGATCTGGTGGCTGACGGGTCGACAACTCTGACCGCAGATCCGTCCGCCACAGTCCCGGTCGAGGGGGAACTGATCCGCAAGGATAGAAGCCGGGTTCCGGTGGAGGTCCGGAAGAACCCGATCACCTATCCAGAAGGAAAGGTGGTCTTCTGCTGGATGATCCGGGACATCCGGGGACGCCGGGAACTCGATCGGATCAAGCGGGAGGCCCTACAGCAGATCGAGCAGAACATCGTGCAGTTTGCAACCCTCGGCGACCATATCAGAAACCCGCTGGCGGTGATCGTCGGGCTCGCAGACCTGGAGGAGGGGATATATACCAAACAGATTCTCAGGCAGGCAGAGGAGATCGACAGGATCATCGACCGTCTCGACCGAGGGTGGTTCGAATCAGAGAAGGTCAGATCCTTCATCAAGAAGTACTATTGATCGTTCACGATCACTTTCACCCTGCAGCCTTCAACCCTTTTATCCAGCCGACACCAGATGCTGATCATCCCTATGTCTACCCCGATCGACCAGATCTGCAGCAACCTCGCCGCCAGGATCGACGTTTCCCGTGACTATACGGTAATCACACACGACAACATCTATCGGGCAGGATTCAGCGATTCATACCTCTTTTCATCCACCTATCAGCGGGGGCTGTCCATAAAGCAGGAACTGCTCGAAGCCTACCTGAATGTTTCGTTCGATGATGCACTGAACGGGGAAGTGATCGAAATGCCGGACGGCCGGAGCTGTTACCAAGTCACCGATTCTGTTGACTGCAGGCTGGACCGGCCTGACCCCGACCTGCTGCGGACCCTGCTCTGGGAGGATCTGACGTTGATTCCGGGAATCGGGGCCAGGACGGCGGCGAGCCTGCAACGACGGGGATATCGAACGATTAACGACCTCATCTGGAATCGGCGGTTCAGGGAGGAAGCGAGCAGGGTGCAGCGACGGATCGAAATGACTGACCGAAACGACCTGCTCGACCTGGTTCTATCGCGCCATTCTCGTTCCCACCGGCTCGCCTTCCTGGCAGGGTCACCCCTGCAGAAGAGCGACCTCCTCTTCTTCGACATCGAGACGCTTGGGTTCTTCTCCCGTCCGATCATCCTCTTCGGGCTAGCCAGGCTCAGGGAGAACCAGTTGATCACCACCCAGTTCCTGCTGAAGGGGGTCCGGGACGAGCAGGCGGCCCTGATGGCCACGCTCAAACTGTTCTCGCCGGGGACCGTACTGATCACCTTTAATGGTCGGTCCTTCGACCTGCCGTATCTGCAGGAGCGATGCGCCTACTACCGGCTGCCGGAGCCGAGGCTGCCTCAGATCGATCTCCTCCACCACAGCCGATCGCTCTGGAAGAACCAATTCCAGGACTGCAAACTCGGTACTTTGGAGGCAAAACTCTGCGGGACGGTCAGAGAGGACGATCTCCCGTCGGCGATGGTCCCTGAGTTCTACGCTGCCTATCAGCAGACAGGTAACCCCGGGCCGCTGGTGCCGATCGTCGAGCACAACCGGCAGGATCTGGTCACCACGGCACACCTCTACGGGCTGATCCAGGAGATCTATCATGACCGCTGAAGCCCTGCTGGCAGCCCTGAAGGGTTCGGAACGCCACAGCAGGCGAATTGCTGCAGTTAGGTCTATCGAGGGGCGGGAGGCTGCGTATGGCTCCCTGGAACGTCCGCTCTCCTTGCGCCTCGAAAGGATGCTCGACGAGCGGGATATCCGCCTGTACACCCACCAGTGCGCGGCTATCGAGGAATGCAGACTGGGGGGAAGTCTGATCCTCACCACCCCTACGGCCAGCGGCAAGACCCTTGGGTTTTCGCTGCCGGTGCTTGAGCGACTCGAAACAGAGCCGGCTGCCACCGCTCTCTTCCTCTACCCGACCAAGGCGTTGGCCAGGGACCAGATGCGAGTGCTCCTCGATCTGGAGGCTGCCAGTGGTATCCGGATAGGACCGGCGGTCTACGACGGGGACACGCCCCAGGGAATGCGGCCGCAGATCCGCAACCAGTCCAGGATTGTAATCATGAATCCGTATGAACTGCACCAGGTCCTTCCCTGGCATTATAAGTGGTCCCGGTTCCTGGCAGGACTGCAGTTCATCGTTATCGATGAGGCGCACCGGTATCGAGGGGTCTTCGGCTCCTCGATCGCCCTGCTGCTTCGGCGGCTGGAACGGATCTGCCGGGGGTACCGGCGGACCCCGCAGTACCTGCTCTCGACCGCAACATTGGCGAACCCGGAGGAGTTCGGGAAGATGCTGACCGGCCATCCCTGTCGATTGATCGAGAGGAACGGCGCGCCGCAACAGAAACGGCACGTAATCCTGTACAACCCATATATACCCGGGGAGACAGGGTCGACGATCACGGCCGCCGCCGAGGTGATGCTCACCTCGGTCAGACATGACCTGCAGACCCTCTGCTTTGCCCAGTCCAGGAAGACCGCAGAGGTGATCACCACAGTAGCGAAGGAGTACCTGCAGCAGGCCGGGGAGGTGGACCGATACGAACTGGCGGCCTACCGGGCCGGGTACCTGCCGTCCGAGCGGCGGGACCTCGAGAACCGGCTCCAGCAAGGTCAACTCCATGGGCTGACCACCACCTCCGCCCTAGAGGTCGGGATCGATATCGGCTCGCTCGATGCGGTGGTGCTCTGCGGGTATCCCGGCACGATGATCGCGACCTGGCAGCAGATTGGCAGGGCCGGCCGACGGGAGGTGCCGTCGGTCGCAACCGTCATCGCCCAGCAGGGACCGCTGGATCAGTATTACATGCATCACCCCGAGGCGTTCTTCGCCGCCCCGCACGAGCAGGCTATCATAGACCTGGGAAACCCGGCGATCGTCTCAGGACAGCTCCTCTGCGCTGCTGCAGAACTGCCGCTGACTGACGGCGACCAGGATCTCTTCGGTCCGCTCTTCTCGCCGCTGACGACTGCACTCGTCAGAGAACGGCTGCTGGCAGAGACCGAGTCTGGCCTTGTCTATGCCGGAAGACAGCGGGCTACCGAGGCCGTCAAACTCGACGGGTTGAGCGGTGACATCTTCCGGGTGGTCGCTGGCGGCAGGGTGCTGGAGACCCTTGACCGACACCAGGCCTACCGGGAGGCCTTCGCCGGAGCCATCCTCCTCCACCAGGGGGAGACTTTCGCAGTGACGGCGATGGAACCGGAGAACCTGGATATTACCGCCGAACCGGTCGACGTCGAATACACCACAAAGCCGCTCCATGCCACCGAGATCACCGCCGGCACCGTCGCAACCACCACTGTCCGCCCAGGACTTACCATCGAGACCGGGGAGGTGACCGTGCAGGAGACCTTCACCGGTTACCAGATCAGACAGTACGGCGAGGTGCTCGCGACCCATCACCTCGGCCTGCCACCCCTTACCTTTCAGACCCGAGGGGTCTCGCTGAAGTTCTCTGCGACGCTGCTCCAAGACCTGACTGTAGCCGGCCTCGACCCGGCCGGTGCGCTTCATGGGGCAGAACACGCCCTGATCGCAGTGATGCCGGTCCACCTGCTCTGCGATCGGCAGGACATCGGCGGAGTCTCGATGGTGATGGCACCGGAGACCGGCGGGCCGCTGATCTGTATCTATGACGGCTGCCCGGGCGGGGCAGGATTGACAGCGAGGGTGCCGTCCCTGCTCGGGAAGTTGGCGGCAATGGCCGGGGACCTGGTCACCTCCTGCCCCTGTACCGACGGCTGCCCGGCCTGCATCCACTCCCCTAAATGCGGAAACGACAACTGTCCGCTCGACAAGCAGGGGACGATCATGGTCCTTGCGAAGATCCAGGCGGCACTCTCAACACCCTGAATCCAAGTCCAATAACCAGAGGTCTCACACCCTCGCTCTTATATCAGGTGTGCGACCATCTGATCCTGATGTTGCAGGTCTCCCCGATGATGGCAGCCTATCATAAGAGGCTCCAGGATGGCCTCTACGAGGCGATCAGTGTTGCAGAGCAAGCGAGGGCTCTGGGGATCGACCCCAAGACCAGGGTCGAGATCCCGATAGCCAATGACTTGGCCGACCGGGTCGAAGCGTTGCTCGGAATCACAGGCGTCGCGGCACGGATTCGGGAACTCGAACAGACGATGTCCCGAGAGGAGGCTTCCCTCCGGATCGGCGACGACTTCGTCGCCAAGCGCTTTGGAGAGACGACTCGGGAGGAGATCCTCGATCATGCGATCAGGACCGGGATGGCCCTGCTGACCGAAGGGGTGGTGGCGGCCCCCACCGAGGGAATCGGGAATATCTGTCTTGGCAGGAACGATGACGGAACCGATTACCTAAAGATCTATTATGCCGGCCCGATCCGGAGCGCCGGCGGAACAGCACAGGCGCTCTCGGTGCTGGTCGGCGACTATGTCAGGCAGCAACTTGGGATCGGGAGGTTCATCCCGCGCCCCGAGGAGGTCGAACGGTACATCGAGGAGATCAAGCAGTATAACTCGATCATGTCGCTCCAGTACCTGCCGAGCGAGAAGGAGATCAGAACGATCGTCTCCAACTGTCCGGTCTGCATCGATGGTGAGGCAACCGAGCAGGAGGAGGTCTCAGGGTACCGGAACTTGGAACGGGTCGAGACGAACGTTGTCCGGGGCGGGATGGCGCTGGTCGTCGCCGAAGGGATGGCCCTCAAGGCCCCGAAGATCCAGAAGAACGTCCGGAAGATGAAGATGGAGGGCTGGGAATGGCTCGACGAACTGATCAGCGGGACGGTGAAGACTGGTGACGACGACGATGAGATCGGGGTTAAACCCAAGGACAAATACATCCGCGACCTGATCGGCGGTCGGCCGGTCTTCTCATATCCTATGCGTAAAGGGGGTTTCCGGTTGCGGTATGGCAGGGCACGGAACACCGGGTTCGCGGCGGCCGGCCTCCACCCGGCGACGATGCACCTACTCGGCGATTTTCTGGCGGTCGGTACCCAGATGAAGGTCGAACGACCAGGCAAGGCCGCGGGGATCGTGCCGGTGGATACCATCGAGGGGCCGACGGTCAGGCTGGTGAACGGGGACGTCCTCCGGGTCGATGATCTGGCGCTCGCCCACCAGATCTCCGGGTCGGTGGAGCGGATCCTCGATGTCGGTGAGATGCTTGTCTCGTACGGTGAGTTTCTGGAGAACAACCATCTGCTGGTACCCTGCGGATACTGCGATGAGTGGTGGCAGTTGGAGAGCAACGGAGCAAGCCGCCCGACGGACGAGACCGAGGCGATCCTGCTGGCCCTCGACGGGGGATACCTCCATCCAGAGTATACACAGATGTGGGACGACATCACGCCAGAACAACTGATTACTCTCTCAGACTGGGTCAGCCGGACCGGGGCGGTCACCAGAGCCGGGCTCGTCCTTCCCTGCGAAGCGGAAGGGAAAGCGATCCTCGAGGAGTTGCTGGTTCCACACACAGTCAGGGACGACCGGATCATCATCTCCCGTCATCTGGTGCTGATAGCAGCCCTCGGGCTCGACCTGCACCTGCAGAGGCGAGGAGTCTGGGCGGATGCGCCGACCGACGGCCATAATGCATTGTCGCTCGCCTGCCACCTCGCCGGGTTTGCGATGCGGCAGAAGGGAGGGACGCGGATCGGGGGTCGGATGGGCAGGCCCGGCAAGTCCAAGGCGCGGGAGATGAAGCCTCCGCCCCACGCACTCTTCCCGGTCGGCGAGGCCGGCGGCGCCCGTCGTTCATTCCAGGAGGCCTCGACCTACGCTCCGGAACGAAACCGGGACGGTGGAGTGATCACTGCAGAGGTTGGGGAGCGGCGGTGCCCCGCATGCAAGACGATCACCTACAAGAACCGATGCACCTGCGGGGCTCACACTGAACCTGTCTTCCGGTGCCCGAAGTGCAACATAGAGATCAACGCGGACAGGTGCCCCCGGTGCGATGGCGGGACGGTCTGCACCCAGACGGTCTCGATCAATGTTAAGAACGACTATGCTACGGTCCTTGAGGAACTCGGCCTCAGGACTGGGATGGTCCCGCTCGTCAAGGGGGTAAAGGGACTGATCTCACGGGAGCGGGTCGTCGAAGACCTGGCCAAGGGGGTCCTCCGGGCCCGGCACAGCCTCTATGTCTTCAAGGACGGGACGGTCAGGTACGATATGATCGATCTTCCCCTGACCCATATCCGGACCGACGAGTGCGGAGTGACCCCCGAACAACTGGTCGCCCTCGGGTACACCCAGGATGTCTACGGGGTGCCGCTGACCGACCCGACGCAGGTGGTGGAACTCCGGCCTCAGGACATCCTGGTCTCAGAGAAGTGTGCCGTCTGGCTGCTGGAGGTGACGGCTTTCATCGACGATCTGCTGGAGAAGGTCTACCACCTCCCCCGATTCTACAATGTCACGTCCCGGGCCGACCTGATCGGCCACCTGGTAATAGGACTTGCACCGCACACCAGTGCCGGAGTACTGGCCAGGCTGGTCGGGTTCACAAAAGCGAATGTCGGCTATGCCCACCCGTTCTTCCATGCTGCGAAGAGGCGGAACTGTTTCTATGGAGATACGGTCATCGAGGTCTATGATTATCGCTCCTGGACGAAGGTGCCGATCCGGCAGTTCGTCCTCGAGAACTTTGACCTTTCAAATCCAGGGCTCGACCATTTCGGCACATTCTACTCTGATCCAAAGAGGTCGTTTCTGACCCGATCGGTAGATACGCAGGGAACGATGCATCTCAAGAAGATCACCTCGGTTTCGGTGCACCGGGCCCCGCCCGCCCTGATCCGGTTCGGGACCTCCCGGGGAAAGGTAGTCTCGGTCACCCCCGAGCATGCGATGCTGATCTGGGACGTGGACTACCTCAAAAAGATCCGGGCCGACGAAGTTAAGATCGGAGACGCTGTCCCGGTCTACGAAGGCGGGCAGGTGCTCGCCGACCGGATCACCGAACTGGACATCGTTCCCTGCCCCGACGATAGGGTCTTCTGCCTGACGGTGGCCGATGACCACACCCTGGTCGCGGACGGAATCTTCACCGGCCAGTGCGACGGGGATGAGGACTGTGTGATGATGCTCCTCGACGGGCTGATCAACTTCTCCCGTTCGTTTCTGCCAGAGACTAGGGGCGGATCGATGGATGCTCCGCTGGTGCTCACCTCCAGGCTCGACCCGGCCGAGATCGACAAAGAGTCGCTGAACGTCGATGTCGGGTCCAGTTATCCACTGGAATTCTACCTGGCCGCCCAGCAGTACACCCACCCAAAAGACCTCGATGCCCTGATCGATCGGGTGGAGCGGCGGCTCGGCACCCCAGCCCAGCTGGAGGGGTTCATGTTCACCCATGATACTTCCAATATCTCGGAAGGGCCGCTCGAGTCCACCTATACGATCCTCGAGTCGATGGTCGACAAGCTCGGCGCCGAACTCGACCTGGCCGAGAAGATCCGGGCCGTCGACGCCGACGATGTGGCAGAGCGAGTGCTCAAGACCCACTTCATGCCCGACCTGATGGGAAACCTATCCGCCTTCTCCAAGCAGAAGTTCAGGTGCACCCGGTGCGGCTCCAAGTACCGTCGGATGCCGCTCGCCGGACGGTGCATCAAGTGCGGGAATACGATCATCCCGACTGTGCATGAGGGGTCAGTGAAGAAATACCTGGAGATCTCCAAGGGGATCTGTAACAAGTATGCGGTCTCGGAGTACACCCGCCAGCGGGTCGAGGTGCTGGACATGGCGATCCAGTCCACCTTCGGGGCGGCGAAGGAGCAGCAGCTCGGCCTCGCGGACTTTATGTGAGAGGCACGGGGGACTGGAAGCGTTCCTCCTGCGAATGTACCGGATCGATTATACGATCAGACGGTGATCTTCTCATCAATATGGTATGATCACTGGGTACTCTCTCTTTCTGCTCGCTGCAGCCATTATCACCGCTCTCCTCGCCACTTACACCAGATGGCACCGCCGGCAGGTGGCCAGCAGTGCTACCGGCATAACCCTCCTGCTGATCGCCATCACGCTCTACGTCGGCGGATACGGGATGGAACTGATCAACACCGACCTGCCCGGCATGCTCTTCTGGAGAATGATTGAGTACGTCGGGATCGCACCAATACCACCCCTGTTGCTGATCATGGTGCTCGGACACATCGACCTGACCCGGCAATCTCTCCGGCAGTCCTCGCTCTCCTCTCCATCATTCCGGCGATCACCCTCATACTGGTTCTGACGCAGAACCTCTTCAACTACCAGACGATTGGCACCGATACATCGGCGCCCTTTCCTCAACTGGTCTTCACCCCAGGATCCAGGTATTGTATCAATTCGGGGTACCTGTTCATTTCACAGGCTCTAGGGACCGCGTTGCTCGTGGGAGCGTACCGCAGAAGCACACAGATTTTGTTTAGAAGACAACGCCTGATCATGGGGCTCGGGCTGATAGCCCCATTCATTGCCTTCATCCTCTATCTCACCGGCCTCTCCCTGATCCCGCCCGATCCCGCATATGAACCCGACCCCGATCGCCCATTCGGTCATCCTCCAGAAGACTCGGTCGTGGTGAGGGTCCTCGACGACCTGGAACTGGTCACCAAGGTGAACCCCACCGCTGAAGCGGCGTTCGGCCTCGCTCCTGGCGAGGGGATCGGCCTACTGGCCGCACAGTTGACAGACCTGTTTTTGGACCTGCCCGCGATCCTCAAGCATGCCCATCCCAGGTGGAGGAGGAAGTCAGGCATGGCAACCAGCACTTCACCTACGAGGTGGTCGACCTCAGAGACGAAAGGGATCGACTGGCGGGATCGGTGCTGCTCATCCGGGATATCAGCCCCTGGCAACAGGCTGAGGATGCGCTCCTCAGATGGACCGTCGAACTCGAGGTGGCCAACCAGCAACTGGCCCAGATCTCGGCGATCACCGGCATGACATTAGCAACCAGTTAGTGGTGATCGGTGGGAACCTGGACCTGCTGCTTGAGGATGGGATGCAGGCTGAGCAGACACGAACGGTGGAGCAGGTCCTGGAAGTCACCGGCCGGGTCAGAGAGATGATCGCCTTCATGCGTGACTACCCGGCGATCGGCACCTCGACTCCGGTCTGGACCGACCTCAGGCATTTGACAGAGCAGGCTGCAGCAGAGGTGGCACTTGGGAACGTGCAGATCGAAAACCTGCTCCTCATTATTGAGATGTTGGTCGACCTGTTGGTCGAGAAGGTGATCGCCACCCTCTTTGAGAGGGCGATCCGGCACGGGAAGACGGCCTCCAAGATCAAATTCTCTACCTAGACCGATCCTGCCGGCCTCACAATCGTCTGCGAGGACGACGGGGGGTGGCAGATGATAGAAAAAAATGATATTTGAACACGGATACGGCGAAAACACAGGTCTCAGCCTCTTCCTCGCCCGCGAGATCCTTGCGATCACCGGAATGACGATTGCAGAGACCTGTCCTTATGGGCAGGGGCCAGATTCGAGATCTGGGTACCCCGCGGGGAGATACAGAACCGGATCTCACACAATAGGAGATCAGAGTGAAGGAAATGTATCATTGACAAAACCCATCACCAGATCAGAGGGTGCTGATACCCCGGGCTGAAGACTAAACAGAGACGACCGATATAAGGACGGACACGGAAGAATCAGGAGACCATAGGTGGACGCCGCAAGAGCGTCTCCTGCAGAAGGTCAAAGATTGGAATTCCTTTTCCTGTGTCGAAACAGAGACCGATCTTCCCTGAATTTCCTGTATTTCATAGGGACTCAGATCGAAAACACCCTCAATATCCACCCGTCACTTTAACTTCGCAGTGAGAGAAACCACAGACGAGATCATCGATGAACACCACCACCCCCTCGCTGGACTTCATCCAAAGCCGACAAGGAAGGGACCGGCAGCGTTCGTCCGCTGTGAACGTACCGGATCGATTAAATGATCTGTCGATGATCTTTCTTCTAGTTCGATATGATCACCGGGTATTCGATCTTCCTCATCACTGCGGCCGTCGTCACCGCTCTCCTCGCCGTTTACACAGGGTGGCAACGTCGCCAGGCCATCAGAAGTACCACCGGGATTGTCCTGCTCCTCATCGCCATCGCCCTGTACCTCAGCGGATACGGGATGGAACTGGCCAGCACCGACCTGGCCGGCATGCTCTTCTGGAGCAGGATCCAGTACTTCGGAATCGCATCGATCCCGCCCCTGCTGCTGATCGTGGTGCTCGGATATACCAACCAGACCCGGCACCTCTCCCCAGCGGTTCTCGCCGTTCTCTCGATCATCCCGGTGATCACCCTCGTGCTGGTCCTGACCCAGAACCCTCTCCACTACCAGACCGTCAGCGTCGATACCTCCCTCCCATTTCCACGGCTGGCCTTCACCCCGGGGGTCTGGTATTTTGTCAATACATGGTACCTGTTCACATCGCAGGCTGTTGGGGTAGCACTGCTCGTGCGGGCGTTCTACAAAAATACCCAACCACTGTATAAGAAACAGATCCTGATCATGGCTATCGGTGTGATCGCTCCGTTCATCGCTTTCATCCTCTACCTTGCCGGCCTCTCCCCGGTCCCTCACCTGGACCTGGTCCCGTTCGCACTCGTCATCACTGCAACAGCGTCCTTCATCGGGATCCTCTCATTCCGGCTCTTCGACCTAGTCCCGATCACCCACTCAGTCATCCTCCAGAGGATCCCAGTCGGGGTGATGGTCGTCGACGATCTGGAACGGGTCACCAAGGTGAACCCAGCAGCTGAAGCGGCATTCGGCCTTGCTCCAGGGGAGGGGATCGGCCAGCTGGCCGCGCTGCTGACCGAGCAGTTTCCAGAGTTGCCCGCGATCCTCAGGCACGCCCGTCCGGGCATCGAGACGGAGATCAGATATGGCAACAAGCACTTCACCTTCGAGGTGGTCCACCTCGGAGATGAGGATGACCGGCCGGTGGGAGGGGTGCTGCTCATCCGGGATATCAGCCTCTGGAGACAGACCGAGGAGGTGCTCCTCAGACGAACCGACGAACTTGAGGTGGCCAACCGGCAGCTCGCGCTCATCTCGGCGATCACCAGACACGATATCAGCAACCATCTGGTGGTGATCAGCGGGTACCTGGATCTACTCCTTGAGGACCAGTTGACACCTGCACAGGCCGGGGTGGTTGAACTGGTTCAAGATGCTGCCAGTCGGGTCGGCCAGATGGTCACCTTCATGCGCGACTACCAGGCGATCGGCACCTCGGCTCCAGTCTGGACCGACCTCCGGTGTATAACAGAGCAGGCTACAGCAGAGGTGGCACTTGGGAACGTGCAGATCGAAAACCTGCTCCCTGCCATCGAGGTGCTGGCCGACCCGCTGATCAAGAAGGTAATCACCACTCTCTTTGAGAATGCGATCCGGCACGGAAAAACGGTTACCAGGATCCTCCTCTCTGCCAAGACCGATCCGGCCGGCTTCACGATCGTCTGCGAGGACGACGGGGGTGGGGTGGAGGCTGACAAAAAGGAGCGAATCTTTGAACGTGGATATGGTAGCAACACCGGCCTCGGCCTCTTCCTGGCCCGCGAGATCCTCGCGATCACCGGGATGACGATCGCGGAGACTGGGATCCCCGGCGTCGGGGCACGGTTCGAGATCCAAGTGCCTCCCGAGCGGTACAGAACCCAGTCCTAAAGATCTCCAACAAACCAACAGAAGAAGGGCAGGTTATGCTCCTCTGTCTGATCTCACCGGATCGATTATACGATCTGGCGATGATCATCTTATCAGTCTGATATGATCACCGGCTACTCAGTCTTCCTCTTCGCGGCAGCCACCGTCACGGGCCTTCTCGCCGCCTATACTGGATGGTACCGCCGTCGGGAGATCAGCAGTGCCACCGGGATCCTCTTGCTCCTCATCGCAATTACCCTGTACATCGGGGGAGCCGGAATGGAACTAGCCAGTAGTGATCTAGCCGAGATCCTCTTCTGGGTTAAGGTTGAGTATCTAGGGATCGCATCGATCCCGTCCCTGCTGTTGATCGGGATGTTCGGATACGTCAACCGGACCCGGCACCTCTCCCTTCCACTCCTCGCCCTCCTCTCGGTCATCCCGGTGATCACCTGCGCCCTGGTATTGACCCAGAGCCCCCTCTTCTACCAGACGGTCGGCATCGATACCTCAGCACCGTTTCCACGGCTGGTCTTCACCCCGGGACCGGGGTATTATCTCAACGCATGTTATCAGATTATTGCGCTGTTTACTGGAACGATACTGCTCGTGCGGGCTTACCGCAGAAGCACCCAACCACTGTACAGAAAGCAGATTCAGATCCTAGGGATCGGCATAACCGCTCCATTCATCGCCTCCATCCTGTACATCTCAGGGCTCTCCCCGATCCCGCACCTGGACCTAGCCCCATTCGCCCTCGTCATCACTGCAACGGCGTTCACCATCGGGATCTTCTCATACCAGCTCTTCGACCTGGTCCCAATCGCCCACTCGGTCATCCTCCAGAAGATTCCGGTCGGGGTGATGGTCGTCGACGACCTGGAACGAGTCACCGAGGTGAACCCGGCCGCTGAAGCGGCGCTCGGCCTCGGAACTGGGGAAGGGATTGGTCAGCCAGTTGCATTGCTGACCGAGCGGTTCCCGGAGTTGGCCGGGATCATCAGGGACGCCCGTCCCGGGATTAAGAAGGAGGTCCGGTATGGGGATCGGCATTACACCTTCGAGGTGGTCCGCCTCGGAGAAGAGGGGGATCGGCCCGCGGGATCGGTGCTGCTCATCCGGGATATCAGTCCCTGGCGACTAGCCGAAGAGGAACTCCTTCGACGGACCGACGAACTTAAGGTGGCCAACCAGCAACTGGCGCTCATATCAGCGATCACCAGGCACGACATCAGTAACCAGCTGGTAGTGATCGACGGGTACTTGGACCTGCTCCTCGAGGACGGGATGCCGGCAGACCAGGCCAAGACAGTGGAACAGGTCCTGGACGCCACCGATCGGGTCAGAGAGATGGTCACCTTCATGCGCGACTACCAGGCGATCGGCACTTCAGCCCCGGTCTGGACTGATCTTCGGAACCTCCCCGAGAGAGCGGCGACAGAGGTGGCTCTCAGGGGGGTGCAGATCAACAATCTCCTCCCTGCCATCGAGGTGCTCGCCGACCCGCTGATCGAGAAGGTGCTCGCCACCCTCTTTGAGAATGCGATCCGGCATGGGAAGACGGTGACGCAGATCCTCCTCTCCGCCAGGACCGATCAGGCCGGCCTCACGATCGTCTGCGAGGACGACGGGGCTGGGGTGAATGAAGACAAAAAGGAGCGAATCTTTGAACGTGGATACGGCAGCAACACCGGCCTCGGCCTCTTCCTGGCCCGCGAGATCCTCGCGATCACCGGGATGACGATCACAGAGACTGGGATCCCCGGCGTCGGGGCACGGTTCGAGATCCAGGTCCCCCCCGGACGGTACAGAACCCTGGATCAAGCAAAAAAAGACCATAAAGAGGAGCAAGAGCAAATGCTGCCCTCCGGCGCCGGGTCAGATGGTCCAGACACCCCTGCCTGAAGATTTAACAGAGATCACCGGTAATAAGTACAGACGCGGGGATAACCAAGAGGCCAAAGGTGGGCGCCTCAAGAGCGTCTCTCGCAGGAGTTCAAGGGTTCGAATCCCTTTCCCCGCATCTGCGATCACACCGGTGATACCAGCACGTTCTTTTTTATCTTTTTCAAGCGAGTGAAAACCGGGTTTATCGAGGCTGGATTAATAGCCTGATCCGACTCCCAATAATCTCATAATGCTACTTCCCAGACTAGAGAAAACCATACATAGTAGTTCGCTAATTTTGTGAAACGTCTAAATATGCAGTTGATCATAAATTTATCAATAGAATAGAAAGGTCTATATCCTTTGCAGGCTGTCCCTTATGGTCTCACAAACCGGGAGCAGACCCTGCACAGATGTTTCTTGCGTTCGTCCGAAAGAATGTTGTGATCTGGCTGTAGCCGCTCTGAACTGTCATGTGAATATTCCTTTTCAGGGATCCCTGACCCAAACTACTATCTTTAGTACACTCGTTGAGATGGCCGTTGAGCAACAGTCTATCCATTCGATCAGCTCGCTTCTGGAGAAGAGTCCATGTGAAACTTCACTTCGGTATCATCTTGCCAAACTCCACATAGATGACCTCGAAGCTACAAACTTGGCGATTCTAACTCATTCGATCACATCGGTCCTGATACCTGGAAAGGCATACAACGTTCGCCATTGATTACACCAATGACCCGTATTATGGGACGGTTTCATCAGAAAACGAGGGATATGTCATTCAAAGTCGGCTCAAGAAATCAACAAACGAGTTCTATTCCTACGTTACGATTTATGCGATCACCCAGGACCGCCAGGTAACCCTGGCGGTCTACCCTGTGACACAGGGTACATCCAAGGTCGCGTATATCATCCGCTGTCTGGATGCAATCACGACAGCGGGTCTGAGGATCCAAGCACTCTATCTTGATCGGGAATTCTATGCACGAAAGGTAATCGACTTCCTGACAACCGTTCAGATCCCATTTATCATCCCGGTCCGAAAACACAGTCGAGCGATGAAACAACCCCTGAACAGAACAAGATCACGGTTTGGGGAGTATATTATGCGTGGAAAACCCTCGCTTCGTCTGAAGATTGCGATAAATGTGAAGTATGCAAACGGAAAAAGAGTGAAACATGGGGTCAAGAACTTTGAATATGTGGTACATGGCATATCCTGGGATCCCCAGCGGATTCATAAGACCTACCGATCTAGGTTTGCGATCGAGTCGTCATACCGGATGCGGAACCTTGTCAAACCCAGAACCTCAACCCGCAATCCGGTGATCCAATATCTCTTTGCTATTATCTCGTTTCTGATAAAAAATCCCTGGATAGCAGTGCTTTGGACACGATTCTCACCTGTGAAACAAGGTCCAGGAACCATTGAGATAGGCACGTTCAGATTTGATCAGTTCAAGTTGTTTGTCTGGGAGGCAGTAAGAGTAAACCTAAAGGTCGTGATAAAAATTCCTGCCCTCAGAAATCCAGTATAACTGAAGAAGATTTGGAACGCTGATGAAAGAAAAAGACACGAAGGATAATTAGCTAAGTACTGATACAACAAACTCAAGCGGGCGCTCCGGACTGAAGTCGACGAGGGTGCATGGTCGGCGCTCGACCGAGCCGAGAACTGGCCATTCTCCCGGCCAAAGCAGGGATTGATCGCCATCATGGTGATCAACCACTATAGGGACGAGGTGCTGAAAGTGTGTGGGTGCGAAATGAGATCCCACCAGGTGAAATCAGACTATCTGGGTCGATAATGGGTTCCCAAATGTCCCGAACAGACTGTCAAGGAGTATTGAGGCTCTCACCCGATCAATCGTCCCCTTCCAATGTTAGCCCCGCCGGACTCGACGATCAGAGTACCGATATAAGCAGACAGACCCCGACCGGGATGAGCAGGTTATCGTCGACCGGGGCATAGAGTTCGACCAACCCTGCGACGACGGAGATCAGAACGGCCAGAGGAGGGGGGAGAAGGAAGATGAGGATTCCGACCGTCACCACGATGCCGGCCCCGGTCCCTTCAGCCGTCTTCTTCAGGTAGACCCGATGCCGGCCGAAGTTCATCCCGACCAGGGCCGTCACGCTGTCCAGCACTGCCAGCACCAGTACCCCGGTCGCCGCTGTCGTACTCCCGAAGAGGACCAGACAGGTGAGCGCACTCATCACAAAGAAGAAGGTGCCCTGCCCGGGGACCGTCCCTTCTCGCTCGGCATGGGCCAGGATCCAGGAGATCAGGGGGAGATGGAAGCCCCGGCTGACCGCATCGGCAACCACCATTCCCCCGAGCAGCCCCACCACCAGCAGCGGAGTCGTCACGGCGGGATCGAAGAAGCGGATCAGTGCGGCGATCAGCAGGCCGATCAAAAGATGCAGCACCTGGCGGAGGTCCTCGCGCATACAACCATCTTCAACCTTCGAGATTATAAGGAAACCCAGGATCCACCATCAAAGAACCTATCTCCCGGTAGGGGCAAATGCTGAAACGAGGAGAAAACTGTGACAAGTATCGCCGTACTGGCCGGAGAGATCCTATCGAACCTGCTGTACCTGGTGCTGCTCCTGCTCCCTGCACTCTACTGGTGTGTCGATCCCGCCCTCGGGCTTCGGGTGATGCTTTTGACGATGGTGAGCGGCGGCTTGAACATCGGGCTGAAGATCCTCTTCCAGGTGCCCCGCCTCTCGTGGGGTTCCTCGCTAGCAGGGGGCGGACCTGGAGAACAGTCGTACGCCTTCCCCTCCACCCATGCCGAGCAGACCGCCACTGCTGTCGGCTGGCTTGCCTGCACGACCAGAACCCTGCCTGCGTTCGCTGTTGCCGTCGTCCTGATTGTGATCGTCGGGGTGGCCAGGGTGCTGGCGGGTGCACACACGCCTGTCCAGGTGGTCGGTGGGACGCTGGTCGGCCTAGCACTGGTGGCCGTGATGCTGGTCCTCGACCATCCGCTGGCCGGATGGCTCGGAAACCTGACGATGGGCGGACAGATCCTGGCGGCAGTTGGGGGATCGGTCCTCCTGCTTGTGCTCTACCCGGCCTGCCTGGCTGCCGGTGGACTCTGGCCTGTCCCGGGATCGCTCCTTTCGTCGTTGGCCGGGCCGCTCGATCCCTCGGCCCACCTGATCTGGACAGGGCTCTTCTTCGGCATCGCTACCGGGGCGGTCCTGACGGCGCACCACCAGGGATTCCCGCCGGCCCCGACAATGAGGAGAATGGTGATCAGGTACACCTGGGGGATCACCGGGGTCCTCCTGATCGGGCTCACCTTCCAGGCACTGGCAGGGCATGCTATCCCACCCCTCTCCTGGATGCTCGTCTCGCTGGGAGCCGTGGTCTGCGGGTGGTGGATCACTGCCGTGGTACCGGCCATCTGCCGACACGGCGGAAGGTGAAGACCCTGGCGCAGGGTCAGGTGATCTCCGGAACCGGGACCACAAAGCAGCAGTGATCGTCGCCCATCGCATAACAGGCCGTCTCCTGCGCAGTGATGGTCTGGTGATAATAATCAGAGAAGACGGCGCTGAGCAGCCCGGCATCGAAGGCGCAGGCCGGTCTACCAATATTTGGAAGATCTCCACACTCAAAGCAGTCGTACACATACAGGGTTATCGGATCGAGCGAGATCACCTCGACCCGGCCGAGCCGATGCTTCTCCCAGAAATGGGCCAGGTTCCCGAGCAGGGTCGCAAGGTCCGGGCCGGCGACCGTCGGGGCGATCGCCTCGCCGACGTGCAGTCCAGAAGAGAAGAGGAGGGGATCGATGTTGATCCCGTCAGCGAGGAGGGTGACCCTGAGGGTCTGAAAGAGCAGGCGAAAGAAATCGGGAGGGGGAGCATCAGCGCCGGCGTAGCCCATCAGGTAGGTGCTCAGGTCCGACCGGTGCAGATCTCCTGAGGAGAGATCCCCGAGATGGCGGGAGGCGAGCGAGAAGATCTTCTTCCGGCGGTCGACAGGATCAGTCCTGACCGTGAGAACCCCTCCTTCAACCAGCCCCTTCAGATGGACCGAGACCGTGGACTTCGCTCGCCCTGAACGGGAGACGATCTGATCGAAACTCAGGTCCTCCTCCTTCAGCATCGCAAGGATCCGCATCTGGATCATACCGCCGACCGTCCGAACCCCCTCCTCCGTCGAAAAGAGGGCGACGGCGAGTGTATGACCTTCCTCTCCTTGCTTCTTCACTGACATACCGTAATCTACATATAGTATTGTTCGTATATAATGGAATGTTCGTATAATATAGAACTAATTACCGGAGAAGAATCAGATGAAAGCCACAGCAACAGAACTGGCCCCCGGCGTCTACTGGGTCGGGGCAATCGACTGGAACCTCAGGGAATACCATGGATACACGCTGCCCGGCACCACCTACAACGCCTACCTGGTCGTCGGTACCGAGAAGGTTGCCCTGATCGACAACACCTATCCCGGGTTTGAGAAGCAGCTGCTCGCCCGGGTTAGCGAGATCATCGACCCGGCAAAGATCGATCTGATCGTAGCGAACCATGTGGAGATCGATCACTCCGGCGGACTGCCTGGCATGGCGAAACTGATCCCTGGCGTACCGATCTACTGCACCGAAGCTGCGGTGACCGGGTTCGGACGCCACTACGACACCACGAACTGGAACTTCGTCCAGACCAAGAGCGGGGACTCGGTGAATCTGGGCGGAAAGACGCTCGTCTTCCTCGAGGCGCCGATGCTCCACTGGCCCGATTCGATGTTCACCTACCTCGCCGAGGAGAAGATCCTCTTCTCAAATGATGCCTTCGGACAGCACATCGCATCAGCGGCCAGGTTCGACGACGAGATCGGGAAGGACGAGGCACTCCTCCATGCCAAGAAATTCTTTGCAAACCTGCTCACCCCACTCGCCAAGAAGGTGCTCAAAAAGCTCGACGAGGTAGGAACCCTCGGGATCGAGATAAAAATGATCGCCCCAAGCCACGGAGTGATTTGGCGGTCCTACGTCGCCGATCTCCTCGGGGCGTACGTGAACTGGTCGAAGGGTGTCTCCAAGGACAAGGTCACAATCGTCTTCGACACCATGCACCACTCCACCGACATGATGGCCCAGGCCCTGGCCGAGGGTGTCATGGCCGAAGGGGTCGACGTGAAGGTCTGCATCCTCAAGGACGGCAAGGTCGAGGGGACGCACAGATCCAATATCGCCTCTGAGATCTTGGACTCCAAGGCGGTGCTGGTCGGCTCCCCTACCCTGCAGGACGAGGTCTACCCAACCGTCGCCGACTTCCTCAGTTATCTGCGCGGACTGCGGCCTGGAAAACTTGAGCATAAGAAGATCGGGTTCGCCTTCGGTTCGCACGGCGGCAAGGGCGGGGCGATTCACTACATCACCGATTCATTGCGGACGGCAGGGATAGAAGTGATCAATGAAGGCTTCGAAGTGCACTATCGCCCCGATGGTTCTGAACTCGACCGTTGCTTTGAGATGGGCCAGGACATCGCACGTAGGGTCAAAACCCTCTAATATTCCCATTTTTGTATTTTTTTGTATATCACTTACTTCTGCCCACACCATCAGATGCATAACCAAGGCGGTTGTTTACCCTCCCATCATCCCCCGGATCAGGCCGGACCTACAGCAAGTACATGAGAAACTATTTTGTAGTGAACCCCGCATTAGAGAATACCAGATGGAGGGTAAAACGTTGATCACGGTGCTCCTCGTCGACGACGAGCAGGACCTGCTGGATATCGGAAAGAGGTCGCTTGAAAAGACCGGAGACTACAGTGTTCAGAGCGCGACCTCGGCAGAGGAAGCCCTGGAGCAGATTGGGATCGATCCCCCAGATGTGGTGGTCGCCGATTACATGATGCAGGGGGCTGACGGGATCGAACTCCTGCACGAGGTTCGGAGAGCATACCCCGGGCTGCCCTTCATCATCTTCACCGGCAGGGGAACAGAGGAGATCGTCGCAGAGGCCTATGAAGCCGGGGCCGACTTCTATATCCAGAAGAAAGACATGGCCAGGGTGCAGTTTGCAGAACTGGCAGAGAAGATCACTAGGGCCCTGCAGCAACGGCGCGGGGAGGAGCGAATGACCCGATTGGGTCGGCTCAATACCGTACTCCAATCGACCAACCACGCCCTGATCAGGATCCACGATCAGGTACAGCTCCTCTCTGCATCCTGTAGAATCGCAGTCGAGGATGGAGGGTTTATCCAGGCCTGGGCAGGGATCACCGATCCGGTAACCGGGATGGTGGTTCCGGTGGCCTCGGCCGGCCATGTCGCAGGCTACCTGGACAGGATAGCCATCTCCGTGGATGATATCCCCGCCGGTCGGGGGCCGACCGGAACAGCGATACGCGAGAGGCGGCCGGTGCTGATCAATGACATCGCATCCGATCTCAGAATGGAACCATGGCGGGAAGAGGCACTTGCCCGAGGATACCAATCCTCGGCGTCCTTTCCCCTGATAGCCGAAGATGGGATGATAGGGGCACTTATCTTTTATGCGGCGGTCCCGGACTTCTTCGATGGGCAGGAGGTGCGGCTCCTCTCCGAACTGACCGCAGACATCTCCTTCGGCCTCTCGACGATCAAGAGTGAGCTGGAGCGGAGCAAGGCCGAAACACTGCTGCGAGAAAGCGAGGCACGGTACCGGGCGCTTGCCACACACTTCCCGAACGGAGGGGTCTTCCTCTTTGACCATGACCTCCGATTTATGCTCGCAGACGGAAAGGACCTTCCCGCCACCGGGCTCTCGACCGAGGAGATGATCGGAAGGACAGTCGATGAGGTCTTCTCCGGGGAAACGCTCGAAAATATCCGTCCTTATTACCTCGAAGCGCTGAATGGAAGAGAGAGCACCTTCGAGATGGAGTATATGGGAGAGGTCCTTGAGGTACATACGCTCCCGGTGCGGGACGACAAGGGGGTGGCCACCGGGGGGATGGCGATGGCCCAGGTGATCACCGGCAGAAAGCAGGCCGAAGAACATCTTCTGGGATTAAACCAGCGCCTTACGCAGATCATCGAGTTTCTGCCCGACGCCACCTTTGTAATCGACACCGATCAGCAGGTGATCGCCTGGAACAGGGCAATGACCGAGCTGACCGGGGTCGACGAGTCACAGATCCTTGGAAACAGGGACCATGTCTATGCCAGTCCCTTTTATGGCGAGGACCGGTTGATGCTGATTGATCTGGTCGCTGGCGGGCGGAAAGGAGAACGACCACCCTTCACCCGGTTTGAAGAGCAGGGAGACCGCCTGATAGGCGAAGCGGTGGCCCCGGCGATCCGGCAGGGCCGGGGCGGCTTCCTCTGGGGGATCGCCTCGCCCCTCTATGATCGCACCGGCAGGGTGGTCGGGGCGATCGAATCGATCCGGGATATCACCGATCGGAAAGAGCAGGAACGGGCCCTTCGCGAGAACGAGGAACGGTACCGGTCGCTCTTCGACAATAACCCTGCGGCGATGATGTTGATAAAACCCACAACCCTGGAAATCGTCGACGCCAACCCGGCCGCCCTGAAGTTCTATGGTTACACTCACGAGAGGATGACGCACCTGCATACAACCGATATAACCGATATGATCCCCTTACCCGAACAGGATCCGCGAACCACGATCGAACGGGCAGAAGTACGGACCCATTATGCCCGCCATCGCCTCGCTGACGGTATGGTCAGGGAAGTTGAACTCTATTCAGGCCCGCTGATCATCCA
Source organism: Methanosphaerula palustris E1-9c (assembly GCF_000021965.1). Lineage (NCBI taxonomy): Archaea > Methanobacteriati > Methanobacteriota > Methanomicrobia > Methanomicrobiales > Methanoregulaceae > Methanosphaerula > Methanosphaerula palustris. The sequence continues at coordinate 2,420,757 of NC_011832.1, forward strand.
CGGAGAGCAGTTGCTGTACACGATCGTCCACGACATCACCGACCGGATCCAGGCCGAGAAAGCTCTGGCCGAGAGCGAGGAGAAGTTCCGGACCCTCTTCAACAGTACCAGCGACCTGATCTTCCTGATTCAGGCAGACCCGGTGGAGCACCCGATGATGACCGAGGTGAACCGGGCGACCTGTGCCCGGCTCGGGTATTCCCGGGAGGAACTGCTCGCCATACCCTTTGAAGAGGTGCTGGCCTCAAATTCAGAGCAGATCAGAACCCTGCAGACCGAACTTAGGTACTATGGGTACATCTCGCTCGAGTCGACGCTGGTCGGACGGACCGGGTCAAGGGTGCCGGTGGAGATCAATGTGGTACTGATCGAACTGCAGGGCACGCAGGTCGGACTCGCCGTGGCCAGAGACATCACAGAACGGCGTGAGTTGCAACAGCTCGAGAGGGCTGCACTCGAGCAGATCCAGGAAAATCTGGCACAGATGGCAGCGTTGAACGATGAGATCCGGAACCCCCTGGCGGTGATCGTCGGACTAGCCGACCTCGAAGAACCGGCATTTGCCCAGAAGATCCTCGTCCAGGTGAAATCGATCAATGATCTCGTCACCCGGCTCGATCAGGGGTGGGTCGCCTCAGAGAAGGTCCGCGGGTTTCTCAGGAAACATTACCAGATCTCATAGCCTTCCGGGACAATGCCACCACCCCCTCAAAAGCCGACCAATGAGAGGGGATCTGATACAGGGATACGCTCGACAGGGAGGATTGATACCACTTTCACCCTGTGCAACGGCCAGCCAATTAAACATCTTCTTGCTGAAGAAGATCTATGACGCATACGATTCAGATCACAATTTACGCCAGAAATAGAGGTTGGATCCCCAGAGAAGAACTCTGGGTTTGCAGCAGAACGAGGGGCGGAGAGAAGATGGGATCCGGCTCTCCTCTGGGGGAAAACCGTGACTCCAACCCCCAACACGGTACACCCAGCCATGACGATTGTCGATCTTCCCCGGCCACCAGAGCAGGTCGGCGAACATATATAATGGGAATAATGGGACATGCCAGGCGGGGATGATATGCAAGGGAACAGCGTGGAGTGCCGGTCACCAGGTCCGGACACAGGGGGTATACGCCGTCGACTCATGGTTCCGACAGCAGGGGTACCTGATGGTCAGAACCCGTCAGGGTACCAGACCCCTCGACCTGCTGGCCGGGTTAGCCGAGGAACTGGTGCTGATGAAAGGTCAGTCGAACGAGAAAGGTGCCACCATCACTTCATGTGATCGCGGACTCCTACAGAGAAGAGAGCCTGACTCTCCGCAACCTCCCGGATCCGGAAGGATCCCGCTGTTCGTACCAGTTCTGGCTCTCGATCTCCTGCCACGGCTGGCAGGTCTTTGAGGTGATGAAGGGCGGGATCCAGGAGATCACCAGGGATCTCTGATCCTTTCGGCCGGACGGACCACCATCCAGTACCAGAACGACTGGATCGAGAGGATCACCTCGATGAAACGCTCCAGATCCATCGGTTTATGAACATAACAGTTGGCATGCAGATGATAGGAGGTCAAAATGTCCTCATCAGCGGTCGAGGTGGTCAACACCACGACAGGGATCGTCCTGAGTTCCGGGTCACCCTTCACATCGGCGAGCACCTCCCGCCCGTTCTTCTTTGGCAAGTTCAGATCGAGAATGATCAGATCTGGACGGGGATGATCTGGAGAACTGCCCGAGGTACGCAGGAACTGCAGGGCTGAAACCCCATTCATCACCACATTCAGGTTCACCTTCTGATCAGCCTCTTTTAGCGCCTCCTTCGTCAACCTGATATCAGCCGGGTTATCCTCGACCAGAAGGATCTCCATCACCCTCGCTCTCTCTCCCAGTCCCATGGTCATCTCAATGGCACCGGAAAACCATATATAGTTTTTTATCCGGGATTTTCATCAGGGGTGGGATTTCAAAGGAACCGAGACCTTCTCCTGCCGCAGATCCACTCCCACCCCATGCCGTCCGATACCACGCTCAATCTGATGGATCAGAATGGCATACTACGTCCGGGAGCCTCCCAGACCGAATCGGCCGTCATCACCTGGAATCTACCCCCCACTTCAGGTAGATCGTCCGATATCGAAAATGATGAGTTCATCATCGATAGGCAGCAGGCGGATCAGTTTTGATCCAGAACAGGGGGTGGATCCCGTTCATTCTCTCCCACAATTTCAATCTACCGGTCCTGAACCAAGTGCCGGATATCGATCCAGATCAGCAGGTCAGTCTTCCCCTGCTCCCCATGGGCCACCGGCCTCTTGATAATCCCCAGGATATGAGTCACATTCTGGCTGGAAAGGATCATTGTCCGGTCGATCTGCGCCCGGTTGAAGGTCGAAACCGCCTGCACCTCATCGACCAGGATCCCAACCATATAGGAGAGGATCGTCTCATCGAGGACGATGATCCGCTGTTCTTCCAGCGGAATCTCACAATTATTACAGTCTAGGGAGAGTGTCGTTGAGAGATCGATGATCGTCGTGATCTCCCCCGGAGATCGATGATCCCCAGGATAGAAGAGTCCATCCTGGGGAGCGGGGTGATCGGCGTGTACTCGACCACCTCCCGGACATCGAAGAGATCGAGCGCAAACTGCTCCCTGCCGAGGGCGAATTCAAGCACCTGAACCTCTTCTTCCTCTGGTGAAACTGGCGCAATCGGCGACGTCAGTACTCCCTGCAGGATCGCTTCCATCGAACCATCGTCACACCCGAAAGATGGCAATCTCACCACGGATCCGTTCTGAAGAGTTCTTCGCCTCGCCGATCATCCGGCTGATCTCCTCGATCGACGCTGTCGACTCCTCGGTGGCGCTGGCTACATCGGTCGAGTCCCTGCTCGTCTCCTCGATCTGTGAGGTCACCTCATGGATGCTGGCCGTGATCTCCTGGACCGCCGCAGCCTGTTCCTCAGTGGCGCTGGCCACCTCCTCGGTGTTCTGTGAGATCTTCTGGACCGACTCTACGATCTTGTTGAATGATTGAAGTGTCTCGTCGAGAACCAGGTCTCCCTGCTCGATCAGGGTACTCGTCTCGTTCATTGCGATCAACGCCTCCTCTGATCGGGATCGGAGACCAGTGATCAGTTCCTCGATGTGCTCTGCAGAGCCCCTCGACTCCTGGGCCAGAGATTTAACCTCTGCGGCGACCACCGCAAACCCGCGACCGTGTTCTCCTGCCCGGGCGGCCTCGATGGCTGCGTTCAGGGCGAGCAGGTTGGTCTGACTGGCCAGTTCCCTGATGATCTTGACGATCTTGCCGATGTCGTTCATCTGCATTCCGATCTCGTTGACGATCCGACCGGCCTCATTCCCGGCATTCCCGATCGCATCCATACTCGCCTCCGCTTTCCCGGCCAGGACAACACCGTCCTTAGAGAGGAATTCAGTCTGCTTGGCGAGGACGGCAACCGATTCCATCGAAGCGGTCACCTCCTCGACGGCCGCGGATATATCCTCCATCGCATGCAGCACCTGCTGTGTCCCGAGCATCGCCTTTTCGGTGTTCGCACTGACATCGATCGTCGAGACGGCGACCTGCTGGGCACCCCTGCTGATCTCCTCGACCTGTGCCCCGACCCCCGTCAGGTCCTCGTTCAGATCATGGATCTGGTCCCTGGTGACCCTGAATGCCTCAGACACCTCGACACCAATGCTGTTCAGTGCCTTGCCCATCGTCACGAAGTCGCCGGCCAGGTGGACGGCCGGATCGACCCTGCTCGTGAAATCGCAGCCTGCGTAGGCAGAAGAGACCTGGGAGATGGCACCAATGGCAGCACTTACCCGAACCCCTATGTTGTCGAGCGCCTCCCGGAACTCGAGGAAATCGCCGGCCATCGGAATGGACCGATCCATCCGGGTGGAGAACGATCCCTCGGCATAGTCCCGCGAGACCCGCCTCGCCTCGTTCAGCGGGGCTATCACAGCATCGAGAGTCTGGTTGACGCCGTCGACGATCTTCCGGTAATTTCCCTCGTGCTTTGAAGCATCCGCCCGGGTTTCTAGCCTGCCTTCGACGGACGCTCTGGCGAGCATCCCTGCATCATCGGTCAGCCCCTGCAGATGATCGAGGGTCCGTGTGAGCCCCGGAACCAACCTATCCTGCTCTGAACGCTTTCCAATAGTGCGGTACTCCTGATACTCACTAAGGTCGCCATTGCCGATCTTCTCGATCGAGCCGGCGATATGGTTGAACCGGTCCCGAACCGTGTTGACATGAACCTTGACCTCCCCAAAGAGACCCGGGTAGTTCCCTTTCACCTCTGTACTGTGGTCGTTCACCGCCATCCGTTTGAGGACAGCGTTCACCTCAACCAGCCCACTGAGACCGTCGATGCAGGCATTCAGGTTGTTTTTGAGGTCATCGAACTCGCCCGACATCCCGGCGGTGATCCGTTCAGGGATCACGCCCCTCCCGATCAGACTGACCGAATCGGATGCAATATGCAACCCACGGATCAGTTCATCGAGCGTTCCGTTGACCCCTTCGATGATATGTCTGAAGTCTCCCTGGTGCCGGGTTGCATCCGCCCGGGTGGCGAGCCTGCCTTCAACAGCGGCCACCGAGAGCATCGTCGCATCGGCGACGAGTGCATTGAGGTTGCCGACGGTCTGGGAGATGGCATGGTTGATCTCATCAAAGTCCTGGGCAATGACCTGTGTGTCCTCATCTGCAGGGGCGATCGCAGACGGGATTACCAGATCACCGCCAGCAATCTTTCCGAGCACCTCCACAACCTTCTTCACCTCCCTATCCTGATAAAGGGCCTGCTTCTCTGCAGTCCTAGTTGCAGTCTTCTCGGCGGTCATGTCCCTGATGAACTCCATCGATCCGACGACCTGACCGTGCCGGTCTAGGATCGGGATCCCGGTGACATCGATCTCAAAGGTCAGTCCCCGCGGTCGTGCCACCGTCTCAGCCTTCACATTATGATGCTGCAATAAGCACTGCTGGGCGACACATCCACTGGTTCCACATGCATCAGCATGGACGACCTCAGCACATGGCATCCCGATAGCTTGCTGTGGGGAGACCCCTCCAATTGCAGCTGCATGCCTGTTGATGTACTGGATCCTACACTCATTATCGATGGTAAAGATCGAGGTCGGCATCTGATCGAAATACCTGACCAGCGCATCGAGGGTGGTGTTCACGCCCCCGATCGCCGAGCGGTAGACTCCCAGATGGTCCTGATCCCCGGCCCGGACGCCAAAACGGCCGTGAACAATGGCCGTCTCCAGTTCATCAATTTCGCTCACCAGATGGGTGAGCGAGGCAGCTACCCGGGCGATCTCCCGATTGATCCCAATGAACTGCTCCCCTGCCCGGGCCGTGGTCGAATCGGTCGGCCCGATCGATAAATCCAGATCCAACGACCCATCTGCCAGGTGACAGATGCTAGTATTGACCTTCGCAACCTCATCTGCAAAAAATCTGGAGAGATCTGCCTGCGCGGTTATATTTTGCACCTGCCCGGCCAGCAGGTTCACGATCCCATTGATCGCGTCGATGGCATCGGCTTGGATGGTGTCGGGCTTTCCCGGGGCCATGCGTGCATCGAGGTCCCCGGCAGCGAGACGCCCAGCAAGGTCCCAGATCTGTGAGAGGAGTTCCTTCTCCTCGGAGAGATCGCGGATAAGATAGTTGATAGTTCCGCTCACCTCCCCCCTGGCATCGAAGAGTGGCGTGGCCTGGAATCGGATCGGGATCTCCCTCCCCCCCGGAGAGATCACCGTATCGGCGACCTGGGACTCTGCCATCGTCATCGCACGCTGAATCGTCCCCCTTCCACGGGTCGACCCGTTCAGGTTGAAGAGCGTGTCGCAGGTCTGGCCTATACAATCCTCGGGCTTAAAACCGATGAACACCGAGGCCGCACGGTTCAATCCCAGTACATGTTGGTCGCAGTCGGTCCGGATGATCGGCACTTCGATTGCGTCGAAGACCTTTTGCAGTTCCTGCTGATGCTGAAAGGAAGATTCTTCGAGTCCCACCCCGCTAAATTGTTCTATTTTGGCCATCGTATATCACCCATAAGGAATGAATGCCAGTTAATCTATATAACAATATCAGTAATGTATAATCATTAATTCGTATCGACAGTTTTAATCGACTTTCCCTTACCAGAAGAGGAGATATAAGTGACCGTCTGACCAACGGATAGTGAAGATGATTCAAAACAATCAGCGTCTGGACCTGATTCGGGAACTGCTCAGTGCGCACCCCCAGGGACTCAGCGTCACCGAGATCGCAGCGGCTCTTGGCGTCAATAAGAACTCTACGGGCAGGTCTCTGGACACCCTCTATGCCGCTGGGGAGATCAGGATGCGCCGGTTCGGCATGGCAAAACTCTACACTAGCGCCGCACGTATGCCACTCTCTGCCATGATGTCCCTCCTCTCGAACCCGATTCTCATCGCCGATGCCGACCAGACAATCACCTTCATCAATGACCCTTTCCTCTCCCTGCTCAACCTGACCAGAGAGCAGGTGATCAACAGGCACATCACCACCGTCAGAGGGGTAGCACCCGACATCGAAGGGCTGGAGGCCGCCTTCGACGCCGCCACCGAGCAGGGAGAGGTGAAGGAGATGATCCGGTTCAGCGGAGAGGAGGAGAGGATCTTCCTGCGGCGGTGTGTTCCGGTCACCCTGGAGACCGACGCAGCCGGAACCGCCGTGATTATGAAGGAACTCACCGCCCAGATCAGGGCTGAGCAGGCGCTGCATGAGCAGGAGAACCAGTTCACAGAGGTCATCGAGAACCTTCAGGACATCTACTACCAGACAGATCAGGACGAGATCCTGACGTATGCAAACCGGCAGATCCTCCCATTCCTTGGCTACGACTCGATGGATCAGGTGCTTGGACACACTGCATCCTCATTCTGGGCAGAGCCGGAGAAACGAAAGAAGTTTCTCAACCTTGTGCGGAAGCGAGGGGCTATCAATGATTTTGAGACCTCCCTGTTGAGGGCAGATGGATCCCAGGTTCCGATCTCGACCAGCAGCCACCTCCGCTTCGCCCGTAACGGAGAGGTTCTGGGGCTGGGCGGTACTATAAGGGATATCTCCTGGAGAAAGAAGAATGAGGAGAAAATTCAGGTCCTGAGTGCACATAATCGGGCGATGATCGAGGCGAACTTGGACCCGATCGTATCGGTCGACCGCGACGGGCTCATCACTGATGTGAACGAGGCCACCGTAGCCATCACCGGATATCCACGTGAACAACTGATCGGATCGCGATTCAACCAGTACTTTGCTGACCAGATCCAGGCCGAGCAGCTCTTCGGAGAGGTCGTCCATTCCGGGCAGATCCGGAACAGACTTGCCAGCATGCTGCATGCAGACGGGCACAGGACACCGGCCCTCTGCAATGCCGCACTCTGCCGTAACGAGGATGGGACGATCAGCGGGATCTTTGTTTCGCTTCGGGACATCACGGATCAGGAGAAGATGGATCGCGATCTGACCCGAAATGAGAGGATGCTCCAGATGACGGAAGCGGTCTTCACCCTCTCAGAACAGCCGATCGTAATCGGGTTCCCAGATGGAGGGGTTGCCTATGCGAACCCAGCCCTCTGCAGGATGCTCGGGTTCACCGAGAAGGAACTGAAAGCGCTGGACTGGAGGACCGACCTTACATCACAGGAGTGGCAGGAGACGGATTCCAGCGTTCTGGAGAAGCAGGCGCTGACCGGGGAGCCACAGAAGTATAGGAAGGAATTGCTGCACAAGGACGGATATCCGGTGCCAGTGGAGATCGTCATGCACCTCATCCGCGTGACCAGAGATCAAAACCCCTGCTTCTGCTGCTACCTCACCGATATCAGTAGGGACCTGCAAGCGGCGAAGCAGCGGGCTGCAGGCGAACTGCGGTTCCAACACTTCTTAAACGCTGCACCGATCGGCGTGCTGACCGCTGACAGTGGAGGGAGGATCGTGACGGTCAACAGGAGGATGGCCCGGCTGTTCGGGCACTCTTCCAATGATCTGGAGGGGCGGTTGACCATCGAGGTGCTTGAACAGGCTGATCTCGGAGAGAAGCACCGTTTTAGAGAGATACTCATCAACGGAGCAGAGAACATCCCGGTAGATATCAGGCAGAAGGATGGAAGACCTGTCGAGATGCTGCTGACCGTGGCTCCGGTCACGGATCAACAGAACCAGTATCAGGGAATGGTCGGGTTCCTGATCGATCAGACCAAGACGAAGAAACAGGAACGGATACTGATCGAAGCCGGCCGGCGAATCTCCGCAATGATCGATCAGGTCCCCCTGATAGCGCTGAAATTCGATCGGACCGGAGAACTCATCTCATGCAACGATGCTCTGATCGCAACGACCGGCTGGACCAGAAACCAGGTGCTGGGCAGGGACTGGCACCGGCACCTGGTCCCGCCCGGAGAGACAGGGGACCGCGACCTGACCATGCAGGATCTGGTCAAGGGAGACCAGAAGGACTGGACCGGACCAGTGCTGACCGCCGACGGACGGAAACTGCAGATCCGATGGACCTGCCTGATGCTTCTGGACGACCAGCAACAGTTTGAAGGGACCATCTGCCTCGGCGAGGAGGTCACCGAGCAGCGTCAACTGGCCGTGCTTCTCTCCAGAACCGAGGAGGAGTATCAGGACCTCATAGAGATAAATCCGTATCCGACAGTGCTGATCGATGCCGACTGGACGATCACCCGGGTCAACCGGGAGTTCACCACCGCCCTGCATTACACGGTCCCAGAGAGACCGAAGAAACTGACGTTCCTCTCGATCGTCAGCCCGGAGAACAGACCGGCTGTGACTATGCTGCTGAATGAAGAGGTCAGCCACGCAACCTGCACGCTGGTCCAGGAGGACGGGAGACCGATCATCGCCACGATTCGGCCCGGCCCCTGCAGAGGAGACCGACCCCGGATGCTGGTGTTGATGATCGATCAAGTATAGTCAGGACTGCACCCACGGAGATCTGAAAAACTGGAGGATATAACAAGATGAGCAGGGAAGATGGCACTGATGGCCACAGTGCCTGACCTGGCGAACATCCCGGACGCCCCACCAGTGTTAAGATCCGTCCCTTCCCTGCCCCCAGAGATAATTGAAGGTGTTATTGCATTGAGGTTGTTGATGACTCTGTTCTAGGTGGTGTTTGATCATCCCCCAGACCCAGGGGATGATCCTCACATATACACTGATATTATAAATATTTTTCTTGAGATTCAGAGCAGGTACTCCCACTCCTGCTCCTTAAGGTGCTGCCGCTCCTGCAGGTATCCTGGAAGAACCGTTCCCACCCTCTTCCAGAACCGGGGGGAATGATCCATGCAGCCGATATGGCAGAGTTCATGGACGACGACATACTCGACCTGCGAGAGCGGAGCCATCACCAGCCTGATGTTGAAGTTCAGGTTCTTCTTCGACGAGCAGGAACCCCACCGTTTCTGGAGCAGTTTGAACCTGACCCCCTGCACCCCACCACCGGTCACGACTGCATATCGGTCGACCAGGGGAGGGATGATGGCCTCGGCCTGCTGCCGATACCACGCGATGACTGCAGACCTGACCTGAGACCGGTCGACCGGATCGCCGATCGCAACCAGGAGTCGCCCGTCCGCAGCCGTGACCCGGAGAGTATCCCCACCCCTGCTGATCGAGAGACGATAGCGTTCACCGAGCAGCAGGAACGTCTCCCCCTCACGATAGGTTCGGGAGAAGGTGCGCTCAGGGGATGACTCCAACCGGGCGAGGGTTGTTGCGATCCAGTCCGCCTTCTCGCTGAGGAGACGATCTATCGCGGCCCCCCCGGTTTTCTCCGGCACCAGCACTTCGACCCTGAGGTCGGTATGGACAGCCACCGCGAGATGTTTGCGCCGCGGGCGGTATTGGATGGTGTAGGGAACGGCCCGGCCTCTGCAGAAACAGGTCCCCCCGGCTCTTTCACGTGTGTTCATCTGCCAGATCAGAGGTTGTCGGTTTGCCGGTTTATAGGTGTGTGAGGAATGGAGGGCCCGGACCGGGCATCTAGATAATCCAAGAGGGCAAACAGTATTAACAGAGAGCGTGTAGATGGAGACCGATAGGCTACTAGAACGGATCGCACAGAAGTATGGGCGCGAGATAACCACAGAGATCGAACGGTACGAGCGCTGCGACAGGGCGATTAAATACTACTTCAATACCCATAAAGAGAGCGAAATGGACTACGATACGCTGGCCGATCTGTACTTCCAGCGGAACAGAACCGAATGCGCCAAAATGATCGTCTCGATCGCACGCGGAGAGGAGGAACGGCGCTGACCCACCAGTGAGTTTATCTCACATCCCGTAGATCTGCTCTCATATGGTGAGCAGAGCAGAAGAGGACAGGATTGAAACAGCGACGTTCGGAGGTGGTTGCTTCTGGGGAGTTGAGGAGGCGTTCCGAACGATCAGAGGGGTGACAAAGACCACCGCCGGGTACATGGGCGGCACTACCCCTGACCCCACCTATGAGATGGTCTGCACCGGCAGGACCGGACATGCCGAGGTGGTGCAGGTTGAGTTCGATCCGAATCTGATCGAGTACCAGGCTCTGCTGGCGATCTTCTTCTCACATCATGACCCGACCAGCCTCAACCGACAGGGGCCTGATGTCGGCGAGCAGTACAGGTCGGTGATCTTCTTTCATACACCGGTACAGGAAGAGGAGGCACGACGGATGATCCAGGACCTAGATCAGTCCGAACGGTTCAGGGGTCCAATCCAGACAGCCGTGGTTCATGCCTCCCGATTCTATCCTGCAGAGAAGTATCACCAGCAATATCTGGTCAAACACGGCAGATCCGGCTGCCACCTCTGAAGTAAGGCGATGATGATCCGCCTGACTGTTCTCAACGGGCTGCTGGCCGGGTTGCTGTTGATCGCCACTGCAACGGCCGCACCGGTTATAGAAGGGTGCCCGATCTTCCCGCCGGATAATGTCTGGAACACCCGAATCGATACACTCCCGACCGACGCCTACTCGGCAGCTTACATCTCGACGATCGGCTCGTCCAGGCCGGTCCACCCGGACTTCGGGTCAGGGACCTGGGAAGGCGGTCCGATCGGGATCCCGTACGTGGTGGTCAACGGGTCCCAGCCGGCAGTCCCGGTCTCGTTCTACTATCCGGACGAGAGCGACCCCGGGCCGTACCCGGTCCCATCGACAGCGCCGGTGGAAGGGGGTTCGGAGGCCACCGGGGACCGGCATGTGCTGGTGATCGACCGGGACAACCACCAACTCTATGAACTCTACGACGCGCACCTGCAGTCCGACCGCTCCTGGGATTGCGGGTCAGGGGCGGTCTTCGACCTGAACTGCTCCGCCCTCCGCCCGGTCGGCTGGACCTCAGCCGATGCCGCAGGGTTGCCGATCCTCCCCGGGCTGGTCAGGTACGACGAGGTGGCCGACGGGGCGATCACCCATGCGATCCGGTTCACAGCCCCCCAGACGAGGGGAGCGTACATCTGGCCGGCACGTCACGAGGCCTCCTCGCTGACCGGCAGCCAGTATCCTCCACTCGGGCAGCGTTTCCGGCTGAAGGCCGACTATGACATCAGTGGGTTTTCGCCGGAGGTGCAGGTAATTCTGACCGCACTAAAGGAGTACGGGATGATTCTGGCAGACAATGGATCATCATGGTACCTCTCCGGAGCCCCAGATGAGCGATGGAATAACGATCTCCTCCACGAATTGCAGCAGGTGAAGGGGTCTGCCTTCGAGGCCGTCGACGAGTCCTCCCTGATGATCAGTCCGGATTCGGCAGCGGCCCGGCAGCGGCCGTTGTTGATTCCAGGCGGGAAGATGATCCCGTCCGATCCGGACCTGGACGGGCGGTACGAGGACCTGGACGGCAGTGGGGTGGCCGACTTCTCTGATGTGGTCCTCTTCTTCAACCAGATGGACTGGATCGGCGAAGACGAGCCTGCCGGCCTCTTCGACTTCAATGGAGATGGTCGGGTCGACTTCGATGATGTCATCAGGGTCTTTGGGATGCTCTGAATAGCGTTCAACCCATATAACGTCATGCGTTTCAGTAATCTCTGAAAGCAGGGATCCAGCTGGGCCAGGGGGTGTTGATGTCATCGACCAGAATCTGGGTGTCGGCATGACAGGCGGTCCGTTCTGCCGGCAGATCGACCAGATGTGGAAGTATCTGAATACGCTCCAGGCCTCTTTTTTGGACCAGCAAGCCGGTACCACCCAGGGGACTGTTCAGTCATGCATCAGACTTATGCACCTGCTGGACAGACTGGAGATGGAGAGCAGGGAGATCCTGAAGACAATCACAGAACGACTTCGACGCGGCGATGTTATCCATGCTGCCGAGGTACACCTGCAGCCAAGGAACAGGGCTTCATGACTGATCGCCGTGAAGGCGAGACCCTCCGGTACAGGACTGGTCAAAGGGATCCTCTGGCAGGTCAGAGTGGTTCCGGAACGGCGGAATATCCACCACTCGCTGCGTACTGCAGAGGAACGGTTTCTGATAGTCGCGAAGATTACCCAAGACCTGATCGACGAGCATGACGTCGCCACCAACCTGATCTGCGGGTTTGGGAAGGGTGAGGAGGAGCATCTGTACCCAATGACCCGCAATGGGTGGCAGGAGGGGATCCACCCGGATGATCGCGAACAGGTGAAACAGGCCACGATCATGCATCTCCAGACTGGTGCCCCATTTGCAGGAGGAGTGCGGGCTCAGACTGTGGGATGGTCGGGAAGTCGTGATCGCAGACATGACCACGGCCATCAGGGACAGGGCCGGAAGAGACAAGGGGGAACCAGGCCCTCCCCAAGGAATTGGAGTACTGGATCCGCCGAAAGGACGGCACGTGCCGCTGTATTCAGAACCGGTTCACTGCCATTAAAAACGGGCGGTATTCGGTGATCACGACCGACACTAGGCGGGGGGAGGTCGACGAAGAGAACGCCCGGCATGCTAAGGACCTGAAACTGAAGAACGAGGAACTGGATGCAGCGGCCGACCACCTCCGTATGTTGACCGCCGATCTCGATGATCAGAAGGAACGGTTGCGTGCGGTGCTGACCATGTCTCCTGAGGAGATCCTGATTTTCAGCAGAGATCTTCGAATCTCGTACCTGAACCCCCCAGCAGCCGCAGCACTTCATATGAAAAAAGCAGATGAGGCGATCGATGCGACACTCGGGGAGCCTGGGATCCGGGTCGAACAGGTACTGCCATCCCTTGAAGAGGTGATCTGGGTCTTCACCGAGGGGACTGTCGTCAGAGGACAGTACTCGCGAAGAGAGAATGATACCATCCAGCATCTGGCGTACATCATGAGCCCGACTACGACCGGACCGGGGGATTCGAGGCAGCCCTCGTAGCCTCACACGATATCACTTCCAAGATGGTGGCCGAGGAGGCGTTGGCTGATAGCGAAGGCGGTACCGCTCCCTGGTGGACCTAACTCCTGATGCGATTGTACTCCATCAGGATGGTAGATTTGTTTACCTGAACCCTGTCGGGGCCAGACTCCTGGGGACCGAGTCCGCCGATAAACTGATCAGTACAGGGATGACCGCACTGCTCCATCCGGATGATCGGGGAGAGAGCAGTCGACGGATCAGGGATATCGAGTCCGGGGCGATGAAAACCTCACCGCTGACCGAGGTGCGAGTGCACCGAGCGGGACGGGATGCAGGTGATGGTCGAGATCACCTCGGCGGCAATCCCGTATAATGCCGGCCAGGCGATCCACTCGGTTCTGCCGGATATCACCGCACGAAAGAGGGCGGAGATGGATCTGCAGAAGGCGATCCACACTCTTCGGAAGTCCAACCAGGACCTGGAGCAGTTTGCATATGTAGCCTCCCATGACCTGAACGAGTCGCTCAGGACGGTACTCAGTTATATTTATCTCCTCGAAAAGTGGTATAAAGCGGAGCTCGGTCCAGATGCCGCAGAGATGATCGGATTCATCATCGACAGAGGAGAGCGAATGAAGGAACTGATCGCCGACCTGCTTGATTACTCGCGGCTCACCCGGAAGGGATCGGCATTTCACACAGTGGACTGCGAGGACCTGCTCATAACAACCCTCGCCCAACTCGGGCATCTGATCGAAGAGGAGCAGGCTCAGGTCACGCACGATCAGCTCCCCTGTGTATGCGGGGATGCCGGCCAGTTGTTACAGGTCTTTTTGAATCTGATTACTAATGTGATCAAGTCCCATGGTCCGGACCGCCCCGAGGTTCAGATCAGTGCAGCCCGGAGTGGGGAGACCTGGACCTTTGCATTCAGGGACAACGGAATCGGGATCCCGGCAGATGCCCACGAACGGATCTTAATTATGATATTTCAGCGGCTACACACCCAGGCAGAGTGCCCTGGCACCGGGATCGGGCTCGCGATCTGCAGAAAGGTGATCGAACGACACGGGGGCGAACTCTGGGTGGAGAACTGCGAGGGGCGGGGGTCCGCGTTCTTCTTCACCCTTCCGACGCTGGGCCTACCCTGCGACGGTCAGGTTCCCGGACTCCCGGGCCAGATCCGAGGCAAGAAGGGACTGTTCATGCAGTTCGGCAGTCGTGGCCGTACCGGCGGCGATCGCGGCGGTGACAGTCTGATATCGGGTGAGTCGGGCCAGCGATTCCTGCGCTGACGTTGGGGAGGTATAGTCCCAGCCGCGGTAATAGAGTGGGTGGTCGATCATCTCCATGATCTGTCCGGTCACCGGATCGCCGGCGATCCAATGGCCCGGTTCGACCTCAGCCATCACCCAGGCTCGGTCAGTGGCCGTCAGGTTCTGTACCATCCCCACCAGGGACCCAAACCGAATCCGGACCGGAACCCCGGTCTTGTTGAGGGAGGACCAGGCCGTCACCGCGGCGGCTTCACTCCCGGTCAGATTCTCACCAGGGGCCGGGATGGTGCCAGATACCTCCTTGAGCACCCCCTCCAGTTCCATCCTCGTCTGTCCAGGACCCAGGTGAATATAGACCTGCCAGAGGAGGAAAGAGGCGATCACCACGACAATCAAAAGGTAGACGGCCAGGAATGGGTTGGACCGGATCGGGTGACGCTCGCGCTCTGCGATCGGATCCTTCGCCGTGGCCAGGAGGACTGCCATCGGGTTATCGGGGATCCGCCTGGTCGGGATGATCGCGTTGCAGAATCGGCAGGTCCGGTCCCCCTGCCGGATCGGCGTCCCGCAGTGGACACAGCGTTTGGTCGCTTCAACTGCATTAAAACAGTAGGGACAGATCGTGACATCCGGCTGGATCTCCATGTTGCAGTGGGTGCATCTCCTCATGTGCCCTCCCCGGGGCGAACCTCAGCCCGGTTATTCAGATCTCTGAACCAGAGGTGATGAACGTATTGGTGGTATCGGGATCAACGGATGGTGATCACATGGACCGGGCAGGCGTCTGCCGCCTCAGCAGCATATACATCCTGGTTCGAAGGGACTGTCCCCTCTGCCAGCAGGCCGTCGATCTGGCAGGAGGGCTGGATGGAACTCTTCATATCCCCTTTCTCCTCTGTGAAGATCCCCGGGCAGAGAAGCCAGCAGGCCGCACACGAGATGCACGCGTCACGGTTGATCGAGACGATTTTCATCGAACCGTTTTGGTTGTTGAGGCATAAATACACTTCAGATCGATTCAGGTTTCCTTATATGCGTTCTGCACCAACCGGTACGCATGGATATGAAGTTGAACCTGCTGATCGTGGCCTGCTTTGCCGTGGTTCTCTTCGCCCTTTTTGGCGGGTTCAGTTACTTCTTTCCCAAGGTGAACCCAATCACGATCCCGCCGATCTCGGTCCAGCCGCACGAGGTGATGCCGAACACCAGCCCCCGGATAGTGACCCAAGAAGTTCCGACGCCTGAGCCGGCCGAGACGACGGAGATCGCCCCCTCGGTGCCGGAAGAGGGACTCTTGATCGTCCACTTCATCGATGTCGGGGAGGGGGACGCCGCTCTGATTATCTCGCCGTACGGGCATACGATGCTGATCGATGCCGGCCCGAAGGAGACCTCGGAGACGGTAGTAAACTATCTGAAAGCACAGAAGGTGACTTCCCTGGATATGCTGGTAGCGACCAACGGTCAGGCCGATCATACGGGTGGGATGGAGACGGTAATCCGAACGCTCCAACCCAAACAGTTCCTCGACAACGGCGGACCGAACGGCCACCCGCTCGATTACCAGCGGATTTTGGACCTTTTACAGGCACAGCAGGTCCCGGTCTCCCATCTGGCAGCCGGGGATACGATCGATCTCGATCCGTCACTCTCGATCACGGTGCTGAACCCCGGGGCGGCAAGGACCGGAAACCAGCAGGAGGACTCACTGGTCTTCAAACTGGTCTACAAGGAGACGTCGTTCCTCTGCTGCGGGGACATGGGAACAGCGACCGAGCAGCGATTACTTGCATCCGGGACCGACCTGAAGAGTTCGGTGCTGAAGGTGGCCGGGCATGGCGACGGGAAGATGACGAGCGGGGATTTCCTGGCCAGAGTCTCCCCAGATATCGGGGTGATCAGTGTTGGGGAGAACATCTATGGGTTCCCAAGTTCGCGGATCACCGGGACGTTGACGATGCGGAACGCGAAGGTTGGGAGGACGGACTGGGATGGAAACGTGATCGTCACCTCGGATGGGAAGACCTGTTCGCTCTGGCAGGAATACACCAGCGGAGACCCCCTGTACCGATCGAGTGACGAGTAACGTCGCAACATGAAGCGGATCTCCCTAAATATGCCAATCTCTAACATTTTTTCAACGATTGATCAGGGATGGTGCTCTTTAAGCACAATTAGTGGTTCCATTCGTCCTCTGTCAACACGTAGTATACAAATACAACAACGAAAAACTTGAAGACGATACAGACCCGAATACGAGATTTTTGAAGCGATCCCCTTCTATTTTCATCTTCCTCGCACTGCTAGTTGTCTGGATATGCGTTGCCAGAGGCACGACAAACCCATCTGCTGAAACAGGTACATCGGTGTCTCCGTCATATATGACAGCACCCCATTCTCCAACTGCAGAGGTACGCAACACCACAATCAACCATTTATAAGTACGCAGAAAACGCGCGGCAGGCCAGGAACGTCCAGGGCAAGGCTGTCGCCAATATCAAAACTAGTACGATCGTCTTTGCAAAGGGCTTCGGCGTGAAGACAGCCGGCGGTTCCGATCCCGTCACCACGGATACCGTCTTCCAGATCGGTTCTACCTCTAAAGCATTCACGGCCGCCTTCGCGGCCATGGAGGCCTAAGATGGCAGGATGAACTGGAGCGATCCGGTCATCCAGTATGTACCGGGCTACAAGATGAACGATCCATAGGTCACGAAGGAGTCCACCTGCACTGATTCGCTCACACAGAGGAGCGATTACGTTGCCTTCTTGTCGAACCTGACCACGTGTCCCTCCACACGATCGACGTCCGGCCCAACAACACGACGGGGGCGATCCCCATCGATCCCGACTGGCAGTTCAATGATATGTGTTTTATGTGATGGGGCCGGCCGGGGGTATCGATTCAGAGTATGCGGGCAGGGGTCGTGCTCAATACAGGACCGGATGGCTCGGTTCAGCGGATGACAATGACACTCTGGATTGATAATCCTCATAATGCAACCTATACCTGGGCCATGTAACGAGATGGAAAAAAATTAATCCCCGGTTTTTTCATATCCTTGCCGGCAGGCAAAGCTCTCTTTGCTGATGAGGTCGATGTTTCACCACTGATCTCCCATGATTCTTCAGATCTTCACCCTCACGCTCACTTCTCCAGGGATGAGTACGGACGCCGCCCGCGACCTCCTCCGGCTCTTTTCGATGGCGGTGAGCGAATATACAATCCTCCATCCGGCCGGGGCGATTCACCAGTATCCAGTCGTGCAGTACAAGGACGTCGACGGGGTGCCGACACTGGTCGGGATCAACGAGGGGGCGGCAGTTCTTGCAGCGGTCGGCGACCGAATTCCCATGGGGGCAGAGACCTACGAGGTCCAGAGCCGGGATGCATCCGTCAGGGAGGAGGCGTTCGGGATCGCACCGGAGTTGATTGGATACGAGTTCATCACCCCCTGGCTCGCGCTGAACCAGGAGCAAGCCCGGACGTTCTACACGCTGAAGAGGAAGGACCGGCGGGCCGGATTTTTGCAGAAGATCCTGGTCAAGCAGATCGGGACGCTCGCCCGGGCGGTCGGGTATACGATCCCCGACCCGGTCAGCGTTGCGTCAAATCTGCACTTTCAGAAGAGCCGACTCAACGGGGCCGGCGTCATCCTCTTCACCGGGACATTCTCGGTGAATTTTGTCATTCCAGACCTGCTCGGCTTCGGGAGATCGGTGCCGACAGGGTTCGGGGCGGTGAGGAGAAGAGTAGTGAAGGAAGAGTGAAGGGGGTCTGGCCGGACATGACAGCGACCAGGAGCCGCGGTCAAACACTTGTCAGCAAGCAGTTTATATCGTGTTTCAAATGCGACCATGAAAAACTGGTAAATCAGCCCGTCTGGGGAAACGGATGATATACCTTGCGTACTGAGAGAAGGATAGTTCTACACAGCTGATATGAAGAGCACCCACCCTCACATGAGGGGAGGGCGTGTGTCACTGCATGTGTTCCGGAAAAAAACTGCGACCAAAGATCAAATCTCAGTATCCAACCCCGATTCAGAAATCAGACTGGCAAACACCTCATATAGTCTGCAGCGAAAACTGCAAAGATGCTGCTAACGCCGCCTGGCAGACATCGAACCGACACGACCTGCGCCGGTAAACACCACGACGGTGCCCACGATACTGGTTCCAGCGATCACGACGGTTGCACCGAGGGTGGTAGCCGGCACCCCATACAACAGTCCGCATACCATCTCCGGCCAATCATTACAGGCAGAGGACATCGACACTGGTGGTGAAGAAGTAGCCTCCCATGATACCACTCACGGGAAAAAGGGCGGAATCTATCATCAGAGTGATGTCGACCTCGAACATCTCGACATCGAAGGGTCGCCGAACGTCGGCTGGATCCAGGCCAGCAACTGGCTCGCGTTCACCGTAAACATCGGCACAGCCCACACCTACGATGTCGGGTTCCAGGTTGCCACATCCCCACAGGATCCTCGGTCCAGATCTATCCAGACGACGAGACGACTCAGGTAGCGAGGGTCAACATGCTGAACACCGGCGACCCTGTCGGCCCATCCAGCCTCTCGAATGCGGGTCAGAACTCCACACGTGTTAGTCATGGAAACGTGTCAGTCCTTGCAGTGTTCGATAGCGTTTTCCATCACATTTTCCAGAAGTTTTTCAAAAACATCACGTTCGAGATCACTGAAGTTTTCCGTCATCTTCCGATGCCACGCATCTCGTATCTCCAGTATTTCAGGATAGACGGCAAGAGCTTTATTCGTCGGATATATCTTTAATTCACGCCGATCCTCAGGATTGACTACTTTCGTGATGAACCCATTCGTCTCGAGTTGGGGTAGAACCTTTGCCACGGTGCCCTTGTCGATGATCAGTCGTTGAGACAGTTCATCCTGTGTTTGAGCAACGTTCTCACAGATACAGACGATGAACATATACTGTCCGCTACTTAGTTCCAATTTTTTGAGATGTTCCGTGTAAAACATCTGTGCACGACGATGAGCCACAGAGATATACTTTGATAAATTTTTCATGGAACCCCCTCACTTTAGTTTCATATGCAACTTTTACACTCTAATAGATTTGTACGCTGATCATTACTTGTCGATAAATTACCAACGGGATCAAGAAAAGCCAGCACTCGTCCTTCTGCATCGATGACCTCCACAGGCAGCTCCAGAGCATCAACCCGTCCATCGGTTTCCGGTTCTACATCACCATCACACCGGTTAATATAAACCCGGGGATCGTGAAAAAATCGCCTTTTGCCGTACAATTCGAAGGCGGTCTCCCAGAAGAGTTACGCCGGTATCGCTACAAGAGAGTATAGTTACAACAGAAAAAGATCAGTGATCAGAATGCAACAACTCCTTTTTGCTATTGAACTGAAAAAAGATGGTGCTGATTCCGGTTATGATATACCCGACTAGTAAAGCAGATATGACAGTTCCCTCCCCCAGGCCTTTAATTGTCCCGAATACAGAGAGTGAAATAAGTCCTGCAACGCAACACAACGTGGAATCAAACATAATTTTTGTGGTTCCAAATTTCTTTCCCGATTTCTGAGCAATTACCTTCACAATGGCATCGGCAGGATACAGGAATGAATTGGCCGATATTTCCAGATAAACTCCCAGAGCAAGAACAATGCAGCCGAGGAGTAACGTGACGATCTTTGCAGCATAAAATTCCGGATTTACAAAGGCGGAGAGGTACATTCCTACATCGATGAAAACACCCAGAAGTACGCCGATAAAAAGTTGAAGAAGTTGTTTTTTTGGGAAATCCTTACCCAGTATAAGGATCTCCATGACTAAAAAGAGAAGACCCAGCAAGAAGGCAAATCCTCCAAAGGTGATAGGAAATATCAGACAGAGCACATAGGGAACACTCGAAATGGGAGATGTCCCCAGGTACGATCGTGTGATCAGACTAATTCCCAGACCCATGAAAAATAAACCAATCAGTAATAATATCCCTCTTTTGAGAGTATGAGAGGTTAACAAGTTTGAAGGTCCCCTCTTGTAATTTGATCTTTCAGGGATTTAAATAGTGGCACATGCAACTAAACACATGGACTCGGGTGGTGTACAGGTACGCATCAACCCTGCGACGTTCCCCGGCGGGAGAGCATGTCGCACAGGAGGGAACCAGCCCTCGACCTCATTCCGCTCGGAAATCTCCCGGTTTTGCGCTACAGTATTCGGATATAAGGAGACAGCCATTGAACACATATGCACTTCTCTGCACTGCCTCTGTTACTTCTGCTGCCCGTCGCTACGCCGGCGGCCGCGATCAATTCCAACACCGGCCTTCCCCACTATATTGTCAGGGACATCCTCGGCACTGCGACCGCGCCGGAGACCGGGATGGTGGTCGCGAACGTGTCGACCAAGACCAGGGCTATCTACCTCGCGGACTAGATGGTGAAGAACGGCACCGGTTGGGAGATCCTGAAGTACTTGGCACAGGGACTTCAATTCCCCTGATAAGGTGTTTTTCGGCATGGGTATGCATCGATTCACCCACGTGGACCCGCAGACCATAGTCGTGACGGACACGACGATCACCAGCCTCTCGTTCGGTGAGATCCTGGAAGGCATGCTGCCGGAGCGGCCAGCACCAGTACCCCCTGGAACAAACACTCCCGGGGACCTTAACCATGAAGGCCTCTACGAAGACATCAACAGCAACAGTCTCCTCGACTTCAGCGACGTCGTGGTCTTCTTCAACCAGATGGACTGGATCACAGAGAACGACCCGGTCAGTGCCTTCGACTTCAACAAAAAAAGCCGGATCGACTTCAATGATATCGTCATCCTCTACAACGAACAGTAGGGATTGATGAGGTGGATCACTCCCCCGGTAATACCAGATGGTGATTCCAGGGGAGATCAACCGCCCTGTCGGCCAGCCCTCCTTCCCGTTTTTCAGATCTCCCGGCTGGTTGACTGGTATCAAACGACTGAATCAAGCAGCCTTCGACATGAGAAGAGAAGAGGGACCGGAAAACGGTGCCTTAACTCAATTATATTGAGCGAGGTATTATATATATATATGAGCAGATAATACGAGGCTGGTGACCTATATTGAATGCGCACGACCCGCACACCTCTCAGAAGATGCTCTTCTGGAGGTACATTGACTTGAGGAGAAGATTGGGGCAACCCTCGTCGGCTATGAAAAAATCCCCCCTACAAGAAACACTCTCCCCAGGAACTGTCCAGCATCCAGTCCCTTGAGAATGAGACTGGATCGATCCTCGTCGCCTACGAGGGTTGAAACCTAAAATTCCCCTCTTTTTTCCCTGCGTACCGGGCAGAACACAGTTCAACTATCCAAGATTCACCTTGAAGATAAGGGATCTTCCCTGTCGACGAGCCTAGTCACCTGCCTCCACCATCGGAGATCTCGGGAGATCTCGCCCCCGATCCGGTGATCGTCGACAGTGATAGAGGTAATTCTAGATCCCCAGCATGCGAACATTCCCCCCGGAGAGGCCTGCGGAAGAGATCAAGGGCATCACTCCAAACGGGTTGGGCGAGTGGCCACCCGATCATCAACACCAGAGTATAGGAGCCCTGATAATAGTCAGAAG
Source organism: Methanosphaerula palustris E1-9c (assembly GCF_000021965.1). Taxonomy (NCBI): domain Archaea; kingdom Methanobacteriati; phylum Methanobacteriota; class Methanomicrobia; order Methanomicrobiales; family Methanoregulaceae; genus Methanosphaerula; species Methanosphaerula palustris. Next base: position 2,443,055 of record NC_011832.1, read on the forward strand.
ATTCCACGGAATCGGGTCAGGTCGACTGCAGGGTAGGAGGCTGAATATCGAGGGAATACCAAAACCTCTATGTTTATTAACTATTCTCTCAAAATTTCTTATATTGGTGACAGAATGAAACCACTCACATTAGTCATCTCCTTTTTACCCTAGATCCTTTTTGGGATTCTGGCCGGCCACAGCCTCATCAGTTTGGAAGAAGCCCTCATCATCTGTCTGGTAGCAACGGTTCTGGTCGGATATAAAGATCTAGCCAACAAGATCATCAGTCAATGGGTGACGGTCTTCTTCTTTGCCCTGAACAGCCTCCTGATCATCGTCCTCCATCAATATCAGGTCATCCCTTACATCAGCATCTCCTCATCGGCAGTGCTCACTCTGGTCGCCTTCGGTACCCTCGCAATTGGAATGCCATTCACTCTGCAGTACGCCAAGCTGGATGTCCCCCGGGAGACCTGGGAGAACCCGATATTCATCCAGATCAACAAAGAGATGACCTTTGGATGGGGACTACTCTTCGCTGTGGGCCTGATCAAGAGTGTGATTGAATTCTTTTACAATGACCTCTTTGGCGTCCTCGGCGATGCCACGATGTATATCACGATCATCATCGGCATGATCTTCACGATGAAGTACCCTGTCTTTGCTAAAAGCAGGAAATTGAAGAAACAGACAGAGCAGCAGGGGTCTGCAGTTAATTAATACCACTACATATCTCTTTTATCTCATATCGATTCACTTTTTCGATTATCCTTGAATTTCAATCCTTCATGAACCGATTTCTGCCAGACTCACTCAGTAAGGTGGAGAGAATACAATGCCAGGTGAGAGAGCGGTTCAGAACTGGAGCAACCTCTGTTCTGTTGACCATTCTGATCAGAGGTCTGAATTCGGCAGAACCCTGTTAAAGACCCTCGATCCTGCCAAAAACCTGATGGCAAAATAAGGAACTATCCCAACCAGGATAGTGGTAACCAGAAGATACAATTATCGAAGACTGGAAAAAGTCAATACTCTCAGATATGCCCCTAAATCCTCAATCAGCCCGTCTGACCGGATCCTAGATCGTAATCTCTCATTGGCCTAGTTCAGCGAGACCGATCTCCCGACCGGGTGGCTGTCGATTGAGGGTGCGGATGGAATTGGTGTTGAGGTTCCGGCTCCCGAGTCACTCGGATCGTCACCCTGGTGGGGTCGACAGCCGAGATCGAGGGCGGGTGCACCTCGACGAGGTCAGTTGTTTGGATCATGCACTCGACATTCAGCACGAAGATCCCAGAGAGCGGCCTCGCGATCCTCCGGTACCAGGCCTAGTCAGTCAGATGAACTGGGACGTCGATGAACTCCAGACGCTTGGTGACCCCAAGGAGGACCAGTTTCCCATGACCAGCGAAATCGGCAATCCCAACCTCGAGGTCTGCATTGGTCGCGGGGACCTGGAGGGCCCGGCGGGTCGCACCGGAGGAAGTGAACCTCCTGGCGACGAACCTGGTCCCACTATACTCGATCACCAGCCGGTGCCCCACTCCCTTCGTCACGACACCCGCCCATAACCACACTCCCAGCGGCCTCATTTTTGAAGAAGAAACCGACCTTCAGGTTCCCCTTCGCCCTACACCGGCGGAGGGTCACGTGGTCCTGCAGGTAGTAACCGTTCTGATACAGTTCGGCCGGGGTGGTCCCTGAACAGACGCCGTTCCCCTCGCTCTCACAGTCCTCAAAGAGGAGGTCGGCGGTCTGCTACTCATGCCCCTCCCTGGAGCAGTCGGTGTGGAACCCGGACTTGAATGAGCCGACCGCCCGACACCGACGGACTATAAGTCCGAGCAGGTGACTGGTGTCGATCAGATCGAACCCGCAGGATCAGTCCTCGAGCCCTGCCTCCCTCTGCCCGCTCCCACACGAGACCCCCTAGCAGTCCTCAAAGGTCACGCTCTGAAAGGTAGCCGTCCCCAGGCTGGCTGTGTTACAGGAGAAGCCATGATGGTAGGCCATTCTGGCGAAACACCAACAGAAGACCAAGTCCATCAATCGCTGCCCGTCCCTCCCCCAGTCATGAATGCAACCGGACACCCACTGTGCTTGCCGAACGGGAGGCATGAACGGCCATCGAGCGAGTGGCAGATCTCGACCTCTTCGCAGATGAACCTGCTCGCATAGTTCTCGATGACAAGGTATCCCTGCCCGGAGAACCCCTGAAGGCTCACACCATCCAGAGTACTATCACCAACCAGATCCTGCATCACCGTTCATTCTTCAAATTCCCGAAATAACCGATCGGCCGCTGCTGCGAGGGCCTCGGCCTGGTAGTAGATGGCAGCCTCCTCAGCAAAGCTTTCAATCACCATGCTGATGGCGACAAGCCTCTTCGATACGATATACGACCCCGAGAGGAACTGCAGAGTGCCACCCCAAGCGCAATGATCGTCTCATCGCAAGTCTGCAACGCCACAGTTCAACCTCCGTGCAGGGTCAGTACGAAAGAACCCAGCAAAAAGCAACGGATTCCTTGGTAATAATATTATCTTCTCCTCCTCAAATATTCCAATCAGGCCTCCTCCCCCATTCCCCACCCCTATCGTTCTCAATCCCTGGACCTTATCCCCTTCGGGACCTGAATTTTCAGGGGCTGAAATAATACATCGATCCACGTTTATGACTAGGGACCTGTCCAGAACCTAACCGGGAACGGGATGTTCAATACTATAAATACCCTGCCCGCACATTTGATCCAGCGTGTACCTCTTCTTTGACACCGAAACTACCGGCCTCCCGAAAAAAAAACATGCCTCGATGCACAGGGTCGCCAACTGGCCGAGGATCGTCGAGCTCGGTTGGGTACTGACCGACACGAAGGGAACGGTGATCGAGGAGGCAGGGCTGTTGGTCCGGCCCGACGGGTTTTCGGTGCCGGCTGAAAGCACGGCCATTCATGGGATCACCACCGAGCAGGCTACCGAGCAGGGGTCTGCAATTTCTGAGGTGCTGGCCCGGTTCCTGCTGGCCCTGGAGCAGAGCGAATTGATCTGTGGCCATCAGGTCAGTTTCGATCACCGGGTGGTCGGGGCCGAACTGATCCGGGCAGGTATGCCGGTGGACCAGCTCGATAAGCCCCGGTTCTGCACGATGGAGGCATCGAAGACGCTCAACAGGTCGGCCACCGGCCACAGCCCTCACCCGCTCTCCCTCTCGGCACTGTATCTGCACCTCTTTGATGAACCGTTCGCCGGGGCGCACCGAGCCCTTGCCGATGCGAAGGCCTGTGCCGCCTGCTTCTTTGTAATCAGAGATTTGCAGAACAGCGAGGAGGATATATAAAAAAGAAGAGTTTGTTCACCTGTTCCCGGGCAGGATCACGTACCAGGAGACTGTTTCCTGGACCTGGCTGCCCGCCTGTCCCGATCGAGTGGCCCCAGATCCGGTCCACTCGGTATGGGCCTCATCGATGAAACTCGCTCTGCAGAACCGGTGGGTTGCCCACCATGAGAGGCCACCCCACCCATCCGTGCAACCCTCTCACGTGTCTCCGGAGAGGCGGCCTGTAACCCTCGTTCGCGATGGGGGGCATACCCCCCCATCCGAGCCACCCGTGCCCGGGTCTCCGGATCAGCAGAGGCCAGGCCCCTGTTGGATTCACTTCCCAGATCTCTATCTCTGTCTGACATAATTCTCCCCAACGATCGGCATACCGCTCAGACTGTGGTCAGATGCATACTGAGCGGCCTGATTATACTGAGTAAACTATTTATATCTATTGCAATTTCAAGCAGGCATCAGGGTTATTTAGCCGAAAAAAGTCTGATTCTCATTATGGATAGATCACCCGAACCTGCATACAGTACGTCAGGATCTTGGAAAACCAGGACGATAGACCGGTCGTACCTGCCGGACAGTTTAGGAGAGATCCCAATTCCAGACAAGACTGGAGAAGCTGCCCTAGTATGGTGCCGCATCACAGACAGGTCAGGATCTGTTGGTTTGAATAGGTGCGATTGGAAGATTACGGCAATAATATCGAGTAACACTAGAACGATTAAAACGTTTTCTCCCAGAAAACAGACTCCGGTATGCCCCTCTCAGAGGTGGGAGTAATAAAATGGAAAAATTAGCTCTGTTGAAATCCTCTAGTACTATGATCCCACGATAAGGCAAATATCTAATAAGAATCGTTGCTCCTTGAGTCAATGGCAAAACCAACAACAAGGAGCAGAGATAATGTCAACGAACTGGTATATCAAACTTATCAGATACATCTGTTCAGTACTACGATCCTCCCATTTCCCTCTTTATTCCTGTAAATATTCTCGGAGAACGTATACTCAGCATCAGCTCATGGCGATCCTTCTCTTTCGTGAAGCCCTTGGTACTGACTATCGTGATGTAGTCGAACTCATCAATCTGATGGGCAGGATCAAAGACATCCTCAATTTGGACCAGGTTCCCCACTACTCGACCATCCATAAGTTCATGGCTCGAACTCCTTCTGCAGTACTCTCGATATTCCTGAATAAAACCCTCAAACTGTTTTATTCCTGGGGTGAAATTGTTCCAACAACTGCCATTGATTCTACGGGATTCACAAGTTCGTACGCCAGTCATTATTACTCCTGGCGTACAGGAAAGACCCGAAAAAACTTCCTGAAAACGTCGATTGCAGTAGATACATGTAAGCAGGTGATCTTCTTTTCCAAGATCTCGCTAAAACCAGTTCACGACACTAAACATGCTGAACCACTCCTCAGGCAGTGCCAGAGGACCAGAAAAACCGGGTGTTATGTGATGGATAAAGGGTACGATTCCGAGAAACTTCATCGACAGATCAGGGAAGAAATGGGTGCTGATTCGGTGATACCTGTCAGAACCTGGAAAGGAAAGATCTATTCGGGGAAATACAGACAAGAGATGTATAACAACTTCGATTCGAAACGCTATTACGAGAGAAACAAAGTTGAAACCGCATTTTCAGTCATTAAAAGAAGATTCGGAGAGGACCTCAAGGCACGAAAATATTGGTACCAGGTCAAGGAGATCAAGGTCAAAATGATCCTCCATAACCTCACGAAGGTGGTTCAATCAGTCGTGATTGTTATCATAGTTGAAGCATTTCAACAGAGCCGAAAAATTTATAGAAAAATCGATCTCAAAGACCGCAGCACGGGATCTCGCATGTAAGGTCACCCGCAAATGGTCTCAAAGCCTCTGCTGCCTGCGATGCTGTTTCAAAAGTGCTTATTCCGTTGGCATGGAGCGTAGCGGCGGTGATTATAATGATAAAAAACATGATGACTTGAGAAAAAAAACATCCCCAACGATGGTATCCCTATCCATACCAGTAACATTTTGCTGTGTCACCACAGGTATTCCAACGCCTATATCCGAAACATTCCTATTAACGATCTCCTCTTCAACCTCCTCTGAAACCTGCCAAAAGAACAGATATAGGAGATCGTAGTGCCTAAGATTGACACAACAGTGAGCAGATAGTCTGCTGAAAACTGAATTTGATGGAGCACCGTGTTTTAACAATGATTCCCCAATCCAATTTAACAAAGAAGGTTTTCAGGATGTATGCAATCAATATCAGGGCCAGATACTTCAGAATTTTAGAATATGTTTTATAGGTTACAAAACCTCCAGGATAATAATGAATCCTGTCATGAGCCATAGTCAGAAATGAAACAGCAATCTCAGCAGCATCTGCGCCGAAGTGGTCATCGCCGCCAGGTCTGCACCAATATTGATGGTATTGATAATCACCAGCAGAGAAACTGCTAAATATAACACTGGTTTTGAGTAATGATCGAGAATGACGCCGGCCAACCCTTTTCCAGTCACCATTTCGATACGGCCACACATCTGCGGGATAACAATTATAAATGGAAATGAAAATAATCACGCCCATAACTGACTGAACCAGAGCACTGCACCGATCTGGGAGTAGGTTCCAATGCCGGAAGGATCGTCATCAGCCGCACTGGTAATAAAATCAGACCCCTATTTTTTTAATCAATGTTTTCAGGTATTTCAACATCAGGACAAACCATTTTTCCTCATCATCAATCTGCCAATCTCATCTCTTCTGGTGAGGGTTCATGGTGCCGGTCGTGATGTCATTGAATTGGATCAAGCAGAAGTACAGGGGGAAACGGCGTCATGTTCACTCCAGATATTCCGACCTGTCAGTTCTCACGTCGATCTTCGAGGGAACCACAGAATTGAATAGGAGGTTCGGAATCACTCAGAATAGGTACAAATGATTAAAAAAAATAGTGGGTCAGGTGGTGCTGACCAGCGACTTCAGTGAGTCCGGCACCGTGCCGGTCGCCGTCATCGGGGTCATGGGGGCCAACCCACTCTTGTTCAGAGCTGCTGCGCCCTGGTCAGAAGCGAGCGCCTTGATGAACGCGACACCCAGGTCTGGATGCGCAGCCCGGGTCGGGATCGTCAGTCCATAGACGATCGGGGTGGCAGGGATCAGTCCTGATGGGGTCTTCGCCTGCACCAAAGCGTAATCTTTGCTCATGCTCAGGTTTGCCAGCGAGATCTCATCTGGCAGCTCGATATACGGGAGCCCGGCGTCGACAGCGCTCGACCGGTAGACCAGGGCATAGTCGGCCTTACCGCTCGTAAGGAGGTCCAGGTAGGTCGGGCCGGTGGCGTTCGGAATCAACAGACCCTTGTTGTCCTGCTTCGGGTTCGTCAGGTCGATGGTGGTGTTGGCTCCGGTCTTGTTCACTGTGATCGCACTGTGATCACTGACGACCTTCTTGAAGAGGTCGGGGACCTTGTAATATGACTCGGCCAGGACCAGTGTCATGTAGGCACGGTAACCCCCTGGGTCAGAGGTCGGGTCACTGGTGACGAGTTTGACATTATCCTGACCCAGCACCGAGTACCAGTTGTCCTTTGTGATGGTGGACGCACTGGTGCTGTTGTTGGTGTAGACGAGCACCATTGCGTTCCGCGCGAAGTTCAGGGTGAACGAGGCGTTGTCAGGGACCATCAAACGGGAGATCTGGTCGGCGTCAGCACTGGCGACGATGTCAGCCTTCTCGCCCATCTTGGTCACCTTCTCGATCATCGTGATCGAGGAGCCACTGAAGAGTTCTACCTCAGCCCCAGTGGTGTCCTTCTCAAAGATCGACTTGACGGCCTTGAACGGGGTCGCCAGAGAGCCAGCTTGGAAGACTATCGCTGGGGTGGTCGCATTCAGCGGGGCCGAGTTGTCGACCTTGAACGTCTTTGCCATCGTTGCATTCATCGGGGAGAAGAGCCCCTTGCCATACTTGTCCTTCCCATAGTCGGCGATCAATTGCTGGGTGGTGTTGTCGGTCAGGAACGTCGCGAGGGTGTTGGCGGCAGTAATGCTAGCCGTCGCATTGTTCTTCGGCACCACTGACATCACACTGTAGATGTTGAGTAGGCTATCCCCTTTGATGATCACCGGTATGAGAGTCAGGTTCCCCTTGTATGCGAGGAACGTCCCCTCATCGGTCAGGGTGTAGGCCTGCTTCTGGTCGGCCATCTGGAGGGTCTCACCCATTCCTTTGCCTGCCTCGACATACCAGTCCCCGGATTTCTCGATCTGGGTGGCATAGTCGAAGCCGGCGTTCTTCCAGATCTTCTTCTCTGCAGACTGGGTTCCGGACCCGTCACCGCGGGAGACGAAGGCGACATTGGCGGTGTTGTTTGCGCCGTCCGCTTTGAGCTTCTTAAATGCGTCCTCAGGCGAGAGCCCCTTGATCTGTGCCGGGTCGCTGGCAGGACCAACGATCTCGAAGTAGTTGTACGCAAACGAGCGCCGGTTGACACCGTTCCCGTTCTCCATGAAGGTCACCTCATCTGAAGGTGAATGGACCAGCAGCACATCAGCATCCCCACGCTGGGCTAGATCTATTGCCTTTCCAGTCCCCTGTGATGTGATCTTCAGGTGGGTATTGTACTGTTTTTCGTAGATCGGTGCAAGATAATCGAGGAGCCCGGTATCGTACAGGCTTGTCGTCGTCGCGACCAGCAGTTCCTTCACCGGAGTTGAGGCATTGGATGCACTGGTCACATTGGCTGCCGTACCATTGGCAGACGGTTGCTGGGTTGTCATGCATCCTGAAATGCAGAGACTGATCAGCAGCAGCACAACCAGAGCGATGCAACATGTGATGGTTCGTTCAGACATAGATATTACCATCAATTACCTCAACCGGCATGTATTTATAGGTTATACCAAAATTCAAAAAAATTAATTACATTCAATTGATAGACATCCTGAACTGACCTAAAGAGCATCATCATTTATCTGGACAGCAGGCAAGAACAGTTGAGAATATGCAGGAGATCATAGACGGCATCGTCCAGGCAGGGGGGCTGATCCTCACCCTGAACCCAGACGTGATGGAGATAACCGGGCTGACCATCTCCATCTCGATCGTGGCCACGTTGATCGGGGCGGTGATCGCCGTTCCGCTTGGTGGCGTGATCGCCACGAACACCTTTTTTGGAAAGCGGGCCTTGATGCAGGTGATCCAGACACTGTACGCCGTACCGACCGTTACCATCGGGCTCCTCCTCTTCCTGCTCATCTCCCGGGCCGGCCCCCTGGGTCAGTTCAGGCTTCTCTTCACCCCTACCGGCATGGTGGTCGGGGACGTGCTGCTGATCCTCCCGATCGTCACCGGGATGACACTCTCAGCCCTCGCCAACGTGGACCGCGGAGTCCATGAGACCCTCGTCTCCCTCGGCGCGACCAGGCAACAACTCCTCTGGATGGTGATGAAGGAGGCACGATTTGCCATCATGGCCGCCATCGCCCTCGGGTTCGGGCGAGCTATCTCCGAGGTTGGATGTGCCATCATGATCGGTGGCAACATCAGAGGATCAACCAGGGTGCTGACGACTGCGATCAGCCTGGAGACCTCAATGGGGAACATCGGATTCTCGATCGCCCTGGGTGTGATCCTGCTGTTGATAGCGCTTGCCGTCAACCTCTTTGTCTCATATCTGCAGGGGGAGGGAAGCCTATGATCACCGGTACCTCCCTCTCCAAAACCTACGGTGACCGGACAGCATTGGATGAAATCTCGCTCTCGGTCCAAAAAGGAGAGATCGTCGGGATCATCGGACCGAGTGGGTCGGGCAAGTCCACGCTCCTTCGGCTCCTCGACCTGATCGAAACCCCGACCACCGGAACGATCGCCCTCGACGGGGTGCCAGTGCCGACCGGGAGACACGGGCGTCTGCAGGTGATCAGGCAGATGGGGATGGTCTTTCAGCGGCCGGCGGTCTTCTCCGGGACCGTCAGCGAGAACATCAGCGCCGGACTCCGGTTCCGGGGCGAAGAGAAGGAAGTGATCGACAAGGAGGTCAAGCGGATGCTCGGGTTGATCAGACTCGAAGGATACGGAGACCGGATCGCCTCGACCCTCTCGGGCGGGGAACTGCAGCGTGTCGCGATCGCCCGTGCTGCGGTGACCAGGCCTGTGGTTCTCTTCATGGACGAGCCGACCGCCAACCTTGACCCGCATTCTACAGCCGTCATCGAGGACATGATCCACCACCTGGCTACAGAAGAGGAGACCACCATCCTGCTGGCCACCCATGATATGGTGCAGGGGCAGCGGCTCTGCGATAGGATCGGAGTGATGATCGACGGCAGACTGGTCCAGACCGGAACCCCGGACGAGATCTTCTCCTCTCCTGCCACCCCCGCCGTCGCGACCTTCACCGGCATCGATAACCTGCTGAACGGATATATAGAAGCGGTCACCGATGGGATCGCCGACTTTGTGGTGGCCGGTCATCACCTGCAGGCCATCATCGTTTCCGACAGGTACCGAGGGCCGGCCATCCTCAGCATCCGGCCTGAAGAGGTGACGCTGACCTTCGATCAGGGATCGGATGGAAGCGCACGCAACCAGATGAGCGGGACCATCAGCAGGATCCTTCCCCTCGGCCCGCTGGTCAGGGTCACCGTCGACTGTGATGCAGTACAGGTCACCGCCCTGATCACCAGGGCTTCCAATGAAGAGATGCACCTGACTGTGGGGAGGGTCGTCACGGCCAGGTTCAAGGCCAGTGCCGCGCACATCATTTTAGAACTATAGATCAGTGCGCTTCCAGATTTCCGCCCTGCCGAGCGGACCTTTCCGAAGCGCACAGTTTATTCGAAATATTTAAGATATAAAAATCCACTAAGTAATACTCTTATAAGAGTATTTCACACGCGGCATTTCTCTGAAACCTACAAATGTACCTATATTTGAATAGAACAGTTCGAATATTTATTATTTTAATATTAATATAATAGATGGACCTAGAGACAAAACGACATCCTTATATGAAGGGAATTAGAATAAATCCATGTTCCCATGAGGGGACGTGCAATTAGTGACAATCATTCACACTCAGTGGACCTGTAGAGTGCCTTCCATTATTCAGTTACAGGAAAGAATTGAATCAGAACTTTGAAAGGGAGGAATATTATGGCAAAATACCAGGAAACAATTGACCTCTATGATGATGAGGGCAAACTGTTAAAGAGCGGGGTCAACCTCGAAAAGATCAGCCCCCTGGTCAACCCGGGGATCAAGAAGATCATCGACCTGACCAAGCGCACGATCGCTGTCAACCTGAATGGTATTCAGGAAGGACTGAAATCCGGAAAACTCGGCGGTAAGGCCAACCAGATCCTCGGACGCTCATTGAACTATGACATTGTCAAGGACCATGAAGCGATCACAGAGAGGATCAAGAAGATGATCGAGGTCGAAGAGGGCGATGACACCACGATCAGAACCATCGGCAACGGCAAGATGCTGATGATAGAGGTCCCAAGCGCACGGCTGGCCTCTGCATCGACCTATGACGCGGCGATCACCTCCGTGGCATCAGCGACCACCCTCGCACTGCTCGACCAGTACAACATCGGGATGTTCGACGCCTCGGTCGTCAAGGCAGCAGTCTGGGGAACCTATCCACAGACGATGGACATGCAGGGTGCAAATGTCGTCTCAATTCTATCCATCCCACAGAACAACGAAGGTCTCGGTTTCTCGCTTCGTAATGTTGCAGCAAACCAGTCTGTGATGATGACCCACCGGAACGCATTCCAGGGCGCAGCACTCGCATCCACCTTCGAACAAGCGGGAGAGTTCGAGATGGGTATGGCAATCGGCCCATTCGAGCGTGCACAGCTGCTGGGATTCGCATACCAGGGGCTCAACGCAAACAATATCGTCTACGACCTGGTCAAGAAGAACGGTGCAACAGGCACTGTTGGTACCGTCGTACAGTCGCTTGTCGAGCGGGCCCTTGAAGATAAGGTCATCACCCCAGGCAAGAAGGGCAAGAGTGGGTACATCTTCTATGACACCAAGGACCCGATGCTCTGGAACGCCTATACCGCAGCAGGTACACTTGCAGCAACCATGGTCAACTGTGGTGCAGGACGGTTCGCACAGGCAGTATCTTCGACACTGCTGTACTTCAACGACCTGCTTGAGCATGAGACCGGTCTCCCAGGATGCGACTACGGTCGTGTAATGGGTGTAGCCGTCGGTTTCTCATTCTTCAGCCACTCGATCTACGGTGGTGGCGGTCCAGGTATCTTCAACGGGAACCACGTCGTGACCAGACACGCAGCCGGATTCGGTATGCCCTGTATCGTCTCTGCATGTGCACTTGATGCGGGAACTCAGATGTTCACCCCAGAAGGCACCGCAAAGATCTTCGAGGACACCTATGGGCAGCTGCCTGAGTTCAAGACCCCGATGCAGACCATTGCAAAGAGCATCTGAGTCTTTTCGCGTGGAAACCAATGACAGATGCCATATATCCTCAATGTAGGATCGTCCCGGAACGTCTCCTCAACCCCAGTACAGTTGAACGGCTCCTGAACCTGCTGGTCACCATAGAATCCATCAGAAAGATCCTGATCAAAGGATCCTCAATTCCGCCGGCAGTACCCTACGGTCCTGCCCGAGGGGCATTAAACCCCCATTCAATGCGGCGTACTATCATGGTCGGGGAGCAGCCTGTGGAGCTCACAGTTCATGTTGGGATCATCGACATGGAACTGGAAGACCGGGACGCATTGCCGCAGATCAAGGCGGCATGCGAAGAGGTCTTTACACAGTTCACGTACAGTATCAAGGAAGGCAGGTTTATGAAGACCCAGGCCTCGACCTCCGACTACGCAAAGTACGGTCCTGATGCGGACGAGTTATTGCTTGGACTTGCTGACCCAAAGAGTCGGAAAGGACCGGTCATAGTACAGGGAACCTAAATCATGCCGATGGGACGTGTGACCCAGGTCGTGGACTGCCGTGAGGCGATGGGGATGGGAAAAGGTGGAGGAATGGCCCAGCGTGGGACCATCTCCGAGTGCCGGTTCCCAGACGTCATCGTCGTCGGCATGTCCCCTGGACGAAGACATGTCACCAAACCAGTCTGTGATATCACCTCTGCGCTTCGGCAGCAGGGTGTCGAGTACAGCATCAGCACTTTGATCTTAAATGCAGGCAGTGGAGTACCGCCAGATGCACCGAGCATCGCAGGCGGGGTGCTCGGTGCCTACTTCGGCCTGACTGAGAAAGAGATCAGGCAGATAGAACGACACAAGGTCGCAATTCTGCATCACGGGAACGTACGGTCCCATGTGGTGCAGAAGGTCAGATATATTCTGCAGTACTGCAACATCCCTGCAGTGGTGGTCTCACAGGCTCCCATCGACTTTGAAGATCTGGCTAAAGAAGGCGTGAAGACCGCACTGGTGATGCCCCCTCCTGACAAGATCAGGACGCAGGGAACAGTCATGGCGATCGTATCAGGCGTCACCAGAGGACAGACACCTACACGTGAGAAGATGGCAGACGTCGTCAGAGAAGTAATGAGATTGATGAAAAACCCAAACAAATCGGAGTAATCAACATGGCATACAAACCACAGTATGGACCAGGAACATCGGTTGTCGCTGAAAACCGGCGCAAGTACATGGACCCTGGACACAAGCTGGAAAAGGTCCGTGACATCACGGATGAGGACATTGTACTGATTATGGGGCACCGTGCACCAGGTTCGGCATACCCAACTGCACACCCCCCACTGGCAGAGCAGCAGGAACCAAACTGCCCAGTCAGAAAACTGGTCACCCCAACCGAGGGTGCAAAGGCCGGCGACCGTGTCCGATATATCCAGTTCGCAGACTCGATGTTCAACGCACCAAGCCAGCCCTATGAACGAACCTACCTCGAGATGTACCGCTTCCGTGCAATCGACCCAGGTACGCTCTCTGGCCGCCAGATCGTCGAGTGCCGCGAGCGCGACCTCGAAAAGTACGCAAAGGAACTGCTCAACACCGAACTCTTCGACCCGGCCCGAGTCGGCGTTAGGGGTGCCACAGTCCACGGTCACTCGCTTCGTCTCGATGAAGACGGCATGATGTTCGATATGCTCCAGCGCTGTGTCTTCGACAAGAAGGACGGCATTGTCAAGTACGTCAAGAACCAGATCGGTGAACCACTCGACCGTGCAGTCCCAGTCGGGAAGCCAATGGATGAGAAGTGGCTCAAGGCACACAGCACGATCTTCCACTCACTCGACGGTGTCGCATTCCGTGACGACCCAGAGTACGTTGAGTACATTCAGCGGATCCACTCGCTGAGGACCAAGTATGGCTTCATGCCAAAGGAGTGATTAAGATGGCAAAAATTGAGAGATCACAGAAGCTCTTCCTGAAGGCACTCAAAGAGAAGTTTGCAGGAGAGGACCCCGCAGGAGAACACACTCACTTTGCACGTGCAGGACTTGAGCAGTCCGAGCGGAAGAGAGAGTTCATGAAGGAAGGTAAGAAGGTAGAGATGGAGCGTGGGATCAGCCAGTACGACCCCAAGCGCTGTCATCTCGGCGGTATCCCTCTCGGTCAGCGCCAGCTGATGACCTACGAGATCAGCGGCACCGGCACCTTCGTCGAGGGCGACGACCTGCACTTCGTCAACAACGCTGCGATGCAGCAGATGTGGGACGACATCCGCCGGACGATCATCGTTGGTATGGACCTGGCCCACAACACGCTCCAGAAGCGTCTCGGCAAGGAAGTCACTCCTGAGACGATCAACGAATACCTCCACATCCTCAACCATGCAATGCCAGGGGCAGCCGTGGTTCAGGAACACATGGTCGAGACCCACCCATCACTCGTATCGGACTGCTATGTCAAGGTCTTCACCGGTGACGACGAAGTCGCCGACCAGATCGAGCCACAGTACCTCCTCAACATCGAGAAACTCTTCCCGGCAAAGTCTGCAGAGAAACTGAAAGCAGCAGTCGGTAAGTCGATGTTCCAGGCAATCCACATCCCAACGACTGTCTCAAGAACCTGTGATGGTGGGACCACCTCCAGATGGTCTGCGATGCAGATCGGTATGTCCTTCATCGCGGCCTACAGAATGTGCGCCGGTGAGGCAGCAGTCGCTGACCTTTCCTACGCAGCCAAGCACGCCGGCGTCATCCAGATGGCCGACATCCTGCCAGCACGCCGTGCACGTGGCCCGAACGAACCAGGTGGTATCAAATTCGGTAACTTCTGTGATATGATCCAGGCAGACCGCAAGTATCCAAACGACCCCGCAAAGGCATCCCTTGAGGTTGTCGGTGCAGGAACGATGCTCTTCGATCAGATCTGGCTCGGATCCTACATGTCCGGTGGTGTCGGGTTCACCCAGTATGCAACCGCAGCATACACCGACAACATCCTCGACGAGTTCGTCTACTATGGTATGGACTACCTCAAGTCGAAGTACGGCGGCTACTCGCAAGCACCGGCAACCCAGGAGGTCGTCAACGACCTCGCAACTGAGGTCACACTGAACGCCATGGAGCAGTACGAGCAGTTCCCAACCATGATGGAGGACCACTTCGGCGGTTCTCAGCGTGCCAGTGTCATTGCAGCAGCATCAGGTCTAACCACCTCAATCGGTACCGGGAACTCCAATGCAGGTCTGAACGGTTGGTATCTCTCGATGCTCATGCACAAGGAAGGATGGTCACGTCTCGGTTTCTTCGGCTACGACCTGCAGGACCAGTGTGGTTCAGCAAACTCAATGTCGATCAGACCGGATGAAGGTCTGCTCGGTGAACTCCGTGGACCAAACTATCCGAACTATGCGATGAACGTCGGTCACCAGGGTGAGTACGCTGCTATCTCCGGCGGTGCCCACTTCGGCCGTGGCGATCCATGGGTTCTAAACCCACTGATCAAGATCACGTTCGCAGACCCCTCGCTGGTGTTTGACTTCTCTGAGCCACGCCGTGAATTCGCCAAGGGAGCAATCCGCGAGTTCATGCCAGCGGGCGAGCGCTCACTGATCATCCCAGCGCGGTAATCTCAACACAATTTTTTTTTCCTTAACAAAATTTAATCATAATTAAACAGATATTCTGCTTGTTTTTTCATAATAACGCATAAAAATGTAATTTTCCCGCCAAGTTTCGAAACCTTTAACTAAACACTCAACAACTGTTTATTGAACCACAAAGGGTTTGTACTCAACGTAAGTGGCTAGCAATTCGAATACTCTCATGCATCTTACTAAGCACGGGAGGAGGCTAAATGGTAGACAACATAGTATTTGGCATTGGAATCACTGCATTGGCAGGAGCTCTTGCTGCCGTAGCCGGTGCTGCGGAAGATGTTGAATCTGATATCGGCTCACAAGGAGACCCGAATTCACAGGTTCAACTCGCGCCGCAGATGGGATTCATTCACCGCATCTTCAACAAAGCAGTGGCAGGTGAACCCCCCGCATACGGTCTATGGTGCGCTCTCGGCGCAGGTATAGCATGGGCTTTTATGGCAATGCAGTTCAATCCAGTTCTTGCAATCATCCTCGGTTGCGCTCTGGCGACATTCGTTCAGGGCGTCTACGCGACGACTGCCTACTTGGGCAGGACTGCAAGTTTAGCAAAGTTTGGACAGCCGGTGTATATCGATATCTTAAAGTCGATGACATCGGTCACGATGGCACACGCATTTGTGGCGGTCTTCACCACAGTGTCGCTCTGCTATCTGATGAACGCAGCACTTGGGCATCCATTCCCGCTTCCGCTCCTCGGCCTTGTCTGGGGTATCGCACTCGGTGCAGCAGGATCTGCAACTGGCAACCCATTCTATGGGAAGGAGCGCCAGTACCAGAACCAGAAGTTCGGAGCCGGTGTCCCAATATCAGCATCAGGAAACATCGTCCGGTATGCTGAAGCAGGACAGCGGAACTCACTCGACAACGGCTGGTTCTCCTCGAAGCTTGGCGGCCCCGCATCAGGGATCTGCTTCGGCCTGATCGTCTTCCTCGAACTCTGGAGAACGGTCATTTTCGAGAAGGTCGGCGGAGGATGGGGTTCCATCATCGTCGGTGTCATCATGATCCTGATCTTCGCAATCGTTGACCGGTACATCGAGACCTGGGCACGGAAGAACTACGGACCATACACCACAGAGGAGACGTCCGCATGACCGCAATTGCAGCAAAAGGCGGTCCAGCAAGCATGGACATGCCCTCAACACTGATCGGGCTCGTCCTCTTCATTATCCTGCTCGGTCTGATGTTTGTTCTCGGACCTATCAGCGCGTTCTACGCACTGATCGGAATCGTGGTCGGCGGTGTGCTGATCGGTTTTGGTGTTCACTTTGTACCTGTCGGTGGAGCACCGGCAGCCATGGGCCAAGCCCCAGGTATTGCAACAGGTGTTGCGATGTTAGCGGCTGGTGCAGGGCTCGCAGGGCTCTTCGGTGGTGCATGGGCAGCAGAACAGGGAACAACCATCGCCGTTATCACTGGTGGAGTCGGTGGTGCCCTGATGATGGCCATCACCTGTCTGATGGTGAACGCAATCTATGTGTACGGAATGGGTATCCCGGCAGCATCCGGAAAGGTGGCAAAAGACCCGCTGACCGGCGATACACAGGCAGCCTACAAATCCCAGGGAACTGAAGGACATGGTCTGCCGTTCATCTCGTATGTCGGCGGTGTCATCGGTGGTTTCTTTGGCGGTGCAGGCGGCACGCTGATCTACCTTGAACTCTTAGGCGTGTACGAGCAGGCTCTTCCTACACTCTTCAACGCAAAGCTCGAGCAGATCATGCCACTCGCAGTCTCTCTTGCAGGGATCTTCGCAGTCGGTATGTTCCTTGTGAACTCTGTGCTTGCAGCATACAACATCACTGGTACCATCGAAGGACCGCATGACCCCAAGTTCAAGCGGTTCCCACGTGCAATCGTAGCATCGATGATCGCATCAGCCCTTTGTGGCCTGGTGGCAATCCTGCTCGTGGTGATGGGGAAGTTTTGAGGTGTTCTCATGACAGCACAAATTACAGTAACTGAGGGAGGAATTCCTCACAACAAGGTCATGATCATGGGGCTTGTCGGCTCGCTGATTGCGATCTACCTCACCTATCTGAACACCCTGATGGGTACGCAGGCTTTCTCCTTCTTTGGAGGATTCGGTGCCATCGCCGCCCTGATCTGGGGAAGCAGCACCATCAAGCGACTCTGCAGTTATGGTATCGGGACTGGTGTCCCATCCGCAGGGATGCTCGCGTTTGGTTCAGGTGTGATCGGTATGCTGATGGCAACCAAGTTCGGTATGCTGACTCCAGTCCTCGCACTGATCATCGCCGCAATCGTCGGCGCCATCCTTGGATTCATCTCAAACAACATCTTAAACATGCGCATCCCTGTGATGATTCAGTCCCTCACTGAACTCGCAGCCGTCGGTGCACTGGTCCTGCTCGGATTCAGCGCTATGGCAACTGGTGGATTCTCGATGGCTACCCTGACCACCGCCACAACGACGGTGCTCGGCACACAGGTTGCATCATACACTGCATCACTGATCGGGGGAAGCATCCTCGCAGTACTCTTCATGCTCGGTGCAATCGCACTCCAGCACGGATTCAATGCTTGCCTAGGGCCAAACGAGAAGCAGGATCGGACCCTGATGCTGACCGCAGAGTGCGGGTTCCTCAGCATGATCATGGTCGCCGTCATCTCATTCGCCTTTATCGGCATCGGCGCTGCAGTTCTCTCTTTACTGATCTCGCTGGTTGGCTGGTATTACACCTACACGCAGTTCTTCGCACTTTCAAAGCGCGATGCAGCATCATGGCTCGATGCAAAGCCGATCCTCGAAGTGGAGAGTGAGGCATAATGTACGTCCAGGTTCTGCCTGAATACGGCCTTGTCCTCGACCCAATGGTCGGGATCGTCACCACCGCAGGGGAATCCTTTGCACCGGTGCTCGAACAGATCGCCATCCTCGAATCGGCATCAGATGATCTGGTGAACATGCTCTCTGGTGAGGGGATCCTTGCATCCTCGTTCCCAGGAAGAGAACAGACTCTGAAGATCGCAGGAGGAATAAGCGCCTTCTGGTATGGTATCGCAGTCGGACTATTCATCGCAGGTATCATCGCCTTCGAACTGGTCAAGGTGAAGTGAGGTATCGAGAATGGCAGATAAGAAATCACCAGCCAGTGGATGGCCAATTGTCCAGGGCGACTTCCATTCAGGGGATGCAAACAGCCCGGTGGCAGTCATTACCATGGGCTCACACCTCGACGAACAGGGAATCTGCGATGCAGGCGCAGCCATATGCGGCTCCTGTAAGACAGAGAACCTCGGGCTTGAGAAGGTCGTTGCAAACGTCATCTCGAACCCGAACATCCGCTTCGTCCTGCTCTGTGGGACTGAAGTGAAAGGGCACCTTTCAGGACAGTCACTCCGCCAGCTCCACTCATCAGGTGTTGACAAGGGGAAGATCGTCGGTTCCGAAGGTGCTATCCCGTTCATCGAGAACCTCGATGACGCGGCGATCAAGCGCTTCCAGGAACAGATCGAGATCGTCAACATCATGGAGAGCGAAGATCTCGGCACCATTAAGGCAAAGATCAACGAACTGAAGGGCAAAGACCCTGGTGCGTTCGCTGGCGATGCCATGGTCGTCGAGGTCAAGGAAGCAGGCGGCGCGGCAGAAGAGTCGACCGGCGAAGTACAGCCGCTATCAGGCGAAGTTGTGCTGGTCCACGCAAGGATGAAAGTGATCGAAAAGATGATCACTGACATCGGGTACTGGGACCGATATGCAGCAGGCGTCTACTCAGGCAAGGTCGAAGGGCTGATGATCGGCCTGATCGTCTCATTCGCACTGATTGGATTCTTGTTGATGGGGTGATCTGATATGGCAGAAGAAGGCTCAAAGGCTGCTGGACCCATCAGAATGGTCGCCATAAACAATATGGTCGAAAACATGCGCTACAAGTCGCAGATCCTTGCAAGAACCAACAAACTTGAGTCCGGTATTATGGACTCAGGTCTTGTCGGGTTTGCAGCAGGGATGCTTGTAGCACTGGTCCTGATTGTGGTACCAGCATTAGTACTGATGTGAGGTATCGAGAATGGCAGATAAGAAATCACCAGCCAGTGGATGGCCAATTGTCCAGGGCGACTTCCATTCGGGGGATGCAAACAGCCCGGTGGCAGTCATTACCATGGGCTCACACCTCGACGAACAGGGAATCTGCGATGCAGGCGCAGCCATATGCGGCTCCTGTAAGACAGAGAACCTCGGGCTTGAGAAGGTCGTTGCAAACGTCATCTCGAACCCGAACATCCGCTTCGTCCTGCTCTGTGGGACTGAAGTGAAAGGGCACCTTTCAGGACAGTCACTCCGCCAGCTCCACTCATCAGGTGTTGACAAGGGGAAGATCGTCGGTTCCGAAGGTGCTATCCCGTTCATCGAGAACCTCGATGACGCGGCGATCAAGCGCTTCCAGGAACAGATCGAGATCGTCAACATCATGGAGAGCGAAGATCTCGGCACCATTAAGGCAAAGATCAACGAACTGAAGGGCAAAGACCCTGGTGCGTTCGCTGCTGATGCCATGGTCGTCGAGGTCAAGGAAGCAGGCGGCTCAACAGAGGTTGCAGCAGCCGGGGCTAATCCCCAGTTCCTTGAGATGGAGAAGAGGCTCGATGCAATCGAGAAGAAGATCGAGTTCGTGGACGCAGAGATCGCCCAGCGTGCAGGCCGCAAGGTTGGGAGAGATATTGGTATTTTATACGGACTGGTAGCTGGATTGACAGTATTTATCATACTGCTCGTTCTGCTCTCCAAATTGAATGCGATAGTGTAAGAGAGGAGTAATACTATGTTCAGATTTGAAAAAGAACAACAAGTCTGGGATTTCAATGGTACCAAGATCGGTGGGCAGCCTGGAGAACACCCCACCGTTCTCGGTGCATCGATCTTCTATAACAAGCACGAGATTGTGCTCGACGACCACAAGGGTACGATCGACAAGCCGAAGGCTGAAGCACTCTGGAACCGCTGTCAGGAACTGACCGACGAGACGGGTGTACACTTCTTCATCCAGATCATCGGTGAATTTGGCGAGGCGCTCGAGTCCTACTTTGACTGGTTCGCATCGATCGACGACAAGACCGCCTTCCTGATGGACTCCTCGGCACCTGCAGCACGTATGCAGGCAGCCAAGTACGTCACCGAGGTCGGACTCGCCAACCGTGCGATCTACAACTCGATCAACGGTTCGATCAGCCAGGAAGAGATCGATGTCCTCGCAAAGAGTGACGTCGACGCAGCCATTGTGCTCGCATTCAACCCGGCTGACCCATCCGTCGCTGGGCGCCAGAAGGTGCTCGGCGAGGGTGGTGTCGCAGGACAGTCCAAGGGTATGATTCAGATCGCAGAGGAGGCAGGTATCACCAGGCCAATCCTCGACACTGCAGCCACACCACTCGGTCTCGGTTCAGGCGGATCGTACCGTGAGATCCTTGCATGCAAGGGGATCTATGGTCTTCCAACCGGTGGTGCATACCACAACATGACCGTCTCATGGACCTGGCTCCGCAGATGGAAGAAAAACCTCGGCACCGTCTATGACGGAAAACCAGCCCTCAAAGACCAGATGCTCAAGCACTATGCAAAGGACATCGAGGCCCTCAAGCAGGCAGTCTGGTCAGCACCAGATATCGGCTGCAACCTGATCGCAAGCACCCTCGGTGCTGACTTGATCATGTTCGGTCCGATCGAGAACATGGAGCCGATGCTGACGACCCAGGCATATGCAGATATCACGATCCTCGAGGCAGCTCGCGATCTCGGTATCGACACCCAGGATCCGAATCATCCAATCTTCAAACTCATCTAAACCCTTTTTTATTAAGTACGGTAGGCCTTTCCGATTCTTTCCGGACCTTTCACATCAGGTTAAAAAAAGACCACTCCCAGTCACCTGCAGTACCGTTAATAAGGTCTGCGCCTCATGTATTATGGAAATCCATGAAGGCGGTTCTGGGGCTTGAAGACGGGACATATGTGGTAGGAGAAGGCTTCGGAGCAGAGGGCACCTGCGCCGGCGAACTGGTTTTCTCCACCCAGATGACCGGGTATATGGAGGCGCTGACGGATGCCAGTTATGCCGGCCAGATCCTGATGTTCACGTTCCCACAGATCGGGAACTACGGGGTCGATGAGAAGAACTTCCAGAGTCCGGCAGTGCAGACGCTCGGCTGTGTAACGCAGGAGATCTGCGACAAGCCGGCAACAGGACAGTCTCTGAAGCGATACTACGAAGAGCACGGTCTTTTCGGGATTGAAGGAGTTGACACCAGGGCGCTGACGATTATAACCAGACAGCACGGAACACTCAGGGCTGCACTGATCGTCGGAAGTGGAGACCATGAACATGCGATCGCTCTGGCACGGGCCGTACCTCCAATCTCAAACCAGGCTCTGATCCCACGGGTCTCCTGCAAAGAGGCATACAGGGTTCCTGGTCCAGGAAGGAAGATTGCGGTGATCGATCTCGGGATCAAACGGCATATGGTCATCAGCCTGAATAAACGGGGTGCTGATCTCGGGATATTCCCATACAACACAACTGCTGAGGAGATCGAGGCCTTTGAACCCGATGCACTGCTCATCTCCAACGGACCAGGGGATCCAATGCAGGCCAGGGATGCGATCAAGACCGTCTCATACCTGATCGGGACCATGCCAGTCTTTGGGATCTGCATGGGAAATCAGGTGACCGCGCTGGCGCTGGGAGCTGAGACCCATAAACTGAAGTTCGGTCATCGTGGCACCAATCAGCCGGTAAGGTACCTGGATGGGAGGATTTTTATCACCACCCAGAACCACGGCTTCGTCGTAGACCAGGAGTCCCTCCCTGAGGGGTGTACCTGTAGTTATACCAATTTAAACGACGGAACCCTAGAAGGGTTTGAATCCTCAGACCTAGAAATCTCCTGCGTTCAATTCCATCCCGAGGCCCATGGCGGTCCCCGGGATACAGAGAGTCACTTTTTTGATATGATTATGCGGAGGATAGCCTGATGCCGAGGCGTACTGATATCAAGAAGGTTCTCTTGATCGGTTCCGGACCAATCCAGATCGGACAGGCCGCTGAGTTCGACTTCTCAGGTTCACAAGCCTGCAAGTCCCTCCGCGAAGAAGGGATTGAGGTGGTACTGGTCAACTCCAACCCGGCGACGATCCAAACCGATCCCGAAACGGCTGACACGATCTATATCGAACCCCTGAGGGCCTCGATCATCGCAAAGATCATCGAAAAAGAGAAACCCGATGGGATTCTTTCGGGGATGGGCGGACAGACCGGTCTGAACCTGACCGCAGAACTGGCAGAGCTCGGAGCCCTCCGAAATGTCGAAATTCTTGGCACCCCGCTCGAGGCGATCTACCAGGGAGAGGACCGAGAGAAGTTCAAGGCCCTGATGCAGAAGATAGGAGAACCGGTCCCGAGAAGCATGATCTTAAACCGGCTCGACCAGCTTGGCGAGGTGATCGAAAAGGTCGGACTGCCAGTGATCATCAGGCCGGCCTACACCCTCGGGGGCGCCGGTGGCGGTATCGCCCATACCGTCGACGAACTCAAACGGATCGTCGAAATTGGCCTGCAGCGCTCACGGATCCACCAGGTACTGATCGAAGAGAGCGTGATGGGCTGGAAGGAACTCGAGTTCGAAGTGATGCGCGATGCGAAAGACACCTGTGTGATCATCTGCTCGATGGAGAATGTGGACCCTATGGGGGTTCACACAGGGGAGAGCGTGGTCGTCGCCCCGATTCTGACGTTGCGGGACGACGAATACCAGATGATGCGGTCGGCTTCGATCAAGATCATAAGGGCGCTCGATGTGCAGGGAGGGTGTAACATTCAGTTCGCCTTTCAGGACGGCGACTACCGTGTGATCGAGGTAAACCCCCGGGTCTCTCGTTCATCTGCCCTCGCCTCCAAGGCGACCGGGTATCCGATCGCGCGAGTTGCGGCCAAGATCGCCATCGGCATGCACCTCGATGAGATCACCAATGCCGTCACCGGATGCACACCGGCTTCGTTCGAGCCGTCGATCGATTATGTGGTCGTCAAGGTCCCGCGCTGGCCGTTCGACAAGTTCACGAGGGCCGACCGGACCCTAACGACGGCGATGAAGTCCACCGGCGAGGTGATGGCCATCGGCCGGACCCTCGAGGAAGGATTTAAGAAGGCGCTCCGTTCGATCGACACCGATATCAACACCCATACCAACCACAACGAGATCAGGATGATCCTGACCAGCCCGACCGATGAACGATTCGGGTGCATCTTTGACGCGTTCAGGGAGGGGTTCACGGTGGACGAGATCGCATCCCTCACCTCGATCAATCCGTTCTTCCTTCACAAGATGGAGAATATCGTGAAGATCGAGCGAACTCTCGCGACCGAGCCGACCGATCTCAGGATCCAGGAGGCCGCTGCCGCCGGGTTCTCGATGAAGGAGATCGCAGAACTGACCGGTCGACCGGTCGATGAGGTTCGAACCGCCGCCGGCGATCCGGTCTACAAGATGGTCGACACCTGTGCAGCCGAGTTCCCGGCCACGACTCCGTACTACTACTCGACCCACGGGGTGACCACCGATATCATCCAGAACGATAAGAAGAAGGTGCTGATCCTCGGGTCAGGGCCGATCCGGATTGGACAGGGGATCGAATTCGATTACTGTACCGTCCATGCCGTTAAGGCCCTACGGGAGGAGGGGGTCGAGGTCCATATCGTCAACAACAACCCCGAGACCGTCTCAACTGACTTCGACACCTCGGACCAGCTCTTCTTTGAACCGATGCAACTCGAGGATGTCGTGAACATCCTTAAAACGGACGATTACTTTGGAGTGATGGTGCAGTTCGGAGGACAGAACGCTGTCAATCTGGCCCTGCCGCTGCTGCAGGAGATCAAAAAACTCGGCCTCCCAACCGCGATCCTGGGCTCGTCCCCGGACGCAATGGATATCGCCGAGGACCGGGACCGGTTCAGCGAACTGCTGGACGCCCTCAAGATTCCATCGCCGCCGAACAGTTCGGCCTACTCTGAGGAGGCCGCACTGGCCATGGCCAATAAGATCGGCTTCCCGGTGCTGGTCCGCCCCAGTTACGTACTCGGCGGGAGGGCGATGGAGATCGTCCACGACAATTTCGAACTCGAGTCGTACATGAAGGAAGCAATGCGGGTGAGCAAAAGCCACCCAGTACTGATCGATTCGTTCCTGCAGGAGGCCATCGAGCTGGACGTGGACGCGGTCTGCGACGGCGACGAGGTGCTGATCGGCGGGATCATGGAGCATATCGAGGAGGCTGGGGTTCATTCGGGCGATTCGGCCTGTGTGATCCCGACCCAGTCCCTCTCCGATTCGGTGCTTGCCCGGGTCAGGGAGTATACCAAGAAGATCGCCATGGGGCTCGGCGTTGTGGGGCTCGTAAACATTCAGCTGGCTGTCAAGGACGACATCGTTTATGTGCTTGAGGCCAACCCCCGAGCATCCCGTACGGTCCCCTTCGTTTCCAAGGCAACCGGGATCCCGCTGGCCAAGGTGGCCGCGAAGGTGATGATCGGAAAGAAACTGAAGGACCTCGGGTATAAGGAGCGCACGTTCCGGCATGTGGCGGTGAAGGAGGTGCTTCTCCCATTCAATAAACTCCCCGGGGTTGACACCGTCCTCGGTCCAGAGATGAAATCCACCGGCGAGGTGATGGGGATCGACTACGACTTCGGCAGGGCCTACTACAAAGCCTGCATATCAGCGGACAACGAACTCCCGATCGAAGGGAACGTCTTCATCTCGGTCTCGACTGAGCAGAAGGAGGAGGTCCGAAGGATCGCAGCTCAGCTCCGGGACCTCGGGCTGACCCTCTTTGGAACGAAAGGGACCGTCGAGACGCTGATGCAGGCTGGGATCGAGGCGAACCTGGTCAGAAAGGTCCAGGAAGGATCCCCGAATGTGATCGATATGGTGCGTAAGGGTGAGATCAGGCTGATCATCAACACCCCGGTGGACAAGCAGTCCCGGCTCGACCATTACCAGATCATGCGAGCGGCCGTCGACTACGGGATCCCGTACATCACGACCCTGCAGGCAGCCCGGGCAGCTGCGCTGGCCATCGATGCGATCAAGCGGGAGAAGATCACGCTGGAACCAATCAGCCATTATCTTTCAGAGGTTGAATGATGGGAAAAGGAACTGTAATTCTGGCATTTTCTGGAGGGCTTGACACCTCCATCTGTGTACCGCTGTTGAAAGAACGCTACGGCTACGACCGGGTCGTAACGGTTGCTGTCGATGTAGGGCAGACTGCTGAGGACATCAACACTGCCACCGAGAAGGGGAACCTGATCGCCGATAAACACTTCACGATCGATGTGAAGGACCGGTTCGTCGCCGAACACCTCTTCCCCTCGATCAAGGCGAACGGGTCGTACGAGGGCTATCCAATGGGCACTTCGCTGGCTAGACCGCTGATCGCCGAGGAGATCGTGAAGATCGCACGGGCTGAAGGGGCGACGGCGGTGGCCCATGGTTGCACCGGCAAGGGGAACGACCAGCTTCGGTTCGAGTTCATCTTCCACGGAGCCGGCCTTGAGGTCGTTGCACCGATCAGGGAGTTGAACCTAACCCGGGAGTGGGAGATCCAGTACGCCCAGGAGAAGCAGATCCCGGTGCCAGTGGTGAAGGAGAAGCCGTGGTCGGTGGACGAGAACTGCTGGTCCAGGTCGATCGAGGGAGGGAAACTCGAAGACCCTGCCTTCCACCCGCCTGAAGAGATCTTCCACTGGACTGTCTCCCAGGAGGCAGCCCCGGTCACCCCTGCAGTGATCAGCATCCAGTTCAAGGACGGGGTACCTGTCGCGCTGAACAATGAACCGATGAGCGGCCTCGACCTGATCTTGGCCCTGAACACCCTGGCAGGTGCGCACGGTGTCGGCAGAAACGACATGATGGAAGACCGGATCCTCGGCCTCAAGGCACGAGAGAACTACGAGCATCCTGCCGCGACGGTGCTGCTGGTAGCCCACCGGGATCTGGAGCACCTGGTCCTCTCCAGGCAGGAACTGGCCTTCAAGGAAACGATCGATGCCAAGTGGTCAGAACTGGCCTACATGGGACTGATCTACGAACCGCTCTACTGGGCGCTGACATCGTTCATCGACAAGACTCAGGAACGGGTGAATGGGACCGTCGACCTGAAATTATACAAGGGCTCGGTCCATGTGCTCGGCAGGTCTTCACCTGATACGCTCTACTCGGACGAGTACGCCTCCTTCGACAGCACCACGGTGGACCAGTGTGATGCGGTCGGGTTCTCCAAGTATTACGGGCTCCAAGCCCGTCTCCTGATGAACCAGAAGCGGGATTGACCCGCCCCCCATTTTATGAAGGTGATCTGCCTCCTCTCAGGGGAACATCCGGTCCTCCCGGCCAAAGAACTCGAGGTTGCAGGTATGCTTACCGACCTCTGGCCCCAGGTGGCCGTGATGGACTGTCCGGATCCAGAAAAGACAGGCCGGCTCGCCCAGACACATCTGGTGCTCAGGTATCTCGATACCTGTGAGCCAACGCTGGAGGCGGTCAGAACGATGCTTGCCGATCTGGCCCTCTCGCCTGATGGAACCTTTGCGGTCAGGGCGAAGAAGGTCTGTGGTACCCCAATCGAGGCAGAACCGCCGGCGATCGAACGGTTCGCCGGCGGTCTGATCCAAGGAAAGGTCTCTCTCGCCGCCCCGGATCACGAGTTCCACTTGGTTTTCTCAGGGGACCGGTGCTTCTGCGGCGAGCTCCTCCTCCGGATCGACCGGAGGACGATGGACCTGCGCAACCCGTACGGGCGGCCGTTCTTTCACCCCGGCGTGATGATGCCGAGGATGGCACGGACGCTGGTGAACCTCTCGCTCGCCGAGCCGGGAGAGATCCTCTACGACCCGTTCTGCGGCACCGGGGGGACGATGCTCGAGGCTGACCTGATCGGGATCCAGGCGTACGGCTCAGACACCGATCGGGCGATGCTGATCGGTTCCCGACAGAACCTGCCCAAAGCCGGGGTGCTGGCCGGCGATGCAACCTGCCTGCCGGTGAAATCCGCCGCTGTCGACGCGGTCGTCTCCGACCTGCCGTACGGGCAGTCGGTGCCAATCATCGCCCCGAGCCTGGAGAAATTATACTCCGGCTCGCTCGAGGAGATCCGGCGGATCCTCAAGCCGGGCAGGCGGGCCGTGATCGTCACTCACCAACCGATCGGTTTGATCGCGCAGGAGTACCTGACCGTCCTCGGCCAGTACGAACAGCGGGTGCACAAATCGCTGACCCGCCGGATCCTGGTCTTAGAGAAGTGATGCCCAAGATCCTCTGATGAATACCTGGATCTTCACGATTTTTAGTGACATAAGGAAGCGATGAGAGACCAGCAGGCAATGTTCATAACTGTCTTCGGAGATATGACAGAATCATCGTCCTCTTCATCCAGTCTTGATCACAACCTAATAAGGGATTGTAGATGGAAGCAGGAACGCCAAACCTATTTGAAGAAATATGATGAAGAAAAATTCGAACATTCGGAGTCGCAGCGCCCGTCAATTCCTGCATAGGACATATCCAGGAGATCTGATCTGGATAGGTGGGACCCACAAAAAACACAAGATAAAACCAGAAATCTTCTGCCACAGAGTTACGTTGAACTGCCACACACGCTGAGTCACAGGGAGCAGGCGATTCGTCAGCCTGTCTACCCTCACACCTTTCAACACAATACATAAAAAATCCATAAAATTCTTTTTCAGGACCAATCCGGATATTTTCACAAACATACAATGAAAAAATCCGTTATCCCTCCTGAATAGATCGCAGTCGAAAAAAATGACGATCTCCTCACTTTAAAAAAATGATTGTCACGCCATCTCATCTCACCCTGTATACGATCAGCCGAACGGAGTTCGCGATAACCGGCAGCGACGACAACTCGTGTACCAGTGCCCCAGTCACCGGATTCAGAATGCCGGGAATGGTGAGCACCACAGCGGCGACCAGCACAACCACCGAGAAGATGAGGTTGTTCCGGATTGTCGAGAGCGCTTTCTTCGAAAGCAGATGAAGATGGGGCAGCGAGGCGAGATCATCTGATAGCAGGGCAATATCTGCTGTCTCAATAGCGACATCGGTGCCGCTCAGTCCCATGGCAATCCCGACATCTGCAGCAGCAAGGGCCGGCCCATCATTGACCCCGTCACCGACAAATGCAACACGATGGCCTCCTGACTGCATCTCCCGGACAATCGCGACCTTCTCCTGCGGCAGCACCTGTGCATAGATCTCCGTAATACCAAGGGCACGTCCCACCGAAGACGCAGAACACTCCTGATCTCCAGTCACCATCACACAGCGGAGACCGGCCAATTTGAGCCTGGTGACGATCGCGCCGGCATCTTCCCGAAGAGAATCCTCAAACATCAAAACTGCCGCGATTGTGTTATTGATCGCAAGATAGGCGATTATCTGTGAGTCCATGGCGCAATGCCGGGTGATATCCGCTGCATAAGGATCCACAACAACTCCATAATCCACCATGAGCAATTCATTTCCCAGAAGAACCGATGCTCCTCCAAGGACAGCACACACACCCCGGCCCGGCAAAACCTGGAATGATTCCGGGTCTGGGACGATCAGGTGACGACGCGACGCCTCCACCGTTATCGCCCCGGCAAGCGGATGTTCACTGAACTTTTCTATACCTGCCGCCACCAGAACGACGTCATCCTCTGTAAGGTTCCTGAGCGGGTGAACAGCGGTGAGAGCCGGCTTTCCGACTGTCAATGTCCCGGTCTTATCAAAGATCACCGTATCCACAGCTGCCATCTTCTCAATCGTCTCCCCGGTCTTGACGAGATTTCCGTACCGGGCGGCATTGCCGATGGAGGCGACGAGTGCAGTCGGTGTTGCAAGGATGATCACACAGGGGCAGAAGACGATGAACATCGTGATTGCACGCAGGATATCCCCGCTCCACCACCAGATGAGACCACCGAGAAGGAGTGCTGCAGGGGTGTACAGCCGGGAGTACCGGTCGAGCACCCGTTCTATCGGAGGTTTCTGGTCTTTTGCTTCCACAATCAGGTTCCGGATCCTCCCGAGGAGAGTCTGATCACCTGTTGTACCGGTGCGGATCTCAAGCGCTCCACACTCATTGAAGGTTCCGGCATAGACCATATCTCCGCTGGTTCTAGAAATTGAAACGCTCTCGCCGGTGATGGTAGCCTGGTTTATGGATGCCGTCCCGGAGATGACTTCTCCATCAACCGGGATCCGTTCACCAGACCTGACAAGCACGATCTCTCCTTCTCTCACCTCATCGAGAGGTATGAGGATATCACCGCCATCCTGCCGTACCGTGACCTGATCCGGCAGGAGAGCGGCAAGCGCTTCCATGGCGTTACTCGCCCGAGCAGCCACATACGCTTCCAGCATCCCACCAACAAGAAGAAGCACCGCGACAACTGCTGCCGCCGGGTACTGACCGATCGCAATTGCAGCGAATGTCGCAAGCGAGACCGGGATATCGGTCGTAAAATCCCGGTTCCAGATCCCCTGCAGTGCTGATAACCAGATCGGGATAGAACCGGTGAGTGCTGCAATCAGATAGAAGAGACCGCCCGTGCCGGAGGTGACGGTTTCATGGAGCATCATGTCGGGATCGATAAGGATCGCGATGGCGAGCAGAAGACCGCTAGCCAGAGTAAAAATTGTCTCAGGTTCCCATAACAATTCCCGGTAGCCAGTGCGGGCCGGTCTCTTTGAACAACACGAACAGGAACTCATGATGAATCACCCCAGCAGACAGATCTGCAAAGCCCGGTTACCTGCATCAGATACTCCCAGTTCCTTCTGCCAACCGTTCCCCTTTCTGCGTAAGGTTATACAGGACCGGGAATGATGCCCCGTTCCGTGCGCAGCACGATGCACAGCAATGCCGGCAACCGCTCTCCGAATCCGCCATCTCTTCCTGTCGGGCAAGGTACCCCTGCCGCTCCATCAGGGCGAGCCGATCTGCAAGCTGCTCGCGGGTGATCCCGATATCATCTGCAATCTCTGCATGCGTTACAGTCCCAGATTGGATCATTCGGGCTATCGATATGATCATTCCCGCCATTGCAGTCAGGCCCCCGCGAGATCGTTCAGGAATGCACGACCCCAGGTGATCAGCCCGATAATCGGCACGAGTGCAAGATAGAGCATCGGGACGACGAGCTGGATCGGGACCCAGCTTTCCTCACCCTCAGAGAAGAGGAGGATGTCGATTCCCTGCGCCCCGAGTGAGACAAGGGCGACAGCACCGAATACCAGGGACATAATCATTCCGGTATAAAGGAACGCAGGTCCATCTACCGATCCACGAACCAGTTTGTGGCATGCAAACAGAAACACCGTCCCGATAACACAGAGGACAAAACCGCCGGCAGGATCAGCCGGGATGAGATACACGCCGGTTAATTCAGCGAGTGATGGTATCGCAGCCGATGTGATCATCGCGATGCCGAAGATCAGGTATAGGACGCCAAAGAGTGCAGCAAATATGATCTTTCCATTAATCGCCATTTCAGTTCCCCCCAATGACAAAGTGCCCGAGGCTGGCTATGATGAATGCAATGATGTACGCGACCGAAAGGCCGTAGAAAACCGAGAAGCCAGTCCATTTCCATGACCCGGTCTCCTTGCGAATGACGGCAAAGGTGGTGAGACAGGGGAGGTAGAGCAGCACAAACGCCATCAGGGCGAATGCCGTGACTGGTCCGAGGTGTGGATCTGCCAGCAGTGCACTCTGAAGCGACCCTCCTTCGTCCCCGGTCCCGTACAGGACGCCGAGGGACCCGACCACGACCTCTTTTGCCACAAAGCCGAAGAGGAGCGCGACTGCGATCTTCCAGTCAAAGCCCAGTGGCGCGACAAGCGGCTCCAGCACGTGGCCGATCAGGCCGACAAAACTTTCCGCGCTGCCGTACTCAACCCCAAAGGGAAGCGATGCCAGGCCCCAGACGATAATACTTGCAAACAGGATGATACCTCCTGCCTTTCGAAGATACATCGATCCCCGGTCCCACATGTGCACGACCGAGGTCGCAAACGTCGGAAGCCGGTACGGCGGCATCTCCATTAAAAACGGCGCAGGTTTCCCGGGCAGAATCGTCTTCCGGAAGAGCCATGCTGATCCGATCGCAACCGAGATCCCGAGCACATAGAGAACAAAGACCACGGTTCCCCCATTTTCCGGGAAAAATGCGCCGGCGAAGAGGATGTACACCGGCAGGCGTGCCCCGCAGGACATGAACGGGTTGATCAGGATCGTGATCAGCCGGTCTTTCGGATCTTCGATAGTCCTGGTCGCCATGATGGCTGGAACATTGCATCCAAAGCCGATCAGCATCGGGATGAACGATTTGCCCGGAAGGCCGATTGAATACATCAGCCGATCCATGACAAAGGCCGCACGGGCAAGGTACCCGCTGTCTTCGAGGATCGAAAGGAGGAGGAGGAGGATGAAAATGTTGGGGATGAAGACGAGGATCGCACCCATCCCGCCGATGATGCCATTTCCTAATAAGGAACCGAGCCACGCGGGTTCCATACCGGATCCAACGAGATCCGCACAGTAACTCATGAGAGCATTGATTGCGTCTGAGAACGGAGCCCCGGCTGCAAACGTCAGCTCGAAGGCTCCCCACATCAGCGCAAGGAAGATCGGGATGCCAAGCCAGCGGTTGGTGATCACCCGGTCGAGGAGGTCCGAAGCGTTCATCGTCCGTACACAGGTCGCACAGACCTGCGGGAGGAGTGCTGTGATAACCTCGTACCTCCGGTCCGCCATCGCAGCCTCGGTCTCTGCTGGGTCGATCATTGCAAGCACAGCCTGGGCAGCGTTTCGGGCGGGACTTTCTATGATCTTCTCAAGGGCATTTTCATCTCCTTCAAGGAGCCGGATCGCCAGCCAGCGGGGAGGATACCGGGTGGAAAGCGCCGGATCCTTCCCCAGTGCCGTAACGAGTTCGGCAATCAGACGCTCGGTTTCATCGCCATACCCGATTGCGTGCTCATGATGCGGGGAGGTTTCGGCTTCATGGATTGCAGTCCGGAGGAGTTCGTCGAGCCCTTCCCCTTTGCTCCCCACAGTTCTGACAGCCGGGATCTCGAAGAATTTTTTCATCATAACCTGATCGATGGCAGTACCGTTCTTCTCGGCCATATCTGACATGTTGAGGGCGATCACGAGCGGGACCCCCAACTCCATGAGCTGGGTGGTGAGGTAGAGGTTGCGCTCGAAGTTGGTTGCATCCACGACATGGACCACAACATCAGGTTTCTCCTCGATGATATAGTCCCGGGCGATCACTTCGTCTTCAGAATACGCGGTCAGGCTGTAGGTGCCGGGAAGATCGACAACCTCAATCTCGTACTCCCCAAGACGAGCAAAACCGCTCTTCTTCTCGACCGTGACCCCTGGCCAGTTACCGACCTGCTGACGAAACCCGGTGAGGGCGTTGAAGATCGTACTCTTACCGACATTCGGATTTCCAGCAAGTGCGATCCGGATGCTCTTCTTCATGGTGAACCTGCTGCCACGCTCATGCCCACGAGAATCTTCATGGCCATGCCCCTGGATAGGGCATACCGGGAATCGGCAACTGATATAATCAGGGAGCCCCTGTCCGCACAGACCACGGTCACCCGGCTGTCAGGATAGATCCCCATAGCAACGAGCCGTCGGAGCGTGCCGCCTGTTGCCCGAATATCAGCTACGACAGCTTCCGTCCCGGGTGAGAGAAAGGAGAGAGGCATGGTCCCCATCTTCACGCACCCTCTGATGTTACCGAGATGAGTCGGGCTTCCTCTTTCCTGAGGGAGAGAAAATAACCTTTCACCTGGTATTCGACCGGATTGCCAAGCGGGGCTGCACGTACCGCTTCAACGACAGCGCCCTGAACAAAACCGAGGGCGAACAGTCGTTTGCGGACCGGACCCTGTGCCAGCACCGAAACTACACGACAGGTTCCCGGGGGCAGAATCCGATCGAGCGTGGTGATGCTGTCGCGCACTTCGGATCCCTTCGGAATCTCTTTTGATAATTCCATGTAAGAATCTCAGATGTTTGGTCTGGATAACAGCGACCCGAAGATCATTCGGATCCAGTAGAACCGGTCGAACACTCTTCGGATTTTTCCCCGGAACTGAAATTTTTGCGCAGATAACCATATTTAGGGCAACCTAAATATTATATTCTCTAATGATCAAGATCGATTATGCATTCGCTCAGCAGGAAAGCGGAAGATTATCTCGAAGCTATCCTGAACGCTTCATTTGAGAAGGGGTACGCTCGCACCAAGGATATCGCCCAAGAGCTCTGCATCCAGCCGCCGACCGTGGTCGAAATGGTCAAAAAACTCGACCGGATGGGCATGATTACCTACCGAAAGTATGAAGGAGTCACCCTGACGCTGCAGGGAAAAAAGATTGCAGAGGTGATCCGGGACCGGCACGAAACACTCCAGTCTTTTCTCGAGTTGATGAAAGTGCCCCATGCCATTGCGGTCAAGGATGCCTGCATGATGGAGCACGAACTCAGTACAGAGACCATCGAGCAGCTCCGTATGTTCCTGGCCTTTCTCAAAGTGAACCCACAGGTTGGATCGGTCATGAAAAATTTTGAAGCCTTTTCGATCAGAGTGGCAGATAGGCACCAGGATGATGCCCGTGGGAGTGGTCAGT
Organism: Methanosphaerula palustris E1-9c; assembly: GCF_000021965.1. NCBI lineage: Archaea > Methanobacteriati > Methanobacteriota > Methanomicrobia > Methanomicrobiales > Methanoregulaceae > Methanosphaerula > Methanosphaerula palustris. Next base: position 2,477,203 of record NC_011832.1, read on the forward strand.
CCAGTTTCCAGTCATGATCGATTCAATGTGAATGCTCGGGCAACCCGTCATGGTGATGGCTCTCGATATGATGAAAACATGGTCCCGATCCCGTGGCCGGGTCAACATGGATGGTGGCATTCGACAGGTACCGGAGATAGTGGAGGAGTTCGTGTTGAAACTCTTTAGCAATCGCGTGGCCGTTCTCCACAGTCAGAGATGAATCGACCGTGATATTGACCTCCGCATGAAGCCGGTGCCCCAGCCATCGGACCCTAACATCGGTGATCGCCAACACACTGTCGACATGATCCACAGTATGGCGGATCTCGTCAGTGATCGCTGGATCAACGCCATCGAGCAGGCGGGTGAGGATTGTTTTTCCTGACTCCCAGACGATCCAGAAGATCGTGATCGTGATGATGAGACCAATAATCGGGTCGACGAGCGGAAATCCACAATAGACCCCGACTGCACCAACAAGGACCGCTAGGCTCGTCAGCCCGTCAGTCCGTGCATGCAGGCCGTCGGCAACGAGTGCGGCACTGCCGATCTCTTTTCCGACCCTGATGCGGAGGCGTGCCACGGCTTCGTTCCCGATAAACCCAACAACTACCGCTACTGCAACCGCCCAGAGATAGGTCACCTCCCGCGGGTGAACGAGCCGATCGATCGAAACGTATCCGGCTACAATCGCCGAGGTCAGGATCATCAGCACCACAAAGACGCCAGCAAGGTCCTCGACACGGCCGTACCCGTAGGTGAACCGTTTCGTCGGACTCCACCGGGCCATCATGAACGCGAACAACAGTGGGATCGCGGTGAGTGCATCACCTAAATTGTGGATCATATCAGCGAACAGGGCGATGCTGCCTGAATAATAGACGATGACGACCTGGATGAATGCGGTCAGGAACAGAATAACAAACGACCATTTGACCGCCCAGATCCCCCGTTCGGTGGTGAGAATAGACGGGTCGACAATACCATGGGTGTGGGTATGGCCATGATGGCCAGCCCCGTGCTCAGGGTCGTGATCTCCGGGGTGTTCATGGTTATCATGATTATGAATCATCCTTCCTTGACCTCCTCATTCGTAAGACCCTCTTTTGGAGCCTGATTCATCATGCTCCAGGGGAGAACGGTGATGGTGGTCCTACTCTCCCAACAGTATGCCTCGACCCGGGTCACCACCCGACCGGCCATGCTGCTGGAGGTCAGGATCAGCGAGTCCTGCCCACTGAGCGCGCGAAGGATGCATTTGTCGATCACCCCATAGGTGAACTCGAGGGTCAGGTCCTCCAGGGTGGCACATTGTTTCGCACGGGTTCCCATCGCCCCAATTGCGAGGCCAGGGTGATCATTCACCCACGCGGCGATCGATGACGTCTCCACCTCATCGACATTGCAGACCGAGATAGTACCCGGCGTCGGATGAACGCAGGCCTCGTGATGGATGTGCTCGAGGATATAGACCATATCAAGGACACTGCGTGGTTTATGGTCAGGCTGAACGAACCCGCGCCGCCCGAGCTCCTGTGAGAGTTCGAGGAGGGTCGGCACCGAGAGGTGCGCTCTCCGCACATACTCGGTGTTCCCGAACGCCACGTCCGGCACGTCCTCCTTGAGGATCCTGCCGTCGAGCAGGAGGATCGCCCGGTCTGCCCACGGATACGCCAGTTCGACATCATGGGTGGAGATGATCACCGTCTTTCCGTCATGGTGCAACTCATCGAGCAATTCCATGAGATCCTCCGAGCCGGCAGGGTCGAGGCCGCTCGTCGGCTCGTCGAAGACCAGCACGTCAGGGTCCATGGCGAGCACCCCGGCGATCGCCACCCGTTTCTTCTCTCCGCCAGAGAGCTGGTGAGGCGGGCGGCGCTCGAACCCCTCGAGCCCGACATACTGGAGGGCAAGCGCAACAGCCCGTCGGATAGCCGGCTCATCGAACCCAAGGTTGGCCGGGCCGAACGCCACGTCCTGGTACACGGTCGGCGCGATGATCTGACGGTCGGAGTTCTGCAGCACGTACCCGACCCGTCGTCGGAGCTGACGGAGGGACCGGGTATCGTACCGGATCGGTTCATTATCGAAGAGCATGGTGCCAGCGTCCGGACGGATCATACCATTGAACATCTGCAACAGCGTGGACTTGCCGGCGCCGTTGGGGCCCACGAGCGCGATCTTCTCACCCGGACGGATATGGAAACTGATCCCCCTGATCGCCTCTCGGCTCCCCGGGTACCGATACCTGATATCCCGTGCTTCGATGATGATGCTCATGGGATCATCCCCCAGGGCCTCATCGCCAGCAGTATACCGGTCAGCCCGGCCAGGTACAGCAGTACCGGGACGAGTGACTGTAATTGCATCGGTTCCGCCAGATCCAACGAAGGAAATATACCATCATAGCAGCGGCAGTCCATCGCATGGATCAGGTCCTCTCCTGCACACCAACTGGAGATGAAGAGCGTCCCGCAGAGCATGGAGAAGGAGCGGACGGCCTCCCCTGGTCGGCTGTAGCCGAGGCGCATCACCTGCGCATGCCAGATCTCGACGGCCTGGTCATAGATGATGAAGATGTACCGGTAGACGATCATCATCAGGTCGATCAGTTCGATGGGGATCCCGATACGCTTCATACCGTTGAAGAGGTCCGTCATGGGCGTCGTCAGCGTGATGAAGAAGAGCGAGACCGAAGAGCCGAAGACCCGACAAAGCACCAGCAGACTCTGGCTGACAGCCCCAGTGGTGATGGTGAGATTGATCCATGGCACCGGGTTGAACCGAAAGATCACATCTCCTCCCCCGAGCATGAAGAGGAGGACGACGACGCTCATGGTGGTGAAGACGATCGGACCGAGCAGGAGTTTCCCATACTGGATCGGTGAGACCCGCCCCGGACCGATCAGTACTAGACTGAGGATAATGCCCGAGATCACCGGCACCACCGGGGACGGGGAGATAAGACAGAGGATCAGAGATCCCAACGCAAAAATGAGTTTTGTTCCGGGGTGGATATGCCGGAATGCACTCTGCTGGGCGATGGAATCCAGATTCGTTTCAATCATAGAACTCACAGGGTTGGCGAGGATCGTCGCTGCCCCAGCCAGTACCCGAGGACCAGCCCGACCACTAAGCCACCGAAGGTGGCCTGTAAGGCAAAGAGCGAGGACTCGATCTCACCACTTGGGGGGACGTACTGGGGGATCAGGGGTTTGAAGGAGTCGACAGAGTGGCCGGTCAGGTTGGCGATCATATCAGACCCCACGTCGTCAGACCCGGTAAATTCATGAGTGCCCCCTGAACTGGTGATGATGAAGAGCCCGACAAAGGCGATCAGGGTGATGAGGGTGAACACTTCAAGTTTCCTCTTAAACATCAGGCCACCTCTGCATCGCCGGCCAGCCGCGCTTTCGCGATCTGTTCCTCTGAGAAGACATGAAGTTTCAGGATGATCTCAGGCTTGAGCTGGATGATGTACTTGAAGACCAGGGCGAGCACGACACCCTCCATGATCGAGAGCGGAATCTGAGTGATCGCAAAGATCGAGAAGAACGCTGAGAATGATGCCAGGAACCCGCCGACCTGGGCCGGGTAGGCCAGGGCCAGCTCGAAAGAGGTGATGATATACGTGACAATATCAGCAACGGCAGATGCCAGAAAGACGGTCACATAGATGTTGATCGACGTGTCCTTCATGAGTTTGTACACGGCGTACCCGGCTATCGGACCGCCGATGGCCATGGAGACCATGTTGGCGCCCATCGTGGAGAGGCCGCCATGAGCAAGCAGGAGGGCCTGAAAGAGAAGCACGATCGCACCGACGACTGCAGTGACACAGTACCCGAAACAGATGGTCGACAAACCAGTCCCAGTCGGATGGGAACAACTCCCAGTGACCGAAGGGAGCTTCAGGGCCGAGAGGATGAAGATGAACGCTCCGCAGACCCCGAGCAAAGGCAGGTACTCCCGGTCTTCTTTCATCATTCGACGCAGTTGAATAATTCCCATGACAAGGAACGGCAGGGCGATGAGCCACCATACGAGACACCAGCCGGCCGGTAGAAATCCTTCCATAATATGCATTTTATTTCTCCACTCAAGTGTACCTGTTATAATTAAATAAAATTTGCTTTTTGATTTTATCGTGGAATCCCCATCCATTCGGTGTTGGTTGGAATTTCTGGATCGGATCTGACACAGGAACCTGGAGATTGATGATACGATCACAGCATACTCCCCTGGGTTGCCTCTCTCAGGGGGTCAGGATGGTTTCAACAGGAAAGCATTCCAAACTGGGCGAACTGATCGGAAAGGGGGTGATCTTGGCCCCCAGACCGCACTGGAACGTCAGACCGACCCCTCGCCAGCCTCTCAGAGGAACGTCCTCGACCGGCTTGCACGCTTCTCGGTGACTGAGGAGGATCTCTGAGGATGTGCTCAGGATCTGGCAAATGAGTCCCGGTCGACGGGGCTCTCAAAAGAGGCGTTCATCACCCGGTTGAAGATGCTGGCGCAGGATCCGTCGCTCGTCGTCCTTGTGGCGGCACTGCTTCATATCATCGATGAAGCAGCCTGGGGTCTCCTGCCAGAGGCCGAGGCCTGCGAGGTGGCCAGCAGCATAGTGAAGCATACGGCCGGAGTCGAGGTGATACCATGGGATAAGAAAAGGACCACGGTGCAGGAGTCGATCCTGCACGATCTGAAGATGACTGTATGTACCTGGGTACTGCAGGATTGTTCGGGTGTGAACACCCCTCTGGCACCAATGCAAAGGGGAACGGTAAAGCAGAAGTCATGAGATCTGAAAAGAGAGAACATGTCAAAAATTATTGGATTCAGTCCTGATTCGTCAACGATGCAGGATATAGAGGAGTTTGAGAACAAAGTGATGATCCGGCGGAAGAACCGGGTGCTGCTGGGAACGGTGTATGCCGATATCCAGCAGGATCAGTGGGCGGTCGCGATGGCATATAACCTATCCCATCATCCGGGACTGTACGGACATGAGCATGGGCTCGAAGTGAGGTACTCCTATTCACCACAAACCGGGGCCGGCGTGAGGATGTTCCGCTCTGATGTCGACCAGGAGCGTACGCTGGATGTGGCCGGGTTCAAGAGCCCGGATGCGTTTATCAGGTATGCAGTGGACCAAGAGAAGAGACTGGCGAACGAGTAAAATTCTGTTGATCCGAGGAGGAGGGAGGGGATGATCAGCCAGACTGAGTTCCATCGCCAGCCTCTTTGGAAGGTCAAACGCGATCGGGTGGAAAATGGATAAAGAAAAAGGAGATTGAGATTAAGAGCGATATCTTCTTCACTCAATTAACTCTCAATCAGTGCCGGCTCGCCGGGCAGACCAGTGAGCCGCGATGAAGAGGCGGATCAGTTCGGTGGCCACCGCCGCCGTCTGGCCGTCATCGGTCGGGCAGACCTCGACATAGTCGAAGCCGACAGCCTGCGGAGCGAGCCGGGTCACCACCTCGCGGAGATCATACGGGGTCAACCCGAACGGCTCCGGGGTGCCGAGACCGGGAGTATAACAACAGTCGATTGCATCGGCGTCGATCGAGAGATAGACTCCCTGATCCCCAATCGTCTGCTGCACCTCGTCGAGCACTACGCCGATCCCATCCCTCCGCACCTGGTCTGAGGAGTAGAGGATCAGTTCCTTCGCAAACTCGTACTGCTCGCGGGTGCCGCTCCGCTGGCCAATCATCACGATGTTGGTCGTCCCCTCATTGTAGACCAGCCGGGATGTGCACCCATGGTTATAGACTGCGCCCCGGTACTCCTCGCGGAGGTCCAGATGGGCATCACAGACGACGAACCAGTCGGGCTTCACCGCCCTGACCGCGCCGACGGTGAGCGTGTGCTCTCCACCAAAAAAAATCGGAATCTTTCGATCCCTGATCAGGTCAGCGATCGCCTCTGCGACCATTGCGACCGCCTCCTCTGAGACAACCGGCAGGTCGAGATCCCCGAGATCACAGATCGGGACCTGATCCAGGTCCAGATCATAGACTGGGATATAGGGTTCAAAATTATAGGAAACATCCCGTATAGCCCGGGGGCCAAAGCGCGTTCCTGGCCGGTACGATGTCGTACCATCAAACGGGCCCCCGAGCATACAATACCGGGCGTCGGCATAGAGTGCCTCGGCATCAGCAAAGAGATAGTTCAGGACGTTTTGCATACGGTTACTAGAGCCGTACTGATTAATCCAGTTTCCGCATCCCCATCGATTCGATGTAGGTGACCTCTTTCCCCACCTCGACATCGTTCTTCTTATCATCGGTGATCTTGATCTCGAAGTTCGTGAACTCCTTAAGGTCCATCAACTGAGCCATGTCCCCGCTGATCGAGAGCACCTGTGCCGCCTTCCGTTCAACGATCGGGACGTATGTCTTGGCTGATACCGGCTGAACAATCGAGCGCTTAACGCCGTCAAAGATTCCGACCACATCGATACGTGCCTTGGCCGCACCGTGTTTGCCTGGCTTTGATGTGTTGATACCGAGAATCTTGCATGGCTGATCATCGACCACCATGTACCGTCCGTCCTTGAGCTTTCCAATTTCTGTCTGTTCCTTCATCTTAATAACACCCGATATATCAGTTGCAGTGATAGTTTATCTTGATTGAATTACATAAATACGACGTACGGATACCATAAAAAACCGGAGGTTTCATGGAGTTTCTTGCTGCTTGTGAAGAGATGGCTGAACAGGTCGGGACGGCGATCGCCGATCTCGTCGATACCGAGGATGGAGATCAGTTCATCAGGATGGGGGCCGATGGCACCCCGACCAAGAAGATCGATCAGATCGCCGAGGATCTGGTCGTCGAGTACCTGACCACCCACCGCCTCTGTAAAACTCTGATCAGCGAGGAGTGCGGTAAGATGGATATCGGTGGCGAGAAAGGGACGATCTTTCTCGATCCGGTCGACGGCACCTACAACGCCCTATCAGGGATCCCATTCTATGCGATCTCGATCGCCTATGCCGAGGGGGGCGTGGTCAGGAAGGGGTTCGTCCGGGACCTGGCCAATGACGAGACCTTCTCTGCAGAACTCGGTAAGGGAGCCTTCCATAACGGCGAACCGGTCACCACCTCGTCGACTTCGTTGCTCGAGGCGAGCGCGATGTCGATCTATGGGCGCAAGTTCGATCCGGCCAACGTGATGGATCTCGGCCGAACCGTCCGCCGCTGGCGGCTGCTCGGGGCATCGGCCCTCGAACTCTGTTACACTGGTTGCGGCCGGCTCGACGGGTTCATCGATCTCCGTGGCACTCTCCGGGTCACCGATGCGGCTGCCGGGATCCTGATCTGCACCGAGGCCGGTGGAACAGTCACGGACCGGGACGGGCTCCCACTCCACTTCCCCGACGAGGTGACGATCGGTCGCTGCCTGGTCGCTACCAACGGGGTGCTCCACCCGAAAGTGATCGAGTACCTGAGATGATCCCATGAAACTGCTGCTGATGTCCCGTATCGACAGCGAAGAGACGCTGGCATATACCCGGACGCTCGGAATAGACCTTGAAAATGTCGGTTTTCAGATCATCTATGACACGGCCACAGCTTCAGCCTTGGAAGTGAATGGGGTTCCCCTCTCCTCTGCAGACCCGGACGCGGTCGTGGCGATTGGCGGGGACGGGACGATCCTGCTCTGCATTCAGCAGATGAACATTCAGCGCCCCATCATCGGGATCAACCGGGGTGAGGTGGGATTCCTCGCGGACCTTGAGCCAGAGGAGGCGTTCTCGTTTCTGAAGGAACTGAAGCCCGGCTTCCCTGTGGAGCGAAGGATGAGGATCGACCTCTCGGTCGACGGCAAACCACTCGGAACCGCGCTGAACGAGGCAGTGATCGTGACCAGCCGGCCAGCCAAGATGCTCCGGTTCTCGGTGCTGGTCGATGGGGTCCGCGCCGAGCAGTTTCGGGGGGACGGCCTCCTGATCAGCACCCCGACCGGCTCGACGGCGTACGCGATGAGTGCCGGGGGGCCGATCATCGACCCCCGGATCGAGGGGTTTCTGCTGGTTCCGCTCGCACCATACATGCTCTCGTCCCGCCCGCACCTGATCTGTGCGACCAGAACCCTCGCAGTCAGGCTGGAGGCGAGCAAACCGGCGCACCTGGTCTTGGACGGGCAGCGGACGATCGATCTCGGGGACCAGGCGACGATCGAGATGACCCGCTCGCCAGAGCCAGCACAGTTCATCGATGTGAACCGGAACTTCTTCTCCAAGGTCGAGCAGAAACTCCGAAATCTCTGATCCTCCCTGAATCCCCCCATATTTTTTGCAGTTCAACGAGTGAACCATGACCAGTATGCCAAAAACCATAGATCACACAGCCAGAGCAGTTCCCCGGACCTACCAGCAGAGTCTTGAACAGGAGCAGGCGGTAGTAATTCTTGGTATCTCCCGCAAAACAGTCTGGCGCGACATTCAAGAGGCACACCGTAAGGTCACGGATGTCCTCATGCATGGCCAGCATCACCAGCACCATCCCTTCCCAGAGCACCGAGACCGGTCGCTGGACACGATGCGGGTGTTGAATAGACCCTATGCAGCGGAACCACGGAGTATCTTTGACAACACACAAGCACATCTTCGGACCAGTCCTCTCCCGCAGGCTCGGACTATCGCTCGGCATTGATCTGATCCCATTCAAGACCTGCTCGTATAACTGTGTCTATTGTGAATGCGGATCCTCGCCAGATCTGACCATTATACGGCAGGAATTTTTCCCCGTAGAACAGGTCATCTCCGAGGTCCGTGACGTGCTCGCATCCCGCCCCCACCTCGATTCGATCACGTTTGCCGGTTCCGGTGAACCGACCCTCTCCCGGTCGCTCGGGCAGGTGATCACGTTCATAAAACGCGAGTACCCGGAGTATACCCTGAGTGTCCTCACCAACGGAAGTCTCATGACCGATCAGGGGGTTCGGGATGAACTGACCCCTGCCGACCGGGTCATTCCGACCCTGACCACGGCCTCCCAGGAGACTTTCGAGCGCATTCACCATCCCCACTCCTCGCTCAGCATAGAGGCGATCATCACGGGAATGGTGCAGTTTCGGAAGATGTACGCCGGTGCGCTCTGGCTCGAAGTGTTCGTCATCCCCGGCCTGAATACCTCTGCAGCGGAGCTGGCCGGCCTGAAATGGGCGATTGAACGGATCGATCCGGATCGTGTCCAGCTGAATACCCTTGACCGGCCTCCTGCCGAGGATTGGGTTCAGGCGGCTTCGGACGCCGAACTGGAACGGGTCAGTGCAGTGCTTGGACGGTCTGGGGTCGAGATCGTCGGCCGGGACCATCCCGGTTGCCGGGCAGAAAAGACGAAGACGAATGTCAGCGACCTGATCCAGGCGACGCTCTATCGCCGGCCGTCAACCCTCGAAGACCTCGTACGGACCACCAGCCTGAGCACCGGCGAGCTGGCTGACATTCTTGGCGTGCTCGAAGAGAAAGGGACGATTACTTCCCAGAAGGGGACCCGCGGAATTTTTTATTCAATCTGCCAGAAAAATTCCATCAATGGGATACCTGAATGAAGGTTACCATTCTCGTGGACAATACCGCTCTCTTCGACCGATTCTTCATCGCAGAGCACGGTTTTTCCGTATTTGTTCCTTCCTCCAGGGAGAAGGTGCTCTGGAAGAGGAGGAGTCCCAGCTGTCATAAACGGGGGATGGGTGATTCCAATTGATTGAAATTCAAGATCTGTTGAAATCCTCTAGTACTATGATCGCACGATAAGGCAAATATCTAATAAGAATCGTTGCTCCTTGAGTCAATGGCAAAACCAACAACAAGGAGCAGAGATAATGTCAACGAACTGGTATATCAAACTTATCAGATACATCTGTTCAGTACTACGATCCTCCCATTTCCCTCTTTATTCCTGCAAATATTCCAAGAGAACGTATACTCAGCATCAGCTCATGGCTATTCTTCTCTTTCGTGAAGCCCTTGGTACTGACTATCGGGATGTGGTTGAACTCATCAGTCTGATGGGTCGGATCAAAGACATCCTCCAGTTGAACCAGGTTCCCCACTACTCGACCATCCATAAGTTCATGGCTCGAACTCCTTCTGCAATATTCTCGATATTCCTGAATAAAACTCTCAAATTGTTTTATTCCTGGGGTGAAATTGTTCCAACAACTGCCATCGATTCTACGGGATTCACAAGTCCGTACGCCAGTCATTATTACTCCTGGCGTACGGGAAAAATGCGAAAAAACATTGTGAAAACGTCGATTGCAGTAGATACACGCAAGCAGGTGATTCTCTTCTCCAAAATCTCGCTGAAACCAGTTCACGACATTAAACACACTGAACCACTTCTCAGGCAGTGCCAGAAGACCAGAAAAACCGGGTGTTATGTGATGGATAAAGGGTACGATTCCGAGGAACTTCATCGACAGATCAGGGAAGAGATGGGTGCTGATTCGGTGATACCTGTCAGAACCTGGAAAGGAAAGATCTATTCGGGGAAATACAGACAAGAGATGAATAACAACTTTGATTCAGAACGATATCGCGAGAGGAACAAAGTTGAAACAGCGTTTTCAGTCATCAAAAAAAGATTCGGAGAGGACCTCAAGGCACGAAAATATTGGTACCAGGTCAAGGAGATCAAGGTCAAAATGATCCTCCATAACCTCACGAAGGTGATTCAATCAGTCGTGATTATCACCATAGTTGAAGCATTTCAACAGAGCCGAAATTCAGTCATGGTGAACCTCAATCTTCGTTTTGGGTTAAACGTTTGCTTCCCCCGGGTCCAGGAGGTACCACCGCACGATTTCACTCACTCTTCTCATCGTCGGTCATCTCTCCAAGGATATCCAGAGTCGGTCCGACTTCGATGATCCTGCCACCCCGCATGAGAGCGAGACGGTCGCAGATATCCCGGACGAAGTCCATGTCATGAGAGACGACGACAAACGTCTCATCCATCTCATCGCGGGCATGCAGGATCGAATGTTTGACATCCTGTTTTGTGATCGGATCCATCGTTCCCGTCGGCTCATCAAGGATTACCAGGCGCGGCTCCCGGATCATTACCTGCGCGAGGGCGACCCGGTGCTTCTCCCCCTCGCTGAGGTGACCGGGCAGGCGGTCGAGGATCTCCCTGCTCTTATCCTCGGTGAACCCAGCCATCTTCAGGGTCACGACCGCCTTGCGCACTGCCAATTCTTTCGGAAACTCCAGTCCGATCGCATCGGTCAGGTTGTCGATAACCGTTCGGTGCGGGTAAAGGTCGTACTCCTGGTGGAGGAGCCCGATGTAACTCTTCGCCCTGCCACGGAACTCGATCCCCGGTTTGGTCATATCGATCCACTCCTCTCCGACCTTCATATTCAACTCCCCGCCCGTGGGTTCAATAATACCGGCGATGATCCGTGAAAGAGTGGTCTTGCCAGCCCCACTCTTCCCGATGATGCCGAAAATCTCCCCCCGTGAGACTTCGAACGAGACCCCGTTGACAGCCCTGATCACGCCCCGGTCCACCGAGATGTAGCGCTTCTCGACATCGCGGGCCGTCAGGATTTTCTCGCCATGTTTCACAGGCACTGAGGATTCGATCTCATGGTAATCCTCTGCAAACGAATCGATGATCTTCTTCGGGGATCCGATCGCGACGATATCTCCATCCACCAGCAGCATCGCACGGTTCGCCAGGTCCTCGATCACCTGGGAGAAGTGCGATGTGACGATCATACCCATTCCGTTCTGTTGCACTGCTTGCGTGAGCATCCTGTGCACCTGCCGAGCCGTCTCGGGATCGAGCGTTCCCGTTGGTTCATCGGCAAAGAGCATCGCCGGATTCTTTGCGAGCTGCCGGGCGAGGACCACCCGCTGCTTCTCGCCACCCGAGAGATCACGGGCGATATGCATCATCCGGTGCGAGAGTTTCACCTGTTCGATGAGGTCGGCCGCTCGACTGACCGCACGCTCCTGAGGGTAACGGATGTCGTCGAGGGCGTGGAGTACGTTCTCAATGACCCGGTCATTACCATAGAGGGCAAACGTCCGCTGGAACATGATGGCGGTTCGGTTCATAACCCGGGACTTCATACCGTCGTTCTTCTCATCCCAGAGATCGACGTCGACGGCCACGAGCTTCCCCCCGCATTCTGGGCATCTCCCGCCGGCCCGGCTCTGGACGTCCATGAATGTACAGCGATCACATCCCACCATGTGGTAGACAATAGAGCCTTGGGTCGGTGGTTGTTCAACCCCCCGGAGGAGGTGCATCAGCACGCTCTTACCAGCCCCGCTCCTTCCGATGACACCAATAATCTCCCCTTCCTGGATCTCGAACGAGACCCCATTTAAGACTCGTGTATTCCCGAAGTCCATGCAGAGGTCATGTACACTGATGAATGGTTTTGGCATCTCTCATCCTCCTTTGTCTTATTATTATCTACACATATGCGCATAAGTATCTGATCATAAAAAATTTTAAAAGAGAATGCAGCAGAGATCGGTCCTGCACGCATTGCGGATAAGGTGTAGACCGAGATCTAAATGAATCCATTATAATGGTGAGTCCGGGACCACAATCTCTTGATATCTACAAGATTCAACCGTGAGAGGTGTCATTTGGGACACTTTGGACACCGGCCCTCAGCTGCTTTTGTACAGCCAGAGATTTCGATCCCTTTCCCGTGGACCAGCGCGTCAGCGATCTTGCGCCGGGCTTCATGCAGATCCCGCCATGCAGTCTTGCGTGAGACTCCAAGCCTTGCTGCCGCTTCTTCCTGCTCAAGTCCTTCGAGATCTATAAGTCGTATCAACTCGATTTCATCTGGTTGCAACGAGATGCCCGGTCCTTCTTCCTCCGGGCAGCAGCAGGGTCTGAAACAGCGTGATTCCTGGTTGCCATTGATTATCCGCCGGAGTCGTGGCCTTCCCCGGCGTGGACACTCCAGTGCCTCATCAATTTCATCAGATCTCATGACCAGCTCCTTATCATAGAATATACCCAGAATCGTATAACTTGTTTCCCGGTTCTGCTGCAACCTCACGATTCAAAAGGTGCCCGATTTCCAGAACATTAAAAAAAGGTTCCTCTCGGGTCCTGTCGGAGATATTTAAAAAAGGGGATATCCTCACTGGCAGTTCGGGCCTCGATTGCATCGATGTTGATTATCCCCTGGTACACGCCCGGATCCGCAGCAGCAGGTATCACCGGATTTCAGGGCGGACGTGCAGGATTCCCAGTGGTGGCCGGCGCTTTCCAGATGTTGCTCACCACACGCACAGGTGTGCAGGGTAGTGGATTCAGTCTCGTCGCTGGGATTGATTGTATCCTTGTTAACTGGTTGCGTGTCTTCTGGCATAGGTTCACCAACCGTACGACTGCCGCACGGTAATTACTCATATGCGCATAAATGACTTAAACCATTGCACCAGAACCCAACACATCTCATCGACGTGAATCGGCACTTCCTCTCCAAGTCGAGCAGAAATTCTGGAATCTCTGATCCCCATTATCCTCCATCTTTATATTAATGAAGGGCAACGAGTGAATCATGATCACTCTATCAAAAACTGTGGATTACGCAGCCGGCGCAGCTGCCCTGATCTCTCTGTTGGGACTCTCTGGCTCACCGGTGGCCATCCGGTTCGCAGCGACAAAGGAGGCGGTTCCTGAAGGGATCGACGAGGTGCCTGAGACAATCCGGCACTGTAGTATGGTAAATCTGGCACGCAAGGAAGGGAAGATCTTTTCTGCGACTGCGGAGAAGCACCTCTGCAACGGTGGTGCCTGGTCGCTCGGGCTCAGGCCGATCACCCAGAGTCTTCGGGACGGGGAGTTCTACTACAAACTCGGCAAGTTCGAGTCAGACGCTGCCTGCAAGCGGACGATCGATCAGATCCCGCGTCTGGAGACCGGTTCCACCTATGCAACGCTCTACGCCCCGCTCGAAAAGACTCCGTTCATCCCTCAGGTGATTGTGATCATCGCCAACCCGTTTGCGATGCTGAAACTGGCCCAAGCCTCCCTGTACCACCTCGGCGGCCGGCTGCACCCCTCATTCGCCGGGATCCAGTCAGTCTGCGCCGATGTGACCGCCAACACCTACCTCACCGGAGCGGTCAACATCTCGCTCGGCTGCGACGGGTCACGGAAGTTCTCGGGGATCGCCCCTGACGAGATGGTGATGGGTTTTCCAGCAGAACAGCTCGGCGAGATCGTCGACGCATTGAAGATCGTCTGCGCCGCACCAGGTTCGCAGAAGAAATAAAAATAGAGGATAGAGCAAAGCAAAAAAGACTGGGAAGGATCAGAGATCCTTCACCTTATCCATGATGTCCTGGATGAACCCTTTTTTTTTTTCGGACCTCGGGCCCTTCTTCCCTTCGATCACGAGGATCTGACGGTACAATTCTTTTTCTTCGTCGCTTAACTGCCTCGGAGTGATGATTCTGACCCGGACCAGCAGATCCCCGGGTCGGCCCCGCCGTTTGACCCCCTCGCCAGGGATCTTCAGGGCAGTGTTGAACTGGACCCCGGCCGGGATCTTCAGTTCGACGGTCCGCTTGTCGATTGTCTGGACCTCGATCGTCGACCCCATGGCCGCCTGAGCAGGCGAGATCTCCACCTGAGACTCCAGATTGTCACCGCTTCTGACAAACCGGTTATGCGGTGACACCTGCACCTCGATATAGAGATCGCCGTTCTGGGCCCCATAGTCCCCGGCCTCCCCGTATCCTTCCATCCGGAGACGCATCCCGGTATCGATACCAGCGGGGATGTGGACGTTCACCTTTCTGCGCACGCGGGAGTGGCCAGAACCCCCACACGCTTTGCAGACCTTATCAGGAACCTGTCCCTTACCCCCACATTCGGTGCAGGGAGCAGTCCTGACGAACTGACCGAAGATCGTCTGGCTCGTCTGTCGCATCTGCCCTGAACCCCCACACCGGGTACAGGTATGCAGTTTCTTACTCTCACTGCCGGTCCCCCCGCAGGCTTCGCAGGGCTCGGTGTGGTAGACCTCGATCTCCCGGTCCACCCCGGTCACGGCCTCCTCAAGCGGGATCTGCATCCGCATCAGCAGGTCGTCGCCGCGCTGCGGCCCCCGGGGCCCTCCACCCCGGGCACCGCCAAAGAAGGTATCGAAGATGTCGCCGAAGCCAGAGAAGTCGGCGTTGAATCCGCCGCCATAGGCCCCGCCACCGGCATACGATCCCTTTGAGGCGTTGGTGAAGGTCTCATGTCCCATCTGGTCGTACTGGGCCCGTTTCTGCTGATCTGAGAGGACACTGTAGGCCTCGTTGATCTGCTTGAACTTCTCCTCAGCACCCGCCTCTTTGCAGACATCGGGGTGATACTTCCGTGCTAGGTTGCGGTACGCCTTCTTGATCTCCTTCTCGCCTGCTGTTCGTGGGACCTCCAGGATCTCGTAGTAGTCTCCCGCACCCATCTACTCACTCTTCTTTGACTTTGTAGTCGGCATCGACGACGGTGTCGTCCTGCTTCTGGGAGGTGCCTTCCGATCCTGCGGTTGCCTGCTGTTCTGCCGCGGCTGCCTGGGCCTTCTGGTAGATCTTGGTCGTGGCTCCATACACCGCTTCGGTCAGTGGCTCCATCTCCTTCTTGATCGCTTCCAGGTCATCATCTTCGAGTGCCTTCTTCAGCGCTGCAACGCCGGCCTCAATCTTCTGTTTGTCCTCCGCATCGATCGCATCGGGGTTGTCCTTCAACATCTTCTCTGCCGTGAAGACAGCAGTGTCTGCACCGTTACGCAGTTCGATCTCCTCCCGATTCTTCTTGTCGTCCTCTTCGAAGGCCTTGGCGTCGTTGACCATCTTGTTGATATCGTCCTCGGAGAGTTTCTTGTCCCCTTTGATCGAGATCGCCTGTTCATGGCCGGTGCCGAGGTCCTTGGCCGAGACATGGATGATCCCGTTGGAGTCAATGTCGAAGGTGACCTCGATCTGCGGGATACCCCGGGGTGCCGGCGGGATGCCGGTCAGCTGGAATTTGCCGAGGGTGAAGTTGTCCTTCGCAAGTGCACGCTCACCCTGGACCACATGGATCTCAACACTGGTCTGACCATCTGCCGCTGTGCTGAAGATCTGGCTCTTCCGGGTCGGGATCGTGGTGTTCCGCTCGATCAGCTTGGTGGAGATGCCGCCGAGGGTCTCAATACCAAGGGTCAGCGGAGTGACGTCCAACAGGACGATATCCTTCGCCTCACCGGTCAGCACTGCGGCCTGGATCGCGGCACCGAGGCCGACGACCTCGTCGGGATTGACACCCTTGTCGGGCTCCTTGTTGAGCAGTTTCTTGACGGTCTCCTGGACGAACGGGGTCCGGGTCTGACCGCCGACCAGCAGCACATGGTCGATATCTGCAGCCGTTAACTTGGCGTCCGCGAGGGCCTGCTTGACCGGGCCGATCGTAGACTCGACCAGGTCACCGACGATCTGCTCAAACTTGGCACGGGTCAGGTCGATGTCCAGGAACTTGGGACCGCTGGCACCGGTAGTGATGTAGGGGAGGTTTATCGTGGTTTTCTGGACCGTCGAGAGTTCGATCTTCGCGTTCTCTGCAGCATCGCGGAGCCGCTGCAGGGCAATCACATCCTTTTTGAGGTCGACCCCCTCGGTCCGCTTGAACTCCTCGACCAGGTAGTCAATGATCTTCTTGTCGAAATCATCGCCTCCGAGGTGGTTGTTTCCAGCCGTGGACTTCACCTCGAAGACACCGTCGCCGAGTGTCAGGATCGAAACATCGAAGGTACCACCGCCAAGGTCGTAGACCAGCACCGTCGCTTCCTGCTCCTTGTCGACCCCGTAAGCCAACGCACTGGCGGTCGGCTCGTTGATGATCCGAAGGACCTCAAGGCCGGCGATCTGACCGGCATCCTTGGTCGCCTGCCGCTGGGCATCGTTGAAGTACGCCGGAACCGTGATGACAGCTTTCGTGATCTTCTCGCCCAGGTAGGCCTCGGCGTCCATCTTTAGTTTCTGCAGGATCATCGCGGAGATCTCCTGTGGAGAGTACTTCTTGTCGTCGATCTGAACCGTCTCGGAGGTTCCCATCTTCCGCTTGATCGACATGATCGTCCTGCCGGTGTTCGTGATCGCCTGCCGTTTGGCCAGGTTTCCAACGAGCCGTTCCCCCTCCTTGGTGAACGCGACCACTGAGGCAGTGGTCCGGCCCCCCTCTGCGTTCGGGATCACGACCGGCTTGCCGGCTTCCATGATCGCCATACATGAGAAGGTGGTCCCAAGGTCGATTCCGATGACTTTCTCTTTTACCATGATTTTATGCCTCCCTGTTATTTCCTTTTGAAACTGCGACTTTTGCGCATCTGATAATCCTATCATTCATCCGGTACCCACGGGCGACCTGATCTATCACCACGCCATCCGCTGCCTCGGCAGGGACGTACGCAATCGCTTCATGGGCAGCCGGGTCGAACGGCTCGTTCAGACAATCGATCGACTGGATGCCATGCCGACCGAGGATGGCCATGAAGAGCTTTCTAATCTGGTTAAGCCCTTCGCGAAGGTGCGCATCATCAGTCTTCTCTGCACGTTCCAGATTGTCCATCACCTCAAGTATCTCAACAGTGAACTGTTCGATGGCTGTGGTGATCCGAAGATTCTGCTCCTTTGCCATCCGCTTTTTGTAATTGTCAAAATCTGCGGCAAGCCGGAGAAACTGGTCATTCAGTTCTTCATAGGCCTTCTTCAACTCGTCGGTACCGGGTGATTGGGACGCCGTGTCAGCGGCCATATCTGCGGCCGAGCCGGCTGCCTTATCGGCTGTTGAAGATCCATGCTGATTCTCTGCTGTATCTTCCACTTTTTCTGTTCCCATAATCAGACCCAATATCTATTGGATAGTAGTTCTATATAAATATATCCTTAACCTGAGGCTATCATCACTTTCGGATCAGGTACCTCCAAAAAATCTGTGAATTGCCCATAGATCATCAGAAAATCGCCAACCATCTGAATCAGAAGCCCCAAGAATTGGGCAATCTTGGAGAAGAGAGGAACCATCCCGAGAGGATATAAAGGAAGGGTTTCATAGTAATGACCATGAAATGGGCACTGTTGTCTGTCTGGGATAAGACAGGGATCGTAGACCTGGCAAAGGCTCTCGTAGAGAACGGGATCAACCTCCTCTCCTCTGGTGGCACTGGGGCAGTGCTCAAGGAGGCACACATTCCCTTCACCGAGGTCTCGGCGTACACCGGCTCGCCTGAGATGATGGGCGGGCGGCTGAAGACTCTCCATCCAAAGATCCATGGCGGGCTGCTCGGCAGGCGGGGGATCGATGATGAGGTGATGGCTGAACACGGAATCGAGCTGATCGACCTGCTGGTCGTGAACCTGTACCCGTTCGAGATGATGGCAGCCAAGGCTCTGCCCCTTCCCGATCTGATCGAATACATCGACATCGGCGGACCTGCGATGATCCGGGCTGCAGCCAAGAACTACCATGATGTCGCGGTCGTGACCGACCCGGCCGGGTATGAAAGAATCAGGGAAGCGGTGAAGCGTGGAGGTTTCACCGAGGACGAGCGGCTGGAACTGGCCAAACTGGCCTTTGCACGGACCGCAGCCTACGACGTGGCGATCAGTAACCACCTTTATGGCCTGGAAGGAGGCTTTCCACCGATCTACTCGGTTCAGTTCACGAACGGCCGGACCCTACGCTACGGTGAAAACCCGCACCAACAGGCGGCAGTCTACGGCGAATTCGGGATCGCAGACCAGCAGCCCCTGCAGGGCAAGCAGATGTCATACAACAACTATCTTGACCTGAATGCAGCGGTGGGACTCCTCAGAGAGTTCGACGGGCCGGCAGCAGTGATCGTCAAGCACAACAACCCGTGCGGGGTCTCGGTCGGCGAGGAGATCAGGACCGCCTACCTCACAGCACGGGAGGTCGACCCGCAGTCGGCTTATGGCTCTGTGGTCGCCCTGAACCGGGAGGTGGACGCTGCGCTCGCAGAAGATCTTTGTGGAACCTTCGTCGAGGTCGTGGCCGCCCCCTCATTCTCACCCGGGTCGCTCGTAATCATGAAGAAGAAGGAGAATATGCGGGTGCTCGTCTTGCCGGCCCCGGCACAGGCCGACGAGGTCAGATCGATCGATGGCGGGCTGCTGGTCCAGCGGACGCCGCCGCACTTGGAGAACTGGACGGTCGTCTCAGAGCGGGAGCCGACCGAAGAGGAGATGCAGGCCCTCAGGCTGGCATGGAAGGTCTGCAAGCATACCAAGTCGAATACGATCATCTTCGCAGACCAGACCAGAACGCTCGGGATCGGGGCTGGGCAAATGTCCAGGGTTGACTCAGCGAAGATTGCGATCGAGAAGGCCGCAGGACCGCTCAACGGTTCAGCCGTCGCATCTGACGCATTCCTGCCGTTCCCCGACACCCTTGAGGTCGCAGCAGCTGCCGGGGCGACGGCCCTGATCCAGCCGGGCGGCTCGATCCGGGATCCCCTGGTGATCGAGGCCGCCAACAAACTCAACATTGCGATGGTCTTCACCGGGACACGCTACTTCAGACATTAAAAAGAAGAGTGCTCAGGCGATCCTCTTCCTTGCGTCCTTTCCCGAGGCGCAGATGAAGACCTCGGTCACCTTTTTCCAAGTCTCCTTCATCTCTTCTGTAAGTACATTCATTTCCCCCTCCACTATCCAGATCTGTCTGCCTGATGGTGATATCAAAACGCTGATCCCACATAGATGTTGTGGATGAAACCGGTCCTCCTGTCCGAGAAGGTATTGATCAAAGATGAGTGGATCTTATTACCTTTCTCCGATAATCCGACCTATCATCTTTTTCGTAAGAGTGAGGGTCATTCAGGTTTTTTCAGGCGATCTGGCAATATTTTCCGGAATAAAATAGATATGCTTAAATTCATCAAGTTCACTACATCTGCATTAATCATAGAAGGTGTTTAGTATGGACTATGGAAACATGATTTCAGATGCATTTGAGTATACGCGCGAGGCACTTGTTGGAAAATGGGTGCGATGGGTACTGCTGACGATCGTCTCGATCATTCCGATTGTGAATTTTATCTTCTTTGGATATGTAATGGAGATCTACCGGGGCACCAAGCCAGCACCTGAACTGGAGAACTGGGGCACGCTCTTTGTGGACGGCCTAAAACTCTTCATCGTCATGCTGATCTACGCCATTCCGGTGCTCGTGATCCTTGCGATCTTCGGTGGGATTAGTTTCCTCAGTATGATCGCATCAGGGAATGCGAATGCAGACCCGACCCTGATTGCAGGTGCGATCGCCTCTTTGATGGGCGGCATCCTCCTCGCCCTGATCGTCGGATTGATTATCGCGATCATCGCAGTCATCGGTACTATCAGGTTCACCAGGACAGGATCGTTCGGAGAGGCATTCAACTTCAGCGCCATCCTTGAGACGATCGGTTCGATCGGCTGGGTGGATTACATCATCTCCCTGGTCATCCTCTTCGTCGTCTTGGCGGTCGTGCAGTTTGTACTGGGGCTCCTCATGGTCATTCCGGTTCTCGGCTGGATCATCAGTTTCTTCATCACCGCAGCAATGGTGATCTTTGAGGCCCGGTACATGACGCTGCTCTACGACAGCGCCTAAACCTAAATACTAATCAATCCCTTTTTTTCAGAGAAAGAGAGAGATCAGTATCACTTTTTTCTGAGTAGTATTTTCAAGATCTGCAACATGGGTTCGCAGGTAATAAAAAGGGACGATTCATCAGTCGGTTCATCCTCCGATGCCGGTTATCTCCGCCGGGACTGGATGCAGTTCTACAAGATACACCATAAATGGCCTTTCTTCATCGATACCTGAACGATATGAGAGGCAGGGGGAGATCAATCCGTCCGTTTGATCAACGACCTGGCGAACAACAGACCGGGTTCCAGGAAGAAGCGATAACCAGTAAAGAGTTCTGGTTACCCTTACTCGATCACATAGTATATCAGATAATCCACCAAAAATGAGTCAATTCCCATTTTTAGATTATCTGTTGATATTCTTAAAAAACAATAGATACGCTTAAATTCATCCGGTTCACTACATCTTCATCAATCACAGAAGGTGTTAATTTGGATTACGGAAACATGATTTCAGATGCATTTGAGTATACGCGCGAGGCGCTCGTCGGACGATGGATGCGATGGGTACTGCTGACGATCGTCTCGATCATTCCGATTGTGAACTTTATCTCCTTTGGATACGCAATGGAGATCTATCGAGGCACCAAACCGGCACCTGAACTGGAGAACTGGGGCACACTCTTCGTGGACGGCCTGAAACTCTTCATCGTCATGCTGATCTACGCCATCCCGGTGCTTGTGATCATCGCCATCTTCGGCGGGATTGGTATCCTCAGTCTGATCGCTTCAGGGAATGCGAATGCAGACCCGACCCTGATCGCAGGGGCTATTGCCTCCCTGATGGGTGGTCTCATGCTCGCTCTGATCGTTGCCCTGATCATCAGTATTTTCGCGGCCATCGGTACAATCAGGTTCACCAGGATCGGATCGATCGGCGAGGCCTTTAACTTCAGTGCCATCCTCGAGACGATCAGATCGATCGGCTGGGTGGACTATATCATCGCCCTAGTCATCCTCTTTATCGCTATTGCGGTCGTGCAGTTTGTGGTGGGTCTCCTCAGTATCATCCCGATAATCGGCTGGATCATCAGTTTCTTCATTGCATCGGCTCTGGTCATCTTCCAAGCTCGATACATGACACTGATCTACGACAGCGCCTGAACCGATACCAATCCAACCCATTTTTCCAGGATCCACGATCTGATAGATTCATCCCTCCCCGACATATCGCTGAATCCACACCAGAGGTCGAAGAGATTTAAACAGGCAACCTGTCAATCCACCTCACCAGGGTCACCGGCAGGAAAACTCCTTCGCAAATGCCACGGCCCGGTCCACATCCCGTTGGTCGGGTCGGCCGCGATGGATCCCACCGATCACTCCGAAGATCGCATAGGTGTCGTACCTAGCAGAACAGAACTCCCCACAGACCGGCACTCCATGATTAGCCAGAGCCACCTTCAGAGCCCTGTGCCACCGCTTCGATAGGAGCGGAAGGCCGGCGGTCGAGAAGATAAATGCCCGCTGACCAGATGCCAGCTGCATTCGCTCGGCGAGTTTGATCAGTGACTGGTGGTGTTTCCCGAAATAGATACCCGACCCAAATCCGATCAGATCAGATCCCTCCAGATCCTGCGGCTTCACCTGCCCGATCTCTCTGCACTCGGCGTACAACTCCGTGGCCAGCGCCTCTGCGATCACCCTGGTGTTGCCATGGTGCATGGACTGATAGACGATCAGCACCTTCATGATGATTCCCCGATGCCCTAACGACCTGCAGAGCCACCGCTTCTGATCAGATGGATGGGAAATGCTTTCGGATTATACTATCTCTTCGAAAAGATAGATGAGCCTGCAGATGAGATAGTACTGCCATGCGAGATGAACCTGCAGTCTCGATCGTACTGGTAAACTGGAACGGCTGGAAGGACACCGTGGAGTGTCTGACCTCCCTCTCTCGCCTGCAGTACCACAGGATCCAGATCGTGATCGTAGACAATGGGTCGACCGATGGCTCAGTGGAGAAGATCGGTGATTACTGTCAGGGTCGTCTCAACGTCACCTCCCCGTTCTTCCCGGACCAGCCGGCAGTAGTAGCAGTCTCATTCTCTCTACTGACTGCAGAAGAGGCCAGGTCGACCGGAGCCGTAAACGCCGAAACGGGCACGGTCACCGTCATCACCAACCAGAGGAACCTCGGATTCGCCGAGGCGAACAATCAGGGGACCCGGTTCGCTCTTCGGGCGTTCGAGTCCGATTATGTCCTCTTTCTGAACAACGACACCATTGTGGACCCCGGATTCCTCACCGCATTCATTGCGGTCGCCAAAGAGGATCCGTCGATCGGGTTCCTCGGCCCCAAGACCTGCTACTATGACTACCAGGGGCGACGGGATGTGATCAACTTCGCTGGTGGGGAACTGAGTCTCCTCACCGGGAACACCGTGCACATCGGCCAGAACCAGCCGGACCAGGGGCAGTTCGACACCCAGAGGACCGTCGACTATGTCGAGGGGTCCTGCCTTCTGGCCCGTTCCTCGATGCTCCGGCAGATCGGTCTCCTCGACCCCGGCTACTTCGTCTACTATGAGGAGAACGACCTTGTTATGCGGGGGAGAGAAGCAGGATTCTCGGCCGTCTATGTCCCGACAGCGGTGATCTGGCACAAGGTCTCGGCCTCCTCCAAGAAGACCCCTATCAAGACCTACTACATGGCCAGGAATCGATTTTGGTTCATGAAGCGGCATGCCGGGTGGCATTATCCGCTCTTTCTGATCGTCTTCTTCCTCAGTTCATTCTGGCTCTCGACCGGGATCCATCTCCTCTACTACAAGAGCCCAGACGCTTTTCGGGCTTACGCACGAGGAATCAGGGACGGCCTCAGAGGACCGGCCCCTCTCCCGGAGACCCTCTAACGAGATCTGAAAAAGATGACTCCGTCGACAAGGAGAAAGAAGGTCTCCTGACAACACAATGAACCGATCGAGTCAGTTACGTCTGATAGCTTCGACCTCCAGGCGCATCATACCGATATGGATCGCCCCGTCTTGATCGGGCGGATACATCCGGAGATACTGACCGATGAACGCCTCGATGAAACCCGGTCGCTCATCCTCAGGCAGCCGCACCAGCTACGGAAGCCAGGTGGTGCGGATCCAGCCGGCGAACGCCACCCGGTCGGGATAGCCCATGTCCTTCGGGATCAGTTCCACCCGAACCGGCTCAAGTCCGGCTTCTGTCAGCCATTGACGGTACTCTTCTGGATCAAAAAAACCGTAGGAGAAGGAGAACCCATCATAATATCCACACCAAAGAGGGTTCTTCACCAAGATCGCCAGGACCTCAAAGACCTGGGCTGCATTTCCCTTGCCGCCCATCTGGGCGATCAGCCTGCCGCCCGGACGAAGGCTGCGGGCAATCCCCGCCAGCACAGAACAGTGATCCGGGATCCTGTGGAGGGCGGCGTTCGAGAAGACCAGGTCGAACTCCTCACAGAATTCAAGAGACCTGGCATCCATCTGAGAAAAGGTGAGGTTTTGATGGATACCGGGGAGGAAATTATCCGTTGCAAACCGGATCATATCAGGAGAACTGTCGATCCCGGTGACCAAACCCTTCGGCACGCTCGCTGCAATCGCTGCCGTCACCTTCCCGTCCCCACACCCGATATCGAGCACCAGAACTCCTCGGAGAGCCTGAGCTTTCCGATCAGTTCCTCTGCCCATCACTGCTGGGACGGGGAATTCCGATTATAATCGGCCGCATTCCAGGTAAACAATGGCCTCTGATCTAATGGTTCCATGATGACACCTTCAGGAATAGATAAGACCATGAAGTTGTTACGTGCTTCTCCAACACAGACTCCGATCTATAACAGGAGAGAAGAGAGACTGAACTGATACGAAGAGAAAAAATGAAAAAATGATACCCAGATCTGGATCGATCAGGTCCGGAGGAGGTTGACCAGCACTGCCTTCTGGACATGTAGCCGGTTCTCGGCCTCGTCCCAGACGGCGGAATGCGGCCCGTCCAGCACCTCATCGGTGATCTCCTGACCGCGGTGCGCAGGCAGGCAGTGCATCACGATCGCGTCAGGGTCCGCCTTCTTCAGCAGTGCCTCGTCGACCGTGTAGCCAGCGAAGGCCTTCACCCGCTGGGCCTGTTGGGTCTCATCACCCATAGAGATCCAGGTGTCGGTGAAGATCACCTCGGCGTCCTTCACCGCCTCCTCGGGCGAGTTGAAGACCGTCACTTTACCGCCGACGGTTCTCCCCCGCTCCACAACCGCAGGATCAGGGCGATAGCCGTCAGGGGTGGCGACCCGGAGGTCCATCCCGGTCAGTCCGGATGCCAGGATCAGCGAATTGCAGACATTGTTTCCATCCCCGACCCAGGCCACCCGGATATCCTCGGTCGAACCGAAGTACTCCCGAATCGTGAAGATGTCGGCCAGCAGCTGACAGGGGTGCTCTTTATCCGAGAGTCCGTTGATCACCGGGATCGTCGAGTGGGCGGCGAATTCCGTGATCGTGCTGTGCAGGAACGCCCGGATCATCACGCCTGAGGCATACCGCGATATCACACGAGCCGTGTCCCGGACCTCCTCACCGCGGCCGAGCTGCATATCCTTGTGATTCAGGTGCAGGGCGTGGCCGCCGAGATCGTTCATACCGACCTCGAACGAGATCCTGGTCCTGGTCGATGGCTTCTCAAAGATCATCGCCAGATTCTTCCCGGCCAACACCGGGTGTTCCTTCCCTTCCTTCCGCAACGTCTTCAGTGTCGCTGCATCCTGCATTATCTGCTCAAGGTCCTCTGCCTTGAGATCAAGGATTGAGATAAGGTCTCTCTTCATCGAATATCCCTCATATGGGCGCATCGCCGGGCCAGCAGCCCGTCAGTGCCGATATCTCTTCTGTGATAGACTGGACCCTTTACTGCAGAAGCAGCCTGCTCTGCGATCCCTTCGGCCTCGGTCAGGGTTTCTCCGACCCCGACGAACGCCAGCGTCCTCGAGGAGGCTGTGCAGAGGTGCCCGTCCTGCTGATCAACATTCGCGTAGAAGAGCCGGGCATCTCCATACGCTCCGATCGTTAACGGGGCGCCAGCCTTCGGAGCGGCCGGATAGCCCTCGGGCACCAGGTACTTGCATACCGTCGCCTTCTCCTGGAATGAAACCTGCATCCGGTTCAGTGTACCGTCGGCGATCGCAAAGACGACCTCCGACAGGTCTGATTCAAGCAGCGAGAGGACGTTCATCGCCTCAGGATCACCGAATCGGGCATTGAACTCCACAACCATCGGCCCGGTGGCCGTAGCCATGAACTGCCCGTACAGGATCCCTTTGTACGGAATCCCCTCTCCAGCCATCGCCCCGACCACCTGTTCCATGATTGAAAGGGCCGTGGCAAAGTCCTGTTCGGTGACGAATGGGAGTCGGTGATTGGGCATCGAGTATGAACCCATCCCCCCGGTGTTGAGCCCCAGGTCCCCTTCAAGAGCCCGTTTGTGGTCCTGGACCAGCGGCATCGGGACCAGGTGGGTCCCATCCACAAACGCCATCAGCGTGAACTCTTCGCCGAGCAGCCGCTCCTCGATGACGACCTCGCCAGCCAACTCCCGGACATAGGCGAGCGCACCCTCCTGGTCGACCTGCTCTCCCATCACCCGGACCCCCTTGCCGCCAGTCAACCCGATCGGCTTCACGACAAGATCGCCGGGATAGTCCCTGACGAACCGGCAAGCCTCTGCGGTGTTGTGAAAGACCCGGTACCCGGGACGGCCAGGGATCCGATGTTCTTCCATCAAATCCCGACAGAAGGCCTTGTCAGTCTCAATCCGGGCAGCCGTCCGGGTCGGTCCGACCGCAGGGATGCCGGCCTCGTTCAGTTGATCCACGATACCGGCCTCGAGCGGGGCCTCCGGGCCAATCACAGCCCCATCGATCCCCTGCTCGCGGGCATACCTGACAACAGCCTCAACATCAGTTTCGCGGATCTGCTTCACCGCTGCTGCGAGATCAACAATCCCTGGATTCAGCCGCCCCATCACTGCATGGACGGCCACCTGACTGTTGCGGGCGAGTGCCCTGGTGATTGCATGCTCCCTGCCGCCACCACCCACAACCAGTATCTTCATGACCATGTATACGAACCCACGTTAGAAAAAACTGATTACAGGTGGAGGAGCTCGCTGACTCTAACCAGCGGAACCAGCCGTACCCCAACAGCAGCCAGGGCTTCGACTGCCCCCTGCTCACGATCCACCACAGTCATCACCGTCGTCACAGTGGCACCAGCTGCCCGGAGCTGCTCGACACCGTACAGGGCCGATCCTCCGGAGGTGGTCACATCCTCGACCAGCAGCACCTTTCTACCCTTGACATCCCCGATGACCACCCCCGCCTTACCATGATCCCGGGCGGCCGATCGAACGATCGCATACTCCTTGCCGGCAGCCAACCCGGTGGCTACGGCCAGTGGAACCCCGCCGACGGCGACCCCGGCGACGACATCAAAGGATCCCCGCTCTGAGAACTCTGTTCCAACGCGGTTCAGCAGTGCAGGATGTGTCATTGCCGTTTTGATATCGATGTAATATCTGCTGATGGCACCGGACGCGAGGATGAAATCTCCAAACTCAATGGCCTTGTAATCGATCAGCAGTTCTGTGATTGTCTTTTCATTCACCATGGTACATCCTTGACTCCTATTGCATATCCAATCAGATTCACAGCCCGGTGAAGGAGTGGGGTCAGGACCAGAATCCAGAAGATCACCGGAATGGTCAGATTGACCGCTGCGAACCCATAATCTCCAATCAGCAGCAAAAGCAACGACCCTGCGACAAGGTCGTACTGATCTGCCAGCGGCCACGCGGCACCTCGTTCCTTACCGATCCGGCGCTTCACAAAACTCTTGACCATGTCCCCTGCCAGGGCTCCGACAGCCAGCAACAGCACCGATAGCACAGTATGCCGGGGAAGCCAGACGAACACGCATGCGTCCTGCACAGAGACCTGGATCAGCCCGAGGAGGACCCCAGAAAGAATACCGAGGACCAAGCCACGCCAGGTCTTGCCGTCGCCGAGCAGCCGCCGGCCGTCAGACCATCGTCGTCCGCCATCGATCGGAGTTCCGCCCCCAAAGAGGGCCGCTGCAGGATTCGGAAGATAGGCAGGGAGCATGAGCCAGAGCGCTGAAAGCACTGGTATGATAAGGTAATCAATACTAATAATTAAGACTCCCGTGTTCAGTAATAAAGCGCAGATGTAAATATTAAGGTATCGAAACGAAGAGAGTATATACTGATACAGAGAGTGCACCGGTGGACTGTTATGTTGGTTAAGAAGACAAAGAGCCTCTGTCCGGCATGCAAACGCGTGCTTGATGCCACCATTGTGGAAGAGGACAATAAGATCTGGCTGGAGAGGACCTGTCCGAACCACGGTTTCATCAAGAGCCTATACTGGTCGGACAGCAGAATGTACCACCGCTTCCAGGAGTATGAAGCAGTGGGAACCGGGATAGAGGAACCCGTTCTCCAGGGAGAACCCGACACATGTCCCCAGAACTGCGGGCTCTGCTCAGGCCATCACTCGGCCACCCTGCTCGCGAATATCGACGTGACCAATCGCTGCAACCTGAACTGCGACTTTTGCTTTGCCAATGCACGGGCCTGCGGGTTCATCTACGAGCCGGACTTTGACGAGATCGTTGGAATGATGAAGAACCTCCGGAACGAACGGCCGGTTCCGCCGCCGGCTGTACAGTTCTCTGGTGGGGAACCGACGATGCGGGACGACCTTCCGGACCTGATCCGCGAGGCGAAAGCCCTTGGATTCTCGCAGGTGCAGATCGCATCAAATGGGATCAGACTCGCACAGGATCTGTCCCAGGTGCAGCAGTTGAAGGACGCCGGTCTTTCGACGATATACCTGCACTTCGACGGTATATCAAAGGAGACAAACCCGTTCCTTGCCACCAGCAAAAAAGCGATCAGCAACTGTGCTCAGGTCGGGATGGGCGTGGTGTTGGTGCCGACGGTGATCCACGGTAGAAACGATCAGGAGGTCGGTGCGATCATCAGGTTCGCCGCAGAGAACATCGGGGTGATCAGGGGTGTGAACTTTCAGCCCGTCGCCTTCACCGGAGCTGCCAGCGCAGACGATGTAGCCAAGGAACGGGTCACGATCCCTGACCTGACCGCCAACATCGAAACCCAGACCGGCGGTGCACTCAGGCAGGATGACTTCTATCCGATCCCCTGCGTGGCCCCGTTCACCCACCTAGTCGAGGAGTACACCGGCAAACCGCAGGTCGCTTTCACCGCCCACCAGCACTGCGGGGCGGCGACCTACATCTTCGTCAACGGCAACGAGATCGTGCCAGTGAATCGGATGATCGATGTCGAGAAGTTCCTTCAGTCTGTGGACCACATGGCCATGACCCTGGCACGGGGCGGTTCGGTCAGCAAGTACAGAGCCCTCCTCGAAGGGGTCAAGGACATTCATACCTCGCTCAAGAGGGGGGAATCCGGGAAGGCCGGCGAGATCTGGCGACTGATCGCGACCACGCTGATCAAGCAAAACTATGATGCACTCCGCGAGTTCCACTGGAACGCCCTCTTCATCGGGACCATGCACTTCATGGACGACTACAACTATGACCTGGACCGAGTGCAGCGATGTTGCATCCATTATGCAACCCCAGACGGCAGGATGATCCCATTCTGTACTTACAACTCGGGTCCGGTCTATCGCGAGAAGATCTGGAAGCAGTATGCAAAGCCACTCCCCCAAAAAAGTGGAGAAACACCGGGCATTGAGAGCTCCACCATAGAAACGGCGGTTCTGTCCGATGTTCCCCCGTCCTGAGCGCGACCTCGGCGATGGCCAGGTCCTGGACTGCGAGACCAGTCGAGTCAAAGACCGTGATCGCCCGATCATCAATCCGCCCTTTTTTACCAAGTACTACCTCGCTGATCATCCCGCTGATCGGCACGTTCACCTCCCCAGAATGAGCGGCCTGCGCCGGGTCGTCGACATAGACCGCGGCGTGATTCAACTGGGCCGGATCGAGTTCTCCTAGCCCGGTGCATCGGCGCCGAACGCATTGATATGTGTCCCCGCCTGGATCCATTCCTCCTGAATGATCGGGGTTGTCGACGGAGTCGTGGTCACCAGGATGTCACAGTCACAGACTTCGGCGAGGGGGAGGGGGATCTTTCATGGTAATGAGGATAGACCACTGCAAAGGTCGTGGCATGCTCAGGCGAGCACGACCAGACCTTCACCTCCTTGATCGTCCTGACACAGGCCAGCCTCGAACTGGGCCTTTACCTGCCTGCCGGTCCCGACCATCCCGACAACAGTTGCATCTGCTCTGGCCAGATAACGGGCAGCGACAGCCCCGGCCGCACTGGAACGGAGAACCGTCAGTTCGGTTGCATTTAACAGGGCCCATGGAAACCCATTAGCTGGATCGGATCAGTATCAGCAGCGCCATCACCGTCGGCAACCCGATGGTGCGGTTCCCAGGGTGGACATTGACGATCTTCACCCCAGCCAAGTCCAGCAAGGGGATATAAACCGGCATCGTCCGGAGGTCACCCTGCGGGAAGAAGAGATGGAGTTCGGGTAGCACCTGCACCTCACCCCGGCCATGAGCAGCGAAGACCCCTCATTTATCGCCGCGAGATCGATCCCCTCCTCTGGATGGTCATAGTACTGCATATCCCAAACTGAACCTGTATGGTATTGAAGATTCCGGAGAAGTGATAGTCTAGATATTTACGATGAGACCACCCACGCTGAAAGAGGTGCATATGAGAGCGGATATCTATATCGTCCATAAACCGACCGACACTGAGGGGGACAACTCCACGGCGATGGTCACCCGAGAACTCGATATGAAGGGGGAATGCTGGCACCCCCTCTCCCTCGCAGAGATCGATCTGTTCCGGAACAGGATAGAGCAGGCGGTGATCTGGGTCTGTGGGATGGAACAGGAGAACCACCAGTTCGAGGTGCTGCAGACGTTGGCCGCCAGAAATCGTGTCGTCAACACCCCTGAAGCGATCGCAACCTGTGCAAGCAAAGCCCTGACCACCGCGCTATTGGTCAGAGAGAATATACGAACACCAGAGACCTTCTTCTCGGCCAGCAGAAGAGACGCTGCGGTGTTCATCAGGTTACAGGGAAAAGTGGTCTATAAACCAGTGTACGGGTTCGACGGCAACGGCGTCAGGTTGATCACCAGCGAGGACCAGCTCGAAGACGGGCCGTACTATCTGCAGGAGTATGTCCCCAACGACCGCGATTTCCGGGTCTTCGTCATCGGAGACGAGGCTGTCGGTGCCATCGAACGGCGGTCAGATCACCTGACCCACAACATCCACCAGGGCGGAACAGCCAAGGCTGTGCCAGTGGATCCGGAGATGGCATCGATCGCCATCGCTGCGACAGAGGCAGTCAATGCTGACTACGCCGGCGTCGACCTGTTGCTGGACCAGGACGGGTATACTGTCCTCGAGGTGAACGGCACCCCGAACTGGCATGGCATGACAGCCCCGATCCCGGTTCTGATCGCCGATCACCTAGTTTCAGCGGCCCGGCTCACTCGCCGATGAATTGAATCAACTCGGCGCGGACGTAGGCTTCAACCTCTTCGAGGACCGGCTTTGTCCCGCGGAAGGCCAGTACCTCACGCTCGTCGCCGTCCATATTCGCAAATGAGATTCGTTCGCGCCGGTCGGCCAGTTCCACATCGAACTTCTTTACGACATCGGTGATGATCGACCGCGGTACTCCTGGGGGAATGATGATATCATACAGTTCTGCTTCTTCTACCATGGGAAACCTACTTTCCAATTTTTATTCTCCGGGGGAGGATACAGGGCCCTCCACGGACCCCGCCGACCGGACACTTCGGATGGCCGAGGGAGTTCATACACCGACCCATCAGGGCGGCCCCGCGGGCCAGCCCGTCATCGACGAAGACCAGATGATCGTTCGGATCATCCACAAAGAGATGCCGATCGGTCAAACCCTGCAGGATATAGGCCGGCTTCTGCCCTGAGATCGCTGCCCTGCCCGTAAACCCGATCGAAGTATTTGGGGGAACCAGATCCTTCTGCACCGCCACATCGACCAGCCGGAGGGCCATCTCGGCACAGACCCGGTCCACGACATCAGTCAGCATCGGGAGGCCGTGCTCTCTGTATATCTCGCCGCCAATCTCTTTAAGGACCCCGGTATCAGACCCGTTCTCGCCCAGGTCGCACCCAATCATCGCGATACCCGAAGCCGAGGCCACATCTGCCCTGACTGGGACACGGCCGAACCGTGTTCTCTCTGGGGGAACGATCCTGATATCAATATGTTCATGGATCTGTTTCACGTACTCGTCGACCTTTCCCCGCTTTAGTCGGAGCGATAGGCTGCCGAGGGTCGACCGGTCACTGAAGAGATCGAGGGCTGTCCCCCGTTTCTCCTCTACCAGGCCGGTCCCCCGGACGAGCGCGTCCGGGATCGCGCCGGCAAGGCCGCAGAAGTTACCCACCGTCTTTGCAAACGGATTCTCGGTATCCGCATCGACATCACTGGTGATCCGGCCGTCAAGGGTGGTCCCGAAGTCCACCGAGACACAGGGGTTCCGGAAGTCCACCGTGGTCCACTTTGCTCCCTCCTTGATTCCAGCCATCGCGAGCTCCCCTTCCATCTCGTTGGCGACCATCTCCACTCCTGTGGCCCCGACCGGTGGAAGTACACCGGCCACAGCACCGACAAAGACAACCTTGTCTGCATAGGAGAACGGCTGCAACCGCCGGGGAAGGTTGCCCTTGCCCATCGGCGGGGTCATCTTCCTCGGTGGGACACCGGCCTCCAGGCAGCCATTGGCCAGCGCGATGACGAAGTCCCCGACCTGGTCGGGCGAATCCATCGCGGCAACTACTCCGGTCGACCTGACCACAAAATCGAGGTCGTCCTCAATCGAGAGGTTTGCCTCTTTGTGGCACTCGATCAGGGTCTGTTTAACCAGTTCAGTCACCGACTCTCGGGTCAGTTCAGTCCCATCCAGGGTCGCTCCGAAGATTACCTCACCCGGCCTCGGGGGACGGACATCCCGACTCATCTTGACCGTCTTATTGATCACATAACTGCGGCCGGTCTCGAGGTTCGTCCCGGTCAGGATGCACTTGGTGGTGGTGTTCCCCATCTCAACCGAAGCCACAATAAAGTACGGCTTCACCTTGTATTCGGGCATCACGCTACCTGCACCATGCGAGATCGAAGGGGGCGGGGGGCTCTCAACGATATGAGGTACAGGCCCGAAAAA
The DNA here is from genome assembly GCF_000021965.1 of Methanosphaerula palustris E1-9c. Lineage (NCBI taxonomy): Archaea > Methanobacteriati > Methanobacteriota > Methanomicrobia > Methanomicrobiales > Methanoregulaceae > Methanosphaerula > Methanosphaerula palustris. Next base: position 2,510,153 of record NC_011832.1, read on the forward strand.
GCGTTCCATAAACCGGGCGCACATACTATTCAGTACTTTGTACGCCGGATTATACCTTTCGCTTATACCATTGAAATCAAAAAAAGAGAATGAAACTGATCTGTTCAGTTCTTGCTGGTTGTGTTCTGGGTCGTGAGGTTACCGATACTGCTGACCGTCTCAAACCCGACCGGGGTCACCACAGTTCCAGTTGTGGACTGGACAGATGAATTGGTAGTGGAGGTCTTGATCGATGATGATGTGGTGGCCACGGTGCTGATACCAGAGGTGGTGTCAACGGATGGCACAGTCGTCTGGGTGGTGATAACACCAGACTGGTCGCCAGTGGTGGTCGTGTTCAGTGTCTTTGTGGTACCTGTTGAGGTCGTATTGCTGACAACCGTGGTCCCGGAGGTAGTCTTGGTGCTGTTACCAGCAGAAGTGGTAGCCGAAGCAACGGGTGAGGTAGTGCTGGACTTCACAGACGAGGTGCTGTTTGCAGCGATTGTGGTCTGGGCTGCACCTGCTGAGGTGTTCTGTGTGTGCACCGCAGAGTCCACCGAGGTGGTTGTCTTGTTGGTGGAGGTGTTGCTGACGCATCCTGCAACCAGCAGAACACAGGCGAGCATTGCGATTGTTCCAATGAGTAACAACTTTCTTGACATAGATGACGTTCCTGTCCTTTTTTGCGGCCCATTTCCCCTGATAGAGAAAGATGGTTGATCTTGCTGGATCCCGCTTTACAGTCCTCTGCAGGTTGCAGAGTTTGCCTGATAAAATCAGCGTCTGAATATTTAATTATATATCATTGGCATCTGCAATCCCGGCAGACCTCTGGTTAGATCCGGAACGAGACCGAATAGATCGCAGAGACAGTGAACCCGATCCCGGGTTCATCCAAAGAATAGATATATACACGAATATTATTGCTAAGAGTCTGACAGGAAACCTGTCCACTTTAAGCCTATGAAACAAATCAGCATAAATCCGGTTAAAAACCATGGAATCCGGTCAGTCGGGCTTATCCTTATGCTTCTCCTCCTGGTGCAGGGTGCCGCAGCCGCTTCGGTGCTGGTCGCGGCATCAGATAGCAGTGCATCAGCAAGGAGTGCAGCTGATTATCGCTGTGATGGGAGTAGCGATCAGGTCCAGATCAACCAGGCCCTCGACAGACTCGCCGGCTCCGGCGGGGTCGTAAACCTCGCGGCAGGGACGTTCCACTGTGATAACTTCATCTATGTACCGGGAGCGATCACCCTGACTGGCCAGGGCGAGGGAGGGACCACCATCGAAATGATCAATTCAGGGGAGACCGATCTCCCGATCACGGTCAACTCCCCCGAGGTCAGCCTCTCCTCGTTCACCCTTCGTGGCACCGGTTACATCAAGATTACAACCAGCCAAGTAACTGTGACAGATGTAGCCGCGACCAACATCGGCACCAACGGTCACCGCTACCCTGCCGGCGGCAACGGGATGTTTTTTATCTGGGCCGATGGGACACATAACATCGAGGACGTCTCCTTCATCAACTGCAGGGCCGTGGACTGCAACACCCACGGGTTCAACCTGAATGCAAAGGGAACCGCTCCGAAGGAAACCAGGAACATTCGGTTCATCAACTGTCAGGCGACCCGCTGTGGGTTTGGGGCAGAGTCACGGGACACCGATATCACCGGCTTTGACCTGCAGGAGGAGAACGATGTCTATGATATCCAGCTGATCGGGTGTATCGCCGACGACAACTGGGAATCCGGGTTCCACTTCGAACCGGGCGAGGATGAGACACCCCCGACTGTCAAACAGGGGATCGTGATCCGCGACTGCATAAGCAGGAACAATGGGCAGCGGAACACGCTGACCTATCCGTACCACACCTTCATGTCCGGCTTCTTTGTCTCCCGGAACGCGGTGTTAACAAACTGTAAGGCGATCAACAACCGGAACGCCGGCTTCTTCGTCCAGGGCGGGAGGAACATCATCTTCAACGACTGCACCGACGATGGATCCTCCTACGGCTGGAAGATCGTCAAATGGAGCTCAGGGGTCACACTGAACGACTGCACGGCCTCGGACAACAAGATATGGGCGCTCTGGTCCGCGTTCGCCGACCACATCACCCTGAACCGGTTCGTGCAGGACAATGCAGGGGGACTCTACGGAACCCAGTCGATGCTCGGGTGGTATTATGGCGAGCCCGCCTACGAGCAGCCGGTGAACGACTCGTACTTCGACATCACCGCCTATGGCAATCATGCACTCCCGATCATAAACTTCAATGGAACCGGGAACATCTACTACCTCCGATGGGGCGACTGGCCGGGCCAGAACGGCACTGCCCCGCCGCCGACATCCCCGGCCCAACCGAACGCATCCTTCATCGCCTCACCCTCGACCGGGTTCGCCCCGCTTGCGGTCCAGTTCACCGATACCACCACCGGGGTTCCAACCGACTGGTACTGGGACTTCGGAGATGGGACCACATCCAGCGAACAGAATCCATCCCATACCTATACACAGGACGGACTCTGGACAGTCACCCTCCATGTAGGTAACGCTCTCGGAGATGCGAGTACGCAACAGACCGTGGCCATCGGGACGAATCCCCATGCAGGGTTCACGACGACGGATCGGCGGGTGATCGATGCCGGTGGTACGATCCACTTCACTGACACCTCCACTGGCCACCCAAACAGTTGGTTATGGGATTTCGGAGATCTCACCACTTCAACCGACGAGAATCCGATTCACCGGTTCCTGACCGCAGGGATCTTCATGGTAAAACTTATCGCCACCTATGGGGCTGGAACCGACACCGAGGTGAAGAGCAGTTACATCACCGTCTACCCGGTGGCGCAGATGGGCGTCGATGTGAGCGACGGGGCAGCACCAATGACGGTCCACTTCACCGACCGGTCGTACGGCTCGCCATCGTCACGCCTCTGGGACTTCGGGGACGGATCCACCTCGATCGAGCAGAATCCGGTCCATATCTATCCTTACGGTGGAACATATACGGTGACGCTGACGGTGGAGGGGATAAATGGTGGACCGATCGATCGCGCTACCGCCACCCTCTCAGTGACCGGCGCACCATCGGCCAGTTTCACGGCGACGCCGGCCGGCACTACCCCACCGGTAACAGTCACGTTCCTGGACCGGTCGATCGGACAGATCGATAGTAGATTCTGGTCGTTCGGCGACGGAACCACCTCGACCGAGCAGAGCCCGGTCCATACCTATTCAAATGCCGGAACCTACAATGCGACGCTGACGACGAGCAATCGCTGGGGGAGCAGCAGCACAACGTTGCAGGTCAATGCAGGCGACCCACCCTATTCTCCAATCCAGGGGGTTATCGCACTTCCAGGACAGAGCGCACTGCCAACGGACCCAAATCGCGAGAGGTTATATAAAGATCTGAATGGAGACGGGGCGATCAACTTCAACGACGTGGTGCTTTACTTCAACGAGATGGATTGGATCTCAGATAATGAACCTGTTTCAGCCTTTGATTTCAATAAAAACGGGAAAATCGACTTTGATGACATCGTCTTCCTCTTCAATCTACTCTGAACGGTCAGGGCAGATCCCTTTTTATATTCATCTGGTAAGAATCAAATATCAGCGGATGTTTTGATTACGGCGTATCTACGTATATTCCAGACTACAGGGGTTAACACCTGATGAAAGAACAGACAAAATGCAGGCGTCTGCAGCGACATATCCTGACTATGATCGCCTCGTCACCGGGGTGCACGTTTCAGGATATCGTCACTGCATACAATGGGATTCACAGGTCAGAGGAGATCAGATATTCTCTTCGCTGGCTGGAACGGCGAGGTGCGGTGCAGGTACATCAAAATGCCACATCGATCTGCTGTTACCCTACTGGCAAGATCTGGTCCGGGATGATCAGTGCCTGACCAGCGTCATCTTTTTTAAGTTCAATTCACCACACCCCGACACCCGTCACACCGGGTTCTCAGACGAGGCTTATACCCCTTTGCAGCAGGGAATGTCGATAAACTTCCTCTGACCACCCTGCAAACCACACCAACGGTGACCCCGACGATTCCCTGACAGTGACGACGGTGGCCCCCGGCACACCAGTTCCGAACTTCACACATTCCTGTCCGGGCGGAGCCGATTCCCGAACTCTCCAGGTCATCGATAGTTCACAGACCGCCACATCGATCAGGTGTGACTTGTGCGACGGCACCACCACAGGTCCGACCGGGTTCCAGTACATCGAGTCGACTCATAACCAGGACAACGGGCATCCCCACGACACAGGGTACAACTTCGGCAACCACTTCTCCGGATGAACCCAGATCCTGGTCGGGGGAGGTCAGGTCTCCGACTCCCTTTTTAATTATCAACCGGAACTTTCCGACCGGTTCAGACAATCTCTCCGGGTTCAGACAATCAGGAGCCGTCATATAAGTTCTCATCAAATTGCTGCTGACCGAGGTTAGGGACAGGGATCTCCGTCGTGTTTATCTTCGACCTCTGCATAAGTAGGTTCTATGCACAATCGGTACATGCTGGAAGAGCTTGAAGTGATGCTCGTCCTGTTGCTGTTCGGGTGCAGCGTTCAGGTCGCAACGGCGGCGGATACGTATCAGTTCGTGGCGCAGTGGGGGACCAGTGGCTCAGGGGACGGGCAATTCAACTCCCCGTATGGAGTCGCGCTCGACGGTGTGGGGACCGTTTATGTCACCGACAAGAACCTCGACCGAGTCCAGCAGTTCAACGCCACCGGCGGTTTTATTAGAACATGGGGAACTCCCGGATCTGGAGACGGACTGCTCTGGAACCCCAAGGGAATCGCAATCAACAGCGCGGGAAACGTCTATATTGTCAACAACTGGAACGATAGAGTTCAGCGGTTCACCTCGACCGGCATCTTCCTCGCACGGTGGGGGACCGGCGGCACCGGGGACGGGCAGTTCAAATCCCCATCTGGGGTCGCGGTCGACAGCGCAGGAAACGTCTATGTCGCCGACATGTACAACTACCGGGTTCAGAAATTCTCCTCAGCCGGCACTCTCCTCGCGAAGTGGGGAACCGAAGGAGGGGGAGACGGGCAGTTCGATTACCCGACCGGGATCGCGGTTGACAGCGAGAACAACGTCTACGTCGTTGACTCCTATAATAACCGGGTCCAGAAGTTCACCTCGAACGGTACCTTCCTTGCGAAGTGGGGAGCCAGGGGATCTGGAGACGGAGAGTTTGCGGATTTCCCAGAAGAGATCGCAGTTGACAGCACAGGTAACGTCTTTGTCACCGACACCGGAAACAACAGAATTGAGAAATTCACCTCGAACGGCACCTTCCTCGCCAAGTGGGGAGGACGCGGCTCAGGGGACGGGCTGTTCGAATCACCCACCGGGATCGCCGTCGACAGCGCGGGAAGGATCTATATCGCCGATACCGGCAACCACCGGATCCAGATGTTTGCTTATCCAACACCGACTGAAATTCCAACCGTCGTTGTGCCGACCACTATACCAACCGGGATTCCGACTGTCGTTGAGCCAACCGTCACGATCACCGCCACGCCTTCGGCAACGACCACCGTTCCAACCGAAATTCCCTCGGTGATCGTGCCGACCGTCACAGTCACCCCAAGCATCGAGATACCGGTCTTCCGATTCACCCCGCCTTCGCTCGCCATCCCACGTGGGTCAACAAACACGACCACCCTCTTCCTCGATGGTTTAAACATTACCTCGGGCTACAACGTGACGCTCGGTCTCACCCTCCTCAATCCGGCAATCAGCGAGATAGTCGGTGTATCCCTCCCTGGGTGGACGATGGCGAAGAATCTGACCCTCCCCTCTGATACGGTATGGTTGACCACACTCAATACAGCGGGCCTGGGCGAACCCACTGCTTCAGGCGCCAGGATCGGAACGATCACTATCAGGGGTGACCAGGGTGGAGAGACCGCGCTCTGCGTCATTCAGGCGTATGTCAGCGATGAAAAAGGAAAACCTGTCGCACCCCAACTGGCAGTCTGCCCGATCGAGGTAACGATCCCCTATCGTCCGCTCCCTGGCACTTCGTCCAATCCAAATGATCTCAACGGGGACGGCCTCTATGAAGATATCAACGGGGACGGGGTGCTCGACTTCAATGACGTGATTCTCTTCTTCAACCAGATGGACTGGATCGCTGATAATGAGCCTGTCATCGGCTTCGACTTCAATGAAAACGGGCAGATCGACTTTAATGACGTGGTGCTTCTCTTCAACCAACTCTGACCTTTTTCCATATCCCTTCCTCTCACTCCAATTAACAGGAGCACAGGTACAGCGCGAGCTTCCCTGTGGACCCCAAGGTGATGGCCTCAAGAGACCAATTCCAATGACATCCCCCTCTGCCTTTCCACAGTATCGACGTGGTGATCGAACCATACGGTGGGGAGGGGTACCGCCCACCCAGGAAAAAAGTCAACTGATTAAAATGGTATGAGTTGAAGGGCCCCAAAGCGACGATTGTGCAATATATGAAGCCAGTCATATGATCAGGGACAAGGAACCGATATGCCCTATATAGGGCTAATAACCGCCGCAGATCAGCAACCTCCTCCTATTTTCGGAGATTCCTTGATGACCATCACGGTCATGTCACTAACTTTCTCACGACTCAGGATCAGGTGGATTTTCCCCACCACACGACTCCTGTCGAACTCGATCAGGTTCGAGATAAACATCTGGGACCCTCCGGGGTAATGTCATTTACCTGCCTCCCCAGCCATGAGATCTGAAGATCCCAGTACCATATAGGAGGAGCTGACGACTCCTTCCCCACTGGAGAACATGTGAATCGTCGGTATGCCCGTTCTGTAAGATAGATAGTTGACCCACCAAATTCCCTGGGACCCGGATACAGATCGTCTAGGCTCTCCCAGATGTTCTTTCCCCACTTTTCCTAAATTCAGTCTACAAAATCGTTGTTCGTTTTCTTTATTTCAGGTTCTCCTCACAGGTCTCCTCACAGGTCTCCACAGAGGCCAGGGTATGATGACAGGTGCTATTGTGCGACGAGAACGGCCGTTGAACGGTATTTCTCGTGGTTGAAGGCCTTTCCAAAAACTGGTACTCCGATGTGAGCGGCTCGATCAGTCATTCCAGGGATTGATCAAAGATGGCTTACACCCAGATTGTTTAGAGGGTTTTGATACAACCCTCAGAAAAAGATGGGGCCAGGCCCTACCTGTGCGCAAAGTAGGCCGTGACCCCAGCGGACGTGACCGCGTCGATCCTGACGAAACCGATCCGCTCGAACTGGACAACAGTCCCCTGTTTCTGCCGAACCCCAGGTTCGCAGAACCCAGATTGATCCCCCTGCTGTTGGTGGAGCAGGCAGGGAACCTTCGCCTCGTTTGGCAGCCACTGAACAATCGGAGCTTTTGCCGCCCGGGCTTCGGCCAGACTATCACCGGCGTAGGCGAGGTGCGGGACTCCGTCCTCGAATGAAATCGAGACATTGAAGAGGTCCTTGAGCCGGAGCATCGTGACCTCCGGCCGGATCTCAGCCGCCGGCAGGATGACCGTACCATTGAAGGCAAGGGAACGGGTACCGCGGGCAGAGTCGTTCGGGTACAGCGCTGCCTCGGCGACGGTCGCAGGCGCCCCTGATATCGGTAGTGTCACCGGACCTGGGACAAAGAAGTACCGGTCGGCATCGTGATCGATCACGGCCTTGTTCTCGGCGTACAGATTCTCCCATGAGAACGAGATATCGGTGTCCCCGGTTCCAATAGCCACCATTGCGTTCCTGACCGCTTCGGCGGTGATCCCTCGCCTAGCCAGGGCACGGAGGGTACCGAGTCGGATATCATCCCAGCCCGAGTAGGTGCCGGCGTCGATCCCGACATGCATCTCCGAGGTGGAGAGGACGACCCCCTCGATTCCCATCCTTCCGTAGTGGATGTACTCCGGCACCGTCCAGCCGAAGTAGTCGAAGATATAGCGTTGACGCCCGGTGTTCGCGATATGGTCCTTGCCCCGGATCACATGCGTAACCCCGAGCAGGTGGTCGTCGACCGCTACCGTGAAGTTCATCAGCGGATAAACTGTCGCCTCAATCCGCGGGTGGAGGGTCGAGGTGAGCACCCGGAAGATCGGGTAGTCGCGCATCGCCGGGTCGGGGTGTTCCAGATCAGCTCTCACCCGGAGACTCACCTCGCCCTCGGCAAAGGTACCGTCGAGCATCTGCTCCCAGAGGTTCAGGTTCTCCTCGACAGTATGACCCCGGCACGGACAGGGCTTCTTCGCCCGTCGTAACTCACGGAACCGATCGTTATCGCAGGTGCAGACATAGGCGCCGCCGAGTTCGATCAACTTCACGGCGTACTGATAATAAAGATCGAACCGGTCGCTCTGATAGACGATCTCAGTGATGCCGAGGTTCATCCAGGCGATATCCTCCTGCACCATCCTGTAGGCATCGGGGTCGACCCTCTTCGGATCGGTATCCTCGATCCTGAGGATATACCGGCCGCCGTACCGCTTCAGGTAGGCATCGTTCAGCATCGCCGCCCGTGCATGCCCAAGGTGGAGAGGTCCGCTCGGGTTCGGTGCAAACCGCATCACGACCCCGCGCTCTGCATTTTTGAGAGGCGGAAGTTCCCCTTTCCTGGTCGCCTGCTTCTCAGGGACGACCAGCAGTTCCGGGGCGATCGCTTCGAGCATCCTGAGCCGGTCCTCCGGAGAAAGGGCGGCCACCTCCTCGATCACCTGCCTGACCAGGGCCGATACCTCCTTCGCCCTTGAGCGGAACTCGGGGTGCTTGCCCATCACCGCACCGACGATCGCCCCGGCCTTGGGGGCATCGCCATGCCTGACTGCGTTCTGCAGGGCATACGCTCGCAGCACCTGCAGCAGATCCTCAGTCATCTTCAGTAGCCCCGCTCGACAAAGAACGTGCCGATACTGATCAGCAGATCCTTCTCATCCGACGGCTTGAGGATGGCCAGGATCTTTCCTGCCGAGGTGACCAGACCCTCTGCAGTGGCCTTCACCTCACCGATCACGCCGTTGTCAGTGAGCTGCTGGATCAGGTCATCGATCTCGGCATCATCCAGCCGGCGACGGTACGGTGCCAAGTCGAAACCGTGCTCCCGTGCCTTGATGTTGATCAGAGTCTGTTTCCCCTCCCTGATATCGGAGGCCCGATCCTTACCACTCCTCTCCGGCGATGCGAGCAGATCGATCAGGTCGTCCTGGATCTGGAAGGCCACCCCGATGTTCATTCCATAGCGATAGAGCGCATCGACCTGCGGTTGCGACCCACCGGCCAGCACCCCACCCATTGCGGTTGAAGCAGCGTACAGAGCACCGGTCTTCTTCCCGACCATCTCCAGGTACTCCTCCTCGCTTACGTCATCCCGGTCTTCAAAGGCCATATCCAGGTGCTGCCCTGCACAGATCTCCTCACAGGTGACCGCGAGCATCGAGACAGCCCGGAGCTTAGCCGCATCCATGGCCAGTGCCTGGCAGATGAATGCAAATGCACGGGCATAGAGGACATCTCCCGCCAGGATCGCGGTCGGTTCGTCCCACTTCTTGTTGACCGTCGGGACACCCCGGCGGACTTCATCCCCGTCCATGATATCATCATGGATCAGCGTGAATGAATGAGTCAGTTCAAGCGCGATGGCGGCTGGCATCAGATCGTCGGACGATCCCTTCCGGACAGCGTCGGCGGCCAGCATCATCACCGCAGGACGGAGCCGTTTGCCACCTGCAGTCAGCAGGTGCGCACTCGCCTTGTTTAGTTCTCCGACTGGGTCCCCAAAGTACCGGTCGATCAGCCGATCGACCTGATTTCCGACCTTTTCAAGATACTCGATTAACTCCATAGCACACCGTAATGTTTTAGTTCAGTTTCACCCGCTGCCCGTTCTTGAAGAGGTGCAGATCGTTCTGGAGGGTGTATCCAAGCCCGCCTGCAAAGTCTGCGTAGGCTCCTGTCATCCCAAGACCTCCATGAGCCGGGATGATATGCTGCGGGTTGAGCAGGTTGACAAACTCGTAGTGGTCCTCGATGTAGGCATGCCCGCTGACATGCAGTTCATCATGAATACGAGCCCCAGCCATCCTCAGCCGGGTCTCAAGCAGGTACCGCTGCCCGTAGTTAAGTGGATTAGGGATCACCTTGGCCGAGAAGAGGATCTTATCCCCCTTCTGGATTTGATAGGGAGTCTCCCCAGCTCCGATCCTGGAGAGGGTCGCCCCCGGCTCGCCCTGGGCACCGGTGACAATCGGGATGAATTTTTCCGGCCCGGTCTTCATGATCCGACGCAACGTCCGGTCGACGGTCCGTCGGTTCCCAAACATCGAGGTATTTGGAGGAAACGAGACCAATTTCATCTGTTCGGCAGCAGAACTATACTTCTCCATCGAGCGGCCAAGCAGGACTGGCGTTCTGCCGATCTCATGGGCGCACTCGGTGATCGTCTTGATACGGGCGATATGCGAGGAGAATGTCGATACGATGATCCCCCCCTTCTCATCCTCGAAACTACTGATCGTATCCCGGACAAGGTCACGTGCGATCTGTTCGCTCGGGCACCGCCCCTTGGAGTGGATGTTCACCGCCTCCACGATCAGAGCGAGCACACCCTCCTTTCCGATCTGACGAAGGCGAGCAAAGTCAGGCGGCTCCCCGATCACCGGGGTGCGATCGAGCTTGAAGTCGCAGGCATAGACCACCGCACCATGGGGGGTGTGAAGGACCGCCGTCACGGTATCGATGATACTGTGCTGGGTTCTGACGAATTCAAGCGTCAGGTGCTGCGAGATCGTATACTTCTGTCCGGCCTTCAGTGCAAAGAGTTTGTTGTTCACTCCAAACTTCTGTTCGCCGGCGATCTGCTGCCGTATCAGTTCCGTAGTATACGGGGTACTGATGATCGGGGCATTGTACCGGTGCGCCAGCTTCGGGATCGCACCGATATGGTCCAGATGCCCGTGAGTGCAGACGATCGCTTTCACCGTCCCCTCGACTGTGTTCATCATCGTATCATCAGGGATGGCCTTCATCTGGATCAGATCCAGAGAGTGCATATTCTCGACCTCTGCATCCTCGTGGATCATCACCTGATCCAGGCGCAGCCCCATGTCGAAGACGACAATCTCTTTGCCGCATCGGACGGCGGTCATATTACGACCAACTTCGTCGTAACCGCCGACGCCTATCACTTCAATTTCCATTATATTTCCTCCGTTTAGTGTACACCCAGCGCACCATTGGTGCCTGAAATGATCACCCGAGTCCGCTTCAGTGCGGCAATGTCCGGCGAACCAGTCAAAAACATCGTCACCTTCAGCTGGTGCAGTAATCGCTCAATTGTATTGGAAAGCGATTCTTCACCTTTTAGCGCCGGGTTCAGCAGTGGGAGTGCCATCCCTGCAAGGTCAGCACCCAGCGCCACTGCCTTGGCCATATCGATCCCAGTCCGAACGCCACCGGTGGCGATCACCGGCAACCCTGCTGGCACCACCTCGCAGAGGCTGGTCACCGTCGGGATCCCCCATGAGAGAAACTCCTCCCCGAGGGAGACCAGGTGCCGATCCTGGTCCCTGCTACTTTCATCGGCACGGATCGCTTCAATGGCGGCCCAGGAAGTCCCTCCTCTGCCACCGGTATCGATCGCCGCTGCCCCTGCCCCGGCGATCCTCCTGGCTGTTTCGCCGGCAATCCCCGACCCGGTCTCCTTGACGATCACCGGGTAGGACGCCTCCTCACAGAGCGAGGCGAGGGCTGCCATACATCCCCTGGCATCGTGATCCCCTTCCGGCTGAATCGCCTCCTGCAGGAAGTTCAGGTGGACGGCCAGGGCATCACCCCTGATCATCTCCACAGCCCGATCGGCCCACTCGATCCCGTGGTCCCTGAGTTGTACGACCCCGATGTTGGCGCAGAGGAACGCTGAGGGAGCCATCTCCCTAACCACCCCAAAGGTTCCTTCCAGGTCAGGATTCTCGAGTGCCGCCCGCTGCGAGCCAACTCCCATACCGAGGTTGAACCGTTCTGCCGCCCGGGCAAGCTGCTCGTTAATGACAGTCGTCTCCGGATGTCCGCCGGTCATCGCCGCGATAAAGAGCGGAGAACCGAACAGATGACCGAGGAACCTTACCCCAGTATCGATCTTGCCCATATCACACTCAGGGAGGGCGTTATGGATCAGACTGACCCCCTGAAACCCGGGATCCCCCTGTTCGACCTCGTCCTGGCTGCAGATCCTGATATGATCCAGTTTTCGTGACGAGGTCTGATGGATGATCGTCATGGTCGTCACGCCATCCTGACCACAGTCCCGCCATGGTCACGCTGGTGCAGAAAGTCTTGTAACCGGGAGACTGCAAATATGTGCGACTCCACACCTCCTCCAGCCAGAACCAGCAGTTCCCGGATCTTCCCCTGCATCCCTCCGGTCACGTCGACACTGGAGGAGGTACCGATCGAAAGTCCTTCGATATCAGACGGCGTGATCGACCTGACCACCTGACCCTCCGAGGAGAGAACCCCAGGCACATCCGTAGCAAGTCCGACCCTGCCAACCGCCAGTTGAGGTGACAGCGCGCTGATCACCTGATCGCCCGATACGATACAAGCTCCCCTCCTCCGGTCCAGCACCACATCCCCATGCAGCACCGGTGTGATCCCAAGGGCATTCAGCCGATCGAGCAGTTCCACCGGGGCAGAGACGAGACGGCCGTCGTCAGCAAGGCAACTATCGAGGAGATGAACGCCGATCGCATCGATCCCTTCGTTCTGCAGGGCTTCGACGACCGCCCGATTCAGGGCGGTAACCGCCCGGTGGGTGACCCCAATACCGACAGCGTTCGAGCGGTCCGCACCAAGGTCGAGGTGATATTGGTGGGCCTCAGGATGCCCGCAGGAACCGGCGCCATGGACGATATATCCGGAGAATGCGCTCTCTTTCAGAGTTGAGGCTATCGTCGCCAATTGCTGGCGATCTATCACGTCCTTTCCCGCCTTGTCGGTGATCACACTGCCACCGAGTTTCAGCATCACCTGATTATGCATCGTTCTCCTTTCTGGCTCCGACCGTATCGATGGAGGTGATGAAGGCTCTAGCATCGCAGGCATCGATGGCCGCTGCCACCCGCCCCTTCATATGTTTTGGACAGAGCGCAATCATACATCCACCACCACCGGCACCGGTAAGTTTTGCCCCAAAAGCCCCGGCATTACGGGACGCGATCACCAACTTTGAGAGGGTGGGGTGGCCGACCCCAAGCACCTCAAGTAGTGCCTCATTGATGTTCATCAGTTGCCCGAGCTGCCTGGGGTTGGAGAGGTTCCGAACTGCACTGAGCGTCAGCGCCCCCATCGCTTCCATTACAGGGTTCATCACATCAGGAAATTTTCGCTGCCCTTCTGCGACCAGTTCGACCATCTTTGCAGTGCTGTGCGAGACGAGCGTGTTCCCGACCACCAGATTCAGGTTCTGTGGTGGAATCTTCCTCCGCGATTGTCCAGTGATCAGTACCATCCCTCCGATCGTCGACACGTAGGTGTCCGTCGGACTCGCCCGACCTTTCTGCACGGCCCGTTCGATCTGGTAAGCAGTGAGAGCGATCTCCTCACGGGTACGATCGAGATCGAACTCGTCGTTGATCGCCGAGAGGGTGGCCACCGTAACGGCCGCCGACGAACCGAGCCCTGACGAGGAGGGCATCTGCGAATTCACATAGACCGAACCTGTCACCCCCATCGCCTTGAAGCATCCGTCGATATACGGGGATTTGGCAGGGGTCGGGTGACGGTTCTTCCGGACCGTCACAAAGACCCGCGGTTTGATGGCCATTGCAAGCCCTGGCTTACCATAAACCACCGCATGTTCACCGAACAGAAATACCTTGCCCGGCGCACTCCAGGTCACCACCTCATATCACCGCAATCGCTGCATACCCAACGACGGAAGCACGATCCCCGGTCACATCCCCACTCGTTGCATACTTCAGAAGTTCTCCCTTCTCAGCCCCTGCTTCAATAGAGGCCGTGATCATCGCTGCGATAGTACCATATCCACAGGCTGAAGAGCCACGTTCACGTAGACGGTTGTAGAAGAGTTCGATCTCCAGAGACTTTAATGCCTCTATCGCGTACAGGTCCTGACCCTTTGCCACGGTTTCAGGGACATAGTGGGAAAAGTCGCTCGAAGCAACCACCCGTATCTCCCGCCGGGTCTCTCGAGCCGCCCGTGCGATCATCCGACCGAGCCTGACTGAGGATGCAAGGTCCTGATCTCCCATCAGCACTGGAGCGATCCTGGCCCGTGGAAATCGGTATTTGATGAAGGGCATCTGCACCTCAAGCGAGTGCTCGTCGGCATGATAGGACTCGTTCACTGGAAGGTCAAGCGCTGATACCAGGTCAGTATCGGTGTCGACAATCCCGAGTGGAGTCTCCCAGGGAACCGCTGAGGTGCAGGTAGGATAACCACGATGACTCGGTCCGATCACCACAAAAGTTCCATCAAATGAAGAAGGGAGCGTGGCATAAGCCAGTGCCGCGACCGCACCGGAATAGATGTACCCCGCATGCGGGGCAACTATCCCACTGGCACTGGTCTCATGACCGGTTACTGCAAAGAACTTTCCAAGCAGTTGTTCCAGATGGCTGGGTTCCCCAGGATAAAACATACCCGCCACTGCGCATGTTCTGATCTTCATTAGGGAACCTTTCGCGTTCTGGTATATCTACAGATCGATCTCGAAGTCTTCCTGGGTCAGTGAGGTGGTCACACCACGAATGCGGAGGATCTCACGGGTCAGCAGGAAGTAGATCATCGAGAGGGCCTTGCGCCCCTTGTTATTGGTGGGAATAACAAGGTCCATGAACTGAGTCATATTGTTGGTATCACAGAGGCCCACAACCGGGATCCCACTCTGCACGGCCTCCTTGACAACCTGTGCATCACCGATCGGGTCGGTGATGAAGACGACTTCGGGCTCGAGGTAACCGTTCAGGTTCTGGTTAGTCAGTGACCCGGGGATGAACCGTGCAGTCTTTGCAATCCCACCGATGGCATCTGCGAACTTCTTGGCTGGGTACTGCCCATACTGACGGGAGGTGACGACCAGAATGTTCGAAGGGTTGAACTGGGAGAGGAACTTCGCCACAGTCTTGATCCGCTCATCAGTCTCCCTGATATCGATGATATAGAGGCCATCCCCGCGGACGCGGTAGATGAACTTCTTCATATCCTTGCTCTTCTGCTGGGTGCCGATATGGATACCGGCGGCCAAGTACTCCTCAACGGGAATCAGGGGTTCTTTTAACTCAATTTCCATTTCATTTGCTGTCATTAGATCTGCTCCTCAATGCGTATCAGTTCATTCAGTTTTGCTATCCGTTCGCCGCCAACGACGCCGGTCTTTAAGAATATGCACCCAAACGCTGTCGCCAAGTGTGCAATGGTGGTATCTGTGGTCTCACCGGAACGGTGGCTCATCACGGTATCCATCCCATGAGTATGAGCCATCTGAACCGCTTCATAGGTATCGGTCAGGGTCCCGACCTGATTCGGCTTGATCAGTACAGCATTTGCCGAACCGATATCGATCCCCTGCATGATCCGCTCGGTGTTGGTCACGAAGAGATCATCACCGCAGATCAGACAACGGTCACCGACCGCTTCAGTCAGGTCTGAGAAGCCCTCGAAGTCGTCCTCACGGAGCGGATCCTCGACATAGATAAGGGAGTAACGGTCGACCAGTTCGCCGATGTAGGCGATCTGGTCTTCAGTGGTTCGGTCGGCATCCTTGTAATGGTAATGGGTATCGTTCCAGAGTTCACTGGCGGCGACATCGATCCCCATCGAGATCGTGATGTTCATCTCATCAGAGATGGCCGTCACAGCCTGATGCACCGTTTCAAAGGCAGTGATGTCGTCGATGTGCGGAGCCCATGCCCCTTCATCTCCCTTTCCACAACCCTTGCCCAGTGCAATCAGCAGTTCCTTGACCTTCCGATGGACTGCTGCATTCGCAAATACTGCCTCCTCTGCATCAGAGGCTCCAGTTGGAACGACCAGAAACTCCTGAATGTCAGTGGCATCCACAGCATGAGCTCCGCCGCCGATCACATTCCCGAGTGGGAATGGGGTCTCCTTGATGAAAGCTCCACCCAGATAACGATAGAGATCCATTCCATTGGCACTTGCTGCTGCCTTGGCATTTGCCAGCGAGAGGGCGACCGCGATGTTCGCCCCGATCTTTGAGAGATCTGGTGTGCCATCGATCGAACGGAGCTGCTGATCGAACTCTGCCTGATCTCCAGCATCCAGCCCGATCAGTGCAGGGATCAGGTTCTGCTCTGCATCATCGATCGCTTCGTCGACGGGTCGAACCTTCGCTTCATAGACACCGGTGCTTGCACCGCTCGGTGCAGCCGCCCGACCAAAGCCACTCTCTGTGACCATGTCGACCTCCACCGTCGGGTTTCCTCTGCTGTCCAAGATCTTTCTGAGCTGGACCGCCTGAATAATCGTCATCTAATTATTGCCTCCTCTTCACCGTGATGGGGATTATACCCTGGTTGTACTCCTCAAGGGCGATCTCTAGGGGATCTGACTTGGTAGTCCTGACCAGAATAGGTGCTCCCATCGATATCTGCAGAGACCGAGCACCGATGATCCTTGCTCGTTCATACCGAGTATACGATTCCATTCTCCGCCTCAAAATCATTCATTTATGAGAAATGGGGTCGCTGAGATTCGAACTCAGGTCACAGCATCCCGAACGCCATAGGATTCCAGGCTACCCCACGACCCCTCATGTTCAAATTACTGGTATGGGTTTAACTCATCAATAATCTCTTTGTGTGTCAGCAGCATTCGTCTGCAGCAGTACTGCGTCAGACCGAGGTCGTCGAGGATCGCTCCAGGATCCTCGCCGGCATCTCTCCGCTGTTTAAACTCTTCCCAGGCGGTAGAAATTACTTTTCCACATGTGAAACATCGTACAGGTATCATTGATGATCGGTCTCTTATCAGTATATAATTAACGGTATGATTTCTGGACTTTGGCGCGGGCGCCCTTTCCGTGCGGTTTCTTTGCCTCTTTCTGACGTGAATCGTTGACCAGCAATGTCCGGTCGTAGGCTACATACAGATCCTTGAGTTGTGGATCGTTGTGCCAGTTCACGATAGCGCGCGCAAGAGCGGTCCGGACAGCTTCTGCCTGACCCATAACCCCGCCGCCTTTTACATCGATGATCACATCGACGTCTTCAACGCCCTTGGGATTCAAAAGGATCGGCTCGGATATCTTCATCCGGACAACTTCGGTCCCATATACCTCAAGCGGAACAGAGTTGATTCGAATGACCCCTTTGCCAGCCTTCAGAGTGGCGCGAGCGATCGCGGTTTTCCGCTTTCCACTGGTGTTTATGACTTTTACCATTATATCTCCTCAATACTTCGACCCAAGGAAGGTGCTTACAGCGCCGACTGTTATATAGCGCGATGTGTTCAGGCGGTCGATATGTGCCTCATCGAGTTTCTCGATGGGCTGATTTTTCAGATCCACAGGAACACCGACATAGGCCTTGATGGCCTTGAAGGCCTCGATACCCCGCTGGCGTTTGTAGGGAAGCATCCCCCGAATCGTCCGCTTTACAATGTGATCAGGCCTGCGGGGGAAGAACGGTCCGCCCTCGCGGGAACCTCGTGTCCGCTTGACACGGTAGTGCTGGAGTATACTCGCCCTACCGCCAGAGATCACGGCCTTCTCTGCGTTGATGAGGGCGATCTCCTCGCCATCAAGGGCACGCTTTGCCACAATTGAGGCCATCCTTCCGAGCAGGAGTCCTTCTGCATCAATAATCGTCACCATCTGCTCACCTCAGAATCCTCACGCGGCTCCCCTTCGGGTTGTTCGCGAGCAGTTCTTCAATCGTCATGCATGTGCCCTGTGCCTTGGCGATCTTGCTGACCGCCGATTCACTGAAGTTCAATGCAGCGACCCTGACCGACTGGTTCAGCATCCCGCTCCCGAGCACCTTGCCCGGAACGAGGATTGTCTCGCCCTCGGCAGCATACCGATTGATCTTGCTTATATTCACCTCTGCGTGCGCACTGGTGGACGCCTCGAGACGATTTGCAATATCTCGCCAGATCTTTACCTCACCTGTACGCGATGCGTCCTTCAATGTGGTGATGAGGCTGGTAAGGCGTGGATTTGTCTTCTTCACTCTTCCTGTCATCAACTATCCCTCGGATATCTCCTGTAATTTTTCAGCCAGCTCGTTTGATTCGTTCTTCAGATACAGCAGCGATTGCCGTATAATCGTCCGGACCGGAAGGGATCCGTCACTCTCCACCACGCCGATGAACCGGGTGGCATCGTCGGAGATCCGAATCCCCGGCTCATCTCCGATCCCTGTACTCAGGCATGCCTTTTCACAGAGTTTGCAGAGTGAACAGGACTCGAGCTTTCCCTCTTCGACGGTGAGCACACCGCCCTTCAGAACCAGTACATCTCGTGGGCACTGGTCAACACAGGTACCACATGCATCGCAGTGGGTCTCGACCGTGATTACCGGATAGTTCTTGTATCCGCAGTTGATTGTGGGCTGCCACTTGGCATGGACCTTTCCAAGGTTCATCTCGGCACGTGCCTCAATGACCACCTTCTGCCCCTTCTCAAGCTTCACGATCGGGATCTTCTCATCAACAGGGACTGCCTCAGGGTCTGATGGTATCAGATCCCGTGAGTAGACCATCCCCGGTCCCTCGACACTCAACGTATACATCGTCGAACAGCGGTCGCATCCTGCTCCTTCACAGGTACACCGATCTGCAGAGACATAAAGGTCCGAGTTGGTCTTCAGCGGGACGAGCCCGATCCGGTGTGCCAGCATCTCATCAAACAGAGCACTGGTATTGTCGTAGATTTTAATATCTTCTATCGCAAGTTTCGGAACTTCACTGCACATCGCTCTCCGGATGGCATTGATGAACGAAGGACTCACGCCAGTCAGCGTATAACGCGCTACGGTGTTGTCAAGTCTGCTGAATACGAGATCCATTCAGACTCTCCTTCCCCGCCGGCCACCCTTTGCACGAATGCTGTCGTGGGGAACCGGAGTTACATCCTCGATGCGACCGATGCGCATACCTGCCCGGGCGAGTGCACGGATTGCTGCCTGTGCGCCTGCCCCAGGAGATCGCTGCTTGCCGCGACCAGGTGCTCGGACCTTGATATGAAGCCCGACGAACCCCTTGTCCATCGCTGCCTGCGCAACATCCCCGGCCATCTTCATTGCTGCGTACGGGGAGGACTCGTTCCGGTCCTGCTTGACGACCATACCGCCGCTGCTCTTGGTCACAGTCTCTGCACCAGTCATATCGGTGACGGTGATGATTGTATTATTGAATGAGGCGAAGACATGTGCGACTCCCCACTTTTCTCTGTCATTTGCCATGCTGACTCACCGCCTCTTCTTGTTGATCCGCTCGATCTCCGGGTGCCCCTCACTAGTCAGTGGGGAGGTCCCATAGTAAGAGATCAATGTCTCCTGATCCCGTGGAACACGGTAAGACGGAATGTCCACACGTCGGCCTGCGATTGCGATATGACCATGAGTTACCATCTGACGAGCCTGCTTTGGTGAGCGTGCGAGACCCTGCCGGTAGACCATCGTCTGCAGGCGGCGCTCAAGCGGCTGCTGGATCTTCAATGACAACACATCACCAATGTCTGCATCCGGTCCAAGCAACCCAATCCTGTTCAGGTGACCGAGCAGATGTTCCTTTTTCGTGGCGATCTGCTGCTCGTCGGAGCTCTGTGACATGAACGCAAGCAACTCCCGTGCCGCTTTGCGGTACCTGCGGAGCACACTCTGTGCTCTCCAGACCTCACGCTTGTTCCGAAGGCCGTACTCGATAACAATACGGGTCTCATCCTCGATCCGCTGCTTCTCAAACGGACGTTTTGGGGCTTCATACCCCTTCGTGTTCTTGCCTGGATACCCCATTTATTCACGACCTTAGTCTTTCTTCCTCTTCACGCCGACAGTGGTGCCGGTTCTACCAGTAGACTTGGTCCGCTGTCCGCGCACCTTCTGTCCGGTCTCATGCCTGATACCACGGTAACATCGGATCTTCCGAAGAAGGTTCACGTCCTCATCGTTGGTCATCGCAAGGTCTGAACCAAGGATATGCTTGCTCTCGCCAGTATAGACGTCCTTGATACGGTTGCGCATCCACGCAGGGATCAGCGCACCATAGTCAGTGACGACATCGCGGATCCGGTCGACGTCCCCATCGGGAAGGCGACCGAGCAGTTCATGTTCGTTGACGGCTGCACGGCGGGTGATAATCCCAGAGGTGTGCCTACCGACACCAGGGATCCCAGTCAGGGCTACCCTGACTGACTTGGTCCCGTCGAGGTCAGTGTTGCTGACCCGTACAAAGTATTTTATGTCCTCTTCTTCTTGAGCCATTGAACTCTCCTCAATGAGATAATCTTGTAGCGCTGAGGGAGGGATTTGAACCCTCGAGTCCCAGGGGGACACAGGTTTAGCAAACCTGCGCCATACCAGGCTTGGCTACCTCAACAGAGAATCTCGCATCTTTCGACACTCGCAGCGCGATTTGACTGCTCCATGAATGGTGCTTTATCATATAAGACGGGGGGATTAATAACTGTTGTGGCACTCCATCAGAGAACCGGCTTCTTCCGTTCGACACCCCCGGCGATCAGTGCAGAGGTGACCAGCGGCAGAGCGATCGTCGCATCGACAAAGCACTGGACACGCGGCGAGGTGACCTGCTCCTTTCCCCATGAGATCGCCTCTTCAAAGGTACAACCCGAGAGACCACCCCAGTGAGGAGCGTCGCTGGTATATTGGACGGCGTACGCATGACCCTGACAATCCGCATTATGGATCGAGGCGATCACCTGAGTCTGCTGGATGAAGTTCTTCGGGACACCCCCGCCAATATATACCACTCCAGTCTTACCAGCCTTCTCGACGATCGCAGTCACCTCGTCGGCGTCAGAGAGCTGATCGATCTGAACGTCCACACCAGATCGCCGGGCCATTAGCAGACCTATGCCGATCGATGAGTCACAGAGCGCAGGAATAAAGATCGGGACATTGACCGAGACACAGGTGCTGATCAACGAGGTCCCGTCAGGATACGTTTCCGAGAGCCACTTTCCGAAGACCTGAATGAACGCCCGGGAAGAGCCCTGGAACGGAGCATGGTCCCGGGCGAAGTCGGCGATGATCTGGTCGACAGTTCGGAACTCTCCCTCATAGGCAAAGATATCATAGATCCGGTCGATTCCCTTGGAGAAGAGTTCACCATCATCGACATGGTGATGGCCTATGTAGTGGTGCACCCCGATATGCTCGCAGGCATCGTGGAAGATGTTAGCTCCGGTGGAGACGATGGCATCGACATATCGATGCCTGACCAGTTCGACAAGACACTGCTGCATCCCAGCTGGGATCATCGCACCCGAAAGACCGAGCAGAATGGTGCAGTCGGGGTCGTTGATCATCTCGGTCCAGACCCTGACCGATTCTCCAAGTTTCCTCCCCTGGAAGCCTGTCGCGCTCATCCCCTTCAACAACGCCGCCACGTCGCGTTCCGGGATCACGGGTTCTGTTGGATGCATCGCCATAATCGTCGACTAATCATTGGGAGGTGCAACGTATATAAACTCTATCTGTTTCTTTCTGTTTAGGCGATAAACACCAGTTCAACGGTAGAAAGAAGGGGAATATGAAGGGGAATATAAAGAGGAATATAAAGAGGAATATAAAGAGGAATATAAAGAGGAATTCATCGCAATCGAACAGGACAATCCTTGTAATTCAGGACTGAGGCGTTGGCATCCCGCTGCCCGGGGTGCTGTTCTGCAGGTACTTCTGGGGGATCCGGACCTCTATCGAGTACGACTGGATGTACTTGGTGTTGATGATGAAGTAGTAGTCATGGTTCCCTTCAAAGAATTTCTCGACAAACGGTCCGCCATAACTGTTCCCCGGTGGAGTGATCACCCGGACGAACCGGTTCGGGTCCTCGGCATCGACCACTTGCATCGAAAACTTTGGAACCACCACGTCAGGAGAGACTGTGGTAGTAAGGGTATACCAGATCTCGAAGTACGGGTACGGGATGTGTATTACATCGGTGGTTCCGCTCCAGCGGCCATTTATGGTCGCGAAGACCCTAGTCGTCTTGTCTGCCCCGCCATCCGGCTTCGGTACATTCATCGTTGGATAAGTATCGATCACACTGACATTATATCGGGCGGGGTCGACGAAGGGAACCGTTTTCGGTGTGAACGATGTGGAGAGTGTCTGAGTGGTGGTGAGCCCCACAAATGGGAGGCCGGAGGGGAGAGGAGGCGTCGAATTTTCCCCAGACCCATTTCCAGAAATATTGGTTGTCGTGCCATTTCCCGATACAACTGAATTAGTATTGTTGGCCTGCGTCTGGTTCGTTGCCCCTGACTGATTGGAGGAGGTCGCCGGCGTCTGCGTTCCATTCAGGGTGGTGACAGTCGGCGTCACCGTCGGAAGGCCTGTGTTGGCAGGTTTGCCAGTAATAGCCGGTTTCACTACCAGTGCCAGGATGATCACGATTGAGAGCGCGAGGATAACATACCGGATATCCTGCTTTTCCATAATATATTCACGTTGGCTTGAGGATTATTTATAATCCTATAATTCTGATCGGCAGGGTATCCTATGAGCCAGGTGAATTATCTGAATCAATTGATAGAAAAAATGAATAATTCCGAAATTTCGCTTGTTTCCGATTGAAAACAAATATATAACTCGACTGCGTTCAAAGATATAGAATACCGTAAAAATCTGGTATTCAGTTAAGAAGGTGAACAGGATGAATACTATTAGAAGAAATGAAGACGCATTTACCGGCCTCGAAGCGGCAATTGTACTTATTGCATTTGTCGTCGTTGCGGCGGTGTTCTCATACGTGGTGCTGGGCGCAGGGTTCTTCACCACACAGAAGAGTCAGGAGACTGTACATACTGCTGTAGGTCAGGCATCATCAGCCATTGAGATTGTCGGTAACGTCTACGGTCAGGCAGACAATGCAGGGGACGATATAAGTTCAGTCGTCTTCAGCGTCGGCCTCGCAGCAGGCGCGACCCCAGTGGACATCAACAAGACCGTCCTGACCTTCTCAACAGGAGATACCGTAGAGACCCTGACATTCGCAGGATCAGCTGATCCCGCAGGAGCAGCAACTCCTGCAGCGGGTCAATGGGCAATTACTCATCAGGAGAACAGCCTTGGAACAGAAAACAAGGTGCTCGACAGTGGAGAACAATTCACCATCACGGTTAAGCCAACGACAGCACTGAAGGCATACGCTGGATTTAACATCGACGTCAAGCCCGCAGTCGGAGCAGCACTTGCAATCCACAGAACTGTTCCAGCATACACCGATAAGGTGAATCTCCTCTACTAATACTTTTTTTATCCTTTCAGTGAAGGTTCTCCTAGACCCAGTTTAGGCAATTCATACCAAGGCAGACTCCGGACCGGAATCAGCACACGGTTTGATCCTCCTGAATATTGGAAAGGTACCACCTTCCGGCGCCAGAAAATCACATTTGAGAGTGCGAAGATACTGGATTCATATATTTTGCAGTTCCTTTCATGTATTCAGTCAGGTTCGTGAATTATTTATAAAACCATAATTCTGATTACACACTAATTCGTATGGACCATTGAACTGGGAATTTCACTGATAATAAAATTGGAATAGTTCCATAATTACGCATATTTCATATTGCAAATATTTATAAGTTATAACTACATTCAATGATATAGAATACCGGGGAAACCCTGTGTTCAGTCAAGAAGGTGAATAGAATGAAATCCATTAGAAGAAATGAAGACGCATTCACCGGTCTCGAAGCGGCAATTGTGCTTATTGCATTTGTCGTCGTTGCGGCGGTGTTCTCATACGTGGTGCTGGGCGCAGGGTTCTTCACCACACAGAAAAGTCAGGAGACTGTACATACTGCCGTAGGACAGGCATCATCAGCCATTGAGATTGTCGGAAATGTCTACGGTAAAGGCACTGCTGGGACCTCAGTTGACACGATTGTCTTCAGCATTGGCCTCGCAGCTGGAGCAACCCCAGTCGATATCAACAAGACCGTTCTGACCTTCTCAACAGGAGATACTGTGGAAACACTGGCATTCGCAGGATCGACTACCACGGATGGATCAGGTACTGTGACAGCAGGGAAATGGGCCGTTTCCAGTCAAGATAACTCCCTTGGAACAGAAAACAAGGTGCTCGACAGTGGAGAGCAGTTCACCATCACGGCAATGCCATCAACAGCACTGAATGCATACGCTGGATTTAACATCGACGTCAAGCCCGCAGTCGGAGCAGCACTTGCGATCCACAGAACTGTCCCGGCATATATCGATTCAGTGAACCTCCTCTACTAATCTTTTTTTATTTCCAGAGATGTCTGATTCAATCGATTTTCCATCAGATACCATTGAGTGAATGGATCACCAGACAGATTCCCCTGCTCGCTCAGTTATTAAAGAGAAAACTCGAAAAGGATACACAGTAACCTATTTAGAGAACTCAGAAACTCACACTCCAATGAAGGATAAAAAGGAGATGAAACAAGGATGGAAGATGCATTCACCGGACTTGAGGCTGCAATCGTTCTGATAGCCTTCGTTACGGTCAGTTCGGTCTTCTCATTTATGGTTCTGAGCGCAGGGTTTATGACCACTCAGAAAGCACAGGAGGTCGTGCATGCTGGAGTGGATCAGGCAACGAGTACCTTGCAGATACAGGGGGAAATATATGGAAGCACAGATAGTCCAGGTGGTCCGGTGACCACGGTGACGATCATGTTGAAGACCGGGGTTCCCTTCGGGTCCGTCGATCTCAATAAAACAACATTTCATATATCAACCGATTCAACAAACGAAATCCTCCATAAGGGAACAGACCTAACCGATCCTGGACCTGGCCAGTGGACTATCCATGAACGAACGGGAGATAGCACCGGACAGACTGCTCGTCTCGGAATGAATGATCAGATCACCGTCGAGTTGAGGCCATCATCCCCACTCCAACCAGGCAGAAGGTTTACGCTAGAAGTGAACCCGTCTGGGACCGTAGGATTTACAATTACTCGATCAATACCAACCTCAACAGACCACATCGTTACCTTATATTGAAAGAGGCTTCGTTTAGCAGGGGGATGAATCTCTGAAAAATCCGGGCTCTCTTCAGTCCAGCCGGTCTTGGATATGACAAAGATCAGTCCAAGAGGTCTTCCCAAAACTATTATCTCCAATTATCCCCAGGGGTCTCCGTATGACCTTTATCGAAATTGGTGATGAACTCTGGAATCTTATTAGCCCCTTATTTCCCCCACAAAACCTCCGATGGGTCGTCCACGTTCTGATGAGCGTGGTTTGATCAATTGGCATTCTTTACGTACTTTCCACTGGTTGCTCTTGGACTGATGTTCCTCGACAATATGGCACTAAATCTACAACACACCAGTTTCACTTGTTACTCAGTACTCAGGGAAGACA
Organism: Methanosphaerula palustris E1-9c; assembly: GCF_000021965.1. Lineage (NCBI taxonomy): Archaea > Methanobacteriati > Methanobacteriota > Methanomicrobia > Methanomicrobiales > Methanoregulaceae > Methanosphaerula > Methanosphaerula palustris. The sequence continues at coordinate 2,535,752 of NC_011832.1, forward strand.
TGACCAGATATTTGCCCTTATCCAAAACCAAGGTTATTATCTCTCCCAATTCGATCTCTCCTGTTGTTCGATTGATACTACCACGATCCCAGAAAAAAGAGGATTGCTAGGCTTTTACAGACTGGATCGAATTCAAGGCAGCAAAATGAGTGTTCTCGTAGAATGGCATGGTAGACCACTCGCCTACATCATTGTTCCAGCGAACGTACATGATGCAATGACGTATCACCGACGTTAACGGTGTTCAGAATTCAAAGGCCGATTGGAAGGCCGATCACACGATCACAGGAGATTCTCGCAGATGCAGCGTACGATTCCATAGCCATCAGAACAATCAATCGTAGACGCGGAATTAAGACGATGATTCCAGTCAAACGGAGAAATCGCAGGCGACCCAAAAGAGGACGATCATATCGATTCGATCCCATGATCTACCGTTCTCAAGGAGCAGTTGAACGGTTCTTTAGTTAGGTCAAAGCATTCAGAACGATCTCACCCAGATATGAACGGCTCGAAGAATCATTTCGAGGACTGGTCATCGTCGCCTGCATACTGATATTATGAAGACATTTGAGATGATCTCCAGGATTATCAACTGAAATGATCGTCAGTATAGGAATGTCCATCCTTAGTTTGAGCCGGGACATCTTTTTTAAGGGGTTCTTCCCACAACCAGTATCAATGAGATGGACAGTTTTACCACGAACGATAATCATAGTGAAAATTTTCAAATATATTTTGAAATAACCCCCATATTACTTGAATTTAAAATAGATTAACTTAAATTGTATTGTCTCATCAAATAGGGGTAGATTAATGGATATGTGTCATATTTCCATTATTTGAAGGCGAAGAGAATGAGAGATCAAATCAAAAATGAAGATGCATTTACCGGTCTCGAAGCGGCAATTGTGCTCATTGCATTTGTCGTCGTCGCAGCAGTGTTCTCATACGTGGTGCTGGGCGCAGGGTTCTTCACCACGCAGAAGAGCCAAGAGACTGTACATACAGCCGTAGGACAGGCATCATCAGCCGTTGAGATTGTCGGAAATGTCTATGGAAAAGGTACTGCTGGAACCTCGATAGGCACAGTCGTCTTCAGCATCGGCCTCGCAGCTGGGGCAACTTCGGTCGATATCAACAAGACCGTATTGACCTTTTCGACCGGCGAGACCATCGAAACCCTGACATTCGCAGGATCGGCTACCCCGGATGGATCAGGAACTGTAACGGCAGGAAAATGGGCTATTACCAGGCAGGACAACTCTCTCGGAGCAGAAAATAAGGTGCTCGACAGTGGAGAGCAGTTCACCATCACGGCAATGCCATCGACAGCACTGAAGGCATACGCTGGATTTAATATCGATGTCAAACCAGCAGTCGGAGCAGCACTCGCAATCCACAGGACCGTCCCGGCGTACATCGATGCAGTGAACCTCCTCTACTAATACTTTTTTACTTACTCGATCTTGAAGAAGACTTAACCAACAGGAAGAAAGAGGTTTAGATGGAGTGTCCGCTGCCCATCTGTGCATTCCAAGGACCATATACACCCATAATGACCTATCAACTGGCCATTTTCTTTAGATTCTATAAATATCCACATAAATTAATTATTCACAATAGAATAATATAAATATTATAATAACCTCAATAGTAATTAGAATATCAGAGTGATCTGGTGTTCAGTCAAGAAGGTGAACACGATGAAATCTATTAAAAGAAACGAAGACGCATTTACCGGCCTCGAAGCGGCAATTGTACTTATTGCATTTGTCGTCGTTGCGGCGGTGTTCTCATACGTGGTGCTGGGCGCAGGGTTCTTCACCACACAGAAGAGTCAGGAGACTGTACATACTGCTGTAGGTCAGGCATCATCAGCCATTGAGATTGTTGGTAACGTCTACGGTCAGGCAGACACTGCAGGGGGCGATATAAGTTCAGTCGTCTTCAGCGTTGGCCTCGCAGCAGGCGCGACCCCAGTGGACATCAACAAGACCGTCCTGACCTTCTCAACAGGAGATACCGTAGAGACCCTAACATTCGCAGGATCAGCTGATCCCGCAGGAGCAGCAACTCCAACAGCGGGTCAATGGGCAATTACCCATCAGGAGAACAGCCTTGGAACAGAAAACAAGGTGCTCGACAGTGGAGAACAATTCACCATCACAGTTAAGCCGACGACAGCACTGAAGGCATACGCTGGATTTAACATCGACGTCAAGCCCGCAGTCGGAGCAGCACTTGCAATCCACAGAACTGTTCCAGCATACACCGATAAGGTGAATCTCCTCTACTAATACTTTTTTTTATTTCCAGACCCTTGTTGTAGCAGTTAATCAAAGAGAACAAATACGCAATCATGAAATGATTCTGGTTCTACCGATTATCTTTCGAATAACAAAATAGATCATCCGATCCCCTACTCAATCCACCACTAAAGAGATACCTCGAAATGGATAAGCATCAATCTTATGAGATAACCATTGGAACCCACCTTCGAGAGAAGGTCCATAGGGAGATGAAAGAGAGATGGAAGATGCATTCACTGGACTTGAGGCTGCAATCGTTCTGATAGCCTTTGTCACAGTAGGTTCGGTCTTCTCATTTATGGTTCTGAACGCAGGGTTCGTAACCACCCAGAAGGCACAGGAAGTAGTACATACTGGAGGAAGCGAGGCTGCGATTACCCTCCAAATCCATGGAGATATCTATGGCAGCGCCGATAGTTCAGGGGGACCGGTGACCATGATAACGATGATGCTGAAGGCTGGGGTTCCCTCGAGTTCCATCGATCTCAACAAAACCACATTCCATATCTCAACCGATTCGACAAACGAGATCCTCCAAAAGGGAACGGATCTGTCGGATCCCTCCCCAGGACAGTGGACAATTCACGAACGATTCAGTGAGAACAACGGACAGATCTCTCGTCTCGGACCCAATGACCTGGTTACCATAGAGATCAGACCTTCATCCCCACTCCCCCCAGGTAAAAGATTCACACTGGAAGTGAACCCGACCGGAGCAACAGGTTTTGTCATAACACGATCAATACCTACCTCAACAGACCATATGATCGTCTTATATTGATGAGTGTGGGGCCTCAGCAAAAAGCAGAATCTCAGAAATATTCCTGCCATCCCCTTCCGGATTCGAACCTGAATTGATGTTCAGACATCTGATCCCTTTTTTTGGCTCTGATGAAATGCTTCAACTATGATGACAATCACTACAGATTGAACTACCTTCGTGAGGTTATAGAGGATCATTTTGACCTTGATCTCATTGACCTGTTACCAATTTTTTCGTGCCTTCAAGTCATCTCCGTAGCGTGCCAAAAGTGATGTAAAGTAAAAATACCCTGTATTCAACCTAGAATTGCGTGAAAGGTGAAACAGGGCCATGATACCATTATCATTTATCGAAGAACTCATCCCAAAAGTCTCCATAGTATCAGTATGCAGGCGACGATGACCAGTCCTCAAAATGATTCTTCGAGCCGTTCATATCTGGGTGAGATCGTTCTGAATGCTTTGACCTAACTAAAGAACCGTTCAACTGCTCCTTGAGAACGGTAGATCATGGGATCTTCACCGATATGACTGCCCCGATAGAGATATTCACCCTTGATTCAAGCCGGATTCAACACATAAGAAGTGTACTTCCCACAACCTGCTTTAATGAGAAGAACATTTTATCCCAAAATCAATAATCCTGGCGATTAACTACTACTAAAATCTTAAAATATCACCATATATCATTAATCTAAAATGGATTAGTTTAAATATTAATATCACATTAGTAATGAATAGAATACTGAATAGTTTCGGTATTCCTATTTGTTGAAGGCGAAGAGAATGAAATCTCTAATCAGGAATGAAGATGCATTCACCGGTCTCGAAGCGGCAATTGTGCTCATCGCATTTGTCGTTGTTGCGGCGGTGTTCTCATACGTGGTGCTGGGCGCAGGGTTCTTCACCACACAGAAGAGCCAAGAGACTGTACATACTGCCGTAGGACAGGCTTCATCAGCCGTTGAGGTTGTAGGCAATGTCTACGGAGAAGGTACTGCTGGAACTTCGGTTGATACAATCGTCTTCAGCATCGCCCTCGCCGCAGGGGCAACCTCGGTTGATATTAATAAAACTGTATTGACCTTTTCAACCGGTGATACCGTCGAAACACTGACATTCGCGGGTTCTGGTTCAACAGATGGAGCAGGTACCGTAACAGCAGGGAAATGGGCAATTACCGGACAGGATAACTCCCTTGGAGCAAAGAATAAGGTGCTCGACAGTGGAGAACAGTTCACCATCACTGCAATGCCATCAGCAGCACTGAATGCATACGCTGGATTTAATATCGATGTCAAGCCTGCAGTCGGAGCAGCTCTAGCAATCCACAGGACCGTGCCGGCATACATCGATGCAGTGAACCTCCTCTATTAATCCCTTTTTTTTACCAATTCAGTCTGTATTGTGACTGAAGATCAAAGACGTCTTCCTAAACCAATTATCAGATCTTTATTTCCCTGGACCTCCGTACGACTTTCGTCAGATTGATGATGAACTTAAAAATATAATCCGCTCTACTCCAAAATTCTTCAAAGGATCTGACAGGTCAACTCATACACAAACATAAGTCGCGAGTTCCACCAAACATGAAGTCCCCCTTGGACGTTGCATGGGTCCACTATGAGAATACGCACATCCACCTATTAAAAAATGATTAGGAACATACCAGCCACACAGCAGCAATTATATTCTACATCCGTCGATATCGCTAGCGGTGCTCTCATACGTTGTGCTTGGCGCAGGGCCCTCTACCACACTGAAGAGAAAAACGGATTCCACCAACAGAAAAAAATGCTGTTTCAACGTAACACAATATGCAATTTGTGAAATGAAATTAGATATCGACGATGCAGTATAAATAATTTTAAATAGTAAAATATCAATTTATTCTATATATTAATCATCCATTTTGATCTCCCATAAAGACAGAAGGTGACCAGAATGAATCTCTCCATCGGATCTGCAACAAATAATGAAGCCGCGTTCACCGGTCTCGAAGCGGCAATAGTACTGATTGCGTTTGTCGTCGTCGCATCAACCTTCACCTACGTAGTGCTGGGTGCAGGGTTCTTCACCACACAGAAAAGTCAGGAGACTGTACATACTGCCGTGGGACAGGCATCATCAGCTGTTGAGATTGTGGGTAATGTCTATGGAAAAGGCATTGCTGGCACATCGATCGACACGATCGTATTCAGTATCGGTCTCGCTGCAGGGGCAACCCCGGTGGATCTCAATAAAACCGTATTGACCTTTTCTACGGGTGATACTATTGAGACACTGGCATTCGCTGGATCCGGTTCAACAGATGGATCAGGTACAGTCACAGCAGGGAAATGGGCAATTTCAAGCCAGGACAACTCCCTTGGGGCAGAAAACAAGGTGCTCGACAGCGGGGAACAGTTCACCATCACAGCAATGCCATCTACAGCGCTGAATGCCTATGCTGGGTTTAATATCGATGTCAAGCCCGCAGCAGGAGCGGCCCTTGCGATCCACAGGACCGTACCGGCATACATCGATGCAGTGAACCTTCTTTATTAACCCTATTTTTATTATTCAAAAAAAAGAGTATAAACAAAAAATTATCAGAGAATTAGGAGAGGCTGGCTCACTTCGCCCCCCGAGGCAGGGCAATCTTTCCGGTCCGAACAAACTCCTTGATCCCATACTGCCTGAGCAGTTCTTCGAGTGCATCAATTTTCTCAGAGTCGCCGGTCACCTCCAGCACCACTGTCTTCGCCCCGACGTCGACGATCTGGGCCCGGAAAATATCAGCGATCTGCATCACCTCAGCCCGGCCGGCACCGGGCTCGGCGGTGACCCGAATCAGAGCCAGCTCGCGGTCGATATAGGCCCGTTCGGTCAGGTCGGAGATCCGGATCACATCGATCAGTTTGTGGAGCTGCTTCTTCACCTGCTCGACCATCGGGTCATCCCCGATCACGACGATGGTGATCCGCGACATCCCCGACTCCTCGCAGGTGCCAACGGCCAGCGACTCGATATTGAACCCGCGGCGCGAGAAGAGCCCGCTGACCCGGGAGAGAACACCGGCCCGGTTCTCGACCAGCACCGAAAGGGTATGCGCCCTCATCGCTCCCGCCCCCCGATCATCTCATTGATCGCAGCACCGGCCGGCACCATCGGGAAGACATTCTCTTCCCGTTCAACCCGGAAGTCCAAGAGGAATGGCCCATCGGTGGCGATCGCAGTCTTCAGGGCCTCATCCACCCCGGAGACGGTAGTGACCTGCATCCCGTCGATTCCGTACGCTGCTGCGATCTTCACGAAGTCCACGGCCGGCAGCTCGGTGAACGAGTACCGCCGGTCATAGAAGAGTTCCTGCCACTGACGGACCATCCCGAGGTAGAGGTTGTTGAGGATCACAATCTTTACCGGGATGTTGTACTGCGCGACGGTACCGAGCTCCTGTATATTCATCTGGAAGGACCCGTCACCGGCAACGACGAAGACCTGTTCATCGGGGCGGGCATACTGAGCACCGATGGCCGCCGGGAAGCCATAACCCATCGTGCCGAGACCGCCGGAGGTGATCCACTGCCGCGGCTCTTGAAAGCAGTAATACTGGGCCGTCCACATCTGATTCTGCCCGACCTCGCTGGTGATCACAGCCTTACCACCAAGCAGTGCCGAGAGTCGCTGGATCACATACTGCGGATGGAGGAGCCCGTCGTCACAGTACCGAAGCGGATGGTCCCGCTTCCACGCGGCAACCTGCTCCAGCCAGGCGGACGACTGCTGCTTCTTCTGCAGACGGGAGAGGAGTTCACCGAGCACACACTTGGCATCGCCAACGATCGGCACCTCCGGTTGCCGGTTCTTCCCAATCTCGGCCGGGTCGACATCGATGTGGATCACCCGAGCCCCCGGCGCGAAGGTCGAGAGCTTACCGGTGACCCGATCATCAAACCTGACTCCGACGGCAATCAACAGGTCCGCCTCGGTGACAGCGAAGTTCGCGTACTCGGTCCCGTGCATCCCGAGCATCCCGAGGTTGAGCGGGTGGTCGCCCGGAACGGCACCGAGACCCATCAGCGTGGTTGTCACCGGGATCATCAGTTCCTCGGAGAGGGCAAGCAGCTCTGCCGATGCACCGGCCGCGATCACACCCCCACCCGCATAGATCAGGGGGCGTTCGGCCTCCCGGATAAGCTCGGCGGCCTTCTCGATCTGTCGGGGGTGACCCTGCCGGGTCGGCTGGTAGCCACGGAGGACCGGCTTTGGAGCGATGACGATATCGTCAGGCACCGATCCGGTCATCATGTCTTTCGGGAGATCGATCAGCACCGGACCGGGCCGACCGGTGGACGCGATATAGAACGCATCGGCGAGCACCTGCGGAATGTCGGCGACCTTTTTTACCAGGTAGTTATGCTTGGTCACCGGCATCGTGATCCCGGTGATATCAGACTCCTGGAACGCATCGTTACCGAGCAGGTTCGTCGGAACCTGACCGGTCAGGGCGATCAGCGGTACCGAATCCATGTATGCGGTCGCGAGGCCGGTGACCAGGTTGCATGCCCCCGGTCCCGAGGTCGCCAGGCATACCCCGGTCTTCCCGCTGGCGCGGGCATATCCGTCCGCAGCATGCGCTGCTGCCTGTTCATGCCGCATCAGGATATGCCTGAGTGGCGAGTCATACAGTTCGTCATAGATCGGTAACACCGAACCCCCGGGGTAGCCAAAGATTGTAGTAACCCCCTGCCGGTGCAGCCCTTCAATCAGGACCTTAGCGCCTGTCTTCATCTCTTCTCCTCAGCAATCTGTTCATTCCCTGCACCACCGCCTCTACACTGGCCGCGATGATGTCGGTTTCAGCGCCTCTGGACGTACGTGTCATTTCACCATTACTTAATGTTGCGGTCACCTCGACGAGCGCGTCGGTCCCGCCAGTGATGGCATCCACATGGTACTCCAGCAGACTGATCGCGGCCACGTCAGCCACCGACCGGCGGAGCGCTTCGATCGCCGCGTCCACCGGCCCGGTGCCGGTCGCGGCGTTGGTCACCTCCGCGCCGTTCACCAGCAGGGTCACCGAGGCCGTCGGAAGAACCCCAGACCCCGAGACCACCGTGAACTGCTTCAGCACCAGCACAGGTTCGGTCGAAACCTCCAGCACCGCCTCTGCGATCGCAGCCAGGTCGCCATCAGTGACCCGGTGCCCCTGGTCACCCAGATGTTTGACCCGTGCAACGATCACCTGCAGCTGGGCCGGGGTCGGGCGATATCCCGACTCCTGCAGCGCGGCCTCGACACTGGCACTCCCCGAGTGCTTGCCGAGGATGATCCGCCGGGTCCTACCGACCGTTTCAGGGGCGAGCGGCTCGTAGGTCGACGGGTCCTTGAGGATCCCGTCGGCATGGATACCACTCTCATGCGTGAAGGCCAGTTCCCCGACGATCGGTTTCTGGGCCGGCAGGGGTACCCCAGTCAACCGTGAGACGAGGACAGAGAGAGGGTAGAGACGTTCGGTCCGGATCCTGGTGTCATAACCGTAGAGCCGCTCCAGCGCCATCACCACCTCTTCGAGGGGAGTGTTTCCTGCCCGCTCGCCCAGACCATTGACGGTCACATGAGCACACGATGCTCCTGCCTTAAGGGCCGCGATCGTCGTCGCCAGCCCAAAACCGAGGTCGTCATGACAGTGGATCGAGAGGGGCGCGATCGCCGCCAGCGGCGGGATCATCAGGGCGGTCCGTTCCGGAGTCATCAGCCCGACAGTGTCACAGAAACAGAGCCGGTCGGCCCCGTGTTCGACACCGCTGGCAAAGACCTCCGCCAGAAAGGACTGATCCGCCCGGGAGGCATCTTCACCACTCAGTTCCACGATCAGACCCCTCTCCTTAGCATAATCCACAGCCTTATTCGCCATCGCTGCCACGGTTGCCCGATCCTTCCGGAGTTTCTTCTGGATGTGCAGGTCGGAGACCGGCACCACCAGGTGGACTGAATCGACACCACATTCAACAGCGGCATCGATGTCACCGGTCATCGCCCGTACAAACGTACAGACCTCGACCCCCAGTCCGGCATTGGCGATCTGTCGGATCGCTGCCCGGTCTCCTGGAGAAGCAGCGGCTGAGCCGGCCTCGATCACATCGACACCCACAGCTGCAAGGGCTGTGGCAATGATACATTTCTGATCCGGTGTCAGTGAGACGCCCGGTGTCTGTTCTCCATCCCGAAGGGTGGTATCAAAAAAGCGCAGTTTTTCGCCAAATAAAGCAATCACTCATAGTAATATACACCACCTACCAATTTGATGGGACTGCTATATAAGTCTTCAGACCGTCAGCTGCCCAGAAACACCGGAGCTGATGACACTTATTACCTAATACAGACAAGCATTATACCAGCAACAGTAGCATGTTGAGGCAGATGTGGTCATATGGGAACAGCAATTGACGGTGTGGTTATCAAGCCACTGAAAGTCATCCCTGATGAACGGGGATGGCTGATGGAGATCCTCCGGAATGATGACCCGATCTTCACCCAGTTTGGACAAGTCTACATGACGACCGCGTACCCCGGCGTGGTGAAGGGGTGGCACTACCATAAAAAGCAGACCGACAACTTCACCTGTGTCCACGGGATGATGAAGGTCGCCCTGTACGACAAGCGGGAAGGATCGTCGACCTATGGAGCACTGATGGAGATCTTCGTCGGGGAGAAGAACCCAGTGCTGATCAGCGTGCCGCCGGGTGTCTACCATGGATTCAAAGGAATCGGAACAGAGACAGCGTTCTTCGTCTCGGTCCCGACACTTCCCTACAACTATGCCGAGCCAGATGAGTACCGCCTTCCACCGGACACCGATGAGATCCCGTACGACTGGGGTCTGCTGCCCGGGCTCAAGCATGGATGAGGTGGGATGATGAGACTACTGGTGACCGGCGGGTCAGGATTCATTGGTTCAAACTTTGTCAGGTACATGCTCAAGGAGCATCCTGACCTGGACCTGGTGAACCTGGACAAACTGACCTATGCCGGCAACCCGGCCAGCCTGAAGGATCTGGAAGACGACCCCCAGTATACCTTCGTATACGGGGACATCTGCGACCCCCAGGTTGTTGAGAAGGCGATGAGTGAACACGAGTGCGACACGGTCGTCCACTTCGCCGCTGAGAGCCACGTGGACCGGTCGATCCACGACGCCTCAGCCTTTGTCAAAACCAACCTGCTTGGGACCGCGACGATGCTGGAGGCCGCGAGAAAAAACGGGATCACCCGGTTCATTCATATCTCGACCGATGAGGTCTACGGGTCGACGCTCGAAGGGGCGTTCGTCGAGACCGACCGGCTCGAACCGTCGTCGCCGTACTCCTCCTCAAAAGCCGGGTCCGACCTGCTGGCGAAGGCTTATGCGACCACATACGGGCTGAACGTCTCGATCACCCGCTGCTCCAACAACTACGGTCCGTACCAGTTCCCAGAGAAGTTGATCCCCCTCTTCGTCACCAACCTGCTCGAGGGCGGGAAGGTGCCGATCTACGGAACCGGGAAGAATGTCCGGGAATGGATCTATGTGCTGGACCACTGCAGAGCTATCGACTTCGTGCTCACCCACGGGGCAAAAGGAGAGATCTACAACATCGGGTCAGGAGTCGAGAAGACCAACCTTGCGATCACCGACCAGATCCTCGCTCTGCTCGGGAAGGACCAGTCCTCGATCGAGTATGTGCAGGATCGGCCAGGGCATGACTTCCGGTACGCGATCAACTGCACGAAACTGGAGACGATGGGTTGGAAGCCGGCCTACTCGTTCGAAGAGGCGCTGACAGCCACCATCAACTGGTACAGGGAGAACCCATGGTGGTGGAAACCCCTGAAGCACCCGGCAGTCTGAAAGGCTGTTCAGATGAAAAAGCGTCGCTCCGAACCCTGATCTTCGGGGGGACCGGCCGACTCGGCAGGGTGCTGCAATGCACCTATCCCAGTTCGGTCGCAGTCGGCCACACTGTCCCGATCACCGACAAGGAGGCGGTCAGGGCGCTGGTCGAACGGGTCAGGCCAACCCTGGTGCTGAATGCCGCGGCATGGACCGATGTGGACGGGTGCGAGATCGATCAGACACGTGCTCTTCTTGTGAACGGCGAAGGGCCGGGATACATCGCTACAGCCTGCAAGGAGGTCGGGGCCACCCTAGTCCACTTCTCCACCGATTATGTCTTCTCTGGTGACCGGATGGTCTACTACGAGGACGATCCCGTATCGCCGATCAACGTCTATGGCAGGGCCAAGGCGCTCGGGGAGGAGCGGGTGATGGCTGGCTGCCATGACTATCGGATCATCCGGACCTCCCGCCTCTTTGGGCCGTACGGCGAGAACTTCGTCACGTTGATGCTCCAGCGTTCTGCTGATAAGAAGACGGTTACGGTGATCAATGACGAGGTCAGCTCGCCGACCTACATCCCCGACCTCGCCAGCATGGTGCCGGCTGTGATCAGTGCTCAGCCCGGGATCTATCATGTGACTAACAGCGGGTCCTGCTCCTGGTACGAGTTCGCGGCTGCGGTGATCGGAAACGCGGTCCCGGTACATGCCGCGCAGTGCAGAAAACGGGCACCCCGCCCTCGATCCTCGGTGCTCTGCTCGCGAACCCTCCCCCCCCTCCGCTCCTGGCAGCAGGCACTCGGTAAGTATCTACAGGAACTGAACCGATGATACCTGCCGATCGGTAGACTGGACCCACGTGGGAAGAGAAGAGAGGATCCAGAGGACACCTTGAATGATGGTGATGGTTTTTCTCAGCAAATAACCAGCAGATTCTGACTCTTTCAGTTCCGAAATGGAAGAGTCACCACCCTATATAACCTATCAGGGAGAGATCAGATCAGATGAAAGGTGTAATACTGGCGGGAGGCACAGGCTCGCGCCTCCTTCCCCTGACGAAGGTCACCAACAAGCATCTGCTACCGGTCTATGATCGGCCGATGATCTTCTATCCACTCCAGAAACTGATCGAAGCCGGGATCGAGGAGATCATGATCGTCTCAGGGCGGGGACATGCCGGCCATTTTCTGGAGCTGCTCGGGTCCGGAGCGGCCTTTGGGGTCAGGCTGACCTACGAGATCCAGGACGGAGCCGGCGGGATCGCCCAGGCCCTTGGGCTGGCCCGAAAATGGGCGCAGGGTGAGAGCATCGCCGTCATCCTCGGTGACAACATCTTTGAGGATGACTTCCGCGAGAAGATCACCTCGTTCACCTCCGGCGGCAGGATCTTTCTCAAAGAGGTGCCCGACGCCAACCGATTCGGGGTCGCTCAGGTGAAAGGGGACCGGGTGATCGGGATCGAAGAGAAGCCGGAAGAGCCGAAGTCCAATCTGGCCGTGACCGGGCTGTACCTGTACGACTCCGAAGTCTTCGATATCATCAGCACTCTGAAACCCTCGGCCAGGGGTGAACTGGAGATCACCGATGTCAACAACGCCTACATTGCCAGAGGAACGATGGGGTTCTCAGTGTTATCGGGGTTCTGGTCTGATGCCGGGACCTTCGATTCGTTGATGCGAGCCAGTCTAATGGTGCAGGAGCACAGAAAAGCAGGAAAACAGTGATATTATATGACAGAACAGACACGGATCGGCGTGGTCGGGACCGGGTTCATCGGCAAAGGGATCGTGATGTCCCTCGAGAACCAGCCCGATCTTCGGATCAGCCATGTACTGACCAATTCGGATATCTCCCGACGGAATGACTATCCAGGAAAACACCTGTTGACCAACTCGGTGGAGGACCTGATCAGCGGGTCTGACCTGATCGTCGAGTGTAGCGGCGAAGCTGTCTCGGCCACCTATGTGGTCGACAAGGTGATCAAGGCCGGCCTCCCGGTTGTGACGATGGACGCGGAACTGCAGGTGACGACCGGGTCGTACTTTGCCAAGAAGGGGTTCATCACCGAGGCCGAGGGAGACCAGCCCGGCTGTCTGGCAGCGCTCGACGAGGAGGCCCGGCAGATGGGCTTCTCCCCGCAGGTCTACGGGAACATCAAGGGGTATCTGAACTACACTCCAACCATCGAGGATATGCGGTTCTGGTCCCAGAAGCAGGGGATCAGCCTCGATAAGACCACTGCCTTCACCGATGGAACGAAGGTTCAGATCGAACAGGCGCTGGTCGCCAACGGGCTCGGAGCCCAGATCCTGCAGGACGGGATGCTCGGCCCCGAAGCAGATGATATTCAGTCCGGCGGGCTGATCCTCGCCGAAGCCGCAAAGAAGATGGGGACGAAGGTGAGCGACTACATCCTCGCCCCAGGCGCTCCCGCCGGGGTCTTCATCGTCGCAGAGCACGAGGAGCGGCTCATTCCCTATCTCAGATATTATAAGATGGGCGAGGGGCCCTGGTACACCCTCGTTCGAAATTTCCATCTCTGCCACCTCGAAGTGATCAAGACGATCCGACGGGTGCTGGACGGGGGAGAGGTGCTGTTGAACAACAGTACTGCCCCAACGGTCAGTGTCGGTGCGATCGCAAAGCGGGATCTCGAACCAGGACAGATCCTCAAGCGGGGAATCGGATCCTTTGATGTACGGGGGACAGCGCTCACCATTGCGAACAACTCCCAGCATGTCCCGATCGCTCTTCTCACCGGGGCCGTGCTGACCGAGCAGGTCAAAGCGGGTGCACAGATAACCTTCGACGATGTCGAGGTACCGGCAAGCCTGGCCTGTGATATCTGGTTGAAGAATAATTAATAGAAAAAGTGATATGAGAGAGAGACTCTCCCTTTTTTCCCTTTTTAACTTCTGTTTCTTAAGAGTGCCATCAGCGAATGAAGGATCAGTCCAGAGGTGATCAATAGCAGTCCGGTCAGGGTCAGCAACGCTCCGATGGATATCGTGAAGAACGGGATCTGCGTGGTCTGGGTATACCGGTACGCCCCCCAGGTGGAGATGATCAGGCCGAACAGGGCGATCAGGATCCCCGGGGTGCCGAAGGCCGTCAGCGGCCTCTTCGCTCCGATGGTCCCGATGATATTGGTCAGGACCCCAAATCCATGGGTCAACGGGTTCTTCTTGTGCTTGTGCGGCACCTCATACTTCACTGAGATCGGTACCTCGGTGATCGTATATCCCCTGGACGAGAAGGACGAGAGCATGTCAGACTCGACATTATAGCCATCGGACTTCAGTTCCAGATCCTCAAGGGCACGCTTGGAGAGGGCCCGGAAGCCGGACTGCGAGTCGGTCGAGTGGTAATCTGAGGAGGCGTTCGTGAAGATGTTCAGCACGATCTGACCGAACCGCCGGTAGAGCGGAATGTCATAGTCGGTCTCGAGGAATCGAGACCCGATCACTAGGTCCGCCCGTCCCGAGAGGATCGGGGCGACCACTGCCGGGATCTCATCCGGGCAGTGCTGTCCGTCACCATCGATCAACACCAGCGCCCGATACCCACCGTCACGGGCATAGTTCATCGCGTCCCGGACACCGGCACCCTTCCCGAGGCACCCCAAATGGGAGATCACGGTCGCTCCTGCCAGAGTTGCGATCTCGGCCGTCAGATCTTTTGAACCATCGTCGATGACCAGCACCTCGTCGGCATACTGCCGAGCTTTCAGAACCAGCGACCCGATGGTGAGCCCTTCATTGAAACAGGGGATCGCAACCAGCACCTTCATCGGCTGCGCTCCATCGAAGAACTCCATGTACAGTACAACGGACTAATCGAAATACACCCCATCAACGCAGGCACGAAATTCGTGCGAGTCATTATAGATCTCGATCCTGAGCCATATGTACTTTCTCCCAGAGCGGCGAGGTGACGAAAAAAATAGGATGGATTAGTGGGTGGAGAAGTCCGGACGAGTCTTCAGCGCCTCGACCAGGAGATCGACCGCAGCCTCGAGATCGGCGATGTCGAGCACCTCTACCGGGGAGTGGATATACCGGGTCGGGATCGAGAAGGAGGTGCAGGGGATGCCAGCTCGGGTCAGGTAGATAGATGAAGCGTCGGTCACTCCGCCACTTCCAACCTCGAACTGGACCGGGATCTGGGCTTTCTCTGCGGCGTCCCGAAGCCATGAGATCATTCGTTTATGGGCGACTACACCCCGTCCGCCCGCCTCGACGATGGCGACGACCGGCCCCTTGCCCATCTTCACCGGGGCGTCCTTCTGCTCGATGCCGGGATGGTCTCCGGGGATCGTCACGTCGGTGGCGATTGCACAGTCAGGATCGATCCCAAAGGCGCTGGTCTTCGCCCCCTTACATCCGACTTCCTCCTGGACGGTGAATACGGCATAGACCGTGGACGGGGACTTCATCCGCTGCATGGCCTTAATGAGCATCACAACGCCGGCCCGGTTGTCAAAGGCCTTGCCACTGACACGGTTGTTCGATAATTCAGCAAACGAACGGTCGACGGTGACCGGGTCACCGATTTCAATTCCGAGAGCTGCGACCTCCTCAACCGATGCGGCACCGACATCGACGAACATCTCCTCGATCTTGACGCCCCGTTTCCGTTCTTCGTCCTTCATCATATGCGGAGGCTTGCCACCGACGACGCCGGCGATCATCCCGTTCTTTCCATGGATCAGGACCCGCTGGTTGTACAGGGTAGGGGCATACCAGCCGCCGATCGGGACGAACCGGATGAACCCCTTCTCATCGACATAGCTGACCATCAGCCCGATCTCGTCCATGTGGGCGGCCAGCATCACCTTGAAGTCATCGCCATGTTTGACGGCTATCAGGTTGCCCATCGTATCTTCGAGAATCTCGTCGACATAGGGGGTGATCTCCTTCTTAATCAATGCATAGATACTCTCTTCGTTGCCTGATGTGCCATGGGCATCTGATAGTTGCTGTAACAGTTTTTTTACCATGATTATTTCCTCATCACTTCTCTGATTCGCCCGAGGGCTGTCGCCAAGTCTTCACGAGAGGCGGCGTAACTGATACGGGCATAGTTGGGTTCATTGACCCCGAAGGCCTCACCGGGCACGATCGTGACCCCATGCTCGATGATCCTGTCGGCCAGGGCCGGGTCCATCGGGACGAAGAGATAGAAAGCCCCCTCCGGCCGCGGGAAGACGAAACCAAGATCGGTCAGCCCACCATAGACCAGGTCCAGACGGGCCTGGTACTCATCATGCATTATGCCAATACAGGTCTGGTCGCCAGTATAGGCCTCGACGGCAGCATACTGTGCGATTGAGGTGGCACAGGCCTGGGCATACTGGTGAAGTTTGATACACTGGGCGAGATGCTCCTCCGGCCCGGCCAGACACCCGACCCGCCAGCCAGTCATCGCATAGGTCTTGCTGGTCGCATTGATGGTGATCACGTCATCACCGAACCGGGCAGGGCTGGTATGCGAGACCCCATAGGTGAAGTGTTCGTAGACCTCGTCTGAGACGACGGTGACGCCGGCATCCATCGCGTACTCGACCAATGCTCTGATAGATGCTTCCGGTTCTACAGCCCCGGTCGGGTTGGCAGGAGAGTTAATGACAATCAGCCGGGCTCCGTCCATTGCTGCCTTGGCCTGCTCGACATCGATATGGAACCGGTCGTCGAGTTTGAGTCCTTCTGGTCTTCCTCCGGCGATGGTGGCCAGGGCCGCATACGAGACGAAGCCGGGGTCCTGTACCAGCACCCGGTCGCCAGGGCTAACCAGGGACTGTATCACCAGATGGAGGGCCTCACTGGCTCCGGCAGTGACGATGATCTGGTCAGGGGTGTACCTGATCTGGTTCTCACGCAGGAATTTCGCGGCCAGGGCTTCGCGGAGTTCTGAGATCCCAGCATTGGGTGTGTACCCGGTTTTATTCCCCCTTATGGCAGCGATAGCAGCCTCACCGATATTCGCCGGTGTCGGCAGGTCGGGCTGTCCGAGGCCAAGGTTGATCGAACCCGGGCCGGCTCCTTCAAACCATTTCCTGATCCCAGAGACCTCCACAGATGCGATTCCAGGGGCATATGCTCTTCTGATCATCATTTTTTCCCCCAAGGTGTCACTCCATGTTCGCGTGTCGCGACTTGAGCTGGGTCTCATCGACCTTCCGGAGTTCCATCAACCGCGAGATGATCGAGTCAGCAAAGATCATCGACGTGGTCTCAAAGATGGTGCCAAGCGGAGCGAACGATTTATGTTCGCCGGTCATCTGACGGATATCGAACTCAGAGGAGTCATCTGGAATTTCGTCACGCACCGACTCGAGGACGACAATGCAATCGGCGATCCTACCGATCCGTGAGTCGGGGTTGGAGGTGATAAGGCCGATATTTCCCCCAATCTCCCTAGCAGTCTCGGCGATATCAGCGACGGTCTTGGTCTTCCCGGATCCTGAGAGGACGACCATCGCATCCTGAGGGGTGAAGGACGGAGTAATTGTCTCCCCGACCACGAACGATGACAGACCGAGATGCATCAACCTCATCGCAAAGGCCTTGGCCACGAGGCCTGACCGGCCGGCACCCATCACATAGATCCGATCCGCTTTCAGAAGCATGTCGATGAACTGATCGATCTCTTCATCAGATATCGTATCTGCAATCGATGCCACCTGTGTGGCCATCAATTGCATCATTCCCTGTACCCTGTGCTGTTCCATACCTTCTCCCTGTATGCATCACCTTCTGTGGAGAAGAGGATTTCGGGGTGGGGGATCGATCAGACTTATGCCTGATTAGAGCCAGATCATGGGTATGGCATCTGTACTCTTACTTCTCTTCACTGAGATTTTGATGATCTTCTTTCTGGGCATCGGGTATCTGATCCGATTCAAGGGCAAGGTCACCCTGGTCGCCGGATATGATCCCAAACGGGTCAGAGACAGCACAGGGCTCTCCACCTGGATTGGAAACAGTCTGCTGTTGATAGGGGTCATTGGGGTTATCACCTTCCTTATCGAGGTGCTGGTGGATGCCCAGGCCCTAGCAGCGTTCTTCACCTTCGCACTCATCATCGTACCGGTTGTCAGTATAGTCACTGCCTGGGGAGCCAGGAGATTCTACAAGAAGGAAGTAGAATAATTTTTCAAATCTCTCTTTTTTTATAGATTATTTCATCAGAGTGATCAGTACGATTTCGCTGAACAGGTATCTTCGGTCTCTTACCTGATAACATGAGAGGAAAGCCGTCCCCACACATCCGAGGAAGGAGCATTTGGGACTCTGATATGAAGACCGATCAATAGCAGTGGATGGATTCTAAAGAATCGTTCAAGAGCAGCCCATCGATATCTGATGATAACAGATCTCTTGTTCACTATCGACAGTAGATCCTGATGGTGCAATAAGACACCGACAAAAAAAAGGGGTGATTAGTTTCTGCGTGCGACCAGGAAGGCAACTGCACCGAGACCAATCAGGGCAACCAGGGCACCGAATCCGGGTGACTGGGTTGGAGCTGTTGAGGTGGTGTTGTTAACCCTGGTGGTTGATGCTGCAGAGGTTGCTGCCGAGGTTGAGGAACCGGTTGCGTTGGACTTAACAGTTGAGATTGCAGCGGTTGTCGCTACAGCTGAAGTGTTGTTGCTAACTGCTCCGGTCTCAAGGAGGTTGAAGGTACTGGTCTGTGAAGTACTGGCCTCGATGGACTCTACCTTGACGGTGTACTGGTCTGCCTTGAACGCAGATGCGTCGACGGTGAAGTTCCAGGTGTTACCATTGTCGCCTGCGACGATGGTGGTTGAGCCTGAGACTCCGCTGAAGTCGCCGGCCTGGGTCTTGTCAGTTGGCTTGAATGATGATGACAGGACGTCGACCAGGACTGTGTCGCCTACTGCGAGGTTGGTGGTTCCGCTGATGTCGAACTTGTCTCCAACGTTCTTGTCAGGGATCGCGTTGATGTTGATGTTCGGCTCATCGATGACGAAGCTGAGCTTGGTGTACTTGTCGTCAATGTTTGCGCCGTTCAGCAGGTCAACGAGTGCATTGGCTGCGTCTGAACCCTGGAGTCTTCCTGCGCCTTCTGCGACGAAGAAGTTACCGCTGGTGTCGTAGACACGGGTGACTGAGCCGTTCTTGAATGGTGCGACATCGAAGACGCCGTTGCCCATTGGGTGCTGGATGACTGCGAAGTACTGTCCGGAAGCGAGGTTCTGGGTTGTACCGCGGTCGATGGTGATCTCATATGTGCCGTCGTCGTTCACTGTCTCGGTGTTGTACGCGAACAGGTTCTTTCCGACGATCCAGTATGCTACTGAGCTGGGCTTGCCTTCTGCAAGTCCATCGATGATTAACTTGTCGCCCTTGGCAACCGTTGCTGCTGATGCATTGGCGGTTACGAATGGCTTCTTGATGATGACGGATGCAGTTGCGTACTTGGCATCCTTAAGGTTGTCCTTGTCTGCCGGGACACCCACTGCATAGACAGTGTATGAACCTGCATCGATGTTCAGGTTGCTGGTCTCCCATTTGTATGACCAGGTGTCGTCAGTGTTGACGGTTTCCTGGGTGAATGAGCCTGCATTCCCGTTCACGACTGCTGAGATGTCAGTGAGACTGGCACCGTTGGTCGGGGTGTTTGGACCGGTGATGAACAGGTAGACGTTGGATGAGTCAGTGTTCTTACCGCTCAGGGTGACCGATTCACCGAGGAAGTAGCTCTGATTGCCGCTTGAGGTGATGGTTACCTCACCCTTGCTGACCTTGACCTTGACAGAGTCGGACTTGAACTCGCCGTTTGCGTCAGTCCACTGGACCTTGATCGTATAGGTCTGGTCCTTGGTGCTGGAGTTGGTCGAGAGACCGACAGTTCTCTTGCCGTTGTCGTCAGTGGTTACGTTTGCAAAGTATGCTGAAACGCCTGTGTCAGGGTTGGTACCTGGTGCGACATCGGATGCAACGGTCTGGCCTGCACTGTTGTAGACGTAGCTACCGGTGGTTGCTGATCCAACTGCAACACCATTCTGGCCGCTCTTGATTGCCGGTGGCATCTCGCCGTCGGTTCCCTTGAGGGAGCTGGTGCCTGAGACCCACATGTTGTATGCCTGGTTTGGTCTGCCGCTGATTGAGATCGCAAAGTCGTTGTTTCTGATGACACCTGCATTTGCATCAGCGTTGCTGGTGATTGCAAGGGTGTCCTGGCCGATGGTCAGGGTGTAGACCGACGAGATGGTCTTGCCTGTGTTATCTGCACCTGATGACGGATCCTTGTAGTTGTCTTTCATGCCGTTGGCATTGGACTCTACCCAGATCTTGTAGTCGCCGTCCTTGTAGTCCTTGTAGTTGGTATCCCACATTGCTCCGGACGTTCCGGTTCCCTTCACGAAGAAGGAGCTGGAGGAGACAGGGATGTTGACAAGTCCGTTGGACTGCTTGAGGTCATCGTACAGTGCGACGTAGACGTTGCCTGACGGGTCCTTTACCTTGATGGTGACGGGTGCCCCGGTAACTCCACGCTGGGTGAATGCATCGAGGTTGCTGTCGATCCTGAAGTTCAGGAGTGTGCCTTCAACAACCTGCTTGTTGGTGACATCCTTTCCAGTCTTGGCGTCGAAGATCTTCATCGCGACCGATGGATCCTTGACGGTGAACGCTGCAGTCTTGGTCTCCAGGTTGTACCATACACCGGTCTGGGTGCCTGGTGCAATGTACACGTTCGATGCATCGCTGATGACGAGTGTTGCATCTGGCGAGTTGGTCTGGATGTTGGATCCGGACTGGTACCATCCAAGGGTCTGGCCGTTCTGGATGCCTGCAAGGGTGTTCAGGTTCAGGCCTGCTTCACCGATGTAGACTGACCCGCCGGCTGGGACAACCTTGATGTTGCCGGTTGCATTCGTAACGTTAGTAGCGACGGTTGCTACAGTGGTCACATTGCTAACATTGCTGACGACCGTTGTTGTGGTGGTCGTTGTGTTGTTCGTTGCATTGGCTATTGCCGCCAGTACATCTGCCGAAATTGTTACAGTTGGCACTGCGGTGGTGGTGGTGTTGTTCACTGTCGTCGTGGCAGTGGTGGTCGGATCTACTGCCGCCACTGGGGCAACAAGAACCAACGCTAACAACACCAGTGAAACCAGTGCTATGCTCAATTTTTTTATCATCTTGCTTTCCTCCATGTAAAGTAATCAGCTTACTTCTGTTAGTGGAATGATCCACCCGCCTGTTCGACATATGTCGAATTCGGGTTCTGCTTGCTCTATACTCCGAACGACGGAATATGGTTGAATATTAGTAGAACACTTGATATATCCTTTGTGGTTGAGTTGAACATGCAACCACCTGCAGCATAAAGAGGGATACTGATATTTCGGTCTATTCTGCCGATTATCGGATCGCAACGGATGGAGCATCGATGGCTGGGAAGTACAGGTGGCCCGGGCCGACTGCCTGAAGAGGTGACGCGCACGAGTATATCAGAAATCACCGGATCTCTGCCGGCTTCGGCACTGTGATCCCGCAGCTGATCAACGATCGACCGGCGAGCACGGTGATCGTCGGAAGCTGCAGAGATCAGTCCCCCATCCATCTGCATGAAGGTACGAAACCACACCTCACCTCCAGCCACCCCGAGAGATGGTCCATTGGATCCATTGATTGGATCCATTGTATTGTTCTCATCTGGAGGTGCGTCTATATTATAGTGCAGTTTCCTGCACATCCGATCCGTCCCGGAATTTCACCCATGACGGCCAGGAGAGAGCCTCATGCACCATGAACGTTTCGGGCCGGCTGATGATCGGGAGGTGCTTGACCCCCCATTTTTCCGGAATGAATGGTCAACCTGCTTCTTAAAGATGAAGAAGTCGACGGTATGAGAAGAATCCCCTTTCGGAATATATATATCTCCGAGGTGCGTACTATCAATCAATACTGCAATGCACGAATGTTGCATTATTGAAGGTGAACATAATGAAGATGACACGAAATGAAGATGCAGTTTCGCCGGTCATCGGGGTCATCCTGATGGTCGCGGTGACAGTGATTCTCGCAGCAGTGATCGCGGCGTTCGTATTCGGGATGTCCGGGAATATTTCAAAGGCTCATGTCGTAGCAGCAACAGGCCAGGTTGACTCAACTGGAAATGTTGCTGTCACCTACCAGGGAGGACAGGATGCAGCTCAAGTTCAGAGTATGAACGTAACTTTTGATGCAGGAAATACCAATGTCGTCAAACCTCTTCCAATAACTGTAGGGTCATCAGTATCAGGTATTAAGGGCCATACTGTCGTTGCCGCTACATTCAAGGATGGCTCTACGTCAGTCATTCTGGATACCACTTACTGAATTTCTTAAATTATTCTTTTTTCAAAGATATGAGATGAATATCACTGATCTATTAAATCTACGATCTAGAGGGCAGAGATGTGCGTGTAAAGACAGAAATTCTCCTGATCGTATCAATTCTCAACATTATTCCATTCACAATCATTATCATCGGGGACTGGCTGGGTGCCAGCATCCAATCTCCATGGTTCACCTATATCATCTCTTACCAAGGCACAAGCCTGATTTCTGCCTACTCAAACCTGGGATATGTCACTTCAGGAATCCTCTCCCCCAAATCCACCATCTCGATCGTCCTCTGGGAAACCGGCACCGTCCTTCTCGCAGCTGCAACCTGTCTGCTGTTCTATGAACACACCAACGCATCTCCCCGCCATAAAGTTTCCGGCACCCTGACGATCCTCGCCGGCATCGCAATGCTCGCCTCGCTGGTGCAGCAGTACGGCCCCCTCCTCCATGGGCCGGCCGGCATCGCCATCCCGGTCGGGCTGCCGCTCGTTTTTGCCGTCGGGTGGTGGGTGTACAGGTACGAGGAACCTGTCGATCCATCACCTGCCGGTGAACAAGCAGCCGGTGAGGGAGAACAGGAACTGCAATAAGTTCTCACCAGCGGGATCCTCCGTCCTATCCAGAGGAAGAACCTACCGACAGTTCATCCACTACATACCGATCCATCCCATTATCCCCGAATCCCAAAAAAATATCGGACGGATTCCAATTCGAAGTATATATATTCTAACATGGCGTTGGTTCACTCAATCGGAAATGCACCTGACGGTGCATCCGACGGATACCATGATGAAGATGACACACAACGAAGATGCAGATTCACTGGTCATCGGGGTCATCCTGATGGTAGCAGTTACGGTGATCCTCGCAGCAGTGATCGCAGCATTCGTATTCGGGATGGCCGGAAGTATCGAGAAGCAGTATGTCGTCGATGTGGGGGGGCAGGTGGATACTGCCAGCAATACAGTTCTTCTCACCTATTATGGCGGACAGGATGCGAACAGAGTTACCGGACTAAACTATTCCGTCGATGGCGGTATACCCGGTTCAATCTCCCCAGTTGTAGGCACTTCCGTATCAGGCATTCCAAGGGGTCATATCGTTGTCACTGCATCCATTAAAGATGGACCAACCGTGGTGATTCTTAATAGCAATTATTAATTTCAATTTTTCCGTTCTTTAACAGACCGTACCCACCACACAGCCACGATGATCGAAAAACCTTCAAGAATATTGAAATATCCTGGGCATACATCAGAAATATCCTCCCAAAACTGAAATTACCCCATCCTCGTCACTATAATTCCATGATAGCGAATGCAACAACCGTCCATCACTGGTTCCCAGCACCCATTCAATCCCCGCCCACAGAGCAGCGGAGTCCCCCCTCCCAGGGGCCGGCCTACCTTCGGTCGGAGAAAAACAACTGACACTGAACGCAGACCATCCATCGGCGTGAGATCGCCTGTACTCACTCCATGATGAACTAAAAAAGAAACCGGATCAGGCCGGAAGCGGGATCGGGATCGTCGTCTGAACCGATACCGGGACCACCGGCTGTGGCACTGTCGTCCCTGCCTGAGTCGGCAGCGATGGAACCGTCGTCTGCTGCGTCGTCGGTACTGAAGGCACCGTCGTCTGGGGTGCAGTCGTCTGAGATACCGTCGTCTGGGGTGCAGTCGTCTGTTGCGTTTGCACAGTCGTCTGAACAGTCGACGACGTAGACTGGGTGACCAGTCCGCCCTGCGTCGGTGATGTCCGGGTCGTCCCTTGAGTCTTCGTCATCTCAGACGTCGCCGTCGTCACAGCCGCTGTCGTCGCGTTCGACCGAACGGTCTCGGCCTGGGTGGTGTTCGAGGTGAGTGGCCCGGAGCTCGTCTGCGTCGTGTTCACGGTCACCGGAGTATAGACCGATCCATCCCCATTGGATACCGGGTAAACAGGAACCACATAGGTCGATGTAGATGAGGTTGCCATCGTCGTCGGCTCTGTTGTCGTCACTGTGGTCGTAGCGGTGGTCGTCGCCGTCGTCCGGGTGGTCTGATTTGGCGTCTGGTTCGACGTCTGGTTCTGAACCACCGTCTGGCCAGGGACCGTTAAATTCCCGAAAGAAGCGATGGAAACCGCCGGCGCCAGTCGAACCAGTGACCAGCCGTTCCCTTCACCGAGAGTGTCCCCGGGCAGCTTATCAGCGGTCGAGTAGGCCAGTGGCAAACCCCGCCAGGTACTCTGTTTGGTCCCGTCCAGCCGCTTGAGAACCCCAAAGTCACGCA
Source organism: Methanosphaerula palustris E1-9c (assembly GCF_000021965.1). NCBI lineage: Archaea > Methanobacteriati > Methanobacteriota > Methanomicrobia > Methanomicrobiales > Methanoregulaceae > Methanosphaerula > Methanosphaerula palustris. The sequence continues at coordinate 2,560,322 of NC_011832.1, forward strand.
GGTTCAGTATCGTCGGTCCTGATGCCTGCTCGGTGTAGAACGGCGTCTTGCCAGTCTCGTTCTTCACACTCGGCGTCACCATGGTCGTCTCAGGAGTGGCGGCCGTGCTGTTTGCTGATCCGTTTCCATAGACATAAAGCGCCCTTCCAGCGCCATCGGTCAGGTACAGGCCGGGCTGATCCTTCTCCTCGACCATCAGCGTGAAGTCAGGACGGATCGCAAACCAGATATTCGAGGCCGTGTCCAGCTTCAAATCCCCTGCATTCTTGTCATTGAAGTAGTAATACAGCGGCCAGCCCTTGTAAGTAGTCTGCTTCTTTCCATCAGTCCGGGTCAGAATCCCAAAATCCGAGATATTGATCCCAGGCGAAGAGACCACATTCTCAGCATAGAAAGGCGGATAATACCGGCTGAACTCCCCAAGGTCAGTAACCTTCCCGGTTCCAGGCACATCCTTAGCGAGGAAATAGAGCGCCTTTCCATTGGAATCGGTCAAAATTGAACCAACCGACGGATGATCACTCAACTTCACCGACAGTGAAGAGGACTGGGTACACCCTGCACTGAGCAGCAGAGCTGCGAGCAGAGCTGCGATTACCAGCGGTGATCTCTTCATAGCAGAACCCCGGTCTTGGCACTCATAGATGAGAATATGTTGGAGTCTCCCCTTATATGATAACTATGGTCATGGCACCGTAGAACCTGGAAATAGGTATTATACGAAGAGATAATGAGAATTAACGTGAGAGACATGCACAGATCAGATCCGTTTAATCAGTTCTGCAACATTCTCGGCAAACCGTCGGATCCCCTGGATTCCCTCTTCATCCTTCCAGATATCGCCCGGGTTCCCCCCAAAGAGCATGTTCCAGGAGAGAGATCCAGGCACGATCATATCGTTGCTCAAAAAGAACATCACCATCTCTTGGAGACTGCTGGTCTGCCTACCACGCCGTGCCACCACGACCGGCCCCCCCAACCTTCCAGGTGAGGAAATTCCTTCGCCCTGGAGACCATCCCGATCCGCTGCAGAGCGGCCATCATATCGCCCCCGGGCCGTTCCAAAATAGACCGGAGCCCCAGCGATCAGCCCATCTGCCTCCCGGACCTTCTCGATCACATCACCGAGTCCGTCATCAAGTACACAGGTTCCCTGCTCCTGACATTTTCTACAGGCTATGCATGACCGAATCTGCATCAGACCAAGTGGGATCACCTCAGCTTCGACACCTGATGCTCTGATGATAGAGGCACATTCATCGAGTATCTGCCGGGTATTTCCATCCTGACGAGGGCTACCACAGAGCAGCACAACCTTCTTATCAGTCATCAGGGGCGAAGCTAGGCTACACCGGTTGTTAGGTTTGTCGCTAAAAGAGGATATTCCAAACCTTTAGAACCCGGCCAGACGGAGGAACGTACCCAACGTCAACCCGGCCATCGTTGTAGACGCAGCAAAAAGACCGATACAGATATTCCCAAGCATTGGACCTACCTTCATCTCCACATAGGGACGATCCAGATATCGCCGCCTGTCCTTTCGGAACAGGGGAACATCAGATGATACGATTGGCCTGTTCTTCTTAATTTTCATCACTGATCACCACGGATCTAAAGTAATAATTACCTAATATTCAACATCATATAAATACTCATCTGCCCGTTCGATACCAAAAAGGGAGGTTCTGCCGTTTACGGCTCCCCATTGTCATCCTCCGGCAGGATCACCCAGGCCAGCAGGTAGAGGAGGATGCCAGGAACCACCCCGGTCAGTGAGATCAGGATCCAGACCAACCGCACCAGGTTCGAATCAATCTCGAAGTACTCACCTATCCCGCCACAGACCCCTGCAAAGACCCGGTCTCTCCGCGATCGAAGCAATTGCTTCATAATCACCACTAGGGATAAGACATATTTATAATCATCTCAAAGCCGGCCAAAGAGCATGACCACATCATCGAAATCCAATCTCCCGTTACCATTCAGATCTTCATAGAGACCAAACACTGATAGACCAGCAGAGAGCGGAACCTCCACCGTCCCATGAGCATAGGTATCAAAAACTCCGGTCGATGGAATCGGGACCGTGCCGAGCTCGGGATCGTTATCAAGCAGAGTGACAGAATGGCCAGCCCCCGGACTGAATACTTACAGGTCAACCCGAAAAACCCTGAAGCAGTAACATTCAGCGTGCAACGAGTCCACTCCCCGTCCCGGATAAACTGAGGTATAGCCCCACTGCTGGTCGACTCGATGTCAACCCCATCGGTCCGGTAGGTGCCCCCCAGGTTGGTTGGGGAGGTGTCATGATACCCAACCCCCTCACCGCCAGTAATATAGTCCTCAGCCTGGACGATCCCGGGTACCTGATGAAGCGTAGGTATCTCTGTCGGAGAGACCGTGGTTGTCGGCACCTGCCCGGCCTGCCACCCGGCAATGCGTGTCCAGAAGTCCAGGTTGCATATGCCTTTCTATTTGCGTTCAACGGTCCGGTTTGCGCTGCACCGCACTGACACCAGTCCACCCCTTCATCATGTTGGTCCTGCCAGCCCGGGCCCAGTTATGCTGCCAGTTATCATAGTTACAGCCGTTATCTGCGCCACGGCTCAGGTACTCGTTCCCGTCAGGGTCGTAACTCTCGATGTCTGCGAAGTCAAAGAGCACCTTGTCGTGTGCCCTACAGTACGCCCGGATCTGATTGTTCCACTGGTTCAGATTCCCGGAGAGACCGGTCCCATCGAGGTGGCCGGTCATAGAGACAAACACAACCTGATGATAGTCGACCTCGAAGGAGTCCATCAGTGAGAGATACATATCGACATTCGCCGAGGAGGCAGAGAAGAACTCTCCGCACCAGGACCAGAAGACAACGTTGGTCTTTGGATGGCTATTTAAATAATTCCAGGTCATTGTAGACTTGGAGGAGAAATCCGGGTTACCGAGGTCATTCCAGACCCCCTTCCACATCCAGATCCAGCGCTCCACCAGAGTCCCACCTTTGTTCCAGGCAAAGTTGAGCCAGGGTACGGGACATGGGGAAAGGAGACCAGACTTATCATCCCAGTAGTCATCTGGGAACCATGCGAGGTGTGTCCATAACGATATGCAGATTCTGTTTCGCCTGATCTTTCGCCATACCTGGGAGAGCAGAAAAATCTGTTGTCGTGTGATCGATGATCAACAGCGCCGTCCTGGCCTCCTCCGTCTGCTGCTGGCGGGGACGATCAGAAGGAGCAGAAGCAGGACGATAAGAACATTCTGTTTGGACATAGAAGATGCCATGACTGAACATTGTGATAAATCCTCGGAATTTACTGATTTTGGATAGACAATCCAATCAAAAGAAGATATACCCAGAGGAATCTGAGAAAATGTCGGGGGAAAAAGAGAGATGGTTTTCAAGAGGCCGCATCAGAAGAATGCTGGGCTCAGTTCCGGCCATGAGGGTGCTTAGCTGGGTGCGCCTTCTTGGTGGCAGGTGACCTGACTGAACTCTCGACCTTTTCAGGGGATACACTCTTCTCAGCGGGCGTACTCTTGGTTGGTACCGTCTCACGGCCCTTGTTTTTGGACATTACGTAGTTCCTCGGTGTCGACACCAGTCGACAGAAGAGGAATACCCTGTGAGGGTGTATATACCTATGGGTAAAGACACACCAATATAAAATTCAACCAGACCATCAGAGAGATAAGAACGCTCCACAGGGTTTTCCAGGCTGGAACTCGAAGAACCCAAAAATGGAGACGGAACCCTCATCCAAGATACGGAAGATAGAAGAGGGAACCCTACCAACGCATCACCATGAAGTTCTCGGTCAGCATTCCAGATGATATCATTGCGCTCATAGATACCAGAGCATCGACGGAAGGTGTGACCCGGACGGAATGGATCAGACAGGTCGTCACCCTTGCCTGCACCCCGGTAGAAGCAGGCCGAGCACCCGAGAACCCCCAAGATAGCACCTTACAGAACCCGCAAAGAACCCCAGAGAACCCCGACAATTCCCAGCAGATCCGTGATCTGGAGGCAGATGTGAGACGGCTGGAAGAGCTGGCTGAGGAGAAGGATCGGCGGATCGCAGACCTCAAGGGGATCAGTGATCGGCTCCTCGACCAGGGGGAGCGATACCAAGTCCTCCTGCAACAGCAGACCAGAATTTCAGCCGGCTCCCCACTCTCTGAACCATCAGCAACGGTGAGACCACCCTGGTGGAGATTCTGGAAATGAGCAAAAGGACACCTGGGATCGCCGCTGATCGACAGTCTGATGTAGAACCTCCCCGCCAGTCGGGTATCATCTTTCAGGTCGATGGAATTCTGGTACCGGGAAGACGACCTGAAATAAAAACAGAGATCTACATATCGTAAAACTGAACCAATAAGAATTGTTCAAATTCAACAATGAAAAAAGTCAGACAACCCATATTTCAAAGGTCTCGATCCTGCTACAGTGAATGAGCCCCATGCTCCAGAGATCAGATAAAAACAAAGAACCAAAAATCACTTGGAAAAAAAAGCCGGAGATGATCCTTACCCGGATCTTCAGACCACTCCTTCAGAAACGGGCTTGAGCCCATAGAGACTCTGACGGGCATCGGGGATGTAGAACCGCACAGAGAGGATCCCCACGTCACGCAGTCTCCCAATCGCGTACCTGACTGTCCGGGAAGGAAGCGTGGTCCTTTCGATCAGATCCTTCTGGGTCAGTGCACCTTCAGATTCGAGCACCCGGTATACGAGTTTTGCCGATGGAGGCAGATGAACTAAGCTGTCTACTGGGCTGACGCCCTGGATCTCAACTTCGGAGACAAAAACGATCACTCATGACGTATCACATATAATCATTGGAGTTCACAATTGTTAACTATTTCGATCAGAAGAACATGGTTTAAGATCAGGGGTGAAGGAAGTACCTGAAAAATCAGAAATATCAATCCTGAAAACAGCGAGATAGCCTCATTAACCTGCACGATCATAGTCATCCTCTGATCACTATGGTAGAATGTATCATTGTCAGTACCCCATTTGTGCCCGGACATAAGATCACGAAGAACATTGGATTCACCTGGGGCCTGATCGTCCGGAGCCGGGGCCTCGGCGGGAACATCGTCGCTGGTCTCCGAACGATCACCGGAGGGGAGATCCACGAGTACACCCAACTTCTCAACGAATCGCGATCCCAGGCCCTCGATCGAATGAAGGATCATGCGACCGAGATGGGAGCAAACGCCGTCATCAGCGTCGGATTCGACTCTTCAGAGATCGGTCAGTCGATGACCGAAGTGCTGGCCTACGGCACCGCCGTTGTCATCGAACCCGAGACTGCCCCGTCCAACCCGGTCAGGTTGACCTGATGGGAATAACCGAAACAGTCCGGTTCAGCATAGCCCGAGCATGAACGATCCGATCATCGCTGTTGCGATGAAGAACTGATAACCCTTTTTTTTATGATGGAAGGCACAGGACGATCCTGAAATAGAACGTCGACCATGGTACTGCATACAGAGGTATGGAAGATGCAGGAGCAGATCGAAAGAATAATTGTGTATGTACAGACGGTCTTTGAGGAGTCCGGGTCGCACGGGTTCGACCATACCCTCCGGGTCACCCGGCTCTGCGAAGGCCTGGGCGAGGACGAAGGGGCTGATATGAGGGTCGTCCTCCCGGCCGCCCTGCTGCATGATATCGGACGCCCCCTCGAAGAGAAGCAGGGGATCGCCCATGAGAAGGCTGGTGCAGTGATCGCAGAGGAGTTCCTCAGATCGATCGGATATGACAAGACCCTGATCCCGAAGATCACGCACGCTATCCGAACGCACCGGTATCGCTCAGAGAACAGACCCGGGACCCTGGAAGCGATGGTCCTCTCCGATGCAGATAAACTGGATGCTATGGGGGCGATCGGGATCGCCCGGACGTTCATGCAGGCAGGGGAACGGAACAGGACGATGACAGACGCCACCGATCATATCCATGAAAAACTGCTGAAATTAAAGGGAATGATGTACACCAGGGGTGCCCGAGGGATGGCTGAGAAGCGACATACAGTGTTGAACAAGTATCTTCAGGCCTTCGAGGCTGAACTCTCCCATTGAACGCCGACTGGTTCACCGAGAGAGCCAGACTGATAGGTCGGTCTGATCCAGACCCGGGCCGGTCCCTTTTCTGACCATCAGACCCTCATCCCGGGCGTACCGTGTCACTGCAGCGCTGACTGTCTGCCAGGAGATGATCGGGAACGGATCAGAGAATCCCCGACCGATCCGGTACCGAATCGGCCGCTCTACAGTGAAGGCCGGGTGCTCGCCAAAGACCAGCGCATGGTTTGGAGCAGGTGAAGATCTCGAAGGCAGGAGACCCCTGGGTGAGCGATGCTGGCCTGGCGAACTGGGTGATCGGCCGTGTCCAGGTCCCCTGCCGGTCGAGCTTGAAGAAGCCCTTCCCCCCCTTCTTCCCGACCACCACCGGGCACGCCCGAAAGACGGGGTCACCGAGGAGGGGAAGATGTGTTTCGTCATCGATATCCAGACAGCAGATCGTGTAATGATCGGCAGTCGGATAGTTCATGTCGATCGAGATGGAGAGGATCTCGGGCCCCCATCCCCTGACCCCCGGGATCTGCCAGAATTGTTCGATCGCATTGAGCCGTTCCTGCGTCGGAAGATGGAACGAATCCCGAACCTCCCGACCGAACCGCTCGCGGCCGAACCTTGAGAGGAGAACAGAAGCGGACGGGGGATTGTCCTGGTAGACGCCGTAGCGTGAGATCACCGAGACCGGACTCTTGGAGCGGGGCCGACACGGGATTGCAGTGATCCCGTTTATCGAAAGCCAGTCGAGGATCGGGCCGGCGATGAAGCAATGATGGTCCATGATCCCTACTCCTCAGGAGATCCCACCTCAGATGGCCAGATTGCGATCAGCAGGATGGCGACCGCGCTACCGATGACTGACTCACAGAACCGAAGGCCCGCGTTGATGATCGGGTTCAGATCGGGATTCAGAAACGAGATCACCATGATCACCCCGACCGTCAGGGCGGCGAGGCGAGGGTGACCCGGAATATGAAGTTCCTGGCAGATCAGAACGGTCAGGCCGATCATGATCGCCATCCCAAACGGGTTGAACGGCAGGAAGGAGAGGTAGAGCCCACTCATCACCGCCCCTACCAGTGAACCGAGGACCCGGAGCCATGCGTTGTCGATGGTGTCCTGCCGGGTCTCCTGCATTACCACGATTCCCGAGACCATCGACCAGAGCGCCCCGGTGGTCGTCATAATCGGGGTACCGGAGATCGATCCCGTGAGATAATACGCCCCTAAGTAGGCCAGCAGGGATACGAGCAGATACTGGACTGTGATGGTGATATACTGGACCTGCCCTCTCATGGTTTACCATACCTCTTCTCGGGCTTTCGGAAAAAATATCGGATCGTGTATCATCGGTCGGGCATGATCTCCTAACCGAGATGACAAAAAACGGAACTACTATCTACCCCCTGGGCCATCATCTTCCATGCATCAGCACCTACGTGACACCATCGGGCTCGGAATGGCCTTCTGGCTGATCGGGTACCTCCTCTCGCTCGTCCTCTACTTCATCCTGCCACCCGGGGTCATGGGCTGGATCCTCTTTGTCGTACTGACACCGGTGATGATCGGAGTCACCTGGCGGTGGTTCAGAGATCGGAACCTCCCGGTTACCTATTACCTGAGGGTCGCACTCACCTGGACCGCGATCGCGGTGGTGGGTGACTATCTCTTCATTGTGCACCTCTTCTCATCTCAGGGTTACTATCAGGCCGATGTGCTCGTCTATTATCTGGTGACATTCCTGATCCCGATGGGCGTAGGAATTGGACTGAACCGGAAAGGCGATGAAGCCCGGACCACCAGATGATCACCCGCGGTTCATCGATCTGTTGGAGAAAGTCAGATGGATCAGAACCATCGACGATTGGGTTCCTTGAGAACCCTCAAAATGAGAAAATATTTTAGTTGAGTCTGGGTTAGAACCCAGAACCCCATAAAGAACCCATTTGAGAACCCTCCTCAGGGGGACTGGAGATCATCCAATGCGGGATTTTTCCGGAAAACTGGAGAGACCCATCACCCAACACCTACAGTCGAAACCCCGGGACCGTCTCAAAGAGGTTCTGATAGAGTCTGGAGAAGAGGGCGATATATTCGGGTGCCCGTTCGGTTGCAGCATAGGTGGTCTTCTCCCCTGCCAGTACTTTCAACAGGTATCCCCTGGTGACCAGAAACTCGAGATACTCCTGCCCGGTCTTTGAGTTGAGGTCACAGCGGTTGATGATCCCGGTGAATGACCTCGGTGTTTTGCAGAAGACAAGGATCTCCCAGTAGATCTCGTAGGGCGTCCTTCTTCCACTCATGGGCTGTACTCCTCCATCATTCTCTGGAGTTCTTCTTCAGACCGGGCGATCTCCATCATCCTTCGATCCCAGACCGAGGAGTACTTCCAGAAGAGATACGAGTTGAGGAGGCTGACCAGACTCATCCCCAGAGTGATCAGTGCTGAAGGGAGCAGCAGGGAATTGAAGAGATCGATGGTGAATGCCCCGGCGGTCAGCCCGAGGGATACAAACTCGATACTGTTCAGGATGCCGAGCACGAAGAAACAGACGCCACCAAGGGTGCATACCAGGATCATCTGTTCGATGACCGGTTTATTCTCCCGGTACTGGGTGATCATCCTGACGATCAGCCCGGTGATCTCCTCCTCAGTGCCCTGGTCGGCCAGGGCGCTCAAGGCCTCCCGGATCTCCTGCACTCCACAAAAGATTCTGGCGCTCGAGGAGATCCATTTCAATCCCAGCAGGAATGCCAGGGCAGCCAGGACGAGGATCACCATTGAGACTCTGGGGGATCCTGGTATCGAAGTGACCTGCTGGACGATGGTGGAAACCCCAAAAGCTATCGCCAGAGCACCAAAAACCAGGTTCAACAGGGAGAGGAGGAAGAACGCTCGAAGTTCGTTCTCGAACCGTTCACGCACATGCTTGTTCATCGCCGTATTCACTGGACTAATGGTAGGTCTGATGGTTATAAAAACGGCCATGAATCTGAAGTACATAGCAGCGTTCGCCGGCATCGAACGATCAAAAAAGGGCTGGGGGGGAAAGGAATAGCAGATTACAGCCCCTCGATGAACCGGAACAGACCCTGAGGAACCGTGATCTCAAACCGCGTACCCCTGCCGGGTTCACCGGTCTCCCGGATACTCATCCCGGAACTTTCGAGGATGTCATGCACAAAGGTGATACAGAAATCCTGTGCCCTGACGATCTCACGGGTGAAGAGATCCCGTTTTCTGCTACCGGATAGACCAGCACTGTTGTCCTCATAGGTGAGGCAGAGACCATCGGGCACCTCAGTACAGGTGATCCGGACCTCAGGATTTGTGCTCTGGTTCTTCAGAGTATATTCGATCAGGAGGGAGAACATCCGGTCAAGGGTCGGATCACAGAAGAGTTCCAGGTGATCCAGATCGAGGTCAATCCGGAGGAGAGTTACGCCAATTCTGGACCAGGCCTGATGGACTGCATCTTCAACACTCATCCACCGCCGGGGGAGCGAACCGATCTTCTGGTAATCCATCGTGTACTGGAGCAGGTCATGGATCTGGCCAAGTAGTCGCTCCTCTGCCTCGATGAATGCCATGCCCTTCTCGTCCTGGGTCAGGTCCCGTGAAAGGTCGACATATCCCCGGATACCACTGATCTTGTTTTGGATCTCATGCCAGGCGACAATGTTCATGAGATCGAGTTTCTTGCGAATGAGGGTGAACTGACGCTCCATTCGTCTCCGTTCTGTGACATCGGAGATCACATAGGCAAATCGCGGATTCCCGCTCACCGATATACACAGATATCTGACCGTTGCAGAGAAGAAGTGCTCATCGTCATCAAACCACTGGGTGTATTCAAAGGAGACCGGCTGGTCCAGGCGTCGACTCTCCTCACAGTGCTGAATCCAGGTTCGATTATTTCGGACGAGATCATCGATTTCCGGTATGATCCGGGGTAGGGAGTTCCCCTTCTTCTGTTTCAGAAACCCGGAGGTGCAGGGATTATCAGATATATCAATGATATCAGTGTCCACGACTTCAGCAATTCCCCGAAAGAGACCCGGGGTATCAGTGATATTCTGAATGCAGGAACTGCAGTCCATCAGTGAATAATCTGCGCGCTTGCGATCGGTGACCATCATCATTATGAATCACACACAATCCACATTATCCCGGTGATAATGTATATCATTACCGTTTTAACGATTTTAACGCCATTAAAATAAATTACGTCGTTGTAATCCCGGGGCTGAATACAACTGGAGACATCCTCATAACAGACACTCAATACCGCTGTCAGGAGGTGGATCCGAGGTGCCGATCCAGAGGGATTTTCCATAGAGAAGAACAAAGTCCTCTTGGTTATCCGGTGCACACTATGAGCGATCTCTTAAGCGTCATCTCAGCCTCTGAAAAGAGGCGCAATCTTCTGATTCTCCTGAACAGTGGACCAAAGGAATGGGATGAGATCAAACATACCCTCAATGTAACCTCCACCGGGATGCTCCCCCAGGTAAAAATTCTCGAAGATGAACACCTTATCGAGAGAGATGGAAAGAACTTCTTCCTCACCCCGATGGGGAGGGTGCTGACTGCACAGATGATCCCCCTGATAAAAACAATGGATGTCTTTGATCGGGAGAAGAAGTACTGGCACGAACACTCCCTCGATGCACTCCCGTATGAACTCCTGCTCGATATCAGTGACCTCGGAAATTATAAGATCATTGAAAATTCTGATGAAGAAATCTTTGATATCACCACATTTCTCAACAATATTGCCACCTCAAAGACAGTGAAAGGGATATCTCATGCAGTGCACCCACGGTACCCTGAATTCTTCTTAAACCTTGCAAAAACCGGTGTCGAAGCATCATTGATCCTGACCCCGGGAGTGTATAAGATCATGAAGGATAAGTACTACGATGCCTTTGAAGAGGGGTTACGCTACAAGACATCAAGCGTGTACGTATCAAAGGATGATATAAAATTCTCGTATACTGTCACGGACTCATACTTTTCGATCTCCCTCTTCTATAATAACGGTGTCTTTGACTCGAAGAACGACCTTATCAGTCGTGACCAGTCTGCACTTGCATGGGGAGAGCGTATCTTCTCATACTACAGAGACCGGTCGGAAAAAATTGAGTCTTTGGATTAACCCACAACACACGCCCTGATGGTCAGTCCGATGATCGGCTCCCAGCTGATCACAAACTCCCTCATCTTCCTGAAGATAAGTGAGGGTCTGTCTTCAAAGGATGAGGAATAGACCATCAGAAACGCGATAGTGACCACCAGGCTGAAGAGCAGGATGATCCATTCACTCCGGATGATATGGAGGTTCAGCGCGTAGATCATCACGCCGTACAGCCCCAGCAGGATCAGGATCAGCACACCTCGGGTCATATTCTCCCCGAGACAGGCCGGCAGGGTCCGGATGCCTGCCATCATGTCCCCCTTGACATCCTTGAAATCGTTCACACAGGAGTTGACGAAGACTCGCGATCCATAGAAGAGGAAGATAATACCGACCGTCACGAGACTGGTGGTCCACTGACTGATGATCAGGGCGATCGTTCCTCCCCAGGTGATCCCGACGATGATGTTCTTTACGCCGACACTTCCTTTGAGTTTGATCGTATGGGACCCGATCCGGATCCCACGGGTATAGAAGTACCCCACGATAAAGGGGAAGAGAGGTGCGAGGTATATCCCGTCCATGCCAAGGATCGACGCCCCCAGAAGAAATGTCACGGCACTGGCGATGAGACCGGCATTCCGGTTTGCACCACACAGTTCACTCTTATTGATCGCATCCTCTTTACAGTCGAGGGCACGGTCCAGTGTATAGGTGGAGTAGATGATCAGTATACAGGCACAGTATACCGGTATTCTCATAGCAAGACCTGCGAGGAGGAAGGCAATGTGCAGCCGAAGTCCCCCTGATAGTGCGACAACTGTGGATGAATTCAACAGTCGCATCGTTGGTGTGGCAAAAGGAGTCACACCTTAAAAAATTTCTTGTGTTCTATTATTATAACCGCATTATAATTTTTTATCTGATTATAATCTTGCAGATTGACCCATCCATCATATCATCTGTATACCCAGTCACCTGACCTGATGAAACAGAACCACGAGGAAGAGTCGACTCATCTCCATCTCAGATTTGTCAGGAATATCAGAAAGCCTCATCTCCCATGAAAGGAGAATGAAGGCTCGATGATCACACAGGGCATCATCAAAAAACTCTGGGATGAGACTGGAGTCGGAAACGTCGCCCTATGAATGGATGAAACGATGACCGTGGTGCCAGCCAACTATCCAGATGAGACCGCCGGAGAACGACCGATGGTCATCCTCAAGCCCATCGCCCTGGTGAATCAGTACGAACTGCTGGACTTCGCCCTGAACGATGAAGGATTACTTGAAGAAATCGAACGGGTGGTCAGGACCGCCGGCGGCGTGATCACCCGGGGCCAGAGACAATAAAACCCTGGTCGGGGATGATCCCCGCTCTCCCATCAGGTGGTGTCAGCCTTCCGGGGGACTCTGACGAGGAGAAAGAGGATGGCCGCGATGAGTATGATCACCGGGAAGAGGGTCAGGGTCGCGGTGAGGCCGAGATGGTCGGCGACCGCTCCGGAGACCGATACACCCAGTCCGCCGGCACCCATCGCGATCCCCATAAAGAGACCCGAGATCATGCCGATCTGTGAAGGGATCATCTCGTGAGCCATGGCGATGGTGACAGAGAACGACGACCAGAGCAGGAACCCAAAGGTCATGATGGCGGCGATCTGCGCGACCCCGTGGGTGAGAAGGATCAGTGCGAAGGCAGGGATGGCTGCAAACGTGGAGACGACGACGATCGGCTTTCTGCCCAGACGATCTGATAGTATGCCACCGGTGATCTGCCCGGCGACGCCGGAGAGGAGCATGACGCTGACGAGCATCGTGGCCGTCAGGATCGGATAACCATTCAGGACCAGATACGTGGGGAGGAACGTCATCGTCCCGAAGGTCACCCAGGCCCGCAGGGTGCTCCCGCCGAAGAGGAGGAGCACCGGCCGCCAGTTTTCATGGTCGGACATGGCAACCTTCCTGACGACCGGACAAGTATCAGGGATCGGACTGACGAGGAGGATCAGGGCACCGACCACCGCTGGAATGACCAGCCAGGTGACTGCAGGGATCCCTCCGAAGGTCAGCACCAGCCCCCCGAGGATCGGGCCGAGTGCCTGTCCGAGGTTGCCACCTACGACAAAGAATGAGGTGATCCGCCCCCGGTCTCCCTGACTCGCGATCGCATCGACCTTGCAGAGCGCACCGGGATGGAAGGTGGCATGGCCGATACCGGATATCGCGACGCAGACGAGCAGGATCAGGTAGTGATCAGTGAGCTGACCGACGAGGGCAATGCCGAGGCCGGAGAGGAGGATCGAGAGGCCGACACTGACCCGGAACCCACGACTGTCGGCCAGCCGCCCGAAGACTGGCTGGAGGAGTGACGAGATCAGACTGTGCATCACCGGCAGGAGAGCTGCCTGGAAGTAACTGTAGCCCATCGTCGTGATCAGCACCGGCTGCAGGGCCATCAGCACCGGTGCATAGATATCATTGATCAGATGGGCCAGTGCCAGTTCAGAGATCTCCTTTAGCCTGGCGGAGGTCCGGGCCGGCCGGGTCTGCCCGGTGCCCGGTTCTGCCTCCATTCATCTCACCTCCCGTGACTGCAGCCGTGCCGTAAGGAGTTCCTCGATTCGTTCATCATAGACAGATTCAAACGCATTGAAGAAACGGGCGATCAACTCCAGTTCCTCCTCTGAAAGGGGGCCGACCCGTTCGGTGGTCCTCGTGTAGATCTCCTTATGAGTCTGTTCATGGTACCTGTAGGCGACCCATCCCTGGTCGGTCAGCTCGAGCGAGACCTCCCGTTCGTTCTTCCGGCCCCGGACTTTCTTCACCAGCCCGCGTCCAGCCAGTTTTGTGACGGCCTGTGAGGCGGCCGAAGGGGTCACCCCGAGCAGGTCGGCGATGACCCGGACATTGTTCTCCGGGGTGGCGCCGATCGCCTGAATGGTATGGATCTCAGAGAGGAAGAGTGACTCCTTCACCCCGTAATCACGAGGGATGCTCTCCATCTCATTGACCTTGTTCCGAAGCCGCATCCAGATCTGGTACACTTCCTGCATGGTGATGGGGTGAGATGCCATAATGATCAACCAATTATATACTTAATTAATAAGTCACTAATTGGTTTAACTATTTTGTATCAATCCACCCGGTTCGGCATATTCCCTTTCACCAGGGAGCGACAATTGGCATAAAGACTGGACAGATGATACCATTATATATTCAACCGATATAGTGCCCCCTATGAAAGAAGAAAGCCGGCTCCCATTGCCGCCATTCTCATTCGAGACCGCGGTGGAGAAAGTACGAATGGCAGAGGATGGATGGAACTCAAGGAACCCAGAACTGGTCTCGCTGGCCTACAGTATCGACAGCAGATGGCGCAACCGGGCCGAGTTCGTCAATGGTCGCGAAGAGATCGTCGCGTTTCTGAAACGGAAGTGGGCGAAGGAACTCGAATATCGCCTGATCAAGGAGATCTGGGCGTTCCAGGAGAACAGGATCGCCGTACGATTCGCCTATGAATGGCATGATGATGCAGGGAACTGGTTCCGTTCGTACGGTAACGAGAACTGGGAGTTCGATCAGACCGGCCGAATGAGTGTGCGCCATGCCAGCATCAACGACCTGCCGATAACCGAGGGGGAACGGAAGTTCCACTGGCCGCTCGGTCGACGCCCCGATGATTACCCCGGCCTGTCTTCCTTTGGCCTATGACCAAGGAAAAGGAAAGAACCCTTTTTTTGACACTGATCTCACTCCCCGCCACAATGAACCCGGCCCACGATCACCTGGCCGCCCTCTGCACTGAGTCATAGGAGAGCGACCGACCGGTTCGGCCGGCAGTCGACGGGCTGAGGAGTACATCCAAGAAGAACTCGAAGCGCTCGGGTATCAGGTCGAGGGGCAGGAATTTTTGACCAGGAACTGGACGGTGGAGGAGGCGATCTGCCAGTGCGGAGAGGAGACGATCTTGGTGGTGTAGATCGGATCGATGGACGACATGAAGCAGCCAGACCTTGTCGGGAAGGTCGTCATCGCCCACGGGGACCTGACCGCAGAGCCGCTGATGCCGAAGAACTTCCGGTTCTACTGGCATGAACCGCACCGGGAGATCATACGGGTCATCGAGGAGAAAGGGCCGGCCACCCGGATCACGGTCTCTCCCCGGTAGGATTACGCAGTGCCGGTGATCATCTCGCCGGAGACTTCCAGATCCCCCCCCGTACGGTCACCTCACCGGCAGGGGACCACCTCCGCTCGCACCCGGACTCCCCGATCACCCTGACTTAAAAACCAGGATCAGCCCGATCTGGGCCGCCAACGTGATCGGCTGGCAGGGGACCAGGAAAAGAGGATCGTCCTCTGTGCAAACCAGAACACCAAGCATTACACCCCCGGTGCCCTCGACAATGCCTCGGGGGTGGCTGCCCTGCTCCTCCTCACCTGGAGGTTCGCTGAGCAGCCGCCGACCATCGGACTGGAGGGTCTTCTTCAATGGGGAGGAGTGTTACCATGTCCCGGGTGAAGGAGCGTACCTCGATGCCGGCTCCCCGGACCCGGCGAAGGTCGCCCCGGCAATCAATATCGATGGGATCGGCCTTTTTTATCACCGGTCAGGCATTTCGTATTATGGATGTCCAGAGGACATGGTCGTCACAGCTGAGCAGGCAAGAGAGCCTTTTCCAGACCCGGAACGGACCGAGCCCTGGCCCCAGGGGGATCATATGATCTTCCAGGGCGTACCGACGATGGCCATCTCGGCTCTTACAGCGTTCGGGGTGATCGAGCAGGTGATCCATACCCCGGCCGATTCCTGGACGGGTTGGACGAAGCCCTGATCGAGAGGACAGTCGACGCGGTTGAAGCGATCGTCAGGGCTCTGAATCGGGAAGGAGCGATCATGTAATACCAGCATCACAGGGCACCTCCCCTACCGCGATCTCTTTGTGGTCTCCGGGCAAATGATCTGAATCTATGTCCCGATCATCATGACACCACCCGAGGACCTGCTGAAGAGATACTGGGGCTACTCCTCTTTCCTCCCACACCAGAAGGAGATCATCGGATCGGTGCTGAAGGGTCAGGACACGCTCGCGATCATGGCCACCGGGGGTGGAAAGTCGCTCTGTTACCAGCTGCCGGCCCTCTGCCTCGGTGGCCTGACGGTGGTCGTCTCGCCGCTGATCTCGCTGATGAAGGACCAGGTCGACGACCTGAACGAACGGGGGATCCTGGCGGTCGCCTTCAACAGTTCGATGGAGTACCGTGTCCGGACGAAGATCGAAGCCGACCTGAAGAACGGAAAGATCCGGCTCCTCTTCGTCTCTCCGGAGCGGTGTATGCAGGCCGGCTTCCTCGACCTGATCAAAGCCGCCCCGATCCGGTTGATCGCCGTCGACGAGGCGCACTGCATCTCCGAGTGGGGGCATAACTTCCGGCCGGAATACCGGCAGCTGGCTCAACTGAAGAAACTCTTCCCGGCCGTCCCCCTCGTCGCCCTGACCGCGACGGCCATCCCCGAGGTCCGGCGGGACATCTGCCAGCAGCTCGGAATCTCGGACGCCCACGAGTTCGTCGGCAGCTTCAACCGGAAGAATCTGATGTACCGGGTCGTCGAAAAGAAGAACCCGAAGATTCTCCTCCTCACCTTTCTGAGCCGGCACCAGCACGAATCAGGGATCATCTACTGCATGAGTAAGAAGGAGACCGAGGAGGTCGCCCGCGATCTCCGGCGACGGGGGTACAATGCACAGGCCTATCATGCTGGCCTCTCGAAACAGGTCAGGACGAAGGTTCAGGACGGGTTCATCAAGAACACGATCACGATCGTCTGTGCCACCATCGCGTTCGGGATGGGGATCGACAAGCCGGATGTCAGGTTCGTGATCCATTACGACATCCCAAAGACAGTGGAGTCCTACTACCAGGAGACCGGTCGGGCAGGGCGGGACGGCCGGCCGAGCGAGTGCGTCCTCTTCTACAGCCGGGGGGACATCGCACGGGTCCGCTCAATGCTCGAGCATGACCACATGACAGAACGAAACCTCCGGGCCTCGCTCCGGAAATTGCAGGAGATGACCGAGTACTGCGAGGCGATCACCTGCCGGCGCCGGTTCCTCCTCTCCTACTTTGGGGAGGAGTCCCCGGACGAGCACTGCACCTCGTGCGACAACTGCAACCACCCGGCAGCGAGGAACGACGGCACGGAACCGGCCCGCCTGATCGTCGAGTGTGTGAAAGAACTCTCCTCGAACTTCGGTATCGACCTGATTACCGACCTGTTGCGCGGGTCGACGTGCGCCAGGATCAGAGACTATCACCTGGACGCACTCGCTGCATACGGAACAGGGAAGCAGTACAGTAAGGCTCAGTACCGGACCTGGATCAACGAACTGGTCAGGCAGGGTTACCTGGCACGGACCGGCGACCGGTATCTGGTGATCGGCATGACCGACAAGGGCGAGGATCTGCTGAGGGGAAAAAACCGTGTGATGCTGCCGGCCCAGGAGAAGATGAAGACAAAAACCACAAAGGCCCCGAGGGCCAGACCGGCCGCGGAACCTGTGGTCACCTCAGCCCGGGATACCGACCTCTTTCTCCAGCTCAGAGCCCTCCGCCGCTCGATCGCCGAGCAGGGAGGGATACCGCCGTTCATGGTCTTCCCCGACAAAACCCTCAGGGAGATGGCCCGCATCCGACCCTGTGACCGGGAGAGTTTCCTTCAGATCTCCGGCGTCGGCGAAGTGAAGGTGAAGCGATACGGCCCGGCCTTCATCGAGGTGATCCGTGGCTGTTCTGAGGAATCCTGATACCTAGCGTGCTGACCAGTTCTTCTGCAGGAGAGCAGTAGGTTTTAATAATCCCAGGATGATATGGGGCAGGTCTGCCCTGTCGAAAGAAGTCTCTGAGGCAGATGCGGTACAACCCGGTTCAATCGCCGATAGAGTAGGGGTGACAGGCATGATCCCCGCTCGGTCAGTCGGGAGATGGAAGTACCGTCGGAACAATCGGAGGTAATATTTTGACACCGATTCCTGACACCAGAACAGATAGAAGAATGGCGGTGGGATCACAGATGAGACCCGGAACGGGGTGCTCCATCAGGGAGGAAGAATGATCCACCTCACCCTCACCGACACCGATGCATCGACACTCTCCGGCATGCTCACCGGTTATCTCTCTGATCTCCGGATGGAGATCGCTGACACCGAGCAGCTCGGTTTTCGTCAACAACTCAAGGAAGAGGAGGTAACCATCAAGAAGATACTCGTGATGCTCACCGAGCACCAGAACTGAAGTCCCCGGTACCGGGAAGATCATCACTGGTCTTTAAGAGGTATCCAAGCGAAATCTGGATACCTGAGTGTGATCGTCTGTCGTTCGAATGCCACCAGTGCGGAGAATGCTGTAGCCATCTTGGTCTGGTTCACATCATCGAAGAGGACCGAGGAGCATTGCGGTTTCTGGTCCGGAACCAGTACACCGGGGAGCGGACGCCGGTCATCGTCGACCCTGACAAGATCGAACTCTTTCTTGACAGGAGTACCTTCATCGAACGTCCCGAGGCATGTCCGTTCTTTCGGTTCAATCGATCATCGGCGAAAGGCTACTGCACCGTCCACCTGACCCGCCCAGAGATCTGCAGGGACTACGGCTGCTGGCGGCTGCTGATCCTCGACACCGGGGGGAAGCGGGCCGGCCGGATCATGGGTCAGCGTCATCTGGCGTCAGAAGACCCGGGACTGACCAGACTCTTTTCAGACCAGATCGATCCCCTGGTGGAGCCCGATGACCGGGTCTGGGATGACAGGGTGATACAGATGCTGGAGCGGGCAGGGTATACCGTCCGAAGATGATCAGAGAGACCCGACCCAGTTCATACACCCCCTGTCTCTTTTCGTGAATCAGCAGGGAGAGGACGATCATGCCGATACAGAAGAGAATGCCGACGGTGAAGGTGTGCTGAAACCCGATCAGCACCTCGCCGGCCATCTGATGGAGATGGATCGCACCGGTGGCCCCGGGTTTCTCAAAGACCCGGATCCAGTGATCGAAGAGAACCTTAAAGACCACGATCCTAATGGTGCCCCGAGGTACCGGGAGAAGTACCAGAGCGCTGACGCCGAACCCTGGTGATCCTTCTGGCTGAAAGAGAGGACGAGCCGAAGGTTGGGCGGAGAGAAGAAACCCATCGAGAGCGCCCGGAGCCCGAGTGCGATCAGGATCAGTATCAGGGGCATTGAACTGTCGAAGATGACGAAGAGCAGGAGGATCCCTGCGAGGGTACAGAGCCATCGGGAACCAATCCTGTCCGAAAGGGTACCGGCCACCGGCCCGAAGACGATGATCAGCAGAGATGACACCACCAGCAATAGCCCGGCGAAGTTGGCGGTATACCCTTTCACCAGTTCAGAGTAGAGTGGGAGCAGAAAGACCGTCCCGGAGACCACCATGCGGTTGATGAAGGCCGTTCCGATCCCCATCGTGAACTGTGGCTGTTTGAGGAGGTGCAGGTCGAGGGGGGAGGGCTGGTACCATTCTCTGAAGAGAAAGGCCGAATTGATCAGCAGCGAGAGAAGGAGGAGGAGGATCGGTCCTGAGGTCCAGCCCCGTTCCTTTCCCATGGAGAGTGCGGCTATTCCGGTCCCTACGCCAGAAAATATCAGCACCGACCCGAGGGTATCGAACCCCAAGGTCGCCATCTTCCTCTGACCTGAATCGGAGGGGATGACAGCCAGGGCCAGGAGAACAGCGACGATACCGAACGGGATATTGATGAAGAAGATCCACTACCAGGAGAGGAAATGGGTGAGGAGGGCACCCAGCCTGAACCCGGCGGCGAGGCCGAGGCCGCTGGCTGAGGAGAGGTACCCGAGAGCCCTGCCCCTCAGATCGTCCGGGTATCACTCAAGAGAGTCAGTTCCCAGGGCGTATCTGGCTTTCAAAACGATTTCATCAGAATCCCGCGGCCCCTCGATCACTGGGGGTGAAGAGAGACGATGCTGGTCAGGGATCTGCTGGCGACCCATGGTCTTTATAGACTGCAACATATATCTGTGATACCCGAGGTTATTGTGGGGAGAGAGAGCTATGAAGAGCGTACAGGGAGCGTCGACGATATCACACCATTCGGTGGTCGCCAGGATCAGGGCCAGGCCTGACATGGGCGGGAGAGTACAGCAGGAGATGGAGAATCTGGTCGAACTGACAAGACGTCTGGACAAGGGGTGCATCTCCTACGAACTGTTTCAGGACAGTGAGGATAACGACCTCTTCTGGTTCGTTGAGACATGGGAGGACGAGGAACATCTGAAGAGACACCTGGAGTCGGACCATATGAAGGAATATTTTCTGGCTATGGAAGACCTGGTCGAAGAGACCGGAATACACCACCTTAACAAGATCCGGTAACGGAATTATCCCACACAGGGAATGGATCCCAATCCATTTTAAAAAACGTTTTGGGGTCAGAGGTTGATATGGAGCACTGTCGCCGGCGGAAAGCCGTTGAAGTAGGTGGACGAGGCGATCGAGTAGGCACCGATATTCTCTGAGTAGACGAGGTCGTTGATCTCAAGATCCGGCAGTTCGGCGCTGAGCGTGATCGTGTCGAAGGCATCGCAGGTCGGGCCGAAGACCGCTGAGATCTGAGTTTCTCCCTCCTTAAAGGCCAGCACCGGGTAGGTGTTGTGGTCGAAGACCTGCCCGGAGTAGGTGTGGTAGACCCCATCATTGATGTAATAGCCGGGCTTTCCGTCGCGGAAGGCCTTCCCGATCACCTTGGAGACGAGCGTGCAGGCGTTGGCCACCAGGAACCGCCCGGGTTCGGCCAGGATCTGCATGTCAGGAGGGAAGAGCCGCTCGATCTCGGTGTTCAGCCTCCTGGCAAGGAGGTGAAAGGACTTCACCTCCGGGTGGTACCGAACCGGAAAACCGCCACCAATGTCGAGGATTCGGATCTTCTGGCCGGTTCGGGTCTCGACCTCCTCGATGATATTAGCCGAGAGTTCCAGGGCCTGGACATAGTTATCAAAGTTGGTGCACTGGCTGCCGACATGGAAACTGAGCCCCTCGGTGACCAGTCCCATCGCAAACGCTTCGGAGATCAGGTCGACGGCTTCCCCCGGTTCAGCCCCGAACTTGGAGGAGAGTTCAACCATCGATCCGGTATTGGGAACCCGGATCCGTAAGACCAGCCCCGCATGGGGGGCATAGGTCCGGATCTTCTTCAGTTCCTCGCTGTTATCGAAAGTGACAAGCGGCTTGTACTGGTTGAGGGCCTCGATGGTCTCGATCGGCTTGATGGTATTGGCATAGATGATCTTGTCCCAGATCCATTCCTGCCGCTCTTTATCTGGCAAGTCCTTGATGTTCTCGTAGACGACCATGAACTCAGGCATGGAGGCGACGTCGAAACTGCACCCCATATCGAAGAGCGTCTTCACGATCTCAGGGTTCGAGTTGGCCTTGACCGCAAAGTACACCTGGACATCGGGCAGATGTTCACGAAACTCCCGGTAGTTCTGCCGGATCTTCTCATGATCGATGACAAAGATCGGGGTTCCATGCTCCTGTGCCAGGCTCTGCAACAGTTCCTTCCTCTCCTGGTCGATATGGAGGAGACTGTCGTCACAACCTTCTGAAATATAGTTCTTATCCCCGGGCTCCGGCACCGTTGTCATTACAGAATTACATCATTGCACGAATAAGAAGTTTTTGACTCTTCAATCATTTTCGAGCCCGAAAAAAACCCCGATTCCCGGACATATCGACCGATAATCTCCCCTCTCCATCCCTACATCGCCCCACCGTCATCACCCAGGCCGGAACAGTTGGACAGGCGCAGAGGACTCCGTCACCGGGAACACGCACACCATCAAATCCCAGCCGATCCAGATCGACCTGGGCGGACTCGGTACCCCCACCGATCCATCGATCCCATTCAGTCGACGATCAACCGCTTCAGGAACGGGGACCGGATCTTCAGCAGGTTCAACCCCAGTGCGAGAAGGTAGACGGCAGCCAGTTTCGATCTCCCGACCCGCTCGAATCGCCTGGGGGAACTACAGATCACCCGATCAATCTGGACCAGTCTCCCATAGGATCTGACCGCCCTGCAGAACTCGATATCCTCACAGTAAGGGATCGGTGAAAATCTACCGGACTGAACGAAGATTCTCTGGTCGACAAAGATCCCGAAGTCCCCGAAGAAGGTCTGAAGACGGCGGGCGAGCCAGTTCACCACCTGACGACGGACCTCTTCCGGCCGGTCCGACTCAACGAAACTCTGCAAAAAAGCCCCGCCGACGACCCCGGGAAGGGTGCATGCCTCCTCGATCACCCGTAACGAGTCCGATGGGATCACGCAGTCGACATGAAGGAAGAGAAGGATCTCTCCCCGTGCCACTGCTGCCCCGGCATTCATCTGAATACTCCTCCCGGGGGATGTGGAGAGGATGGTCACCAGTGCAGGAAAACCTCGTATACATTCATTCAGAAGAGAAGGGGTCGTGTCTGAACTGCCCCCATCGACGACGATCACCTCGAAATCTCCGTCCAGGGAGGCAAGGCGGTCGAAAAATAGCCGGACGGTCCCCTCTTCGTTCAGTACAGGAGTGATGATCGAGATGAGGGTCATGGTTCCAGTGGTTATCGAATCAGTCGAAGATACCAAGGTATTTAAATATTCTCTGCTATTCTCCGCATAATGACATTCAACTTCAGACAAGGGATGACTGCCGGAACTGGCTTCCTCCTGCTGGGATTGGCCTGGCTGGGGTTCTGGCTGGGGCCTGCTCTCCCGCTGTACCAGACCGACCCACGATGGGCACATAACTTTGCATTCGCACTGATATTTATTACGGTCGGCATCGCCTACCTGCGTCCATCGGTCCTGACCGGCATCGGGGCGGTGGTCGCCTCGTTCATCACCATTCCGACGGAACTTGCGTTCTGGTCGGGATTGACCGCGACAGAAATAGAAGCAATCCTCCTCGTTCTGGTCGCCGGGGCTGCAGCGATCGAATGGTGGACGAAGGGACCGTTGGTCGCTCCGAGCCCACGGGCTGGATTATGGGCGAAGATCCACCTGCCGATCTTTTCCGCCCTCGGCATCGCCCATATGCCTTTCATCTTCTTTCTGTCCAGGTGGGCGAACGACGTCCCCTACCTCCAATATCTCCCGATCGAACACGAGTACTCGACCACGATCTTCAATGGAATGTTGCTGGTGCTGGTGCTCCTGGCGATCGTTGGGCAGTACGCGAAGAACATCGGACGATTCAGCATTCCAGAGGCAGGGTTCGTCTGGTCTGTACTGATGCTCCTCATCCCGCTCGCCTCGATCGGGATCCTCGGGTCGTGACAGCCATGATCCAACAGCATGTGTCTCACCATCATCCCACCGGCGCCTGCCCACAGACCGTCGCTGCCGGCGGGTGTCTGCATCCCGATCATCGGGAGGTGGTTCGGTACTTCGAGATGAACCGGGTCTACACAGTACAGATCGAGTCGTGCCTGCTCTGCACGCAGGGATGCCGGTACTGCTACGCGGCCGGGGCGGACGCCCCATCGACCGAACTCTCGGCCGAGTGTATCGGCAGGGTGATCACCGAGGCGGCCGAGATCGGGGTCCGGGCGATCGACTGGCTCGGCGGCGACCCGCTGCTCAGAGGGGACTGGGCTGCACTGGCAGGGGTGGCAGAGGAGAACGGGCTCTTCAACAATATCTGGACGAGCGGAATCCCGCTGGCCGATCCGAAGGTGGCTGAAGATGTGGCAGCGATGACTGGCAGCGGATTCGTCAGTGTCCATCTCGACAGTCTGAATGAAGCGATCTATGGGACACTCCACAACGGGGAGCCAGGACCAAAGATCCAGGCAATCCTCGACGGGGTGGAGAACCTCTTCGCAGCCGGCAAGAGAGCGGATCAGGTGATCAACTGCATCACCTTCACCCGCCCGCTCGCCGGGGATGATCTGGAAGAGACAATCCGGTTCTTCTCGGCGAAGGGAATACGGACCTGCCTGACGCAGATCTGCATGGCCG
This sequence comes from Methanosphaerula palustris E1-9c, assembly GCF_000021965.1. Classification (NCBI taxonomy): domain Archaea; kingdom Methanobacteriati; phylum Methanobacteriota; class Methanomicrobia; order Methanomicrobiales; family Methanoregulaceae; genus Methanosphaerula; species Methanosphaerula palustris. Next base: position 2,584,602 of record NC_011832.1, read on the forward strand.
GCCTCGGCAGGGAGCATCCCGAATGGGTCCCATCCAGAGAGGAGGTGGGAGAGGCCGTCAGGCTGCGGGACCGGATCGACTACCCCGGCTCAGACTTCTCGATGGGCACGATGGATGTGAACAGATACTACTGCGGGGGAATGGTCTGTGTCACGGTGGAGGGTGAGGTAACCCCGTGCTCGGTGATCCGACAGGGGTTTGGAAATGTGAACGACCGACCGCTCGGAGAGATCATTACCGATCACCAGAGCGACCTCCTCTTCCTCCCCCTCCGAAACGAGAGCACTATCCGGCGCTGTGGCGCCTGCAAAAACCGGCAGGTCTGCTGGGGATGCCGGGCGACGGCCTTCTACACCTCCGGCGACCTGATGGCCGACGACCCGAACTGCCCCGGGATGGAGGAACTGGTCCAATGACACAGAGAGGGATAGATCTGAGCATCGCCGATGTCTGCGAAGCGTACGCCGGGCCAGTCGGATCACTCTGGGAACTGCTGATGGGGGAGGAGATCCATGTCGGCGGTGTTCAGGAGACCGATACCCTGGCAACCCTGGCCGGCGTTCGGGTCGGGGATCACCTCCTCGACATCTGCAGCGCCCTCGGTGGGCCGGCCCGCCACCTTGCGGCCAGATATGGGTGCCGGGTCACCGGGGTGGATGCGACAGCTGCCATGATCTTGGAGGCGGAGACGAGGACTGATAAGGCCGGCCTTGGGGACCTGGTCTCTTTCCGACTCGGAAATGCCCTGGACCTGCCGTTCCGGGGATCGACATTCGACACGGTTTGGGGACAGGACGCCTGGTGTTATGTGACCGATCGGGACAGGCTGATCGGCGAGGCCGCCCGGGTAACAAAGCCCGGCGGGACGCTGGCCTTCACTGACTGGGTCGAGGCCGGGCGGATGACGGACGGGGAGCGGGAGGATCTGCTCTCGTTCATGCTCTTCCCGGCCCTTGAGACCCCCGGGGGGTACGATGCCCTTCTCGCCCAGCATGGATGGAAGGTAACCAAGTATGAGAATCTGGACAAGAACTTCGCCCACTCTCTGGGGCGGTACCGGGAACTGGTGACAGGTGAGATGAAGCCGACGATCCTCGAACGTTTCGGGGAGGAGCTGTACACGGCAGTCGAACAGGGAATCAGAGGATGGGAGCAGGCGGCCCGTAAAGGAAAAGTCGGACGGGGGCGATGGATCGCACAGAAGCCCGGACTCTGATCTCAGCCCGGCAGGGTATCGCCGTCATGGCGAAAGAGCCGGTGCCGGGCAGGGTGAAGACCCGGCTCTGCCCCCCGCTCTCCCACCAAGAGGCCGCAGATCTCTATGGGGCGTTCCTCGCCGACACCCTCTCCCTGGTGGCAAAAATGTCAGCGACGGGGTTCATCGCCTACGATCCCGACAGAGCCGGACCGTTCTTCAGGGACCTGGCACCCGGCGGAATGATGTGCATCTCCCAGGGGACCGGGGACCTCGGTACACGCCTCGCCCGGGTCTCAAAAAAGCTCTTCTCGTCGGGTCTTCAAAGGGTACTGATCGTCGCCAGCGACGCCCCCGGAATGAACCCAGAGCATCTCTCGCTCGCCTTCAACTACCTCGAACACGCCGACCTGGTGCTTGGCCCTGGTGACGATGGGGGATACTACCTGATCGGCACTCGCTTCCATGCTCCGGCCCTCTTCTCCGGCATCCCCTGGAGCACCACAGAAGTGCTCGCAACAACCCTGAAAATGGCTGATAGAGAGGGGATGACCACAGCCCTCCTCCCATCCTGCCCCGACATCGACACCATGCAGGACCTCTATCGCTTTGCCCGGGAACTGGAGATCGGGGGCAGACCCTCTGCCTGTCCAGGGACCAGACAGGCCCTCGCCGGTATCGGACTGATCACCCCAAAGGATCCCGCCTCATCGGGCAGACGTTCGCCCCCTCCATCTGCCCCTGGGCCCATGCATACCGTTCGCGGATTGTGGGTGGGAGTTGATGTTCATCGATCGGGACAAACCCATACCGGCCGTAGAACCCGACGAGGTCCCGGACCGCGTACATAAAGAGAAGTTCACGCCCGCAGGCCTCGACAAGGGCCGACACCACGGCATGTGCATACCCATGACTCCGGTGAACGATCAGCGTGAAGACCCCATCCACCTCGAGCCCGTCCGGATGACGACGACACCGGGCCAGAGAGACCACCTGACCATCCTGGAACGCCGCAAAGACCCGGTCCGTCCGGGGATCACCAGTCATCTGATGGTACTCGACCCAGACCGCCTCAGCGATCGGGAACTCTGCAGAGGAGAGTTCCCGCACCGAAAGACCGGGGGCGTCCAGAACTCCGTGGAGCCGGGTCGCAGGGGCGTCATCACCGCTCCCTTCGATCCGATACCCGCCGGGCAGAACATGGATTACGAACTGTGCCCCCTGCCCCTCGATCCCGGTCTCCTCGATGGTCATCCCGGTCACCTCGAGGATCTGCCGGCAGATGAAGAGTCCAATCCCGGCGTGCTCCCCCGCATCGTACTCGAAGATCTGTTTCTTCTCGGCGGTCGGGATGCCTTGACCGTCATCCTCCACCAGGAGTGCAAGTCCGTCACCGGTCTCCTGATAGCGGACAAGGATCTCTGTCACCGAGCCGGCGAACCGGAACGGGTTCCTGACGAGGTGGGCGAGAACGTCGACGAGGAGGGGGTCGGCATAGATTTCAAGCCGTTTGGCCCAGAACCGGACCCTGACGGTACCGGCATCCACCGGCAGATGCACAGACTCAAGTGCCCTCTGGACGTTCTGCCAGACTGGCGGGGAGGTTCCGAGATCCTTATAGGACTCAGTGAGAACGAGTTGCCTGGAGATGGTCCCTGCAAGAACCCGGATACGCCCGAAGTACGCCTGGAACCCAGCGCCGCCGTCGTGTGCAGCCGCCTCATCGACCGTCGCCCTGATCTCGTCGACGGTCCGCTGCAGGTGATCGGCCGAGATGCGTGCGAGGAAGTTGAGCTTGTCGTTAGCGGTCTTCAGGGCCTGTTCGGCGTGAACACGGGCCGTAATGTCAAAGAAGGTGAGGATCACCCTCCCCCCACGGAGCGAGGCGGCGGAAACCTGGACGATCAGAGGGGCGCCATCGGGCAGGGAGAAGATTGTCTCGGTCTCGTACACCGCCCCCCCCCGGGAGAGGCGGGAGAAGAAGGCAGACTCTTCCCCGGGATCCCAGAACGCGGTGAGGGGGCCGCCCCGAAGTGCCGAGCGCTTCCTGCCAACGAGGGAGGCGGCCTTCCAGTTGACCTCCCCAACAACCCGCCTGGCCCCGGTGACGACGATCAGGAGACTCCCCCCCTCCGAATGATCGAAGAGACCCCGGTAGAGGTCCTCCTGTTCACCAAGCCGGCGGGTGAGCAGGGCGACCAACCACCCGATGACGATCAGCAGACCGACGCGGACCAGCGCCTCATTCAGGAGAGGAGGCGAACCGCCGGTGATCAGGAGGACCATCACCAGATAGACTCCCCCGATACACCCGGCGGCGGCAGTCCCCCATCGAGGGAACCGATATGCGCCGATCACCACCGGGATATATAGAAAGTGAGGGAGGACGATCGTGATCCCATAGATGAGACCAACACCGTTCAGCAGGAGGAGTGCGATGGTGGTGGCGAGAAATACAGCGTTCCAGAACCCTTCGCGCCCCAGAACAGAACGGTTCATGGATACCTCCACCACATCCACCCAGCACCTACCGACAGCCGGTCCCCTCTTGACAACCTGTCAATCCCGGACCCGCTCGCTCTGGTCATGATACCGTCCCCGGGGATCACCCAGTTTACATTAGTATTTGTTCATATCTCTCGATCGGTCAGGCCATCACACAGGAGGAATCAGATCTCCTTCTGCATCCAGACGGTGTCGAAGAACGCCCCCCACTTCTTGCCGGCGTCCTTAAACCGTCCCACCTCGGTGAACCCGGCACGAATATGGAACCTGATACTCCCCTCATTCTTCGAGGAGATGCAGGCGAGGAGGTTCCGAATCCCAGCCTTCTTCCCCTCGGTCTCGAGGTGTTCGAGCATCCGGCTGCCGATCCCCTGGCCGGTCCGGTCAGGGCTGATGAAGCAGGTGACCTCGGCAGTGTGCCGGAAGGCCGGCATCTGGTTGTGGGGTCGGAGCATCCCGAACCCCACCAGGGTCCTCTGGTCGTCCCGGGCGGCAACCGACGGGTAGATCTTCAGATAGGGGAGTAACCGTTCGAAGAATGCCGAGGAGACGGGGTCTTCAAGAAAGGCCGCGTCGCTCTGCTCGATGTAGTGGTTGAAGATCCCGATCAGGGCCGGCCCGTCGGTGGCCGTGATCAGGGTGAACTGGTAGGCTGGTTCTGCTGTCATAGGTTCCATTCCTCATAGTAACCGGGAAGACCCCGGTTGGTTCTATTTTTGGGGATATGCTCATATGCTGCTTTCGTCATGCCGGATGCGACTGCCCGAACAGGTACCCCCCGAAGACGAGCAACCAGAGCAGGACCGGGTAGACCACCCACCGTTCCATCCCCCCGGGACCGAGGAAGGCGAGCGGCCCTGACATCCCGAGGACCAGGAAGGAGACGAGGTTGATCAGGGAGACCGCACCCAGGATCACCGAGATGTAGCAGAGCGGCGACCGTTCAACCCGGGCCGCAGCGATCGCCGACAGCCCGCCGGCGATGAAGATGAGCAGGGCAAAGAGGGCATGGATGGTACCGAAACTCCCGTTAAAGATGCCGACGCCAGTCAGACCGATCCCGAGGAGGGAGAGCGGGATGGTGACCACCAGGTCCTCAAAGGTCCGATGCAGGCAGACGGACGCCCCGAGGGTCATCAACCCGACGAGCACCATGGCACCATCGAAGATCAGAGCTGAGGGTGGGGGGATGGTGTCATCCAGGGATTCAGCAGAAGTTCCGAGGTCACTGATCTGGTTCTCCGAGGTGCTGTAGCCGGGGAACAGGACCTCGGCGGTGATGATACCGAGGAAAGCGATCATCCCGCCGATCAGCAGCAGGGAGCCGGCGATGGCAAGGTACTGGTGGAGCGAGGGGGATCCATCGAGATCGACCATAGCAATCTGAAGGTGCAGGGCGTATTTATTCGTTCTTCATGGAGGGGAAGGTCGTGCCGGGGTGATGGAACGGAGAGAAGGGGTCGGGTAGTTTTGCGAGGAGGCCGTAGGAATAATTTAAGAAGTCGTACAGAAGACTCCTGCACGTAGTGATCTGTGATAACCAAAGGAGATAATCCGCAGGTTTTTCTCGATGCCGGCAGGAACATTCTCCCGGGCTTCCCCTCCAAAAGAAAGAGGGCGCTCTGGATAGATCACGTTATTCTCTCACCAATTGCTCATTTCACATGATTACCCCTGAATCTCGTGCGGGATCAAATAAGATCCTTTATTGGTTTTTACATTAACTACCTGGTATGAAGTTCGTATGGCCCATAATCATAGCAGTTTTATTATTACTCTTGGGCGGATTTGTTGTGGCTGAAGATCAGATGCAGACCAATCAGACGCAGACCATTGTCATTGGAGGGCTTCTCCCCCTTTCAGGAAATGCTTCAGCACAGGGCCCCTCGTATAAAGCGGCAATGGAACTGGCTGCTGAAGACCTGAATGCAAAGTACGCAACGCTTGGACTTCCCTATCAGGTACGTCTTCGTATCGCTGACACAGGATCTGATCCTGATGTTGCTAAAAAACTTGGTACTGAGATGATCAGGGATGGTATCCATTTCATTATCGGTCCCTTGAGTTCGGCAGAGATGACCGCTCTTGAAGAGACAGCGACGCAATCCCATACCATACTCATCGGATTTGGAAGCACGGCACCGGGTCTTACCAGCCAGAACAATACTATTGTCCGCCTCTGCCCGGACGATACGATTCAGGCTCAGGCACTTCAGGGTCTCTTTAAGAAAGAGAACTATTCCACCATCATTCCTGTCGTCAGAAATGACATATATGGTCAGAAATTCTATGAAATCCTGGATAATTTATCAGAAAACGGGACGTTCACCCTGACTGATCCGATCTACTACGAACCAGGGACAGCCTCCTTCAACACAACTATTGAGGAGATTACTCGGGATGTTCATGATGTACCCTCACACTCACGATCGGCAGTACTGGTTCTTGGATTTGACGAAACTGCAGATATTCTGAATGCAGCATCACAGAGCAGTGAACTGGGATCTCTCTCCTGGGTTGGGACAGATGGTATTGCATTATCCGATTCGGTACTGAAGAACAGAAATGTTGCGGCATTTGCTGCAAAAACAAATTTCACCGCCACCATTTATGGTGAAATGGAGAACGAGCCGAAGTTTATGGATTTCTCCAAGAGAATTCAGAATATCTCCGGTCTCAAGCCGACCCCGTATGCAGTCGTCATTGATGATGCAGTTCAGCTCGCTGCATTGACAGAAATGACAGGGAAGGGGATCACCGATAAACGGCCGCTATTCCTCGACAATGCAGATCATTTCTATGGTGTATCAGGATACACGTTTCTGACTGAATCCGGTGACAGGAGATATACCAATATCGATTTCTGGAGGGTGAAAGATAAAGGAGGAGATTACTCCTGGACGAAGATAGGTCGGTTTGTCGATCAGATGGCCGGTCCCATGATGGATATGAAGACCACATAAGTATATCTTTTTTTGGTGATGTGTTGCAGAATTTCTCCCTGACATACATTCAATGCTGACCCCACCGGCGAAGCAGAGTATTTGTGAGACCGGTATCAGAACTGCATCGGTTCGGGTGAGTACTGGTCGGCAACGATCAGCCATTGTTGCCCGTCATGCACGAGAAAGAACATGTCCCTGCCCTGCATGGTCTGCTGCTGTCCTCCCATCACGAACGTGATGGAGAAGAGATACGTGACCACGGCACTCTTCCCGCCGGAATAGATCTGTACCCGATGATCGGCCTCCCTCTATACGAGGATCTCCGCCGCCTCACAGAATCCCCGCCAGCCGGCAACATAGGCATCCTGCCCTTCGAGCCTGCCGGGAGTTGTCGGGACGATAGCCACCACGTCGGAATGGAGGTACTGCCTGAATTCATCCTCATGCCACCCCTCGGTCCAGCACCGGTTCATCGCCCGGATGGTGGCGATCACGTCTTCACTGCGCTGTTGGATCTCCATGATTGTCCTCCACCATCGATTAGGAGACGAAGAGGGAAAAGGATGACGAAAACACCGTGCAAGTGACCACGCGCAGTCGACACCAGACCCGGATCGAAACCCCTTTCATCTCTACCAGATAATCTCCCAGACCATGGTTGATCCCCTGAGGTATCTGCTCCCTATCCTCCTTCTCGTTCTGTTGATCATCCCGGCCGCTGCCCACGACCCCGGCACCCTCACCGTCTCCTTCCTCGATGTCGGCCAGGGGGACGCGATCCTCGTCCAGGCCCCGAACGACCGGGCGATGCTCGTCGATGCCGGCGAAGCCTGGGCCGGCCCAACCGTCTCGGCCGACCTCACCGCCGAAGGAATAGCCCGGCTCGACTACCTCATCGCCTCACATGACGATGACGATCACATCGGCGGGATCTCCGAGGTCCTCCGGCACGTGACCATCGGCGAATTCGTGAACAATGGGCTGCCAGCCGACACCGAGACGGCTGCCCACCTCTGGAGCCTGCTGGCCGACCAGGGAATCCCAAGCCTGGCCGCGACCGCCGGGGATACCATCCCCCTCGACCCCGCAAATATCACCGTCTCGGTGCTGAACCCGCCGGCAGACCGCGGAACCGACCAGAACGAGGATTCGGTCGTCCTCAGGCTCATCTTCGGCAACCAGTCATTCCTGCTGACCGGCGACGCCGGGACCGAGGCAGAGGATCGAATCCTCGCCGTCGGCCAGCCGATCGCGTCTACCTACCTCAAGGTCGGGCACCATGGGAGCAGCACGTCGACAGGAACCGGATTTGTTAACGCTGTTAACCCAACGGTCGCCATCATCGAAGCCGGCCGGTTCAACCTCTTCCACCATCCAAACCAGGCCGTTGTGAAGCGGCTGCAGGAGAGTGGAGCCACTGTCTACACCACCGCCGAGAGTGGGACAGTCCGGGTCACGGCCACCCGCACGAATTCCCGCCTGGAGACCACCCAGGGACCCGAACTCCCGATCACCCTCCCCGGCTTCTCGCTGCCGCCCACCGATCCAGACTTCGACGGCACCTTCGAGGACGTGGACGGCAACCAGCAGCGCGACTTTGCCGACGTGGTCGCCTACTTCAACCAGATGGACTGGATCGAAGCGAACGAACCGGTGGACCGGTTCGACATCGACCGAAACGGCCAGGTGGACTTCGGCGACGTGATCCGCCTCTTCACCATCATCGACGAACCGATCGTCACCCCCACTCCAACGCCGTCGCCAACCCCGACCATGACACAGGAACCGGACTACACGCTCGTGATCACCGGCCTCGATCTGGCGAACGAATGGGTCTCGGTCCAAAACACCGGCGAAGCCCCGGTCGATCTCACGGGCTGCACCCTCTCGGATGCCGGCTCGACCCATGTATACACCTTTCCGTCATTCACCCTCGCTGCCGGGTCGACCGTGACCATCCATACCGGCAGCGGCCAGACCACCGGAACGGACCTCTTCTGGGGGCTCGGGTCGTCGGTCTGGAACAATGACGGGGATACCGCCGCCCTGAAGAGACCGAGCGGCACAGTGATCTCAACACTGACCCGACCGTGAGGGTTCAGATCTCCGTTCTCGTTTCGATCCGTCGAGCGGCATAATCGACAGCGCCCAGTACGGGCAGCACGATTCCAAGTTATTTATATAGATGAGGGGTAGAAAAGAACGTATCATAGTGATGGCGGACCTGCATGAACGAGAACACTGATTCAGTCCCGGTCGACGATGCCTTCCCCATCGTCGGTGTAGGTGCGTCTGCCGGCGGGCTTGAGGCCCTTGAGCAGTTCCTGAATGGTGTACCCCCAAAGAGCGGCATGGCCTTTGTGGTCGTCCAGCACCTCGACCCGACCCAGCCGGGTATGCTGCCCGAACTGCTGCAGCGTACCACCCCGATGCAGGTCATCCAGATCACGGACTCCCTGGTCATTCAACCCAACTGTGTCTACGTCATCCCGCCAGGCCATGACCTCTCCCTGCTCCACCGAACCCTCTTCCTGCTCGAACCGCACGCCCCACGGGGATTGCGCCTCCCGATCGACTTCTTCTTCCGTTCCCTGGCCGACGACCTGCACGAGAAGAGTATCGGCGTCGTTCTGTCTGGCATGGGCTCCGACGGCACGATCGGCCTGCGAGCGATCAAGGAAAAGGGAGGGCTTGTGATCGTCCAGGACCCCGCCTCCGCAAAATTCGACGGCATGCCCCGGAGTGCCATCGACGCGAGGCTGGCCGACATCGTCGCACCTGCCGAAGACCTGCCGGAGAAGATCCTCGCATTCGCCCGGCACCTGCCAGTCACCACCGAACCGGAGCCTCAGATCGAGTCAGGGGCAGAAAATGCCTTTGACAAGATCGTCATCCTGCTTCGGGCCCGCACCGGGCACGACTTCTCCCTGTACAAAAAGAACACTGTGAACCGGCGTATCGAGCGACGGATGGCGATCCACCAGATCGAGCGGATCGCCACCTATGTACGGTTTCTCCAGGAGAACCCCCCGGAACTCGACCTGCTCTTCAGGGAACTCCTGATCGGGGTAACCAATTTCTTCCGTGATCCGGCCGTCTGGGAAACGCTCGGAGACCGGGTGATCCCGGACCTCATCACAGCCTCGCCGGACGGCACTACGCTCAGAGCTTGGGTGGCCGGCTGCTCAACCGGCGAGGAGGCCTTCTCCCTCGCGATCGTCTTCCGGGAGGCCCTCGGGAACCAGTCGCCGGCGAAGCAGTGTACCCTGCAGATCTACGCCACCGACCTCGACACGGATGCCATCGACCAGGCGCGGATGGGATACTATCCCGAGACGATCGCGACCGATATTACGGAGGAGCGTCTGGACCGGTTCTTTGTCAAAGAGGAGAAGGGATACCGGGTCAGAAAGGAGATCCGGGAGATGGTGGTCTTTGCCCCACAGAACATTATCATGGACCCGCCGTTCACCAGGCTCGATCTTCTCAGCTGCCGGAACCTGCTGATCTACCTGGAACCGGAGATCCAGCGAAAACTGATCCCTCTCTTCCACTATGCCCTGAACCCGGGAGGCGTGCTGATCCTCGGCACGGCCGAATCCATCGGAACCTTCACCGATCTCTTCTCGTCGCTCGATGCCAAACTCAGGCTGTACCGTAAGGTCCAGCCTCCCCTGCCAGCACCATCGGTCGAATTCCCCACTGTCTTCTTCCCGCCCACCAACGGTACAGTCGATCCGCGACCGACACAAAAACCGGTGGTTAACCTGCAATCGCTGGCCGACCAGGTGATCCTGCAGCAGTATGCACCTGCGGCCGTGTTGACCAGTGATACCGGCGACATTCTCTATATCAACGGGCGAACAGGGCGGTTTCTCGAGCCGGCGGCCGGAAAGGCCAACTGGAATATCTTCGCCATGGCCCGCGACGGGCTGCGTTCCGAACTGGGAGGTGCGTTCCGACATGCACTCCTACAGGAGAAGCCGGTCGCCCTCAGAGGAGTCAGGATCGTGAGTGAGGGGGTGACCGTTCACACAGACGTCACGATTCAGAAACTCACCGAGCCCTCTCCCCTGAAGGGGCTGGTGCTGATCGTTCTCGCCGATGTGCCACCCACTCCGGAAGCGCCGGTGCGAGTCCGCCACACCGGCCGGCGCGAGGAGATGCTGGACCTGAAGGAAAGGCTCCGCCAGAGCGAAGAGGATCTCAGGATAACCCGGGAGGAGATGCAGTCCTCGCAGGAGGAGTTGAAGTCGACCAACGAGGAACTCCAGTCGACCAATGAAGAACTCCAGTCGACCAACGAGGAACTGACCACCTCCAAAGAGGAGATGCAGTCGCTCAACGAAGAACTCCAGACCGTCAACACAGAACTGGAGAGCCGGGTCGCCGATCTCTCGCATGTGAATGACGACATGAAGAACCTGTTGAATAGCACCAACATCGCGACGGTCTTCCTCGACAACCAGCTCAACCTGCGGTGGTACACAGCCGGGATGACAAAACTGGTCAACCTGCTCCCGGGTGATGTGGGCCGGCCAGTCACAGACATTGCGTCCGACCTCTTCTACCCGGACCTGATCAGGGATGCCGGGGAGGTGCTGCGAACCCTCATTCCCGTGGAAACAGAGGTCACAGTCAGGGACGGCCACCGATTCTCGGTCCATATCACACCCTACCGGACCCTCGAAAACAGGATCGATGGCGTGGTGATCACGTTCGCGGATATCACGGCCTTCCGGAGACTGGAACAGGAACTCTCCAGGGCCCGCACCTATGCCGAGGCGATCGTGGCGACGATACGGGAGCCGCTGCTCGTCCTCGACAGTGAAATGCACGTCGTGTCGGCGAACCGCTCGTTCTTCGAGACGTTTCAGGTCTCACAGAAGGAGGTCGAGGGCCGCGAACTCTCCACGCTCGGCGACGGGGAATGGGACATTCCTGAACTTCAGCGGCTGCTGGGGACGATCCTGCCGGAGAACGCAGTCTTCAGTGACTTACGGGTCGACCATATCTTCCCGACGATCGGACGACGCCTGATGCTGCTCAATGCCCGCCGGATCATCACCGAGGGAGGGAATACGGAACTGATTCTGCTCGCCTTTGAGGATGTGACCGATAGAGTGGGAGCGGACAGTCCATGAAACCAGACCGTGAGAAGTCACTGAATCCAACACCCTCTGACACAAACCGCCTCAGACAGCATGCCGAGGAGGCGTTAAAGACACAACCGACCCTATCGGACGCAGTACTTTCGCATGAGAAAGCGATCGCCCTGGTCCACGAACTGCAGGTCCATCAGATCGAACTGGAGATGCAGAACGAAGAACTGGCCCAGACCCGGGAAGAGGCTGAAACTCTGCGGGACCAGTACATCGATCTCTATGACTTTGCGCCGGTTGGCTATGTCACGCTCGATCCGGCCGGGATCATCCAGGAGGTGAACCTGACCGGATCGCTGCTACTGTCAATGAACCGGGGGGCCCTCATCGGCGCACGGTTCGGGGCGTTCCTCCACCTGGACTCCCGGCTCCCCTTCACGGCGTTCTGCGAGCGGGTGCGTCGCACCGGCATCACAGAGACCTGCGACCTGAAAATGCAGGGGCCGGCCGGAGACCGGGTCTGGTATGCCCATCTGGATGGGAGGGTCAAGCAAGCGGGGCCGAACAGCGACGGTCGGATCCGGCTGGCCTTCAGCGATGTCACCGAGAACAGAAGGGCGAACGAAGCAGCAGCCGAGAGCGAACTGCGCTTCCGGCGACTCTTCGAGACAATGCTTCAGGGCGTGGTCTACCAGAACGCTGACGGCCGAATCATCTCCATGAACCCCGCAGCCGAGCGAATCCTCGGGAAGAGTCCGGCCGAATTCATCAACCAGACCTCGGAGGATACCGAGCATCACACGATCCGCGAGGACGGCACGAAGTTCCTGGGCCTGGAACATCCGGCGATGGTGGCCCTCAGAACCGGAGAGGATATCAAGGATGTGGTGATGGGCGTGTTCAATCCCAGGGAGCAGGGCTACCGCTGGATCAGCATCGACGCCGTCCCTCTCTTCCATCCGAGCGAGAAGAGGCCCTACCAGGTCTACACAATCTTCGACGACATCACTGAGCGCAGAAAAGCCGAAGAGGTGCTCAGGGAGTATGGAGAGAAGGTGCAGGCGAGCAACGAGGAGCTCCAGCAATTCGCCTATGTCACCTCGCACGATCTGCAGGAGCCACTCAGAAACATCGTCAGTTTCAGCCAACTCCTCAACCGACGATATCAGGGCCGGCTCGACGCAGATGCGGATGAGTATCTCGGGTTCATCATCGAAGGCGGGCAGCGGATGCAGTTGTTGATCAAGGATCTGCTCCAGTTCTCTCAGGTCCAGACCACGGCCAGACCCCTGGAACAGGTGGACATGCACGGGGTCGTTGCCGACGTTCTTCGGATGATGGAGAGGCAGATCCGCGAAGCGAACGCGACCGTGACCATGGGCGACCTCCCGGCGATCATGGCTGACGCATCCCAGCTCGAGCAGGTCTTTACGAACCTCATAGGAAACGCCCTGAAGTACCGCCGGCACGACCTGCCCCCTGCGATCCAGATCTCAGCCGAGCGGATGAGGAAGTGCTGGCGTTTCGCTGTCGCGGATAATGGGATCGGGATCGCACCCGAGTTCTTCGATCGTATCTTTGTGGTCTTCCAGCGGCTCCATACGATAGAGGAGTTCGAGGGCACGGGGATCGGGCTCGCGATCGTCAAGAAGATCGTCGAACGACACGGCGGACGTGTCAGCGTCACGTCGGTGCCTGGCGAGGGGAGCACGTTCTTCTTCACCCTGCCGGCGGTGGAGATCCGCGCACGGTCACGGAATGTCTGATACCCAGTCATATCGGAATGGTCCATCTGGTACCGTGCGATCGTCCACAACTCCCCAGGATACTGCTCTCGCATATGGAGATGCAGGATCTCCCGGGAGAGAAAGAAGCCAAGCCCGGAATTTTTTTCAGAGCCGCGTTCGAAGAGATGCGGTCTGTAATCGGAGGATTCCGGGCCCCCGGAATCCACCGCTCTGCGTCCCTGATAATATGGACGTCAGGTGTTCTTCCCCGTGATACGCCACATACCTTTTGGCACCAGGATCTCAAACCGTGCCCCCGTGCCCGGCTCACCAATCTCATGAATGGCGATACCGGTAATATCAAGGATCTCCCGAGAGATGGCTAAGCCAAGCCCCGTATTCTTCCCAAATCCACGTTCAAAGATCTTCTCCTTATGCTCTGCAGGGACACCATCGCCATCGTCCTCACATACGATCAGAAGGTCATCGCCAGATTCCTGCACAAAGAACCGGATGGTCGTGATCGTTCCGCCGTATCGAACTGCATTATCCATCAGGTTGTAACAGACCTTGACTATCAGCAGGTCGGCGAATATCTCGGTACCAGCAGGGAGATCGTTCTTCATCATGACCTGTCCGAACGGGACTGTCCTGGCCGCAGTATTCACAAGTATTCGGATATCCTGCCAGACCGGGGCATTGACACCAATCGCTTCGTATTCTTTGGTGAACTGGATCATGGCGGAGATCCATTTCGTTGCAGTTGATATTTTCTCAAAATTCTCGCTGAATGCGAGATCCAACTGTGAATCTGCGATTATATTGAGATATCCCTGCAGCGCGGTGAGCTGGTTGTTGATATCATGACGGGTGATACTGAAAAGGAGGTTGAGTTTCCGGTTCGCCAGTTTTAATGCATCCTCCACCCGCTTCAGTTCAGTGATATCACGGACTGCAGCGAAGACACCCACAATTTTTCCCGATTCATCGCGGTACACCGTCGCATTGTACTGAACAGGAGTCACCCGACCATCCCGGTGCCGGATCTCCAGGGCATAATCCACGACAGTCCCGTCACGGAAGACCATCTTGTACCCGGCCTCTGCCCGGTCTGGTTCTGTAAAGTAATCTGAAAAATCGGTGCCGATCAGGTCAGCCCTTGGCATACCGGTTGCTTCTTCCGTGGCAGTATTCACATCCTGGATCTTCCCGTCACGGTTGATCGTTACGAGAGGATCGATGCTCGCTTCGATCAGGCTACGGTTATAGGCGCCAAGTTCGTGCAGTGCTTCTTCCACCCGCCTGCGATCGGAGATGTCCCGAACGATGGCTTGCAGGCAGTAATCTCCTCTGAGCACAATGCGGTTGAGGGTCATTTCGACATCGAAGGGGGTGCGATCATGACGGGCAAGAACCCCCTCGAAAAATTGGGGTTCTCCAGAGAAGGCGGCATCAATCTTCTCTTTTGCTTTTTCTGCTGAAAGACTTCCGTCAGGCTGTCGTTCAGGTAGAAATTCCACAGGGGAGTGTCCGATGATCTGGTCCCGGGGACAGGCATACATCACCTCGGTGCTGTGATTGCACTCCAGAAAGACCGTACGGTTCATGATGAAGATGGCATCGCTTGCACTTTCAAAGAGCGTCCGGAACTTCGCTTCGCTCTCCAAGAGTGCCTCTTCGGCATGTTTTCGTTCGCTGATGTCCCTGATGTTGCACTGGATAATTCTCCTGTCATCAACAAGGTAGACATTGCTGATGAACTCCACATTCATCGTCCTGCCCTGAATTGTCTCCAGGGGCAGATCTTCATATCGGATATACCCCTCTGTCTTCAGTTCAGTGAACGCTTTTTTTGCCAGGGATTTATCTTGGATAAATCCAAGTTCCCAGAGATGCTTCCCGAGGAAGTAATCCAGCGGGTATCCGAGCATATCCAGAATGAATTTGTTCGCATCGATGATCTCCCCGGTGTCCCCATTAAGGATCAGGATCGCATCCTGGGCTGTTTGAAACAGCCGACGGTACTTGAGTTCCGATCTCTTCAGGTCATCTTCGGCATGTTTTCGCTCGCTGATATCCCGGATGTTGCACTGAATAATTCTCTTGTCATCAACAAAGTAGATATTGCTGATGAACTCCACATTCATCGTCCTGCCCTGAATTGTCTCCAGGGGCAGATCTTCATATCGGATATACCCCTCTGTCTTCAGTTCAGTGAACGCTTTTTTTGCCAGGGATTTATCCTGGATAAATCCAAGTTCCCAGAGATGCTTCCCGATGAAGTAATCCAGTGGGTATCCAAGCATATCCAGAATAAATTTATTCGCATCGATGATCTCCCCGGTGTCCCCGTCAAGGATCAGGATCGCATCCTGGGCCGTTTGAAACAGACGCCGATACCGAAGTTCAGATCTCCTCAGTTCACCTTCAGCAGTTCTTCGTTTCTCTTCATGATCAAGCGTCGCGAGGGCAAACGAGATATCCCCGGACTGTTCATGAAGAAGCCGGATGATCCGGTCGGTAAAAAATCCCGGTTCGGCAGCAAAGAAGGTGAGAACACCGGCATTTTCCGTACCAAGTGCGAAGGGGAAGGCGGCAAGGGAACGATATCCCCGCTCGAGCGCTCCTTTGCGCCATGCCACCATGGCTGAATTATTTTCGATATCATTGCAGACATTGGATCTTCCTTCCCGGAATGCAGTTCCGGTCGGGCCCTGCCCGTGGGGCACGTCATCAGTCGATATCGAGATCGAATCCAGATAGCCTTCAACATGACCGGCCTGTGCAATGGGTTCAATGAGGTGTTTTTCATCATCGACGATTCCTGCCCAGGCCATCATAAAACCGCCATCGTCGACAACGATCCGGCAGATCTCCTTCAGCAGTTCCGTTCTGTCATGAATATGAACGATTGCCTTGTTTGTCGTGCTCAGCACCGAATAGAGCCGGTTGACGATGGTGACCTGCTGATCGGCCCGGCGATGTTCGACTGCCGCCTTAATCTTGTGCGTGAGCTCGGCAAACTGTGGTTTGGGTGCTCCTCCTTTCTGAAGATAAAAGTCTGCACCGTTTTCAAAGGCGTCGATTGCAACCTCCTCCCTGCCTCTGCCGGTGAAGAGGATGAACGGGATGGTCTTATTCGTCGTCCGGATCTTCTTTAAGAGTTCTATGCCATCCATTCCCGGCATCTGGTAATCGGAGACAACAGCCTGGATCTCATTGGATTTCATCAGATCGAGGGCGGCCGGAGCAGAAAGTGCAGTGGTGACCGAAAATTCGGTCGTCCGCTCGAGGTACAGTTTACCAATCTCGAGGAGTGCGGACTCATCATCTACATAGAGAACTGATATCATGAAAACAAAACCGGATGAAACTGATATTCATAGTAAACATCCGGTTATCGATAATAAATACTTCGCCTCTACGAAGGAGGAAACTATCAAAGAGATGCTCCATTATTTTTTCAAATCAGGAATATGGTTGGAATTTAGTTTTTTTAAGGTATTCAATAAGAGAAGAGAGGTATAAAATTAGGTGCAAATCAGCCGGAAAAATATCCTGCAGACCGGGGAAAAGAACCCATCCCCAGGCCCCACAGACCATCCATTGGAAGTGTGTATCACCTCGCCCGGAAAAACCCGCACCATATTCCTGAGATAACAAAAGACCGGGGTGTGGAGTTCTGAAAATCGACAGAGAGATAAAAATGAGACAGTGAAGCCTACTCCGTTCTCAACAGACAAAACTTTCGTCCGCTTTCAGTCGGAAAAGTCGCACACTGCTGCAAAGTCCCCCTGTGATCTCTCCGTCGCTGCCGCGATACACCGTTGCATTGCACCGAATATATATGGTATGCCGGTTGGGATGCCGGATCTCAAGCGGATGATCGATGCTTTTTCCCTGGAGATGATCTGACGATATCCCTCGCGTACCTTCTCCGGATCCGTACCGTGCTCAGAGAGATCGGTGCCAATCTGTTCATCCCCAGATATGCCAGTCACGTTCCCAGTGACGGTATTCACCTCCTGGATCGTTCTGTCAGGGCTGATCGTTACGAACGGATCGATGCTCACTTCGAAAAGGCTGCAGTTGTACGTGCCAAGCCAGTGGAGTACCCCCCTACCTGCGATCGGGAACCTCCCGAACGATGGCTTGCAGGCAGTAATCACCCTTGAGCACGATGCGGTTGAGAATCACATCGACATTGAAGGTGGTGTGATCATAACGGGTCTGGACCCACTCAAAAAACTGGGGCTCTCCAGAGAAGGCGGAATCAATCTTCTCTTTTGCTTTCTCAGTTGAAAGCCTTCCATCTGGCTGGCATTTCGGGGACAATGCCACAGGAGAACTGCCGAGGATCTGATCTCGGGAACAGCCAGATATCACCTCTGTATTGTGGTTGCAGTCCAGAATGACGGTGCTGTTCATGATGAAGACGGCATCGCTTGTATATTCAAAGAGCGTCCGGTACTGTGCTTCACTCTCCACAAGTGCATCTCTCACATGTCTTCGTGCGGTAATATCCCGGATGTTGCACTGGAAGATCTTCTTGTCACCCGCAAGGTAGACATGACTGATGAAATCAACGTCAATACTCCGACCGTCCTTTGTCTCCAGGGGCAGATCCTCGTACCGAATATAACCCTTCGTTTTCAGTTCAGCGAATGCATGCTGAGCGATGAATTTGTCCTTGATGAACCCGAGTTCCCAGAGATGTTTACCGATACAGTACTCAAGCGGGTACCCGAGCATATCGAGAATGAATCCATTTGCATCAATAATTTCACCAGTATCACCGTCAAGGATCAGGATCGCATCCTGTGCTGTTTCGAAGAGACGGCGGTACCGGATTTCAGATATCTTCAATGCATCCTGAAACACTTTCCTGCTGGTGATATCCCGGATGTTGCACTGGAAGATCTTCTTATCACCAACATAGTAGACATGACCAATGAAATCGACATCAATACTCCGCCCGTCCTTTGTCTCCAGAGGGAGGTCTTCATATCGGATGCGACCGTTTGTTTTCAGTTCAGCGAATGCGTGCTGAGCGATGGATTTGTCCTTGATGAACCCGAGTTCCCAGAGATGTTTGCCGATACAGTACTCAAGCGGGTACCCCAGCATATCGAGAATGAATGCATTTGCATCGATAATTTCACCGGCATCACCGTCAAGGATCAGGATCGCGTCCTGTGCCGTTTCGAAGAGGCGACGGTACCGGGTCTCTGATGTCTTCAATGCATCCTGAAACACTTTCCTGCTGGTGATATCCCGGATGTTGCACTGAAAGATCTTCTTATCGCCTACATTGTAGACATGGCTGATGAAATCGACAGTAATACTTCGCCCGTCCTTGGTCTCCAGAGGAAGATCCTCGTACCGGATATAACCGTTCGTCTTCAGTTCAGTGAATGCATGCTGAGCGATGGATTTGTCCCTGATGAACCCGAGTTCCCAGAGATTTTTGCCGATACAGTACTCAAGCGGGTATCCGAGCATATCGAGAATGAATGCATTTGCATCGATAATTTTACCAGTATCACCTTCAAGGATCAGGATCGCATCCTGTGCCGTCTCAAAGAGACGGCGGTACTGGATCTCTGATTTTTTAAGATTGTTTATGGCCGCTATTCGTTGCTCTTCATGATCCAGAATTCCAAGAGCAAACGAGATATCTCCGGATTGTTCATGAAGAAGCTCGATGATCTGATCGGTAAAAAAACCAGATTCCGAAGCGTAAAATGAGATTACACCGGCATTTCTGGTATCTAGAGCGAAGGGGAAGGCAGCGAGCGAACGATAACCCCGCTCAAGCGCTCCTTTGCGCCACAGAGCCATCTTCGGATCGCTTTCGATATCATTACAGACCGTGAACATTCCCTTGCGGAATGCAGTTCCGGTCGGACCTTGACCAAGGGGTATATCATCGGTCGATATCAACATCTGATCGAGAAAACCTTCGACATATCCAGCCTGTGCAATGGGTTCGATGAGGTGCTTTTCACCATCGAAAAATCCTGCCCAGGCCATCGTAAAACCGCCGTCATCGACAACGATCCGGCAGATCTCGTTCAACAGTTCCTTTTTATCATGGATACGAACGATTGCGTGGTTTGTCGCACTGAGCACCGTATAGAGCCGCTGGAGGGCGATGACCTGGAGATCAGCCCGGCGATGATTGACTGCTGCCTTAATCTTATGTGAAAGTTCGGCAAACTGTGGTTTGGGCGCCCCACCTTTCTGGAGATAAAAATCCGCACCGTTTTCAAAAGCCTGAATAGCGATCTCTTCCCTGCCCCTGCCGGTGAAGAGGATGAACGGGATGGATTTATTCATCGCCCTGACCGCTTTTAATAACTCAATACCATCCATCCCCGGCATCTGATAATCAGAGACAATGGCCTGGATATCATTAGATTTCATCAGGTCGAGGGCAGCCCGAGCAGATGATGTCGTGATCACGGAAAAATCAGTCGTCCGCTCGAGGTACAGTTTTCCAATGTCGAGGAGGACGGACTCATCGTCTACATAAAGAACCGATATCGTAGAAACCAACTCGAGGGAATCACTATTTCAAAAGGAATATCCATGAGCAGCCATCCTGGCATCACTAACAACGTCATATGTCCCGACACAAAGACTATTCTCTTATGCAATAGACGCCTGATCTCACGGCTGATTATTTATAATTTCCGTATAACCCTCTGTATCCGGAATGGAGATGATCGGGTGCCTGTTGACAGGTCATCGCGAAGAGAGCAGTACCCTGCCGGCCCTTCTGGAAGAACACCCATCTTCCCAAAAGAGTATTTAAGGATCCAGCTGTATTGAACGCATATGGAGATTTCAGGGATCAGTGAAGATCAGAAACTGTCGCTCCTCATCGGTGCGATCTTCATCGCTGTTATCATCGCATTCTGGCCCCTTATGACCGTGTTCGTCTGGGCGGTCGCGCTGGCAGTCGCGCTCATGCCGCTCCACAAAAGATTTTCACGCAGAGTAAAGCCATCACTCTCGGCCATGCTGATCACCTTTGGGGTGATCCTCGTGACAGGTCTGGTGGTGTCGTCTGCAACGATCGTGATCTATGCCGATATCGAGTATATCGGCGTTATGGCAGCCACACTGGTCAAGGGCTTCAGCCGGACTGTCTTTGCCACCTTCCTGCCCACGTTCACTGCGGATCAACTCTCCAATATGCCCCACACGCTCATCGAGATGGTGCTCAATACCCTGCTCTCCCTCACAGCGAACCCGGGCCTCCTCCTTCTCCAGGTGATCATCCTCTTCCTCACGCTTTCGATGCTCATCTATTACGGGGAACAGATCTGGACCTCGGTGACACGGAACCTCTCCCCAAAACTGTCGACTGTTCTGGGAAGGATATCAGAGATCACCGGAAACACGATCTATTCCCTCATCGTCATCCAGATATCTGCAGCTCTCCTCTCATTTCTCCTCGCCATCCCGTTCTTCACCCTGCTCGGCTACGGTCACGAACTCCTCTTCGCCACCATGATCGGATTTGCCATGCTGATCCCGCTCGTCGGCGCCCAGCTCTGTCTGCTCTTCTTCATCCTCTATATGATCGCCCTGGGGGACATCAGAAGTGCGGTCATCACCATGTTCATCGGATACCCTCTGTTGAGCGGCTGGATCGATTTCTATTACCGCCCGGTGATGATGAGACGACGGGTGGCGGTCCATCCCGTGTTCATGATCATCGGTATCTTCGCCGGCGTTCCGTTCATGGGCATTGTCGGTTTTATTCTCGGACCGGTGCTCATGTCACTCGCGGTCACGGGGTATTCGATCTATATCGAACAGACAAGAGTGCCGGCAGAAGAACAGGAATCCCTGGATAAATATCTGTGATCGACATCCTGATACCGGTACCCCGGGAACGATCAGTCGCTCCGCTTCGGTGCCGATCCCTGATGATGATCACACCCCGTGCACGGGACCGGACAACCCGGCATATCCGTTCCGCCGCGTTGTGAGACCCGGATCAGCATCGGGACAAGGCACTCCCAGATAATCCTGGTCATCAGGATCCCGGTTCGGTGACGGGCATCGGTGATCGCACCAGCAGTACCGGCCAGAGAAGGTAGCCAAAGACGACCACAATGATGAACCCGATCGCGGTGTCAACCAGCCGGTAGGCCAGCACCCCGGATGACAGAGTAGATCCGAACTCGAGCAGGATGATGATCAGCGGTGTCATCACGACGGTATAGAGCGTATAGTTGCGGACTCTCAGGATCGGGCGTACCGCTGCCAGGATACCCACCATCAGAATCAGAAACCAAATCGGCGTGAATTTCGAGAGAAGAACACTCCCGATGATGACCCCGGCGCAGGTCCCGAGGGCACGCTGCGATGCCCTGGCGAGCGTGGTCTCGATGTTCCGCTGAAGAATGATCACCACCACCAGGGGGATCCAGTACGACCACGGCTGATCCCAGAGCACGGCGATGATCTCGGAGACCAGGATGCAGAGACTGATCCGCAGGGTATACTGCCATCCGGCCAGATGCTGGAGCGAACGAAACCACCGGCGAAACCGTCGCCGCAGCGTGATCGGTGCAGGTTGCTGATCGATGACGGTGGTTCCGGCAGTGAGACCTTCCCTCCCGAGCGCCCGGAACAGCGACGACGCCAACAACGACACGATCACGGTCCAGGCGGCACCAGCCGCGAAGACGAGGGTCACGTCGATAGGGGGAAGGGCTCCCGAAATCCCGAGGGAGGTGCCGATGATCATGAAGATCGTGAAGACCGTGGTGGACCGGGCGAATGTTCTGCCGAGACTGCCGACCAGGGCTGCGATGGTTGTGATCAGGACGATCGCTGCGCCGGTCATCCAGCCGTGACCGGCGATCGTGGAGCCGACGAGGACCGCCGCACACCCGGTCACCAACGCAGAACAGAGGAGGATCCCCTGCTCACGGAGGGTGCCGGCGGCACCACTCGCCGCAAGTCCGCCGAGCGATGCGAGCATGCCCAGGCCGATCTGATCGATCGCCACACCGACTGCGATGGGGACCGCCATGCCGAGCGCAACCGCCACACTCTGGGATACCGGTACCGGGATCTCCCGGGACCAGCGGACCGCATCCACCAGAATCGATCGGACGGCCTCGGGTAGTGATGTGAGTGCGTTCATCCCTGCCTCATAATCGCAGTGAACTCTTCCCTTCCCGGCATTTCAAGATGTTGATCTCATGCAGACCACGGTATCCCACCCGAGTACCTTACCGAAAATACCACAAAAAAAGAACGCTCCCATCAGTATTTGCCGATTTCAGGGGATTTATACCGGGAATTGTCAAATAATGTACTGCTCTACTGATGAGGGCACAGAACTCCCGGGAATCAACAGATAGTCACGGATTCTTTTCTGATCATCCTCTCCAATCAATCCAGAATACCCTGAACGGATCTTCTGCACGCATTCCGACTGGAAAGGTCATGGATACCCTCATATGGTTCTGCCCTGCAACAGTGATTCTGGAAGACCACGCATGGATGCAATCGAAGCGAACAATCTACACAAATCATTCGGGACCTTCACCGCCGTCGACGATGTCAGTATCATCATCCCACAGGGCGAGGTCTTCGGGTTTCTCGGCCCGAACGGTGCGGGAAAGACCACCACGATACGGATGCTGACCGGTGTTTTGACACCGGATTCCGGATCGGTCCGGATATTCGGGACGGATGTTCACAAGGACCCGCTCACGGCGAAATTGAAGATGGGCGTCATCCCTGAGAACGGCACAGTCTACAGCGACCTCACCGCAGAACAGAACATCCTCATCACGGCGAAGTTCTACGGTCTGGACCGGGCGAGCCGTAAGAAGAAGGCAAAGGAGATCCTCACCCGGCTTGGGCTTATCGAACGAAGAGATGATCTCGTCCGGACGTTCTCGAAGGGGATGCGCCAGCGGATCAGCATCGCCTGCGCTATCGTCCACTCGCCGCAGGTCCTGATCCTCGACGAACCGACCACGGGACTGGACGTATACAGCCGCCGGCTTGTGATCGATACAGTCCGGCACATGAACCAGGAAGGGAGCACGATCCTCATCACCACGCACAACATCGAGGAGGCCAATGAACTCTGCTCGACGATCAGCATTATCAATAAGGGGAATATTGTAGCCACCGGCAGCCCGGAGAAGCTCAAGAAGACCTTCGACACCTCACGACATGTCGAGATCTCCTTCGACCAGCCGGTGAACGAGGCGTTCTTTTCGACCCCGGGGATCACCCGGGCAGAGTCCTGGGGTGACAAGTGGCGGGTCTATACAGACGATCCGGACCGGGCCGTGAAATACCTCGCTTCCGCCGCAGAGCGGGACCGCCTGACGATCGTCTCCATCGCGACCTCGAACCCGACGCTCGAAGAGGCGTTCGTGCAGCTCACCGCGGGGGTCTGATCGCATGGACTGGAGAACCTTCGCCCGAAGCATCCTCGTCATCACCGAGAAGAACATGCGGATCTATTACTTCAAGGGTCCGGTGGTCGTCTTCGGCCTGCTCTTCCCCTTCATTATGTTCCTCACCTTCTTCATCGGCAGGAACCTCGACCTCGTCCTCTTCTTCCCGGGGTTTCTCGGCATGATGCTCTTCTTCACCGCCTCCTCGGTCGGCCCCCTGATCACCCCCTGGGAGAAGCGGGAGAAGACCTACGAACGGCTCGTCTCCCTCCCGGTCGTCCTGGAGAGCATCATCATCGGGGACCTGCTGGCCGGCGCGATCTTCGGGGTGGTCATCACGACGATCGTCTTCACGATCTGTACCGGCCTCCTCCACCTTCCCCTCGTCAATGCCGGGCTGCTCGCCTTCTCGTTCGTGCTCGGGTCGATCACGTTTGCAGCGCTCGGCACCCTCCTCGCCTCGCCGACCACGAACAACCCGTCGAACATCATGATGCTCTCAAGCCTGGTCCGGCTCCCGCTCATCTTCGTCTCGGGTATCTTCGTCCCGCTCGGCCAACTGAGCGGCTGGGAATGGACCCTCACCTCCCTCTCCCCGCTCACGTACCTCGTCGACCTCTTTCATGCAGCCCTGAACGGGGACGCAGTCTATCCGCCGGGGGTCGACACCCTGGTACTCGTGTTCGTGGTCCTGGTCTTCATCGGGTCAGCGAAGGTGATCCAGAAGAGGAACCTGGTGAAGGGGATTTAGGGGTATCCCTAAAATCTAAGGTACGTACAGAGAGTACGGACTTGCGTTTCGTTCGGATATATCATGCAAGAAAACAGAGAGGGATCATGGAAACTTTCCGTGTCAGGGATGCCGGCACGTGGCAATCAGCGTCGTTTTGTCTGCTGCTCTTCGCCGCAGCATTCACCCTCCTCTCGATCCTAACCCATAATTCAACCCAGATTGCACTATCTCCAAACGCACTCCTCCCCATTTTCGGGGGCGGTCTTCTCATCGGTCTGATTTTATGGTATATCATGCCCCGGACGTCGCTGGTACGGGCGGATCTCTTCGTCCTCGTAACCGCAACCCTCTTCGTCATCCAGTCGTTGAGCAATATGATCGAAGCGTACTTCTTCACCTCCTCCTTCTCATCGCCGGGAGTCTTCGCCTGGGGGATCGGGGTAAAACTGGTGCTGGCCTGCGGGGAGGCGGGGGCGGCGGTGCTCCTGTTCACACCACAGGAGAGCCGGCTCTCCCTTATTCCCGGCCTGAGGGAGTATCTCTCCCACCGGAGCACCAGGTCGTGGGCCTGGCGGATGATCGCCGGATCGGTCCTCTATCTTCCCGTTTACTTCCTCTTTGGAGCACTCATCAGTTCCTTTGTGATCCCGTTCTATACCGATCCCACGCTGGGGCTCACGATCCCGTCCATCTCGCTCATCATCCCCCTCGAACTGATCAGAGGGTTCCTGTACATGTGCGTGCTGATGCCGTGGTTTGCCATGCTGAAGATCCCGCGACGATCGATGATGGCCTTACTCGCGCTGATCCTCTATATCCCCGGAGCGCTGATCCCCCTGCTGACGGTCTCCAGCCTTCCCCCCCAGATCATTCCGTTTCATCTGGTGGAGATCCTCTGTGACACCATCGGGTATGGGATACTTCTCACGCTGGCACTGTACACACCCCAGTCTGTCACGATACCGGCACATTCCCCCGATGCCGGTATCGACGGATAACTGCTCCACACCCCCATTTTTTCAGGTCCAGCCGGTGTGACGTGTCCCGGAACCACACTGGGTAGAGAAAAACGATACAAATATGCGAGGAACCCGGACCTTCTATTCCCCTGCCATATCGGCGAGTGCGATCACCGTCTTCCAGTTCCTCGTGGTGGCGGCGATACCCAGGGTCTTCTCGAAGAAGGTGGTGGTGAACGTCGTCCTCCCATACCCGTCAGGGCAGAAGAGATAGACCTCGCGCCCGACGATCACGTACCGGTCCGGGCCGGCCTCCCCGCTCATGCTCTCCCGCACCGCTTCTGGAGGAAGGTCCGAAAGAAACGTCACATGGAGTCTGTCGACGCTCATCCCCTCCCTGACAAGCGGGTTATCGACGACGATGCGCAGGAGTTCCCCAGAGGACCGCAGGATCACCTGCACTGGAAAACCTAATTTCTCAAAGATAATCTCCTCGATCAGAAGTGACAGATGGGCCGGATTCTCATCCAGGGATTCGAAGATCACATTCCCGCTCTGGAGATGGGTCCTCACGGCACCGAAGCCGAGGGACCGGCAGAGTTCCACCAGGTCTCCCATCCTGACCTGCTTATGCCCTCCGACATTGATCCCCCGGAGGAGGGCGATGAAGACCGTCATGGGTCCATCTCGCAGACCGTCTCCTTCGCCGGCTCCACGTCGTGGCTCTCCCCCGGTTTGGCGTTCAGATACTGCCCACCCCATTCCAGCATGGCCTCGATGATCGGCAGGAGTGCCGTCCCCCGTTCAGTCAACGAGTACTCGACCCGCGGCGGCACCTCGGGATAGACCCGTCGATCGATGATCATGAACCCTTCGAGGTCGCGGAGGTGCCTGGTGATGGTCTTGGAGTTGATCCCGCACATCCGGTTCTGGAGCTCGGTGAACCTCAGTTTTTTTGTCCGCAGGTGCCAGATGATGAAGAGGTTCCACTTGCTCCCGATGATATCCACAATGTTTTCAAGGTTGCATTTCTGGGCTTTTTCACATTTCATGCTAATTTATCCAATACTTTATTTTTGGAAATAATGTTACAAAAACACTTCTGGTGCATATAATAAAGTATACGCGAATAAGAATCTGGTTGAATCTCCATGAACACAATAACCATCGATCCTGAATCCTGCACCAGGTGCGGGATCTGCTCCGAGATCTGCCCGATGGGGATCATCGACCCGGCAGACGAGAAGACCTTTCCCATGGTTCAGGATGCAAAATCCGGCCTGTGTGTTCAGTGCGGCCACTGTGAGATAGGCTGCCCGTCGCAGGCTCTCCTGGTGAATACCCCTCCAGGTGAAAAGATCCCCCTGCCCGTCGGTGCCGGTACCATCTCCCCCGAAGAGATAGAGTTCTACCTCAAAAAGCGCCGGTCCGTACGGCGCTTCACCAGCGATCTCGTTCCAAAAGAGAAGATCCTCGAAATCCTCGATATCGCCCGGTACGCCGCATCAGGAGGCAACGGGCAGCCGGTGCAGTGGATCGTCGTGCACGACCCAACGAAGGTGAAGAAGATCGCCGAGCTGACCATCGAGTGGATGAAGATCCTCGTGAATTCCAGCCATCCGATGGCTGGCTACATTCCCCATCTCATCGCAACGTGGGAGAACGGTTCGGACCCGATCTGCCAGGGGGCCCCGCACCTGCTCTTCGCCCATATTCCGGATGGTAACCCGGTCGCATCCGTCGATGCCATCATCGCCCTCACCCATGTCGATGTCGCTGCGCCGGCATTCGGGATCGGAACCTGCTGGGCCGGCTTTGTTTCGATGGCGACAGCTTCCTACGAACCCCTCCAGCAGGAACTCGGCATCCCCGCTGGACGGAAGAGCGCCTATGCAATGATGTTCGGCTACCCGCTGAACAGGGTCTACGGGATCCCCCGCCGAAAACCCCTTGAGGTTTCATGGCGCTAATCCCCCTGAAAGGATTTATGGATACAGATGATTGGTTGAACGCATGACAGATTATGCACTGATCGGACGAGAGAAACTGCGTGAGATCGACGGGGAGGCCGGTGTCAGGGTCGAAGAGACCATGAAGAAGATCTGCCCGGACCTTGCACGCTACATTGTCGAGTACTCGTTCGGGGAGATCTATGCCCGGGAGATCCTCGACAACAGGACGAAAGAACAGGCGGTCGTGGCCGCCCTGACCGCCATGGGGACGGCTGCCCCCCAGTTGAAGGTCCACATCCACGCTGCACTCCATGTCGGCTGCACCCCTGAAGAGATCCGCGAGGTCATCATCCAGATGAACGGATACGCGGGTTTCCCGGCGACGTTGAACGCCGTGGGGACGCTCATGGAGGTTCTCAAAGAGACCAGGCAGACCCTCTCGAAGGAGTCGGTGCATGCCGGCACCGAAGGAAGGTACGAGCGGGGGAAGGAGATGCTCGCACAGATCGCACCCGCCCAGGAGCAGGTGCTTCGGGAGACCTTCGACCCGATAAACCCGGATATCACCAAATATGTCATCGAGTTCGCGTACGGGGACATCTACGCCCGGGGGATCCTCCCGATCCGGAACCGGCAGGCCGCGACGATCGCCGCCCTCGCTGCAATGGGGACGGCCCCCTCCCAGCTCAAATTCCACATCAGCGGCGGACTCCGGGCCGGCCTCTCCGAGGCGGAGATCGTCGAGATCATGCTGCTCGTCTCCATCTACGCGGGTTTCCCGGCAGCCCTGAACGGCATCCTCGCCACTCACGAGGTCGCAAAGATGCTCCAGGAGGATCTATGATCGCGAGGAGAGGTGCATGAAAACCCTGTTCGACAGAACCCGGATCGGGCCCCTCACGCTCCAGAACCGGTTCATCCGTTCGGCCACCTGGGAAGGGATGGCCGACGGTTCCGGACACCTGACCGATCGGCTGGTGGAGGTCTACCGGAACCTCGCCAGGGGCGGGGTGGGGCTGATCATCACGAGCGCCACCCTCATGACCGGGGACGCGACCGGGCTGCCCGGGATGCTTGCAATCTCTGACGATTCGTTCATCCCGGAATACCAGGACCTGACCGCCAAGATCCATGGCGAGGGGGGCCAGGTCGTCATGCAGCTCTCCTTTACCGGCAGGAACGGAGAGAGGTGGTCCCCGGCCGTTCCCTCGCAGGAAGAGATTCATCGGATCGTACAGACCTATGGAGAGTGCGCCGTTCGGGCCCGGAAGGCCGGGTTCGACGGGGTCCAGGTGCACGCCGGCCACGGGTTCTTCCTCAGCCAGTTTCTCGATAAAAGGAAGAACACCCGCGCGGACAACTACGCCGGCACGCCGGAGAACCGTGCCCGGATCATCCTTGAGGTCTACGATGAGATCCGTTCCCGGGTCGGGAAGGACTTTGCGATCCTCATCAAGATCAACTGCTCCGATTTTCTGGAGGATGACGGAGTCTTTGCAGCATGCCGGTACGCCTGCACCCACCTGGCCAAACAGGGGATCGATGCGATCGAGGTCACCGGCGGAACCGGCGGAGCGGTTCCCGGTCTCGAAGAGACCGGGTTTGAAGAGTCGGTCTTTCGGACCTATGCCGAAACGATCGCAGCCGAGACCACCGCCCCGGTCATCCTGGTCGGGGTGAACCGGACGCCGGCGGTGATGGACCGTCTGCTGAATACGACAGAGATTCAGTATTTCTCCCTCTCTCGCCCCCTGCTCAGGCAGCCCGACCTCGTGAACCTCTGGAAGAGCACACCCGAATCAGCATCGGCATGCACGTCCTGCAACCAGTGCCGGCAGCCCGGGGGAAATATCTGTCCCTTCGCCTGATCAGAGAACTGATCGATTGAAAAAAGATTGAAAGATGAGTGTGTTATCATGAAAGTACTTGCCATCAATGGAAGCCCGAGAAAGAAGTGGAATACCGCGACCCTCCTTCAGAACGCCCTCGACGGGGCGGTGTCAGTGGGAGCGGAGACAGAACTGGTCCATCTCTATGACCTGGATTTCAAGGGATGCACCAGTTGTTTCGCCTGCAAACTAAAGGGCGGGAAGAGTTATGGAAAGTGTGCAATTCAGGACGAGTTGACGTCGATCCTTGAACAGATCCAGAACGTGGACGCCCTGATCCTCGGCTCCCCCATCTACTTCGGCACGGTCACCGGGGAGATGCGGAGTTTTATGGAGCGGCTGTTCTTCCCGTACCTCACGTACACCATACCTCAGGCGTCCCTCTTTCCGAGGAAGATCTCGACCGCGTTCATCTACACGATGAATGTCTCCGAAGAGGGGATGAAGGAATATCACTACACCGTGCATACCGGCCTGAACGAGAGCGTCATGAACCGGATGTTCGGTCACGCCGAATCCCTCTTCTCCTTCGAGACGCTCCAGTTCGAGGACTACTCCAAGGTGGTCTTCAACTACTTCGACCCGGAGGAGCGGAAGGAACGGCGGAGGACCGTCTTCCCACTGGACTGCAAACGGGCATTCGACCTCGGAGTACGGTTCGGCAAGGCAGGAGGGAGATGATGGACGTCTTCGAAGCGATACACCGGCGGAGGGCCGTCCGCCGATACTCCCCCGACCGGGTCGGTAGAGAGGATATCCACACCATCCTCGATGCCGCCAACTGGGCTCCCTCGGCCATGAACCGTCAGCAGTGGGAGTTCCTGGTAGTGACCGGAACAAAGATACGCGAGATGGGAGCGTCGTACCGGGCCATTATTGAAGAGTACACAAAGAACTGGGACCCTTCGCCGCTGCGGGGGTCTCTCTCCCGCGAGGAGTTCATCCGTTTCGCCGGATCGTACGGTGGTGCGCCGGCGGTGATCGTCGTCCTCACCGATGCATCTGATAACCCGGATCTCTATAAGGCGAACCTTGAGAGTGCGAGTGCCGCGATGGAGAACCTGCTTCTCGCCGCAACAGCGCTCGGGCTCGGTACCTGCTGGATGACCGGACCCCTCCGGGATGAAAAGGCGCTCCGGGAAATCCTCACAATCCCCGACGACAGGGAGATCGTGGCTGTCACACCGCTGGGGTATCCAGAGGGGACGCCCAACGACCAGCCGCGCCTCGACCAGGGCATGGAACGGAAGATACGGTGGGTGGAGTGAAAGGTACCCTAATCCAGAAGCCGGCGTGCATGAGGTAGCCGGCCCGGAGAAGATCCGGCAGTCTGTGCAGTTCAGGACGATCTGCAGTAGATTCACCGGTTGGTATTGATACAGGTGTCCGATGGGCTGATCGTTGCTCTGCCCATCACATAGCCGAAGATCGTACCGGACATCTATCACCGGTCAGGTTTTCAGTTCCATCCAGATCTTTTGATTTGCCAGTATTTTAAGATCGAAGATACTTCTAACGACTTTACAAAATTGGCGAACTGCTGATTTTGAAGAAGCGGCCGTGAATGGAAGCAGTCGTGTTTAAATCGATACCTATTACAGGATTCAGATCCTATACCGCAACTATTCCACTCAAATCATAACATATCAGGAATCTTCAATTAACGATATTGTTGTGATCTATTAGAGTGAGGAGATGCCATGCCATTTCAGGATTTGAATATGACAGATTCAGGATCCGAGTCCACCAAAAACAAGATCTCCATCCTCTATGTTGATGACGAGCAGGATCTCCTCACGGTAACCAAGTTCTTCCTAGAGCGTGCAGGTGAGTTCAGGGTCGACACCATGACATCGGCCCAGGAAGCACTGAACTCCCCTCTTATTCAATCATACGACGTCATCATCTCTGATTATCAGATGCCGGGGATGGATGGGATCGCTTTTTTAAAAGCCGTCAGGGAACGGTTCGGCACCATTGCCTTCATTCTTTTCACCGGGCGAGGTCGTGAAGAGGTTGTCATCGATGCGATCAACAACGGAGCCGATTTCTATCTCCAGAAAGGCGGAGAGCCAAAGAGTCAGTTTGCCGAGCTCACCCATCAAATCCGCCGAGCTGTCCAGCAGAGAAGGGCTGAAATCAGTATCCGGGATCTTGAACGCAGAGAAGCCGATATCATCGACTTCCTGCCGGATGCAACCTTTGCAATCGACCGATTTGGGACAATTATCGCATGGAACCGTGCCATGGAAGAGATGACCGGTGTACCGACCAGGGATATACTGGGAAAGGGAGATTATGAGTACTCAATCCCGTTCTACGGGCAACGGCAGCCGAGCCTGATCGATCTGATCAATGAAGCGAATGATGTCATTACTAAAAAATATGCACAGATCACCCAACAGAAGGATACCCTGATCGCCGATTCAACAATAACCATGCCGACCGGAAAGACAATCTCATTCATTGGAAAAGCCAGCCCGCTCTACAATCAGCAGGGAGAGGTCGTTGGTGCAATCGAAACCATCCGGGACATCACCGAGTTAAAATCGGCGGAAGAGAGTCTGCGTGAAAGTGAAGGACGGTTCTCCGCATTCATGGAGCACCTGCCAGTAACGGCGTTCATCAAAGATGATCAATCCACCAACCTCTTTGTCAACAGACGTATGGTGGAGGTCTTTGGCGAGCAGGAATGGATTGGAACCTCCGTCTATAACCAGTTTCCAAAGGAAGCGGCAGAAAAGATGGTCGAAGACGATCATCAGACACTCAGGGATGGCTATCGAAGAACCATTGAAACCCTTCAGGGAAGAGATGGCACCAAAAAAATTTATGAGACCTATAAATTCCGGATCGATCGTGAGAAAAAACCACCGCTGATCGGTGGTTTCGCAGTGGATATCACCGACCAGAAACAAGTTGAAGATGCTCTCCGCGAGAGCGAAGAACGATATCGAAATGTTGTCGAAGACCAGACCGAATTTATCTCGCGGTTTTTACCTGACGGGACGCATGTCTTTGTGAACGAGGCATATTGCGGGTATTTCGGAATGAAACGTGACGAGATCCTCGGGCACCGATTCCGGCCAAATATCCCCATCGAAGACCAGGAGCCCGTGAAACAGTTCTTTGAATCCTTAACACCAGACCACCCCGCCGATTCCATTGAACATCGGATCATCATGCCGGATGGCACCATACGATGGCACCGATGGAACGACCATGCGATCTTCGATCCTTCTGGAACGATCGTCGAATATCAGTCAGTGGGCCAGGACATTACCGAACAGAGACAAAAGGAGCAAGTACTGTATGAAAACGAACAACACCTGAATTCCATCTATAATACTGTCGAAGACGTCATCTATCAACTGACCGTCGAACCTGGTGGGCAGTACCGTTTTACTTCCGTTAACGCGGCTTTTAGCAGAATAACCGGAATTCCCACTGAGGAAATTTTCGGCAAGACAGTGAACGAGATCATCCCCGAACCGTCTCTCTCCATGGTTCTGGAAAAATACAGACAGGCCATCGATGAAAAGACCCTCGTTCACTGGGAGGAGATCTCAGTCTACCCCAATGGACAGCTGACCGGAGAAGTCAGCATCGCTCCCATCTTTGATACGGAAGGAAACTGTACACACCTCATCGGATCGGTGCATGACATCACCGAGCGCAAACGGATAGAACACACACTGCGAGAGAGCGAGGAAAAGTTCCGCTCTCTTGCTGAGAGCAGCCCGGATTATATCATGCGGTATGACCAGAAGTGTCGCCATACCTACATGAACCCCGCGGCACTCCTCGCATCAGGACTTACAAAAGAACAGATTATTGGCAAAACACACCGCGAAAGCGGATATGACGATGACCTGAGCAAGTTCTGGGAAGAGAGAATAACCGGGGTCTTTGAGACCAGGAAACCGTTCCAGACCCAGTTCGCATGGGACAGTGTCGACGGACGAGTAGTTCTTGACTGGATGCTGACCCCGGAATTCTCTGATGACGGAACGGTTCGATCGGTACTGGGCGTATCACGGGATATTACGCAATTAAAACTGATAGAAGAGGAACTTTTAAGGAAAAACGAAGAACTTTACGCTTCCTATGAGCAGATCGCCGCATCAGAAGAGGAACTACGGTCCAATTTAGAGGAACTGAGACGACAGGAGATGGCGCTGCGGGAGAGCGAAGAGCGCTACCGGAAGATCTTCGAGAACAGCCCGCTTGGCATGGTCCTTGCCACGCCGGATTTTCGATTTATTTCTGTCAACCCCACTTGGGTAACCATGACCGGCTATAGTGAAGAGGAATTGATTCACCTCTCATTTACGGATATCACGCATCCGGATAATCTCGCCGGCGACCTGGAACATATGAAGGACCTTGCTGCGGGAACAATTCCGGTATATGGTACGGAAAAACGGTATATCAGAAAAGACGGCAGCATCCTCTGGGGATTACTCAGGGTGACGGCGATCCGTGATCACCAGGGTTCGCTCAGTTATTTCGCAGGTCAGATAGAGGATATCACCGAGCGCAAACTGGCTGATGATGCACTGCTGGAGAGCGAGGAGAAGTATCACAATCTCTATCGTAATTCCACCCTCGGTATCTTCCATTCCACCATGGAAGGAAAATTTATCGATGTCAACCCTGCTATGGCAAGGATGCTGGGGTATACCGATCCGGAAGAGGTGGTAACTGCTATCACCAGTATTGCCGATCAGGTCTATGTTGAACGACCAATGTACGACAGTGTCGTACAGGGCATGCTGGAGGGAGGAGGAATCATCAACAGAGAGAACCACTATCGTCGGAGAGACGGTACCCAGTGGTATGGAAATCTGAATCTGCGTATTGTTCCTGATCAACAGGGCAAACCACACCATTACGAAGGGTTCGTAGAGGATATCACTGAACGCAAACTGGCTGAAGAAACGCTTCGTACTAGCAAAGATCAGTATGATACTATGGTCTCACATATACCCGTGGGCATCTACATCCTGCGTGGTACACCAGAGGGATCCTGCTCGTTCGACTTTGTCAGCCCTAAACTGGCAGAGATGTTCAACGTGAGTGCCGAAAATTTTCTGGCAGATCAGAAGATGGGGTTCGAACCGATACACCTCGATGATTTAAGATCTCTCCTCAAATTAAGTTATGAAAAATATTATCAGAAGCGATTTCAACAACCGCAACTCTTCGAATGGGATGGACGGACTCTCGTCGGGGGGGAGGTAAAGTGGATTCATATTGAATCATCACCCGTGCTGCAGGAAAATGGAGATGTCTTATGGAATGGCATCGTGACCGACATCACCGAGCGCAGGCGGGCAGAGGAAGGTCTTCGCCGGGCAAACAGAAAACTCACCCTTCTGTCAGGTATCACGCGTCATGACCTGAAAAATCAGATCCTCTCTTTAAATGGATATCTTGAAATTTCAAAAGAATATATCGATGACGCCGCAAAGATGTCGGAATACCTCACGAAGGAAGAGGAGATTACAAAAAAAATTGAAGGCCAGATCGCCTTCACCGAAGAATACGAGGCGATTGGCGTCAATGCTCCCACATGGCAGGACTGTCGCACTCTTGTCGAGATCGCGTCACAACAAGCTTCGCTTGGAAATATCACAGTCAAAAATGATATTCCCTCAAAAATAGACGTCTTTGCCGATCCGTTAATTATCAAGGTCTTTTACAACTTGATGGATAATGCAGTCAGGCATGGTGGGACAATTACGACCATACGGTTCTCTGCGCAGGAATCTGGTGCTGATCTTCGTGTCATCTGCGAGGATGACGGCATTGGCATCCTAGCAGGGGTAAAGGAGAAGATCTTCGATCACGGGGTGGGGAAGAACACAGGACTCGGACTCTTTCTCACCCGCGAGATCCTGTCCATCACCGATATCATCATCCAGGAGAACGGAGAGCCGGGGAAAGGAGCACGCTTCGAGATCACAGTGCCGAAAAAGGGATGGACCGGCTTCCTATCCCACAATGGGGTGGAGTGAGGTACAGAGAAAGGTCGCGATCGCCATGGGCGCATCTTCAAGGATGGATCGTGCGATTGCAGAACTCCTTACAGAGAACAGTGTCAGGGTGGGACTGGTTCGGGGAGAGACAGGAAGGAGGTAGCCGCGTCATTGCTAGGTTCCAGGGTCAATTCCCACCGGTTTTAGAGAGATCCGAAAGAGGAAGGGATACCAGCAGCAGCATGCTGGTCTCAATCCGTCCTCCCCAACAGTCCGGGTTGGTCTGGTACCGGAAAAAATACTTAGGTATATAATGTTGTGAGGGGTATATGCTGTCAATGGCAACTACTGCGTACATGATCAGACATTTCGGCGTGATCAGTGTTGGAAAATTCAGTGCAGTCTTCGGACTGATATGGGGCTTTCTCATGGGCATCCCTCTGGCCGCCGGGCTGGGAGGGATGGGATCCGTGATGAACGCTCAGGCACTCGGGATCGGAACAGGTATTGTTGGGCTGGTCCTCATGATCATCATAGGAGGGGTTGGCGGATTCATCGGTGGTGCGATCATGGCGATCGTGTACAACCTCGTGCTCGGGGCGACCGGTGGCATCGAGATGGACATTGAAGTGAAGCCATAAAAATCAGTCACCTTTTTTAGAAGAGCAGCATGATTGAGAGCACCGACACATACGAGAAACGCTGGCTGGTTCGTTGATATTTCATCACCTCACCATGACGGCCCGGTCAATGATGTCGTAAAAATGAGATTGATTCTCTAGGATCACTCCTTTCTATACTTCAATCCGGCCGAGAAGGCCCGCTCGACCTGACTTCCCACACCGAAGTAGGTGCCCGGACCATATACAATCGGGTTGACCTTCGTGATATCCGGTTTTCCGTCCGTCAGACAGGCTTTGTCGGCATGGATCTCCACAACCTCGCCGATGTACAGCCGGTGGCTCCCCAAGTCGACCGACTGAAAGACCCGGCATTCGATGTTGACCGGGCACTCCCCAGCCAGGGGCGCGGTCTCCAGTTTCCCGTAGAACGATGTGAAGACCCCTGACTTATCCTCCTTCGCACCGGAGACGAGACCGCAGTGATCGGTCTCGACCGCCTGGTGTACCGACGGTATGTTCAGGCTGAAAGTTCCGTTCTCCTCGATCCCCTGTGCGGTATACCGTTCCTTATTGATAGCAACGCAGACCATCGGCGGCGCCATGCAGGCAACGGTGGCCCATGCAGCGGCCATGTAGTTCGGTGTACCCTTGACGTTAGCACCCACAAGCAGAGTGGGCATGACACCCATGTACGGCATCGGGCCGAGTGTGATCTTTTCCATGGTTTCTCTCCGGGATCAGATATGCAGGGAGAGATTTAAGGATTTCTCTGCAGGGAGAGGGGCTCCGGCAGCCTATCGATCCGATCGCCGCTCATGGTTGGGAAATGTCACCGTCGGTCTGCGGGTGACGAACGAGGCGTCCAAGTTCTTCACCATCCGCATAGCCATCTCTGCAGGAATTCCCAGAGCCATCATCTCAGGGGGAAGGGATCTGTTCAGGGTCGGTTCCTGCGGACCCATGAACGCGGTATCGGGCGGCGTATTCTCTGCAAGGCCGGCCGGAAACGTGATATAGGTCGAACAGGCGGATCCCCAGGGGGCGATGACCGGTGAGAACGGGTCGTCCCGGTCGAAGTGCACGAGCGCCCCCATGTTTCGGATCTGCTCGCCGATGCCAAAGCAGCAGAGGGACCTGACAACAGGTTCGTCGTCCGGAAGGGCTTCGCATGCCTGCACGACAAGTACGTGCCCGGCGGATGGATCGGCCCCACGGCTGCCGTGCAGCGCTCGACCAGTTCTGGGCCGGCCTTCAGGTACTCGGCTGCCCCGCCGCGAACGTCGCTTCTGCCGGTCGACACAAAATACCGGATCTCATCAGGCTCAGGAATGTATCCCACATGGGAGAGACCGCTGGGACAGCAGCCCTCACCGGTGTCGGCACTGACATAGATCGCCGAGACCCCGTTGCCCATCGCCATCCGATGGAGGGAGACGGCAAGACACCGGTTCACCTCGGCCAGCCGGGGGATGCCCGCCGGCAGGAATTCCGACCCGTACACTGCGAGGGGGCGTGTCGAGAGCCTGAATGCTGCCTTCAACCTCGCCCCAACCTCTTTGAAATTGATCTCCGTCGTGATCACCACACCTCATACCTCTCCAACGAGCCCCCTCCAGATCGGGCCGTCGAAGACGCCGTCCTCTGCCTCTTCCTCCATCTCCATAAAGAGAGAGAAGGGGACGGCAAACGTGAACATATGCTCAGGCAGGGCTGCTCCCACATTCGCCCGTGCCGCAAGATCCGTATACCCGAGGACTGCCCGCGGGTGCTCCATCTTCGCCTCATCGTACACAAACGCCCCGATCTGCTGGCAGGCGGCCATGGGCGGAACCCTAACGGGATCGGTGCCCTCACGGATCGCGCCGACCAGCGTGACGAGCCCGGCGATCTGCAACGGGTTGGCGACAAAGATCACGACGACCGGGCGCTCACCGGGTTTCACCTGACTTAAGGGGGTGACGATCACGTATCGCTCGGCGATATCCGTGATCGGCAGGTCCCTGGTCATGAACCGCTCCGCCTTCTCTGTACTCGAATGCAGGCGTTCACCCCGAATGAATTTAGCCTGCTCCTTTTTGGGGACATGCTGTACGATCGCACAGTAAGCATCCGGATCTCTGCTGCTCTCTGCACCTTTCACAAAGAAGGCGGCCATGAACGCGGTGCCGGCGCCACTGAAGGCGTCGTAGTATCCGTTGCCAAAACCGAGGCCGGCACGGGCACCGGGGCATCCACAGGTGTCCCGGTCAAAGACGGCGGTCTTCCCCTTCGTCACGACCTGTGCAAAGAAAGGCATGATGCAGGTCTGGGCATGCGGTTTTATCTGCAATGCACCGTCCGGTTTTGTATCGCTCCAGAGAAGTGCGACGGGTTCGAAGTCAGGCCGGAGTCTCTCGGCAGTGATGCTCTTCATGTCGGGCCACCTGCTCAGGTCATCCAGCCCATCTGGACATACCAGTCGTATTCGTGGATGAACCGGTCCTTGTTGTATTTCACCAGCTGGCAGAAGTACTCCCTCCTCTGCAGGTGAATCTCATCCTGTTCGGGGTAGACGTGTTCACCCCGGATCGACTGGGCCAGTCGCTTTCCTAGTGCACGGGCTTCCTCTTCGCCCCTACCAAGAGCTGCCGGATCCCTGCCGATCGCAACGCCCACTCCTCCGACCGCCGTCGTGCCGAGCGTTGTGAGGACTCTGTTCATATACCCCACAACCTCCTGCTCGCCACTCCCCCCGGCCGTGCAGACCGAACACCCGAACTTTCCGGTCAGCATCTGGCAGTGGATGGCATCCGCCATCCGATCGAAGAGGGCTTTCATCGGTGCGGGCACGGAATCGATATAATTGGGAGCACCGAGCACAATCCCGTCGGCGTTCATCATCCGGTCGAAGATATCCGGGAAATCGTCGAGCAGGGGGCACTCCCCGGTCGCATAGCAGGTGCCGCAGGCCGTGCAGTATTCGATCCGCACCGTGTAAATGTCGACAAGTTCGGTCTTTGCCCCTTCGTCCTCTGCACCCGCCAGAACGGCTTTCACCAGTTTAAGCGTATTGCTATCCTTTCCCCTGGGACTTGCGATCAATCCGATTACTTTCATGTGAAGTCTCCTAATGTATGGAAATCGGAGAAGCACCATGATAAGAGTATTGATCCGGAGTCGGGGCCGGAAAGGATCACGCCTCCCAGGAGTCTTCATCACCCAGAGGCCCGGCATCGGCAAACCGACAATCCGACCGGACTTCATGGATCTCCTGCCTGGTCCGACCGAACCATCCGGTCTTCTCGTCGGGGAAGGCGTCGAATG
Source organism: Methanosphaerula palustris E1-9c (assembly GCF_000021965.1). NCBI lineage: Archaea > Methanobacteriati > Methanobacteriota > Methanomicrobia > Methanomicrobiales > Methanoregulaceae > Methanosphaerula > Methanosphaerula palustris. The sequence continues at coordinate 2,623,961 of NC_011832.1, forward strand.
ATGACACGTAGGGCTTGATGTCGAGGAGAGGCGTCCCGTCGAGGATATCGACGTCCTCGATCAGCAGCCGGCAGTCGTCGACCCCGACGAGTCTGACGACGGAGAGGCCGATCGGATTCGGCCGGCGCGGTGCCCGGGTGGCGAAGACCCCGTGCTCGCAGGTGTCGAGGAACGGGACCACCCGCAGCCGGTATCCCTCGGAGCGGTGGAAAGCGTAGAGCAGGATGATCCGCGAGAACTCGTGAAGATCGACGAGCCCGCCGGCGAAGGCAGGGTCGACCTCGACCTCCCCGCGCACTCCCCGGGCCCCGCCGGGTTGGATCGGCATCCCGACCGGGTCGTTGAAGGGGGACCAGATCACGCCGATCGGGCGGAAAATGATTGGATCAAGATTCATAATCCTCTCCCTCCAGATTGGGGGAAATATCTTTCGACGAGGTCGGAAAAAAGGATATCAGATCGATTTCTCCCATCCCTGTCCCATGTCCACGATAGGCCGGACCTCGACGACCTCGAAGGTCGCGAGCGTATGGATCATATCCGCCGCATCCTTCCCGACCGCTGCGGCGATATTCTGCTTGTAGGTGTCGAGCACCGGGCCCGATGTCGCCAGGTCCTTCGCCTTCAGGTAGACCCGGACCCCCTTCCAGTCCATGAGAGCCTTCCCGGGTTCCAGGATCATATAGACCGCGTTCGGGTTCTCATGGAGATTTGCGAGCGTGCGATTCGAGCCGGTTCCGAGGACCACGGTCTTCTCATCGGTCATCTGCGGAGAGCCCATCACCGCGACATCGACCTTTCCGTCCTTTCCAGACGTGCTGATCGTTCCGATCCTCGGCTGCTTGTTGAAATAGTCCACCAGTTTTGACGACATGAAATTACCTCTTTTGTGTAGCATCAGGCGCTTGTTTCCTTTAAAGGTTATGGATTCCCGGGCCTGCTCGCCGGTCGAACCGGATATACCTCACGCCAGCCGGTCGAGCACCAGCGAACCGAGCCGGACCATCCCCTCGAGCACCTCGTCGGCCGGCCCACCATGCTCCTCAGGCATCACCCCGACGACCCCCAGGGCACGGCCCGATACGACCAGCGGGAGGTACCGACCATGACCGGCGGGGAGGGTCTCCATCCCCTGCCCGGCCGGCCTCCGGTTCTCGTATACCCAGGCCGCGATCGCCTCCTCCTTCTCGTCGAGCGGATACGTCGGGTCCCCAGCCGTCCGGGCCAGTTCCCCGCCCTTCGGGATCAGCACGGTCACCGGCCCCCCGGTGACCTGGTGGAGATGGTCGACGAGCCGTTCGAAGACCTCCTGCCGGGTCGTCGCCACGTCGAGGTCCTTCGAGAGGCCGGACATAGCCGCGACCGTCGCCTCGCTCTCGCGGATCTGCGGGAGCAGGTACCGGAGCCGGCTGGCGAGGTTGCTGATCACCAGGGCGACGACCAGGTAACCGATGAACGAGATGAAGTACTGCCAGTCCGAGATGGCGATCGTGTAGTACGGCGGGACGAAGAGGATATCGAAGAGCAGGATGCTGACGGCGACCGCGAAGACCGACGCTGCTCTCCCCAGGAAGAGCGCAGCGATCACGACCGGGATCAACTGGATGATCAACAGGTTCGACGGACTGAGCGTGTCCCGGAGCGTGACGTTCACCGCCGCCACCCCCCCGATCAGAACCAGGGCGATACCGGCATCGGGGATCGAAGGGATGGGGAGCTGTCGACGGATCGGAATCCGTGTACGCTCGATGGGATCGACCAGATGCAGCGCAATCCCCTGGGTATGCCGCATCACCCGGTAGACCGGCGAGAGGAAGAGTCCGAGCCCCCGGGGCTTGCCGAGCAGGATGGTGGTCACGTTGTTCCGCTTCGCATGCCGGATGATCTCGCCGGCCACGTCCTCGGCCCGGTACCGGACGACCCGGCCGCCGAGCCGCCGGGCCGTCTCCAGGGCCTCGCGGAGGTGTGCCTGATCCTTCACCGGGGCCCCGAGGTCGTCCTCGGTCTCGACCGAGAGGACGATCCATTCAGCCTGGAGCCGGCTGGCCACCCGGTACCCGGCCCTGACCATCTGGTCGGCGTACGGCCCGGTCCTGACCCCGACCAGCACCCGCTCTGCAGCCGGCCAGGGTCCGGCGATCGCCTGCGAGTGCATCAGCCCGACCAGTTCCCGATCCGTGGACCCGGCGACGAACCGGAGGGCCAGCTGCCGGAGCGCGATCAGGTTAGCCGGCGTGAAGAAACGGGCGACCGCCAGGGCGGCCATGTCCTGAATATAGACCTTGCCGGCGTGCAGCCGCTCGACGAGCTGGTCAGGCGGCAGATCGATCAGCCGGAGATCGCCGGCCAGTTCAAGGAACGTATCGGGAACCGTCTCGTGGACCTGGATGCCGGTGATCCGGGCGACCGCGTCGTGTTCGCTCTCGATGTGCTGGATATTCACGGTCGTGCAGACCGAGATCCCGGCCCGGAGGAGTTCTTCGATCTCCTGATACCGCTTCGTATGCCGCTGGCCGGGCGCCATGGTGTGGGCCAGCTCGTCGACGAGGACCACGGCCGGGTTCCGGGCGAGCACCGCATCGAGGTCCATCTCATTGAGGTGTATGCCCAAATAGTCCACGACCTTCGGCTGGACCGCCTCCAGCCTCGCGGCGAGCGCATCGGTCTCGGGCCGGCCGTGGGTCTCCACGTAGCCGATCACAACGTCGGTCCCTGCGGTGCGCCAGCCGAGGGCGTCGGCGAGCATCGTATAGGTCTTGCCGACGCCGGACGCGTACCCGAGGTAGACGGTCAGTTTCCCTTCGGTCCTGCGCCGGTCGTCCTCCCGGGCCAGGGAGAGCAGGTCGTCCGGCAACGGACGACCGTCATCCCCGGTCATCGCCCATCGAGCGCCTGATTGAGGGTGTTCACATTCACATACTCCGGATGGAACGGCATCAGGTCGGTGACCCTGTGAGCGATGACGAGGGCCCGGATCTCATCGACAGAACTGTTCCGGGCCGCTGCAACGGCCGGGGCCTGGACCAGGGCAGCCTCGACCGAGAGGTCGGGGTCCAGCCCGCTCGCCGAGGCCATCACGAGCTCGGCCGGGATCGGGCCGGTCACCCCGGCGTCACGAAGACTCGCGATCGAGGTGTTCACCTGGTCGAGGAAGACGGGGTTCGTCGGCCCGAGATTCGATCCCCCCGACGCCGACGCGTTGTAGGAGACGGCCGAGGGGCGAGGCTGGAAGTAGCGCGGGTCGGTCACCGGCCGTGCGATCAGTTCAGAGCCCGAGACCGAACCGTTTACGTCGTACATCAACGAGCCGTGCGCCTGCACAGGGAAGACGACACCCGCAATGCCGGTCATGGCGAGCGGGTAGAGGAGACCGAGCACGAGCAGGCAACCGCCGAAGAGGACGACGGCAGCCCGGAGCGAAGCACGGAGGGTCATAGGTGAAGCCCTCCTGCGATGAGCAGATCGATCAGTTTGATCCCGATGAACGGTGCGATCACGCCGCCGCCTCCATAGATGATCAGGTTCGACAGAAAGAGCCGGTCAGCCGGGATCGGCCTGAACCGAACCCCTTTCAGGGCGAGCGGGATCAGCATTGGAATGATGAGCGCGTTGAAGATCACCGCAGAGAGGACGGCCGAGTAGGGCGTCGAGAGGTGCATGATATTCAGGGCTGCGAGCGCAGGATAGATCCCGACCAGGGCGGCCGGGATGATCGCGAAGTACTTGGCGATATCGTTCGCAATCGAGAAGGTCGTGAGGGCCCCACGGGTCATCAGGATCTGCTTCCCGATCTCCACGATCTCCAGCAGTTTTGTCGGGTCCGAGTCGAGGTCGATGATGTTCGCGGCCTCGCGGGCCGGCTGAGTTCCGTTGTTCATGGCGACCGCTACATCGGCCTGCGCCAGAGCCGGGGCGTCGTTCGTCCCGTCCCCGGTCATCGCGACCATGTATCCCTCGGCCTGCCGGTCGCGGATCAACCGGAGTTTGTCCTCTGGCTTCGCCTCGGCGAGGAAATCGTCGACACCGGCCTCGGCCGCGATCGCGGCAGCGGTGAGATGGTTGTCACCGGTGATCATCATGGTCTGGATTCCGATCCGCCGGAGATCCTCAAACCGTTCGCGGATGCCGGGCTTCAGAATATCCTTCAGGTGGACTACACCTAGAATCGTCAGGTCGCGGGAGACGACGAGCGGGGTTCCACCCGAGGAAGCGATGCCGGCGACCTTGGCGTCGAGGTCGGCGGGGACGGTTCCCCGGGCCGCCGCGACCTCGCGGACGATCGTATCGGGAGCCCCTTTCCGGTATTTGACTCCCCTGCAGTCGACACCGCTCTGCCGGGTCTGTGCCGAGAACGGGATGAAGACCGCGTCGGCAGGGCAGGTGAGGTCACCGGCTCCGCTCTCACGGGCGAGGTCGATGATCGAACGCCCTTCCGGGGTCTCGTCTGCGAACGAGGCGAGCAGCGACGCCTCGACGAGGGCCGCGTGTGTCTGACCGTTCACCGGGACGAACGCGACCGCCTGTCGGTTGCCGAGCGTGATCGTGCCGGTCTTGTCGAGCAGGAGGACGTTCACATCCCCGGCTGCCTCGATGGCCCGGCCAGATAAGGCGATCACGTTCCGCTGGAAGAGTCGGTCCATCCCTGCAATCCCAATCGCCGGGAGGAGGGCCGCTATCGTGGTCGGAGCCAGACAGACGAAGAGGGCGATGAGCACGGTCAGACTGACCGCTGCACCCTGGCCGCTCACGGAGGCACTGTAGGCCGAGACCGGGTAGAGGTTCGCAACCACGGCCAGGAAGACCCCGGTCAGGGCGAAGAGGAGGACGTCGAGCGCGATTTCGTTCGGAGTCTTGCGCCGTTCCGCCCCTTCGATCATCGCGATCATCCGGTCGAGGAAGGTCTGGCCTGGAGCGGCCGTGATCCGGACCACAGCCTCGTTCGCGAGGACGGTCGTCCCGCCGGTCACTGCCGACCGGTCACCGCCCGATTCACGGACGACCGGAGCCGATTCGCCGGTGATGGCAGCCTCGTTGACGAGCACCGCACCGGTGACGACCTCACCGTCAGACGGGATCTGGTCGCCCTGTCGGACCAGCACATGATCGCCCAGCGCCAGGGAGGTCGAGGGGACCTCGTCGAACGGCGCAGTGAGCGAGGGGCTGGAGAGCCGGCGGGCGGTGACGTCGGTCCGCGATTCGCGGAGTGAAGCGGCACGTGCCTTGCCCCGTCCCTCGGAGAGCGACTCGGCGATGTTCGAGAAGAAGACCGTCAGCCAGAGCCAGAGGGAGACGAGCCCCGAGAAGAGCGGGGGCTCGCTGCTGGATGAGGCCAGGGAGGCGAAGAAGGCAAGGGTGGTGAGGATGCCGCCGATCTCGACGGCGAACATTACCGGGTTCTCCTTCTGTTGCCTGGGGTCGAGTTTCTTCATCGCGTCGACGAGGGCCTCGCGGATCATGGCTTTGTCAAAGGCCTGAACGGTCTCGACGTGTTTGCGGGTCATAAGACCATCCCTCCCACCATCTGGAGATGTTCGGCGATCGGGCCCATGGCAAAGATCGGGAAGAAGGTGAGTGCACCAACGATCAGGACCACAAGGACGAGCCAGATGGCAAATGGTACAGTATGCGTCGGCAGGGTGCCAAAGGATGGAGGAACCGTCTTTTTGGCCGCGAGGGCGCCGGCGAGGGCAAGGATCGCGATGATCGGCACGAACCGGCCGAGCGCCATGGCCAGGCTTCCAGTGAGGGTGTAGAAGAGCGTCGTTGCATTCAGTCCGGCAAAGGCCGAACCGTTGTTGTTCGCCATCGAGGCGAAAGCGTAGACGATCTCAGAGAGACCATGGGCGCCCGGGTTCAGGATCGAACTCGTGCCAGCCGGAAGGGAGAGCGCGATGCCGGAGAGGATCAGGGTGAGGATGCCGGCCGTGAGCACGGTCGCGACCGCCATCTTCATCTCAAAGGCTCCGATCTTCTTGCCGAGGTACTCGGGGGTCCGTCCGATCATCAGTCCTGCGACGAAGACGGCGATGACGACGAACGCGATCATCGTATAGAACCCGGAACCGACCCCGCCGAAGATGACCTCACTGAGAAGGATCAGCGCGAGGGGCACAAGACCACCGAGCGGAGTCAGGGAGTCGAACATCGTGTTGACCGCCCCTGTCGAGGTGGCCGTGGTCGCGGTCGAGAAGAGCGCGGTGCCACCGAGTCCAAACCTGACCTCCTTCCCCTCCATCGGGAAGCCCGAGGTTCCCGAAATGAGGGGGTTCCCGGAGAGCTCGGCCGTGTACAGGACCGCAAAGGCCCCGAGGAAGAGGGCGAGCATCACGGCGTAGAGGATGTACCCCTGCCGCCGGTCGCCGACTGCCTCACCGAACATGAACGGTAGCGCAGCCGGGATCAGAAGGATCAAAAAGATCTCGGCGAGGTTGGTGAACGGGTTCGGGTTCTCGAAGGGATGGGCGGAGTTCGCATTGAAGAATCCGCCGCCGTTGGTCCCGACCTCCTTGATCGCCTCCTGGGAGGCGACCGGACCCATCGCGATCGTCTGCAGACCATCGCTGGTCTGGACATAGGGATCGAGATTCTGGATCACACCCTGCGAAGCAAGGACGAGAGCGCCGATGATCGCGAGAGGCAGCAGAACGCCGAGGACACCGCGGGTGAGATCGACCCAGAAACAGCCGACCCGGTCGGTCTCACGCCGGGTGAGTCCCCGGATGAGCACGACGGTCACGGCGAGGCCGGTGGCGGCCGAGAGGAAGTTCTGGACTGCGAATCCGACCATCTGCGAGAGGTAACTCGCAGCGACTTCACCTGAATACGCCTGCCAGTTGGTGTTGGTCACGAACGAGATGGCGGTGTTCAGCGCAAGGTCCGGGGAGAAGCCCGAAACTCCGGCCGGGTTGAGCGGCAGGAAGCCCTGCAGAAGAAGCAGGACGAAGAGGAACGCCACCCCGATACCGTTGAAGATGAGGAGGTCGCGGGCATAGCCTCGCCAGGTCTCCTCGGCTGTCGGGTCAACCCCGAGGAGGCGGTAGACCGGAGCCTCAAGGGTTCGAATGATAGCCGGCGGCCTGTCTTGGAAGAAGAGCCGGGACATGTACTTTCCGAGAGGGAAAGCGACGGCGGTCAGGAGAAGCACGAAAACGATAATTCCCACCGCATCAAGGAGTGGATCAGGGTATGTCACCGAAGATCACCTGATTGCAGATGGGCCAGTTGTTGCTGACGAGAAATTCTCACCATAGACATTTTCACCTCGACGCCACGGGGGCGACGAACCGAACTAATCTAATACATATTCTGGAATGAGATGCTTGAATATCAACTTTTTCTATTTTAGATAGAATGTTTAATATGTAAGAACTTTTTTTATCATCCAGATACCCCCTTTCAACCCTCCAGAAGGGAGGTGAAAAATAAGAAATTTCCGACCTGCGCAGGCCCGGATCGATGGCTGCAGTGATGGTCATCTCGCCCTGTTAACGGTGTGAACCACGGTTGCAATCATACGATCAGGTTTATCACATCAGGGCTTCATCAGAACACCATGAACATAAACAATAAAATGAAAGCCATACTCTGTGTGAGTATTCTCCTCTTCGCGGTACTGATCAGTGGATGCACAACCACATCTCAGCAGAGCACTGCAGCGGTTGCCACTCCACCCAGCCTCCTTGGGAACTGGACCGGCACGATGAATGGGTACTCCAATGGGGAAGGGTACAATAACTGGACCGATTACACCATGACCATGAAGGTCACTGAACAGAGAGGCCGGATCTTTTCGGGAGAGTTCCTCTTCACGAATCAGAGCGGAATTTCGTCGACCAACAAATGTGCCGGAGTGATCGGCCGCGATGGAAAGACTCTTTCCATGGTCGAGGACGGGGGAGGAACTTCTTCCGGCTCCCTTGTCGCTCCGGATGAGATAGAACTCACCTACACGAATGGGGCAGAACCCTTCACCATCTCGATCGATTCGCTGAAGAAGGTCTGAGATTACCATTCCCCCCATCTTTTCGGAGGTGCGAACAATATTTTTGGCCGGAAGACCTGTGAAGGAGAGGCTGATGTGAATGCAATCATAAAGTAGTGAAACAAAAGATCATCCATTGTAATGGAAGAACGACCTGTGGTTACCATGACGATATCACCTCTCGAACGCTATCACGGATCACTCCTCGGTCTGGCAGTCGGCGATGCTCTGGGTGTCCCCCTTGAATTCATGTCCCCGGGAACGTTCAACCCGGTCCACGCCATGATCGGCGGAGGAATGTTCGGATTGAAACCCGGGGAATGGACCGACGACACCTCGATGGCCCTCTGCCTGGCCGAGAGCCTCATCCAGTGCAGTGGGTTCGACCTGAACGACCAGCTCGAACGGTACTGTGACTGGTACCGGAACGGACACCTGAGCAGCAATGGAAAAAATTTTGATATCGGGACGACGACCCTCTCCGCACTCCTCCATTTCGAGAAGACGGGGGAACCCAAATCCGGTCCCACCGATCCTCGTTCGGCGGGAAACGGGTCCCTGATGCGCCTGGCCCCGATCCCGCTGGCATATGCCGGCACGCCCTCCTGTGCGATCGAACTCTCCGGGGAGAACTCGAAGGCGACCCATCCCCTCGACCTGTGCGTCGACGCATGCCGCTATATGGGGGGGCTCATCGTCGGTGCCGTCCGGGGCACTTCAAAGGAGGAGTTACTCTCCTCGCAATTCTCACCTGTTGAAGGCTACTGGGACCTCCATCCGCTTGCACCGGAGATCTGCACCGTAGCCGACGGCTCTTTTTGGGAGAAGGAGCCGCCGGAGATTCGGGGGCGGGGTCATGTCGTCGACTCGCTCGAAGCGGCGTTGTGGGCCTTTGCCCGGACGGAATCCTTTGAAGAGGGGTGCCTCGCGGCGGTGAACCTCGGCGACGATGCGGATACGACCGGGGCGATATACGGGCAGCTCGCCGGCGCCTATTACGGAGTCACTGCGATTCCGGATGGTTGGAAGGAGACGATCGTGCAGCGGGAGACGATCGAGCAGTTTGCGAACGATCTCTTCCGGATCGCCGGACGTTTATAGGAGAGGTCGACCCTGGCGGGTTCCTGCAGAGAGGGGGTTTCTCTCTCCGGATACTCATGGTTGAGATCGACGACCGACCGGTCGATCGATCGCCCCCCACCCTTCCCGATCAAAAGATCTGGTTTTATCCCTCTCCGTGCTTCATCAGAACGATATGAACATGAAGATAACGATGAAAGCCCTGCTCTGTGTGAGTCTCCTGCTCCTCGGAGTGCTGATCGGCGGCTGTACAACCGTCCCTCAGGAGAGTAAGAACACGAGCACGACTGTAGTCACCGCTCCCAACCTGCTCGGGAACTGGACCGGTACGATCGATGGGTACATCGAAGGGGAGGGATACAATGCTTATTCCGGTGATACCATGACCATGAGGATCACTGAACAGAAAGGGCGGATCTTTTCGGGAGATTTTGTCTTCGCGAACCAGAGCGGAGTCTGGAAGACCACCACGGGTGCCGGGGAGATCGGCCGCGATGGAAAGACACTAACCCTGGTCCAGACCGGGGGAGGATATTCTTCCGGGACACTGGTCGCTCCGGATGAGATTGAATTCATCTACACGAACAGGAACGACCCCTTCGCCATCTCGATCGATTCGCTGAAGAAGATCTGAGAACATCTCCTTTTTTATCAGGAGACGGTAGCCACCCGGATAGGAGACCATCGCACCCGGATCGAACGGCACCGGCCGGATCGGTACTGACCGAACCATTATCAGCCCCGTCGAGAACGGATCGTATGATCTGTTCTTCACGTTTGAATCCCAACGATCTGATACTCAGGAGATAACGGTGGAGAACATGGAGAATATTCAAAAATTACCCCCCTCCGATGACACAATCGAGGATACTGAAGCACAGTGTCCGGAGTGTCACCGGGAAACGGATCGCCTCCCTTCAGATCATGACGTCGATCTTTTTGAAGACGCCTGCCAGGAGCATTACCCCCTGGATCATCACTTCTCCCTTGTCTGGGCCTCCCTCTCCTGGTCCGAGTGGGTCCCTTTCACCGCGGAGAAACACGAATTCCGGGAGATCCCAAAAGAGCCCGGCCTCTACCGGATACGGCCGGTCGGCAGTGATTTCCTCATGTACATCGGCGAGACCCGGAGAAGCGTGTACCAGCAGCTCAACGAACTCCGGTACACCCTCAAACGAACAGACCTGATGCCGTGGAGCGATCCCTATACGGTCGCCCCCTCCCTCTGGGCCTGGCGGGATGCGGAAGGATTCGAGTTCGAATGTTCCGGCGCCCCGCTCGATGCCTCCACGAACGGGAGGCGGGGGATGGAGCATCTCCTCCTGTACCGGTACCGGCAACAGCAGGGTGAATCCCCACTCTGCAACTTCGGCCGGTTCCACCCGCGGTACCGGAGGTCCACGAACCGGAAAGAGCATCTTCGCGGTGGGAGGCTGGAAGCCGGCCAGAAGGACAACCCGGCCGGCGGGAAAAGTTCTCCGCCGCTCTCTGCAGCAGGGAAACCCGGGGATGCTGACTGGATGGACCTCTCATGGAGTGACCGCGAGATGCTCGTGCCGGAGAAGATCCTGACCGTTCCTGCAGGCCCCGGGCTGTATCTCCTCTCCGATCCCGGTTCGCAGGAGATCGTCTCCATCGGCCAGTCCGGGAACTGTGCGAAGCGGTTGCTCGATCTCAGCGGAAAGTCGTGGGATGGAAAGGACCTGCAATTCTCGGTTCACGGCGTCGAGGAGTCGGTGCTTCCGCATCAACTCTGGGAACTGGAGAACGATCTCATCGGGAATTTTTTCGAGCAGAACCGGAGAGTGCCGGAGTACCAGTTCCAGGGCAGAACGGATTGAAGTTCGTATTCACGGAATTTTTATAAAAACGGGCAGGGAGGTCCTCAGCCAGGCAGTCGACAATGCACCGGACTCTCCCTTTGAATCCAGGCCGTTATGATCTCAATCCCATTACGCTTTTCTGCTGAAAATCTCCAGATGGTCTGAGGAGAACCTGTCTTCTTTGGGCTCTGTTGAAACCCTCTGGTACTATGATCCCACGATAAGACAAATATCTAATAAGAATCGTTGCTCCTTGAGTCAATGACAAATTCAACAACAAGGAGCAGAAATAATGTCAACGAACCGGTATATCAAACTTGTCAGATACATCTGTTCAGTACTTCGATCCTCCCATTTCCCTCTTTATTCCTGTAAATATTCTCGGAGAACGTATACTCAGCATCAGCTCATGGCGATCCTTCTCTTTCGTGAAGCCCTTGGTACTGACTATCGTGATGTAGTCGAACTCATCAATCTGATGGGCAGGATCAAAGACATCCTCAATTTTGACCAGGTTCCCCACTACTCGACCATCCATAAGTTCATGGCTCGAACTCCTTCTGCAGTACTCTCGATATTCCTGAATAAAACCCTCAAACTGTTTTATTCCTGGGGTGAAATTGTTCCAACAACTGCCATCGATTCTACGGGATTCACAAGTCCGTACGCCAGTCATTATTACTCCTGGCGTACAGGAAAGACCCGAAAAAACTTCCTGAAAACGTCGATTGCAGTAGATACATGTAAGCAGGTGATCCTCTTTTCCAAGATCTCGCTAAAACCAGTTCACGACACTAAACATGCTGAACCACTCCTCAGGCAGTGCCAGAGGACCAGAAAAACCGGGTGTTATGTGATGGATAAAGGGTACGATTCCGAGAAACTTCATCGACAGATCAGGGAAGAAATGGGTGCTGATTCGGTGATACCTGTCAGAACCTGGAAAGGAAAGATCTATTCGGGGAAATATAGACAAGAGATGTATAACAACTTCGATTCGAAACGCTATTACGAGAGAAACAAAGTTGAAACCGCATTTTCAGTCATTAAAAGAAGATTCGGAGAGGACCTCAAGGCACGAAAATATTGGTACCAGGTCAAGGAGATCAAGGTCAAAATGATCCTCCATAACCTCACGAAGGTGGTTCAATCAGTCGTGATTGTTATCATAGTTGAAGCATTTCAACAGAGCCCTTCTTTGATAAGGATCAGTCAGGTACCGAAAGGGAGATTTTTCTGTGTTTGACTCTTCCCGGAAAGATTGCCCGTCTCGCCCATGAACCCATTCATGCAAAACCCGATGACCAAGTACTGCGGAACAGTGGTCTCCAGAGTGGTGAATTGTTTGAAATTCTTAAAAAGTTCATTCATGCTGTTGAACAGACACCTGAATTGCTTCTCAAAAATGAATAATAACCATCAAATTTTCCATATGTGCCTATCCCGTAACCAAGCAGATGTCGCAACAAAACCCCGCTCTCCATGACCAGTGCGACGACAGGATATGATGCGTTCCGGTCGTCGACAGACCACGTCGGCCTCCACATGATCGGTGCTCCCCAACGGCACCATCGGACCGGTGCCCATAGATCCCGACTGGCAGTTCAATCACTTCACCGACGAGATTGGACCCGCCGTCGGGATCAACGCGGACGTGAAGGACATGGCTGCGTGGCTGATCCTCCTGTTCGGGAACGGAACCTTCGCGGAGAAGCAGGTTGTCAGGCACTGAAAACCTGACCATCATGCACAATCCCCAGACTCCCATCGCCAGGGAGATGACCGCCGACTCCAGGACCTACTTCTGCCAGGGCTGGACCTATGTGGAGAAGAACGGGACGCCTCCGGTTCTTCAGCATACCGGCGAGACCCCCGGCAACCATGCCTACATCATGTTAGTACCGGGTGAGAAACTCGGGATTGTCATCCTCGCCAACGAGGTCTGCCAGAGCCTTCCCGAGGAGATCACGGACTGGTTTTACTGGCCCTATTTCAGCACTTCCGGGCAGAAAGCGGGGCCTGGCACCGATCCGAACCTGGCAATGAAGGCATTTGTCTTCTCCGAGAAGACCCCAAGGCCCGAACACCTGGCATCGCCGCTCTCACTCAAGTCCTATCCGGAACCTTTGCGTGTCCCGTCTATGGTGACGCGACCGTCGCCCTGACCGACGGCAACTTGGTGCTCACGCTCGGGAAGGTGCCCGTGACCCTCTCGCTCTCGCCATGGGATGGGAACATCTGCCAGGCTGCCTGCCCTGCATTGCAGTGAGGGCAGCCTACGACAGCCGGGTCGTCACCGAGGACTTGGAGTACTGGATGGAAGGGCCACTCTGGGTCCGGGGCGGTATCCCGGTGATCGCTGTCGATGGTGAGACCTACGAGGTCCGGAACGGGGTCACGCTCTCCCAGTGTGGGAGGTCGAAGAACATGCTGTTCTGCGACAGGAGCCACCTTGAGGAGTGCCGGCCGGCGATGGTGGCATGAAGAAGAGGGTCGATGGGGAGGGGGAGATCCTTGCGATCACGATCGAGCAGGATGGACCGACGACCCGTGAGGCTGAAGGCCGGTCCGCTGATCGTATCGAGGACCGTGCAGGGATGAACTTTTTTCCCGCCAAACTGGACGAGTTCCGTTTTGATCCCGGCCTTCTCAATCTCGTCCAGCGTGTGTCGGATCAATCAGTTCGTGTTTCCATCCTTGTTGGGATTTCCATTGAATGCGATTACTTTCATATGATTCCTCGTTCGGATTTGTTCCGTGCAGTTTAGTTTAAGTAGTCAGTATATTATAGTAACCAATTACAAGATTGGTATTGAGTAATGTGAAGAGAACTAAGGAAAAATGTCCCTATCACTGTGAAATTGAGGCAGCTTTCGCTGTTATCGGGGGGAAACGGAAAGCCCGTATTATCTCCCATATAGGGGATGGAAAACCACGGTTTAACCAGCTGCGAGATATACTTGAGAATGTGAGCCCTCGGATGCTCGCAAAGCAGTTGAGGGAACTGGAAGAGGACGGCCTTGTGATTCGGAAGATGCATCGTGAGATCCCACCCCGGGTAGAATATGAACTGACGAAAACCGGAAGGGCGTTCATTCCGATCCTTGATAATATCAGTGACTGGGTTATCGAGTACTGTCCTGATGCGGCTCAGAAGATCGAATAATTTTAAAAATTTTGGAGAAAGATTATGGCACAACAATCCTGTCCCTACCAGTGCCCGGTTGAAGCGGCATTTGATTTTATCGGGGGAAAATGGAAAGCCCTCATCATATGGCATATCGGAAAGAGCAGCCGGCGGTATTCCGAGATTAAACAAAAACTGCCGAAAATCAGTCCGCACATCCTCTCCCGGCAGTTGAAGATGCTTGAGGACAACGGGCTCATTCTACGGAAACAACATGAAGGCATCCCCCCTCGGGTTGAATATACTCTGACAGCAGCCGGCCTCGGGCTCCTGCCAATTCTTGATCTAACCTGCGACTGGGCAATAGCGCATTATCCCGAACATATACCGAAAGGTTTTTTCAAACAACCACCCGGGTCATAAAAAAATGGGGAAGATCTCCCGCTTCTGTTTTTAATTCTTTCACATCAGTGCTCGATTGCGGTGGTAAAATAGATGTTCTGCCCCGATGCCTTGAGCGGGATCCCGTATACAATGCTACAACCTTTGATAATCCCGAGTTTCATTGCAGCAACACCGGCGCTGTACATGATACGATTATCCGCATTGTGGATGCTGGCAGTTTTTGCTGCTGAACCGACTGCAATACCGAGATCGGTTACCTTGAAGACGCAGTTCGGGCCGGCATAGTCGGTCTTTTGGGGCTTTGTTTTTTCACATGCCTGTGCCATCTCATTGCAGGTCGCATAACCACATCCCCCGCAGTTCAGCCCAATCGGGTTCTGCCCGGCAATGCCGATCAGGACCAGCGCATCGCTGGCTAGAATCTGCTCGCCATTGGTCCGGAAAAAGTCCATGCCAGTTTCCTTAGCTATCCGGATCATCTCACCGGCTATTATTTCCTGTTCTTTCCTACCGACAACCTCGATGGCAAGAGAATCAAGCCCTACGGCTTTTGGTGCGGTACGTGCTGCCAGTGCCATAAGACCGGCAACGGTTTTTACTGCATCAGTTTCTGCAGACATACATGATTATTCATGACTGGTATGTGAAAAACCGGAGAGTAACCGAATTGTGATCAGATACCAGATCTGGTATCAATTCTGATGCCCGGGAATGTTCGTCACTGTTGATCGTAATCAAGCGGTACTCCCTGACTCGTCCGCGCGACGCATCAGGGGTTCGGACTCCCCGCCGATGCAGCTCGTAACCTTCGCCTCTGATCGGGTCCTGGCACTGTCGGGGATCGATGGCGGACAGTCTGTCGTCTCCCCAATCGAAGGTCCCCTCGATCCCTGTTTCCCGAGGTCCTTATGGCACCACCACGCGATGATCGCCGGCAGGGCTTCACCTTCCACTCTGATCTCGAGGGACGAGCCGGCGCGACGTTCTGCTGATCGGTCGAGGTCTGTAAAAAATAACGGTAGGAGTTTCATATCAATCCCTATAGTCGTCGAACACTATGACGATATCATTGAAATCGACCTGGACGCCGCTACAGAGGAACAGGCCACAGAATCGATATCAGAAAATCGAAGATCTCATGTTGGAATCACCACTTTCACGATCCCTGAATGATCTGGTCTCACGATAATATTTGTTCTTAAAATTATCCCGGGCTTCTGTGGCTGTGGAAGTCCCCGGTCTTCAGGAGAGTAAGAACACGAGCACGATTGTGGTTGCTGATACGCCCAACCTGCTCGGGAACTGGAGCGGGACGATCACCGGGTACACTAAAGGGGCAGGATACGACGCCTTCTCCGACGACACCATGATCATGATGGTCACCGAACAGAAAGGCCGGATCTTCTCGGGAGATATCAGCCTCGCGAACCAGAGCGGAGTCTGGAAGGCGGTCACCTTCGCCGGGGTCATCGGCCGGGATGGCAGGACTCTCTCCATGGTCGAGGGGAAAGGAGGGCATTCTTCCGGCGACCTTATGCCTCCGGGTGAGATCGAGTTCATCTACTCGGATGAGGCCGAGCCCTTCACCATAGCGATCAACTCGCTGAAAAGGGATTGAGCTGCCCCCTCTCTTTCTTTCTCCTCAAACCACACTCATATTAAATCGTACGCGGTAACGAATAGTGTGGATTCACTCACCCATGCGCTGACGGCCGCCGTCCTTGCCTACGCCCTTGGTCTCCCGCAGCTCCTGCCGTTTATGGTGCTCGGTGCGGTCATCATCGACGCGGATGCGTTCTTCTCCCGGGTCTCGGACAGCGATCCCCGGCTCTACCTCTTCACCCATGGGGGGATCGCCCACAGCATCGGAGGGGCGGTCGTCATGGCGGTGCTGGCATGGGCCGGCATCACGCTGGCGAGCCTCGCCGGGGCGATCCCAGCTGCCCTTTTGGCACCGGCTGGCACCGTCGCATTCGCCGCCGTCCTCGGAGGGACATTCCTGCATATCGGGCTTGACTGGCTTGCCTGCCCGGGGATACCCCTCTGTGTGCCATTCTCGGATACGAAGTACACGGCCGGCATCCTCCCCGGGCCGAGCATTCTTCTCGCAGCGGTCAGCATCTTCATCCTGATCTGGATGGGGCTGGGGGTGATCGATCTTCCGACCATGATCCTCCCCTACGTGGCGATCATCTGCGCATTTCTTGCGGTCCGTTTCGCGGCGTTCTGTGGTGTCCGGGTGGTCTTCCGGGCAGACCTGAGTGGGATCCGGCGGGCCGTGCCGATGGTCAGCCCCTTCCGGTGGCTGCTGATCGGTGAGACGCCGGAGACATGGACGGTGCGGGAGTACCGGGCCCTGCTGGGGACGCCGGAGCCCACAGTATTTCTGAAGTACCGGAACACGACGGCAGCGGCGGTCGCACCCTACCTCGTCGACCCGGCGGTCAGGCGGGTCCGGTACCATTCGTACATCACGACGGTTACGCAGGAGGGGGCCGGCCTGGTCGTCGTCGACCCGCTGCGCAAGGCCGGGCTGATCTTCTATCCCCCGTACTTCACCGAGGTCCGGATTCCCCTGTAGGAAGTTAGGTCTCCTTCGCGGATAGTATGCGGCCTTAAAAGAACTGGCGAGAGAATATTGATATGAGAATACTGAGATTATGTCATCGTCGATACTGATAATATCGACAGGATGTGAACGAAATGCCTTTTGTTAAGATCGAGCATGTGGCGGGTGAGTTCTCTGCGGAACAGCGTGCTGACCTCGGCCGCGAGATCACTGACCTGGTCGCCAAAGCGGCGGGGGTACCACCAACACTGGTCTGGATCGTGTTCCACGAAATCCCGGCAGAGAACTGGATGATCGGCCGGAAGACCATCCCCGAACTCATGGGAGAAACGGGAGCGACGAAGAAGTAGGGAACCGGTTCTGCAGTATTTCAAGGGAGCGTCGCCTTACCCTCCGCCCTCGCCGTGAGTGTTGGCCGGCAGCGGCGGTGGTGTAAGGAAGAAGAGCCGGCTGGACATCGACCGAGGAAGGGGCGAAGCATTCGTACACGTTCACGGTGCCGGTGGCCGGCTCGATGACGGACCAGGTCAATCGGTTCAGTTCAGGTTCATGTCACCGACCATACCATCATCCCGATGTATTTTACAGAGTCAGAAATGAACCTGCCACGAATGGAGGCAGATTTATAGAAGTCCCTGATTTTTTCTCTTATCTCATCGGAGAGATCCAGATTGATCTGCAAATAATCCATTGCCTTTTCAGCCGCTTCAGACCAATCCTGTTCCCGATGGTCCGATCTACAGTCGAACTTGATGATCGGATGATAACCCAGGGTATAAAGGTACATGAATGGATATAACAACCCCGTCGTTAAGAGATTCTGCTCGGGTGCAACTCCCAGAATCCTGACATAGATATCACGGGGAATTTTATCCAGATTGTTCCTGATAAAATTACTATAATAACAGTACTTCTTTGAACAAGCCGTCATCCGATCAAAAGTATCCACGTCTTTGATAGCGGGTGTCATCGATGCTATGACAAGATCAAACTTATTTCGAAACCCCAGTTCATCGATATCTGCTGACCACCACGAGCATTCGACCGGGTTGATATGCAGTCCTTCACGCTCTGCCGTCTCCTTGAGGCGGTCGAGCATTCCGGATGAAATATCAAGTGACGTCACCTCTGCACCTGCACGGGCAAGGGGAATAGACAGGGATCCGTAACCACAACCGAGATCCAGAACCGTTGCCCCTGATGGTTGGAAACCAGCTTCATCCAGATGTCTAAAAAATTCAGCGTTCTTCTTCCGTTTACTCTCCTCATCTCCATCATTTCCAAACTGTCCCGCCCGTTTGTTCCACCGGACTGCCTGCAGTTCATCTGTGATCGAGTCGGATTCATCCATTGACGATCTCCAACACTCCACCCAGCATTTTACATTTTCATCCTGAATCATATGTACACCTGAATTTAGTTTCCACCATTATACCGATCATGGAAAAAATTTTCGATATTTGAATGATTGCGCCCCCCGGATCATATCATCTTGCCGAGGAATCCCATTCCTCGTCCGGGTCTACAAAAAATAGAGATTCTTCAGATAACGAGGAGAAGAACAAATAATCGCCCCCTTTGCCTGTCAGATTCATGCACGAACGTTGCGTTATTCAGGGTGATCAGAGTCGAAAACCCTACAGTTGATGCATATCCGGTTCTCCCATCTGGGAAAAGCAGATATGAGAAGAGTCCTAGGGACTCAGCACATAGAGTTACGCATCAAATCCTGGAATATACCAATCTTCGACACTTTTTATGTCTACGATCAAATCAGGGATGGTATGGTCAACACGATAGTTTCTCCGTCCTGAGCATCCGCACCTCAACCTCCTGTCCCCGAGCAAATGAATCAGATCCAGCCTTCTTATGAAGAACTGCATCTGCCCTGACCCCCATCATCTGTCCGAATTTTCTCTTGACGGGGGTGATCAGTGTCTTTCCATTCTTCTGATAGACCTTCATCATCAGGAACAGATCAAACCCCTTAAAAGAGACAATCTCTTCAGTGAGTGTCCCTTTGACACAGGTATCCTGAGGAATCGGCACATCCCATTGCCTGAGCAGGGGGTATACCAATTCATGAAGAGCGGTCAGTGATGCGATTGAGGGACCAGGCATTCCAATCACAGGTCTTCCATTGACCTGAGCCAGGGTCACCGGTTTTCCAGGCCCCATCGCAACCCCATGGAAGAGGAGGGTCCCGCTTTGTTCCAATGCATCAACAGTATAATCCTTCGATCCGGCAGAAGAACCACCAAAGATCAGAACCATGTCACACTCTCTGCAGATCTTCGATACCTCCCGGGCAATAGAGGCAGGATCATCCGGAAGAATCGGATAGATCTCCGGGGTGATCCCGTATTGTTTCAGATACGTCGCAATCATGGACGAATTACTATCTACGATCTGACCGGGGAGCGGGATCTTATCAGGAGAGATAATCTCATCACCGGTTGCGATCAGACCGATCCTCCAGGTCTTAATCCGGACATCAGGTATGCCATAGGTAAGCAGTGCCCCGATATCGAACGGGATGATAATGTGCCCCTTCTCCATGACCAGATCCCCTTTTACAATATCATCTCCGCACGGGATAGTGTTCTGGAAAGGTGAAACCTGAGTATGAATCCGGTATCTCTTCTCGGCAACCAGCGTGATCTCTTCCATAGGGATGACTGCGTCATACCCCTCAGGTATTGGCATGCCGGTGTTTACCCGGGGAGCTTCCAGTTCAATACCGGTATCCTCTCCCGCCCCGATCGTCTCATCACTCTTCACGGCAATTCCATCGGGTCCGGAGAGGATCAGAGGAGGATTGGTCCGGTTCGAGTAGACCAGCTCAGCGAGGACACGACCTGACGCATCGGAAACCGGGATACATTCCGAATGATCCGGTGACTCAAATGACGTAACAATAATCTTTTTTGCTTCTGTCAGTGGCAAAAATTGTGAATTACTACATGTTCGCGGCATAGTGATCACCTGAAGATTGATCACAATAGGATTGGAAGAGTGATAAACTATTCTTTTGAACTTGTTATAATATCAACTGTTTATAATTATAAAAGTGCAGAGTAATTTCGGATGAAGGGCAATGACCGACCTCAATCGATTCAAACTATCTCGAAAAAACAGGCCTTAGTGTGATCGATATGAGAGTGCCCGATCAAGCGTTTCAAAGTGCACCGGGATTACTGATATCTGGTGAGATCAGATCCAAACCCACACCATATATCACTCTTTGATTTGTTCCTCAATTTCCAGTTCACATTTTCGTATGACATGATCCAAGTAACGATGTCCTTGAGTTCAACCGCGAAAACCTATTCATTCCTGTTTTAAATGACTTTGGCAGGGAGTAACTTCTGCAGTCATCTCTAGGTTCCAGCAGCAGGGATACCTGGCGGTCAGGTCCCGACCCGACACCATGCCCCTCGATCTGCTTGCCCGGTCATCCGAAGAGTTGGTGCTGGTCCGAATCGGGTGAGTCCGGTGGTTGTCTCCATCGCTTCATGCGATCCCAGACCTTCACAGAGAGGAGATTCTGATCCTCCGCAGTCTCCCGAACTGGAGGGACCCGCAGTTCGACCGGATCTGACTCTCGGTCTCCTGCCCTTGGCTGGAGGGTCTTCGAAATGATAGTAATTGAAGAGATACGGGATATTTGACCCATTCATCCCCTCTATGCTCTGCTCTTTTTAACTTCTTCTTGCTGTGTTGCATAACTCAAATATGGGCAAAAAAATGGACTTTTTAACTCCATATCCCCACAGTTAATAGGCGATTTTCGCATTATGCAACAAAGTAGATGAGGATATACCCTAGTTATGCAACACAGCAGTGTACTGAAAAAGTTTATATCTTATTACGCCCCCCACAGGGATGGTGAAATAGAATGGTAGAGCATAAGAAGGGTCAGAATGAGGAAACTATGCGTTCCGAACCTGTGCCATCCCGGGAGGGACGCAAAGCCACGGGTAGTGTACGTGGTGGTACTCCTGAACAGCACAGTATGAGTGCCCGTGGAATCAAATCCTCAAAGAACCAGAAGAACTCAAAGGGTTCTGGTGGTGTGCGTGGCGGCACTCCTGAGCAGCACAGCCTGAGTGCCCGTGGAATCAAATCGAGTGGTATGAGCAGGTCGGCTGAGGATTCCTCGCATCATTCTTCCGGTCGAGGATCCTGAAGGTCTTGAAGAGATTTTGGGAAGAGTTCCACAGGTCTGGTGGTCTCTGACCGCGATCAGGTCTGCGGGTTACTTCCCCTGTTGATGCTCGGCCATATCAGTATAGGGCTTTAAGGGTATCTTTATGTCCTGTATGTTCCGCTATTGCTAATGTTTAATAGGTAAAAAGACCAATTCATTCTCATACGACTAGATGATTTTTTTGATTGAGCCAGTTGACAGTACCGTGAATGCTGACACCGGAAAGATGCCATGCCACCCTGCAATGCAGAAAGGCCCGGGGCACCGGCAATTCACCACTGCACCGGTTTGCTTCTCATCTGGTGATCAGGGAGGGATCCCGTTATGGAACACACCCGAGTCAGAGAATTTATAGCCCTCTCCCCAGACAGCAGAGTATGGGGGGAGATCATCACAGAACCACTGTTGACCGTCGCACAGGTGGCCGCGATCCTGCAGATCCGCGAAAAACTGGTCCGGAACCATATCAAGGAAAAACGGCTCAGAGCGGTTAAGATCGGTAAATACTGGCGGATCAAGTCGGAAGACCTTTCAGATTTTATTGAAGGAAGGACCGGGTCATCTGAAAGCACAATCCCGTCCCATGGGGTTGAGGATGATCCTGACCTCAACGCCGATAAAGAATAGTCCCGCCGCTTTTTTATTATTTCCACAGGCTGATTGGAGGAGATCCAAACCAGTCGGATCCTGCAAATATAAAGAAAAAAGATGTGGGGCAGTCCTATGACTGCTCGTCAGGGACGAACTTGGTCCCATAGTAGATCACTCCACTGTTCCCCTCGGTTGCGACCTTGCGGAAGACACTCTTGACCCGCATCCCGATCCTGATCTCTTCTGGAAGGCAGATAACCTGTGCGGTGAACTGAGGGCCCTCGTCCAGTTTTATGATCGCAAGCACATAGGGGGTCTGCTGTGAGAACTGGTCCGAGGCTGACCTGATCACGGTGTGGGTGACGACGGTCCCCTTCCCCTCGAAGGTATGGTCCTCGATGACCCCAGTCCGCCTGCAGTCCGGGCAGAAAGTCCGGGGCGGGAAGAACCTTCTCCCGCAGGTGGTGCACTCAGTCCCGACCAGATTGTACCGCTGCGGGATCTTGCGCCAGAATCGTGCGACCGGCATGATCAGGCCCTCCCGAGGATATGGACAGCCACCGAAGCCCCGGTTCCGCCGACATTCTGAGTCATTCCAATCTCTGCACCGTCGATCTGCCGCTTGCCGGCCTCCCCACGGAGTTGCTTCACGATCTCCCAGACCTGCTTGATCCCGGTCGCGCCGACCGGGTGGCCACAGGCCTTCAGCCCGCCGCTGGTATTGACCGGAAGCTTGCCGTTCAGTGCGGTCACGCCCTCCTCGGTCAGTTTGCCGGCCTCGCCCTTCTTACAGAACCCGAGATCCTCGATCGCACAGATCTCTGCGATCGTGAAGCAATCGTGCACCTCGACCAGATCGATATCCTTCCGTTCGAGCTTCGCCATCTTGAAGGCCCGGTCTCCTGCAGCAACCGTCGCGTCCATCGTACTGATGTCCCGTCGATCATGAAGAGCGATCGTGTCCGATGCCTGTGCGGTAGCAAGCACCTTGATAGGGGTATCGGTGAACTCGTGCGCCCGCTCCAGTGGAGCCAGGATCACCGCGGCCGCCCCATCGGTGATCGGAGAACAGTCAAAGAGTCGCAACGGGTCAGCGACCAGCGAGGAGTTGATGACGGTGTCGATCGAGATCTCATGCTGAAACTGTGCGATCGGATTCCTGGCCCCATTATAGTGGTTCTTGACGGCGACCTGTGCCAGCTGCTCTCTGGTCAGCGGGTACCGGTTCATATAATCAGTGGCGATCATCGCGTACAGCCCAGGGAAGGTGGCTCCGACGAACCCTTCCCATTCCCGGTCTGCTGCCGCTGCCAGGGCGTCCACGCTGGTTGGGGTGTCGACATCGGTCATCTTCTCGACCCCGCCGGCGACCACGATATCCTCCATGCCGCTAGCCACCGCGATGACAGCCTGACGGAACGCAAGCCCGCCTGAACAGCAGGCCGACTCAACCCTCGTCGAGGGGGTGTGCTCTGAGGCGAGACCGGAATAGTCCGCGATCAGGGCGCCGATATGCTCCTGATCGATGAACCGGCCGGCACTCATGTTTCCGACATAGAGGGCATCGATCGTTTCGCCTGATATATTGGCGTCCTCGATGGCCATTCCCCCCGCCTCGACAAAGAGGTTCCTAAACGATGTCCCCCACTTCTCTCCAAAGGTGGTACATCCCACTCCAATCACTGCGACATCTCTCATTCTTGCATCACGATCTTTCCTTTGTGTCTTGCATACAGTGCATAGTCCAGGTAGATAGGGTTCTTCAGCAGGTCCTCCACTGAAGGGGCCGCCTTCCTGTTGATCAGGTCGGATTCGATATGATCAGTTACTTCGATGTCGAACGCATCGCTGCCGGCGCCTGACCCAAACGAGGCGACGAAGATCCGGTCACCTGCCTTCGCGATATCGAGCGTGGCTGCGAGGCCAATCATCGAGGCCCCGGAATAGGTGTTTCCAAGCCGTGGAACCACGAGCCCAGGTCTGATCTGTTCGGGAGTGAACCCGAGCATCTTGGCGACCTTCTGTGGGAACTTCGCGTTGGGCTGGTGGAAGACGGCGTAGTCGTAGTCCTTCGGTGACTTGTCGATCTGATCGAAGAGGAGGTTGACCGCTCCCATCGTGTGCTTGAAATAACCGGGTTCACCGGTGAACCTGCCGCCATGCCGTGGATAACTCTGCCCTTCGCGCCTCCAGAAGTCAGGGGTGTCGGTGGTGAACGAGACGGTGTGGTGGAGTTCTGCAATCGGATCGTCCTTACCAATGATGAACGCCGCTCCGCCTGCCGCTGCCGTGTATTCGAGGGCATCGCTCGGTGCACCCTGCGCAACATCCGAGCCGATCGCCACGCCGTACTTGATCATGCCGCTTCCGACTAGACCCATGCAGGCCTGGATGCCAGCGGTTCCCGCTTTGCAGGCAAACTCATAGTCGGCCGCGGTCATGTTCGGAGTCGCGGCGATTGCCTCACCAACGGTACACGCGGTCGGCTTGACGGCGTACGGGTGCGACTCGCTCCCGACATAGATGGCCCCAATCGCCTCGCGATCCACATCCCGTCGCTTCAGCGCGTTCCTGGCCGCTTCGACCGCCATCGTGGCGGTGTCCTCATCCAGGTCAGGGACCGACTTCTCCTTCACCCCGAGCCCTGATGTGATGTCATGTGCGTTGTCCCCCCAGACCCGGGCGATCTCTTCGAGTTTGATCCTGTACCGGGGGATATACGCCCCGTATGTGATGATGCCTACCATTCCTGACCTCTCAGTACTGCAATAATCTTCTCTATCTCCATACTCGTGCAGAGGACCGTGATCCGGTCTTTGTCTGCAAGCAGTGGTACAATTGGATGCACCTCCTCGGGCGTGATCCCCTGTAGCACCACACATCGTGGTTTAAACGAGGTGACTCTGATCGCAACCATCGGGGATTTGCCATTTGAAACCCCGTTGAAGATCATTGCACGCTCGGTCGACCAACCGTAGAGTCGGTTGAACTCATTTGAGGAGAGCTGCACAATCGCATTCTGGCTGTTGATCACTGTGTATCCGTACAGCGACTGGTCGAGCGAACCGCAGAGGTGGGTCGCATTGATCACCTCTGCAAACTCCCGAAGGGGGACCTGGACTGCGTACTCATGCATATCATAGATCACCTCGTCGTCGAAGTCAGCATAGAGCATCGTGCTGAACTTCTGGATATACCGCCCTCCCTGGGCCTCGTCCATCGAGAGGATCGTGTCGACGATCTTTCCGACGACTGCGGTCCCCGGCGATTTCCTTCGCCCGCTCTCATAGTCGCTGATCACAGATGGGGATACCTCAAGCCGTTCTGCGAGCACACCCTGCGGAATGTCAAAACTCATCCGCCACTTCTTTAGGGCCTTCCCTGGTGAGTCCGAAAGCGTGATCTCACCAGCCATCTTTTCGGCGAGTTGATGACGCAGTCCGGATTTCATAGTATACCATCTGGGCGGGTATATTAAATAATTAACGAATGGTCATTCGACATATCACGTATCTCACCAATATCCCACTCCAAAATCCATAAATAGTAAGCATCTCAATTTTGATATATGCTAGAAGCAGAGGATCTCCAGTGCCTGAAGGCGATTGCACTGATCGGCGGGTGCAATGGCCCGGTCCTGATCTCGTCGCAGACCCTGGCCGGGACACTCGGGATCAGCCCGCAGACCGCCTCCCGCCGGCTCATCGCCCTCGAAGCCGGGCTATTAATCACACGGTCGCTCCATCCTGATGGTCAGTATGTGACGATCACCAGGGATGGCGAGGAGGCCCTGCATCGGGAGTACTCAGATTACTGCAGGGTCTTTGAGCGGAAGGTCGCCCAGTTTCAGCTGAACGGGACGGTGGTCAGTGGCGTCGGGGAGGGGCGGTATTATGTCGGACTGCCCCATTATCGCGAGCAGTTTCATAAGAAACTCGGTTTCTCCCCGTTCCCCGGAACCCTGAACATTCGGCTGAATGGACCGAGCGTTCAGGTCAGAAAGAGACTTGAATCTGTGGACTGGGTGCCAATTGAAGGTTTTACTGCAGATGAACGGACCTTTGGGGGGGCCAGGGCCCTCCCCTGCAGTATACAGGGATATCGGTGTGCGATCGTGGTCCCTGGCAGGACCCATTACCCAGACGATGTGATCGAGGTGATTGCTGCCGAAGGGCTGCGCGAGACCCTGCAATTGAAGGATATGGATACTGTAACCGTGGAGGTACTGGATGATTGATGATGCATTGAACGCACTACGCGAAGGAAAGATGATACTGCTCTATGACTTTGAAACCCGGGAAGGGGAGACTGATTTCGCGATCTGTGCCGACGCGGTCACACCACAGCACATTCTTCAGATGAGGAAGGACGGTGGCGGCCTGATCTGTACCGCAATCGATCCAGTGGCAGCAGAACTGCTTCATCTCCCGTTCGCTACGGACCTGCTGCAGGCTACGGGTGTGGTTGAACAGGACGGGGAGATCCCGTATGATCGGAGCAACCACTCCTCGTTCTCGATCTGGGTGAATCATAAGAAGACCTTCACCGGGATCCCTGACCGCGATCGTGCGCTGACGATCTCGTCGATCGGCGCCCAGGTGAAGAAGGTGCTGGCCGGCGAGCCTGATACCTTTCATGCCGAGTTCCGTACCCCCGGTCATGTGGCGCTGCTGCGGGCCGCAGACGATTTGCTCGCCCAGCGGCGTGGACAGACAGAACTCTCGGTGACTCTGGCCCGGATGGCCGGCGTGACACCGGCTATTGCGATCTGCGAGATGCTCGACGATGAGACCGGCCTGGCCCTGAAGAAGGACGATGCGATCCGATATGCAGAAGAGCATGGACTGATCTTTGTCTCAGGGAAGGAGGTTCTGGACGCCGTCAGGCTCTCCAGCAACAAACAGGGATGCCAGCGTTCGATGGAGGGTCCGGGCAGTTCTCATAACACCAGCGATGTTGTTGCTGCCAGAGGACTGTGTGATACGCTGCATGGAACAGATACCACCGTGACCATGGAGGCTCAGAATGATCGATGATGCCCTGAACGCACTGCGCGATGGAAAGATGATCCTGCTCTACGACTTTGCAGATCGGGAAGGGGAGACCGACTTTGCAATCTGTGCCGATGTGGTCACACCACAGCACATTCTTCAGATGAGGAAGGACGGTGGCGGCCTGATCTGCACTGCGATCGATCCGGTGGCTGCAAAACTGCTTCATCTCCCGTTCGCTACGGACCTGCTGCAGGCTACGGGTGTGGTCGAACAGGACGGGGAGATCCCGTACGATCGGAGCAACCACTCCTCGTTCTCGATCTGGGTGAATCATAAGAAGACCTTCACCGGGATCCCTGACCGCGATCGTGCGCTGACGATCTCGTCGATCGGCGCCCAGGTGAAGAAGGTGCTGGCCGGCGAGCCTGATACCTTCCATGCCGAGTTCCGTACCCCCGGTCATGTGGCGCTGTTGCGGGCCGCAGACGATTTGCTCGCCCAGCGGTGCGGGCAGACCGAACTATCAGTGACTCTGGCCCGGATGGCCGGTGTGACGCCAGCCATTGCGATCTGCGAGATGTTGGACGACGAGACTGGTCTAGCCCTGAAGAAGGACGATGCGATCAGGTATGCACAGGATCACGGGCTGGTCTTTGTCGAGGGGAAGGACGTCTTCGAGGCTACCGGGATCTCTTGCTTACATGAGGGTGTATGCCAGACGAGCGGTACGAACACTACCGTGGACTGCTGATTGATCCCAACCCTACCGCCCGGTGGAAGGGGGCTGAAGCTCTCGGCAGGCTTGGGGACCCCAGGGCGGTCGACGATCTGATCGGGGCGCTTCAGGACGAGGATCGGTTCGTTCGGAAGAAGGCGGTCTGGGCTCTCGGCAGACTTGGGGATCCACGGGCGATTCCCCCGCTCCGAGGGCTCTACCGGACTGAAGACCCTGATATCCAGAATCTGATCCGTGAGGTCCAGCAGATCATTCTCCACACTGTCTCCTCTCGACGTTAAGATCGTCTCCTCTTTTTACTGATCGTGGTTCAGGTGACTGACAGGAGGGTCGATAGGTAGTAACCACCGAAGAGGATCAGCAGCACCCCACACCCCTGCAAGATCATGCGGTAGGCCGGTTCAGGGAGGATCTCTCCTCCCCGGTGGACCCCTGTCGAGACTGCTGTGAACCAGCCAAGGTCTGCAGCCCAGTGACCTGCCATGAAGGCAGCCACGGCCAGGGCTCCGATGCCGATCGAGTCGACCAGAAATCCGCTCCCGATCGAGAGCCACCATATCCAGAAGTACGGATTGGCCACGCTGGTCAGCATCCCGGCAAGAATCGGTCCCTGTGTCGTGACAGCCCCACTCTGGTTCAGCGAGGCCGATGAGACGCCGCGGAGGGTCAGCAGACCAAAACCGATCAGGGCGCAGCCGCCGACCGCCGCGATCAGACTGGTATACCTCTGCACCACCGTCGCGACCCCGGCCAGGATCAGCAGGGCGACCAGCGCCTCGATGGCGATATGCCCGAGCGTGACCTTCGGGCCAGCGGTCCACCCACCCTTCATCGAGGCGGTGATGGTCGCAACCAGGGTCGGCCCCGGGGCCAGTGCACCGGTGAGCCCTATGAGGAAAGAGAAGAGTATGATCCCCACCAGTGACTGCGGCATCATACTCTAGAGATAGATGCTGATCCTATTTTTGTCAAGGGGTCTTCCCTTTATCAGGTCGGGTCTCCGACCATTATTGATATGGAAACGTCCTCCTGGTCCATTGCCCTCACCCCGTCCACCGCGGACTGGCGGCTCCGGCAGCTTCAGCGGGAGGTTATGGAGCGGGCCCCCGGCGAGGTCTCACCGATCCCTCCAATATTGACCCTGACCGGGCCGTTCACCTCCCAGCCGGGCGTCGAGTTTATGAACCTTCAAGAGGCCGTCGCCTCTGCAGGGGTTCTGGGGCCGGTTGGGTACCTGCTCGACGGTTGGGGCTGGAGGCGGGGCATGGAGGGCTGGATCCTTGGCTGCAGGGTCGTCCCCTCAACGGCGCTGATAACTCTCGCCGATACCCTGCATAGAATGATGTTGCCGCTCGTCGGGGACGACGATCTTGCTCCTCCCCATTGGGAAGTGCCGCTGGTTCGGGCCCCTGGTTTTCAACCGCCGGAATCTCTCACCGCGCCTACTGCCCCTCAAAAAGACCAGAGCCTGTTCTCCCGGTTCACCTCATGGGTCCGGCCACGAGAGCCAGCCTCCTTTGAGGTCAATGCGGGAATCCCTCCTCTTTGCCTTCCGCTGGAAGGACTCCGGCTGATGCTTCTTGCAGGGGAGCAGCCCGTCGGCGGGTACGATCTGGTCCTGCAGACCTGGCTGAACCGGTACCGTTCGACCTCTCAGGAGGCATGGTCTGATACCCTCGCCGGCTATCGGGAGCGGATCCTATGGTCATCACCCCGGCGGGGAGGACCACCGTACCTGATCAGTGACCTCCACCTCGGCCACGCCGACATCATCCAGTACTGTAGCCGGCCGTTCCCTGATCGTTCCACAATGAACCAGGCTCTGATCGTCGGTTGGAACCAGGTGATCTCTCCCGGGGATCAGGTACTCTTCCTCGGGGATCTCTGCGGCAGCCCGACCCAGGTTCCAGAGTTCCTGTCCGCCCTCTCAGGGGCGATCACCTGGGTGCAGGGGAACCACGACCCCTCCTCTGGGGAGGTCTGCGAACAGCTGACCCTGACCGTCGACGGGGTCGACCTGCTACTGGTCCATGACCCTGCCGATGCGCCACCGGCGTTCGACGGCTGGGTGGTTCACGGGCACACCCACAACAGGAGGCTGCACCGGTACCCGTTCCTCTCTGTCCGGGGACGGACGATCAACGTCAGTGCGGAGGTGATCGGTTACCGGCCGGTCAGCCTCTCCTCGCTCGTCGCGATGATCCGTACCTCCGATCAGGATCTGCTGGTCTTTCCCCTCCAGGGGGCTGAGGACATATGCCATCCGGAGCCCTTATCTGACCAGACGTGAGATTAGTATATCAATGAAGGAACAGAAGAATCCGGGGGCAGGGAAAGGCAAGAAGCCTTCTCAGAAGGCAACTCAGCCCACCACTGCGAACTGGAAGAAGATTCTGGTCATCGGGGTCGGGGTGCTCTTTGTGGTCCTGATGGTCGTCTCCTCGATGGGGATGAGCTGGCTCAATACATTCAGCACCGTTCAGAACGGCTCCGTGGTGACTGCAGACCTGACCATTCGGGACGATCTCGGACGTCCGATCATCACCTCGGATAAGGTGGTCTACGCTGCTGCAGCCAAACAGAATCAGACGGTCCTGCTGACGAACCAGCTCACCGTCCCTGCAGGCGGGGTCTATGATAATACGAGCATGCAGTCCCTCCCGGTGACCGCACCACAGTCGGCCAACTTCACGGTCTTTGGCGATGAGTATCAGAGGCTGGTGGACGGGCTGATTGGGATGCATGTCAACCAGATGAAGACGGTCCCCTTCGATCAGAACTCCTCTGAGACGCAGAACGTGACGATCAGCTCTGCCCAGTTCGAGCAGCTCGGTATGAACTTCACCAATGCGACGATCAATGAACAGGTCGTCCTCTCCCGTGCAGAGGGGCTCGATGACACGACCGATGTGAATGCGACCCCGACCGGGTACTCGCTCAGGACCACCAAGGTCGTCGACAAGAGTGCCGATAACCTGACGCTGAGCTTCGCCTACAAGGGCGTCGACCTGACGGTAGCCTCCATTGCGTCGACCTGAAGGAACACCTTTTTTTCTATGCCTTTTTTTCTATGTAGTTCTCCTCAAAGGCGGAGAGGGACTGATGGCTCTGGAGAGTCCAAGCTCTCCCCATACTGCAGCGCAACCTCACACCAAGGGCCGTCACAGTGAAAGGGGAGGATCTAGATAGATCGAACATGCCAACGGAGATAGTTCTGCAGATCCTTCGTGTGGATGGGTGAATGAAGCAGGTTGCAGGAGAGGGCATAGGATCAGAAGGAAATTATTTGAATTTCAAACAGTGTGATCTTCTCTCGACTTTATAAAATGTAGGTTAGAGGAATTTTTCCAGATCTGAAATGTTTTTTGCGATCTTCCCTTTGAGAACTCCAAGAATTAGTGGGTTATCCAGATTACCCATTAAATAACGAGAATCAGTCTTTAAACCAATGCATTTTTTTGTTTAAGGCGTATGCAATGCCCAAGTTCTACACATGGCCCTTTCATCTGGAACACGGCCGTCTAATATGAGGAGAAGAATATCCGCCTTTTTAATCTCGTCGACATCAAGATTAAAAATCGTTTGTATTGCGCTTTCTTTTGATTCTCCTTCTCTCAACAACTCAGCCAGTAATTTCCCGTCTCTTTGTGGAAGAAATGTCAAATATCCTTTTGTTTCCACATAATCATTTTTTTCATTAAAGTCTAACTCAGCTCGAGAGAACAGAGGTCCAACAATATAGATCTTTTTTTATCTCTTGATCATCTCTCTTTTTTGAATTCTCTCAGTTATGGTTCTCCGATATTTCTTTAAATCCCATGTTGAGGTTTGATGTGAATGGAACGATTTTATAATTGTGGCTCTGTTGGACCTCTCAAAAATAGACTTATTTACACCTCTCGTTGATGGAGGAAGAGGGATATTGGAGTATGATTGGAATTTTTCAACAGAGCTGAATTATCAATCACTTTCACCCACTATTCTCTTCGGTTTATCTCCTCCTCCATCTCACATTCCTTCATGACAACCAAGTCACCAGCATTCAGACTCGCCGGCTTCATCCTCCTCGTCAGCGACAGGAACAGTCGAAGCGATTCTACGGGATCTCTTCGGGCAGGAGATTGCCATGGATGTCGGACGCAATGTGGGATTCACGAGCGGTCTGGCCCTCTGGCAGAGGGACTACGCCCTGACCGTGATTTATAGAGAGAAAGTTGAGCCCAGGAAGGGAAACGATGTGGAGGTCTACTTCGAGGCAGAAGAGATCGACGAGGTCTGAGAGATGATCCAGGGTCGGGATATCCCCGTCGTCCACGAACTCCGGGAGCAGCCATGGTGTCAGCGGGTCTTCCGGGTCTATGACCCCGATCGGTTCATCGTCGAAGTTGCAGAACCGATGGACGCGGTGGTCAGGCGGCTTCAGAAGGCCGGCAATTCAGAGGAGGAGATCGTGCAGAAGACGATGATGCCGGCGGCGATCATCGGGGCGATCCTCGGGTGAAGGGGGCGTCTGGTCATCACTCTGGATAGTAGTCTCTCTAGCGATGCAACCAAAAAGAACAATGAGTCATTCAAGGGAAACCCTTGAGGTCTCTTGGAATCAATTTTTACTCGAGAACTACTGATGAAAGTGCAGTGACCAATCAGCAATCCTTCTCATTCATAGAACACTTTCGGATACATGACTGTTCCTTTCACCTGATCGAGGCTACCATTCACCAGTTCCAGCGCCATGAACGCTTCTTTCGATACGTCAAACGGGGCCTTGATTCCCCAGGTATGTGCCGGTTTGAACCCGAATCTGGGGTAATAGGTATCGTGCCCGAGCACGATCACCGATCTAAAGTTAAGATCTCTGGCAATCTCCAGGCTCTTCCGGATCAGGGCACTGCCGACCCCTTTCTTCTGATGCCCGGGTACAACGGAGACCGGGGCCAAGGCCAGGGATTCGTGCTGCTTCTCACCATCGCGGATCATGAGTTTTGTGAGCATGATATGTCCGACAATCACCCCCTCATCTTCTGCCACCAGGGAGAGTTGTGGTACAAATACATCGCTCTTTCTCAGATTGGCAACTAAATTATGCTCAGTATGGTCGCTGAATGCAGCATGTTCAAAAGCCTCTTCAACGACCTGTGCTGAGACCAGATAGTCCTTTTCAGTCTCCTGTCTGATGTGTATCGTCATCTCACCATACTCCTTTCAGCGTGGAATAGAATAGAGAAGTGAATCTATCTAAAAATTGCCGTATAAAAACCTGATATGTTCCGGTCAGATCAGGATCGGACGGCCCGGCTACTTTCAAGGGTCGCAAGGCCCATCTCGGTGACCTCGTCTGCGACGTTCACCAGCCGGAGCCACATGTTCAGGGCGGCCCTGAGTGCAGCCAGATCCTCGGCCTCGATCGTCATCACCAGCGTGGTCTGATCAACGCAGGCGAGGTCGACGGTCGACCGCATCCCCTCCTGGTCGATCAGTTCTGGTGCCAGCGCCCGATACAAGAGGGGGGCCGTGGGCGTGCAGAAGGTGAACCATGCCTGATGTGCCATTCTCTCACCTGAGTTTCAGGAGGAACTGCTTCTTCTGTGGGCCATCATATAAGAGGGTCCGAGCTCCGTTCCCTTCACTGAGACTGATCTCAATGTATGGGGAGAGCGCCTCGAAGAGACCCTGGTCCGAGACCGTGATTCCATGGGTGATCGTTCCCATCCGTTCACGCATCTCGGTTGAATCAACCCAGAACTCGGTGATCGTGCTGTTCTCCCGTATCAAGGCGACCCGGATCGACTTCGCCTCACCAGAGACTAAAAAAAGGAGTGGGCCCCATTCATTGAGGTCCTGTACGCCCATCTTCCCACGGGTCAGGTACTGCCATCCCAGAGCAAATGCCAGCCCTTTTGCAAGGGTTCTTACTTCAGGGACCGGTTTACGGGAGGTCGTGACGAAGGTCATCGAGCCTTTAACTCTTTGATCCCGCCGCCCCGTTCCTTGAAGAGGATCCGGTGGCCACAGAAGGGACATCTGACATTGACGTCGATCTCAACCCTGTGCTTGCACCGTGCACATTTGTAGGTGGCTGTCACCTGGATCAAGCCTCCTTCTGGAGGGCCCTCTCGATGGTGCGGAGGGCGACGTTATGAACCGGTGTCTGTGGTACATAGGCTCCCCCGGCGAATTTAAAACCGCACTTGCGGCATTCCCAGATCCCAGTACCCCGTCGCTGGACAGCTACGGTGTCACACCGCAGACAGCGGTGGAGTGCACCTGAGACCTTCTCCATCTCGTTCACTCTCTTCCTTACAAAGCGACCGTACCGGCAGCCGAAACGTCCGGCACTACCAGTGACCTTTCCTTTTGCTTTCTGATGATGGCTGGCCATTCTCTTTCACCCCAAATTTATCTTTATCTATAGGTTCTCAAACTTAATATATCTGATTGAGTTTCTTGACCTCGCCCTCACCCTTGGTGAGCCGGTTGACGGTCGTATAAAACTCGTTCTGGATGCCTGCCGGGATCCTGACCACGCAGATCCATGAGCCGTCCCGCTGCCATTCGTCCTTCTCGATCACAGCACCTGCCCTAATCTCAGGGAAGGACTTGGCTGCATAGTCCGGCGGGATCTTCACGGCGAGCCGGAGTTCCTCAAACCGGATCGGGATCAACGGGCGGAGGGCCTTCATCGTATCCTTGACCAGATCGTCAAGGTGTCTGAACGGGTCGATGTTCACCCTGGCCTCCTCCATCGCCATCTCGATCCGCGTTGGCGGATGCGGGTACCCGGTCTGCGGGTTCACGGCGTTGCGAGCAATGAAGTTCACCACCTGTTTGCGCTTGTCTGCGATCATATGCCTCCGCTGGTCGGAGGTCAGGTGGATCTCCCCCTTCTCGATGATCCTCTTTGCGATCGTTGGAAAGTCCAGCGTTCCAAAGACCTTCATCAGGGTCTCGTCCGAGGCCCTGTCCCCATGGGCGGCATTCTCAAATACATTGAGCGCTGCGACGATATCCTCAATCTCGATCAGCTCCCCCTGCTTGAACCTGCTCGCCTCATCCGGGTCGACGAGCAGTTCAAACCGTTCGGCATGGCTCTCCAGCCTGGCCACCACGGCTTTGTCCAGTGGAATCATGGAAACATCACGACTGTTCGATCTGTTCAACGAACGAGGCGACTTCCTGTCTGCTCATCTTTCTGAACGCAGGCGTGTCATTGTTGACAACCCCGATCTCGACAGTGTTCACATCAAACTTTCCTTCGGTTGCAGCGTGCAGGGCCTTGAGACCGAGCAGAATCGCGTCGCGGATGCTGGCTTCGGGATTGTACTCCTCCTCAAAGACCTTCATCACGGCATTCCTCCCGATCCCGATTCCAGTCGCTTTGTACTCGAGCAGCGTGCCGCTCGGGTCGGTCTCAAAGAGCCTGAACTGACCGTCGCTGATCCCGGCGATCAGCAGTGCCGTTCCGTATGGGCGTGCACCGCCGAACTGGGTGTAGGTCTGCATATGATCGCAGAGTTTCTTTGAGAGCATCTCGACGTCGATCTGCTCATCGTAGCTGACCCGGTTCACCTGGGACTCCACCCTGGCCCGATCGACCAGTGAACGGGCATCCCCGACCAGGCCTGAAGAGGCGACACCGATATGATTATCGATCTTGAAGATCTTCTCTATCGACGAGGGCTCGAGCAACTTGGAGTTCACCCGCTTGTCAACAAGCAGGACGATTCCATCGTTGCATTTGATCCCAACCGCAGTCGTGCCGCGTTTGACCGCTTCACGTGCGTACTCTACCTGATAAAGCCGGCCATCTGGGCTGAACACCGTTATGGCCCGGTCATATCCCATCTGATATTGTGGTTGCATTATCTCTCCTGAAGATCCTGTTCAACAAGGAACAGTAGCTTTTGACTGTTACATCCCTTCTCTATTAAATCAACCTTTTGTGATTCCCTGACATGGACCTCGTAGATCACGCCATCCACTTCCAGGTCCTCACGTTCTGGTCGTTCAACCGGCTGTCGCATCCGTCTGCGGAGGGCATGGATCGTCCCCGATGTCGCGAGGGTCCTGAAGGCAACCCGCTGGCCATCTACCTCGGTGACCACGGCGAGGGCTGTGGCAAGGAACTGCTCGCTCCCCCGACTGCAACGTGCGATCAGGTAGCCGTCACCGGCGAATACGACGGCATGGTGGAGGGCTGCCCCTGCACCATCGCCGTACAGTCCGGTTATCGCCTCTGCGATCGCAACGTACAGGACTTTCGAGTCGATAGAAGGGTAGTTCGGTACTATCGCAGCCAGCACATACCGCTTCTTGATCCGCATCGTCGGCGGTCTGGGTTTCATTCGACCACCCTGACTGGCAGCAGCTGGTGCAGTACCCCTGGCAGCGAGGTGAGTCCCCTGATGACCTCTTCCTTCTCCATCCCAAAGAGGGCACAGAGCAGGGTCATCTCCCTGACCGATCGCTGATCGAGGATCGAGCGTGCGAACGATCCGATCACAAATGGGAACTCATATCGTCGGTGCAGGGTCAGCAGGTCGGCGTACCGCTGCAGCACGCGCTGCCGCTGCAGCCCCTTCAGATACAGCAGGGGAAAGAGGTCGATTGTAACCCCCACATTCTTCTCAGCGGCGAGCCGGGCGGAGACATGGTCGAAGGCGTTCTTCCGCTGTCGCTCGACCCCAGCCAGCAGGTGGACCCCGCGGAGCGGGACCACACCCCTGATGAACGAGGCATCCCCGGCCATGACGATCATAACCTGACCCTCTTTCGTACGCCCGAGGTCCCTGATCACCTCACGGACATGCCGTGTCTCGATCACCCGTGCCGGCAGCACACTGACATTCCCGATGACTGCCGGCTGCTCCACGGGCAGCACGATGGTGTCAAAGCCGAGAGCTCCGGCCTCCATCGTCATTCTGGTCAGGGAGGAGTCTCCTGCCGGATACGAACAGGTACAGATGTCAGTGCAGTGCATGACCAAAAAAAGAGATCGGGTTACTTACCCTTATTTGCATTTGAGCGGATGGACGGACGGGTCTTCTCAGTCCCTCTGCCCCGGGTTCGCATACCACGGCCCTTCATCCCTGCACTGGTCTTACCGCGCTCTGCACGTCCACGCTGGGTTGCATTTCCAAACCAGCTCAGCCGTGGATCGCTCAGCACTACGGGGTGGTGACCGTCGACGAGGATCACTTCATACCACTTCTGTCTGCCGTCCTGGCCGACCCAGTACGAGTTGAGAACCTCCATGTTTGGGTACCGGGACGAAGCACGCTCCTCACCGATACGCTGCAGGCTCTTTCCTGGGGTCAACTTGCGCATCCCCATGTTGGCTGTTCTCCGTCCGCGGATGTACCGTGAGGCTCTCCGCCCACCCCGTCTGACCTTGACCCTGACCACGATGATGCCCTGCTTGGCCTTGAATCCAAGGGAGCGGGCCCGATCGATACGAGTTGGGTGTTCGAGTCTGACGACGGTTCCTTCCCGCCGCCATACCTGCATACGGTCCCAGAGGAGCTTCTTAACACCGGTCTCCTCGGGTTTCTTCCATGCCTCACGAACGTAGGCATACATAGATTTTGACATGATCTTCACCAAGGTTCAGCTCAAATTTTGAGCTACATTCCTTTACGGGACGGATCCCGTATTCCTTTATATGTCGACCACCCGGTTATTAATAACAGCGGTGATCCTGGTCAGCCCTTGATCTTCTCGATCACCCGGATATCGCTGATCCCGGTCACTGGGTACTGTCCGTTCTCGTCCTTCTCCGCCGATTTGACCATGTCCCAGATGGTCAGCAGCGCTACCGAGACCCCGGTCAGCGCCTCCATCTCGACCCCGGTCCGGCCGTACGAAGTGACAGTCACCTCTGCCGTGATCGACACCTCTGTATCAGTGAAGTCGACGGTGATCGCTCCGATTGGGATCTGGTGGCAGAGCGGGATGAGCTGCGGGGTCTGCTTAACAGCCAGCGTCGCAGCGATCCTGGCCGTGGCGAGCACGTTCCCC
Organism: Methanosphaerula palustris E1-9c; assembly: GCF_000021965.1. Classification (NCBI taxonomy): domain Archaea; kingdom Methanobacteriati; phylum Methanobacteriota; class Methanomicrobia; order Methanomicrobiales; family Methanoregulaceae; genus Methanosphaerula; species Methanosphaerula palustris. Next base: position 2,661,491 of record NC_011832.1, read on the forward strand.
TTCAGCACGGTCCCGGTTCTGATAGCGGCCACGGTGTCGGACCGCAGGGTGATCGTCCCCTCGGCCCGGGCCATCCGTTTCACCTCACCCTTGGCGGTGATGTCCACCATCTGCACCTTGTCGCCGTTGATATGGGTAAACTCAGGCATCCTCTTCCTCCATGAAGAGTTCGCGGGGAATACACTCAAGCATATCGGAGGCGATCAACCCTTCTCCTCTTTCTGCCGCAGCCCGTTCGCCTGCCCTCCCATTCACATAGGCCGCCACCGTTGCTGCCTCGAATGGGGAGAGCCGGCAGAGGAGGGCCCCGGTGATCCCTGCCAGCAGGTCCCCGGTGCCGCCGACCGTCATCGCCGGCGACCCGGTCCGGTTGAACCTGACCCGTTTCGCATCGGCGATCAGATCGATCGATCCCTTGAGGAGGATCGTCCCGTTCACGGCCGCAGCCGCGGCCCTGACCGCCCGTCCGCGCTCCCGAAGGGAGGACGGCGCTGGGGAGCCGTTCATCCGTGCAAACTCTCCACCGTGCGGGGTGTAGATCGTCTCCTCGGCCACCGGCAGTGGCAGCCTGATGGCATCGGCGTCGAATACCGCCTTTCTGCAGAGCGGCGCCAGATGGGTGATCACCAGCTGGGAGGAGGGGCCGATGCCGTTGCCGGCCACCACCACGTCGGCCCGTCTGACCTCCCCTTCGAGGGTGGCCAGGTGCGCCTCACTGATCGTCGCCCCTGCGAGCGGGATATGGATCAGGTCAGGATACTGCTGGGCGACCGGCGAGGCGACCCTGACAATATCGGCCCCTGCCCGCAGGGCTGCGAGGCCGGCCAGGTACGGCGCTCCCTGGTAGGGTCCGCCGCCAATCACCAGCACCTGCCCGCCGACCCCTTTATGGCTCGCGAACGGCCGCCGCTTCAGCACGGTCAGGTCGCCGGGGCCGATGCAGCACTCGGCCTCTATCGGGATCCCGATATCAGCCACCTCGGACCCTACCACCTTGGGGCGGTGGAATCCCAGGACCAGCGTGGGTCGGATCCCCGGCGTCGGCAGGTCGGCGGCGATGATCGGCACCCCGGCTCGGTTCGCCTCTTCGACACAGCCACTTAAAGGTTCGCGGAGTTCTCCCGACCCCCCGGTGCCGATCATCGCATCGATGATCAGGTCGGCCCCGGAAAAGTGCCCGGCCAGGGCGGCCACGTCCCGGTCGGACCTGACCGGGCAGAGATGGACGGCCGCATGGGTGAGCAGCGCATGCTCGGCAGTCCAGGCGCTGGTCGCGTGGCCGCAATCCGGATAGATGACGGTCGTCTCGGCGGTCATCTGCAGGTACCGGGCGGCCACCAGCCCGTCCCCGCCATTGTTGCCCCTGCCGCAGAGGATCAGCACCGAACCGGGCGAGTACCTGAGCGCCACCTCGGCCAGGGCCCGCCCGGCACTCTCCATCATCTGCAGCACGCCGAGCCCCAGCGCTGTTGCGTTCCGATCGACCGCCTTCATCCGCGCAGGGGTGATGATCCCGCGTTCAGCGAACTCTTTCAGTTTTATCTCCTCCTTCGCGCACTTTCTTGTGCATTGAGATGCCAGTTATGATCAGGATGGGCTTTAATGATGATGTAACTGCAGCCGCAGAGCGGATCGCTGCTGCAGAGGAGGTGACCATCATCTCCCATATCGATGCCGACGGGATCACCAGCGAGGCGATCCTCGCCGAAGCGGTGCAACGAGCCGGGATCCCAGCCACCACACACTATATCCGGCAGCTTGATCCCCTGACGATCCGGACGGTGCCGGAGGACCGGTCGCTGAAGGTCTTTGTGGATCTCGGGGCCGGGCAGCAGAACCTGCTCGAGGAGCGGGGGCTCACGGTCGACGAGGTGCTGATCGCCGACCATCACGTGGCCCAGCCGGCCACCCTCCCGTACCAGCAGGTGAACGGGGTTCCGTACGGGCACACCCGCCTTTCGGCGGCTGGAGTGGCCTACCTGATCGCAAAAGAGATGGACCGGAAGAACACCGACCTTGCCTCGGTCGCGGTGGTCGGGAATGTCGGGGATATGATGGCCCGCGAGACCCTCGGGTTGACGGGGATCGCACGGACGATCGTCGACGACGGGGTGGCCAACGGCTCGATCCGGGCGACGGCCAGGGATCTGAACTGTTATGGAACCTCGACCAGGCCGATTCATGTCTGTCTCTCGTACAACGACGACCCCCTCCTCCCGGGGATCAGCAATGATATCAACGGATCGCTTCGCTTTCTGCAGAAGGTTGGGGTTCCGCTGAAGACCCGGGACGGGCGATGGCGGGTCTGGGAGGAGCTTGAGCCCGATGAAAAGCGGGCGATCACCAGTGCGCTGGTCCAGCAACTGCTCGCCCATGGCGAACCGGTCGACCGTCTCTTCGCCGAGACCTATGTCTTTCCGAACGAGGCGGCCAGGACGCCCCTCCGGAACGCCTCCGAGTTCGCGACGGTGCTGAACGCCTGCGGCCGCTGGGCTCGCCCACTGGTCGGGAGTGCGATCTGCAGGGGTGATCGCGGCACTCAGTACCGTGAGGCCGAGTATATGCTGAACAACCACCGGACGATCATCCGCGAGCTGCTCACGTATATCATTGAGACCGGGGTGACCGAGCTCTCCCACCTGCAGTACCTGCATGTCGGGGACCGGTTCCCCGATACGATCGTCGGGATAGGGGCTGGGATGGCACTATCCAAGTTGAACTGGCGGAAGCCAATCCTGATCATGTGCACCCTGCCCGACGACCCGACCCTGACGAAGGTCTCGATGCGGACCAACGAATGGGCGGTCAGGCAGGGTGTCGACCTGCAGGCGGTGCTGACCGCGGCATCAGCGACGATCGGAGGGGCCGGCGGGGGCCACCCGATCGCAGCAGGGGCATTCATCCCGCACGATGTTGAAGAGGAGTTTGTTTATTGTGTCAACCGATTGCTCGGAGAACAGTTCGCTGTTCCGGATCAGAACCATCGCTGAGTACCAGTTCGGCAGAGGAGCAGGGGAAGCCCTCTTTCCGGAGGGGTGTACGTTTCAGTATTCGACCACCGGCAGGATCCGGCATGCTCTGTACGGAAAGGACCGGCTCGCCACCATTCGCGCGCAGGACGGGCGGCTCACGCTCGGGATCAGAGGGGCTGAACGGCTCCATGAGAGCCTCCCGCCCGACAGGTACCGGGTAGTGATCGCAGCCGATGTGCTGGAGTTCGTCTCTGCCGGGAAGAATGCGTTCGCCCGGCATGTGATCCGCGCAGATCCTGGGATCCGCGGGGGTGACGAGGTGCTGGTCGTGGACGAGGAAGGACAGCTGGTCGCGACCGGCACCGCAATGCTCTCCGGTTTCGAGATGATGGAATTTAAGTATGGGGTTGCGGTAAAAGTTAGGGCAGGAAAGGTGAACTGATGTTACCAGGGAATATTAATCCAAAGCAGATGAAGGCGATGATGAAGAAGATGGGTATGCAGATCGACCCCATCGAGAATGTCGAGAAGATCGTGATCACGACCCCTGAAGGGACCTACACCTTCGATGAGGCCGAGGTGGTCGGGATGACGATGCAGGGGGTCACCACCTATCAGGTGACCGGGACGCCCCGGTTCGATGCGGCAACGCCGGCGATCCCCGAGGAGGACGTCGCCATGGTGCAGGAGCAGACCGGAGCCTCTGAGCAGGCCTCCCGGGATGCGCTTGCAGCGACCAGGGGTGACATCGCTGAGGCGATCCTGAGGCTCGCTTCACATGATTGAGGCCGGCGATCGTGTACTGCTGATTGGGAACAGCAGAGCCTATTACGTGACTGCTGGCGAGGGGATGCTCAGCACGGACCTGGGTATGATCCCTCTCTCTGACCTCATCGGCAGGGAGGGCGGGGACCAGGTCGTCACCCACCTCGGCACCGGGTTCTCTGTACGGATTCCGCGGCCGACAGACTTCTTCGTCCATGCCAAGCGGAGCGGAGCCCCGATGCACCCCAAGGACATCGGGTCTGTGATCGCCTATACCGGGATGAACAAGAAGGATCATGTGCTAGATGCTGGGACCGGTTCCGGGGTGGCGGCGATCTTCTTCGGTTCGATCGCAGCGTCCGTGACCACCTATGAACAGCGGCCCGAGTTCGCGAAGCTGGCCGAGAAGAACCTCCAGGACGCGGCCCTGGACAATGTGACGGTTGTAGCCGCGGACATGCTGACCGCGACCGGCACCTATGATGTGATCAACCTCGACATGCAGATCACGCCGGAGCATATCCAGCACGCCGCGACGCTGCTGAAGCCCGGCGGGTACCTGGCCTGTTATACCCCGTTCCTGGAACATCTTTTTCTGGTATTGGATACGGCGAAGAACCTCTTCTCCGAGGTTGTGACGCACGAACTAATCGAACGGGAGATGACCCGGACCGACCGGGGCACGCGACCGTCGACCCGGGTCTGTCATACCGGGTACATCACCATAGCACGGCGATAACATGAAGGATTTTATCTCAATTCGGGACTTTGACCGGGCTGCGATCGACCGGTTGATTGCAGAGGCCGAGAGGATCGATCACCATCAATACGATCCCCTAGAAATGAAAGGAAAGATCCTGGCCCTCCTCTTCTTTGAGCCGTCGACCCGGACCAGGATGTCGTTCGAGGCCGCGATGGCCAGGCTCGGGGGGACGTCCCTGACGCTCAGTTCGTTCGAGGCATCGTCGATGGCCAAGGGGGAGACGCTGGCCGATACGATCCGGGTGGTCAGCGGCTATGTGGACGCGATCGTCCTCCGCCACCCCCGTGAAGGGGCAGCCAGGCTGGCGAGCGAGGTCTCGTCGGTGCCTGTGATCAATGCCGGTGATGGTGCTGGACAGCATCCCTCTCAGACGCTGCTCGATCTCTATACGATCCGACAGTCGATGCCGATCGATGGGATCAACATCGGGCTGCTCGGGGACCTGAGGTATGGCAGGACTACCCACTCGCTCACCTACGCACTCTCCCTGTACGATGCTGTGATCCACACGGTTGCCCCTGCAGGGCTGAATCTCCCATCCGGGCTGGTGCACGAACTACGGGAGCTTGGCACCGAGGTGATCGAGCACGAACAGATCGAGGATGTGATCAAGGAACTCGACGTGCTCTATGTGACCAGGATCCAGCGGGAACGATTCCCCGACACGGCTTCGTACTTCAACGTCGCCTCCAGTTACCGGATCACGCCGGAGCTGCTCAGGGGGACGAAGGAGCACATGGTCGTCCTCCACCCGCTCCCCCGCGTCGACGAGATCGACCCGCGTGTAGATAAAATGAAGAATGCCCGATACTTCGAGCAGTCGCACAACGGGGTGCCGGTCAGGATGGCCATGCTCAAGCAGGTGATCGCATGACCGACGAGGGCCTCACCGAAGGGCTGCTGATCAGCCCGATCCGGAACGGCACGGTGATCGACCATATCAAGGGCGGCGAAGGGCTGAACGTGCTTCGGATCCTCGGACTCACCGGTACCTGCACCGTCTCGCTCTCGGTGGCCACCAATGTGACGAGCCGGCAGATGGGGAGGAAGGACATCGTGAAGATCGAGAACCGGGAACTCCTCAAGGAGGAGGTGGACCGGATCGCGCTGATCGCGCCGCAGTCCTCGATCAACATCATCCGGGAGTTCCGAGTCTTTGATAAGAAGGGGGTCGATATCCCCAACCAGATCTGCGGGGTTATCCGGTGCCCGAACCCCGGATGCATCACCAACACCAACGAACCGGTCACCAGCCGATTCACCATCCAGCAGTCAGGGCTGCGATGCCATTACTGCGACTGGCTGATCACGAAGGACATCGCGTCCCATATCATCTGATCGATCATCCGATCACACGGCCATGCGGGTCGATCTCGCCGCGGTAGATCCGGGTCGACGAGATCCACCGACCGTCATCGGCCAGCACGCAGGTGATCTGGTGGATGTCGACCTTCCGCCGCCCCTCTTTTCGCCGGAGCGTATTGATCTCCATCGCCACAGGGAGCGTCTCTTCACTGACGATCAGGGCATCGAAGTCGATCTTCAGGGCCGACCCGAACCGGTCCTCAAGCGGCTCCACCGACCATGCCGCCTGGAACCCTGACTCCTCGATGAACCGGGTCAGTTCCTCCTTCCGCTTCTCATATGGCCTGACCGGATGGACCTTTTGCGAAGCGAACCGGTCTGATGTGAGGCCGATGATCACAGTTCCCTTCGGCCCGGCGAGTTGAAACGATCTGGAAAGCAGCCGTTTATGCCCGTCGTGGAGGGGATCGAAGGTGCCCCCTACCATAATCTTCATAGCGTCTGGATTGTTAATTTCTAATGTTATTATGCATACTGGTACAGTGACCGGATCAGAGGTCTTTGTCGCGAGGAATGCGACCGTCATCGGGGACGTGGTGATCGGCGATCATGCAGGGATCTGGTTTGGTGCCGTGATCAGGGCTGACAAGGATAGTATCACGATCGGCAGTCACTCGAACATCCAGGACAACGCCGTCGTCCATACGAGCCGTGGCCACCCGGTCAGGATTGGGAACCAGGTCTCGGTCGGCCATGGAGCGATCCTGCACGGGTGCACCGTTGAGGACCAGGTGCTGGTGGGGATGGGGGCGATCGTGCTGAACGGAGCGGTGATTGGCAGCGGTTCTATCATTGGCGCTGGCGCCGTGGTGACCGAAGGAAAGCAGATCCCGCCCGGTTCGATGGTGCTCGGGGTGCCGGGCAAGGTGATCAAGGAGACGACTCCTCTACAGCAGGAGGAGATCGTGAAGAACGCTGAGAGTTATACCGTGCTCGCAGAAGAGTATATCAATGCCGGGGAGCATGCACAGGAGTATACCCATGCGTGAAGTCGCCGTCATCGGGGCTGGGGTGGCCGGGATTCAGGCCGCCCTCGATATCGCGAATCATCAGGTTCACGTCCATCTGATCGAGCGGGAGCCCTCGATCGGCGGGCATATGGCGCAGCTCGACAAGACCTTCCCGACCAACGACTGCTCGATGTGTATCCTCTCCCCAAAGATGGTCGAGGTGGGCCGCCACCCCTGGATCACCCTCCACACCTGTACCGAGGTGACCGCCATCGAGGGGGAGGTCGGGGACTTTTCGGTCACCCTTCAGACCAACCCCCGATTCATCGACCCAGATCTCTGCAATGGCTGTGGCGACTGCGAGGAGGTCTGCCCGGTCGAGGTCTACAACCGGTTCGATGCAGGGATCGGGGTCCGGAAGGCGATCTACAAGCCGCATGCCCAGGTGGTCCCGAACATCATGATCAAGGACCCGGACCACTGCATCGAGTGCGGGCTCTGCTATGATATCTGCGGCAGAAACGCGGTTCTGCGGGAGCAGTCTCCCGTGGAGACGACGGTCCATGTCGCGAGCGTCGTGATCACCACAGGATACCAGGTCTTTGATCCAACAAAAAAACCACAGTACGGCTACGGGCTCGTCCCTGACGTGATCACCAGCCTGGAACTGGAACGGATGATCAACGCCGGCGGGCCGACGAGCGGGGAGGTACGGCGGGTCAGTGATGGCCAGTCACCCCGCTCGATCGTCTTCATCCAGTGCGTCGGTTCACGGGATCTGCAGGTGAACCGGCCGTACTGCTCGTGTGTCTGCTGCATGGCGGCGATCAAGAACTCGTTGCTGATCCGGGAGAAGCACCCTGAGATCGAGGTCGCGATCTGTTACATGGACATCCGGGCATATGGCAAGGGCTACCAGGAGTTCTATCAGCGGGCACAGGATCTCGGGGTCCGATTCGTCCGTGGGATGCCAGGCGCTGTCATCGACAGTACCGGCCCGATGGAACTGCAGGTCGAGGATACGCTCTCAGGCGAGTTGCTCCAGCTCCATCCCGACCTTGTCGTTCTCTCGGTCGGAATGGAGCCTGCCAGTGATCCTGCGGTGGTTGCCGCCCGGTTCGGTCTTACCTGTGAAGAGAGTGGGTTCCTTGAGGGGGCACACGCGGCTATGAACACCGTCGGCACCATCCGGCCCGGGATCTACATCGCCGGGACCGCGACGGCGCCCAAGGATATTCCTGACTGCGTGACCCAGGGTCAGGCCGCCGCGATGCGGGCCTATACCGACGCGATCAGGGTGAACTAAATGGATGAGATCAGGACCCTCTGGTGGGATCGCCCGTCAGGGGATCTCCGGTACATCGATCAGACTTTGTTGCCAGGAGAGTACAGAATCAGGCCCTGTGCCGATCCCGAAAACCTCGTCCTTGCGATCAAAACCCTTGCGATCCGTGGTGCGCCGGCGCTCGGCGTGGCCGGAGCCTATGGGGTAGCCCTGGTGGCAAAGGCCTGCCGGGCGCTGGGCCATGACGAGGCCCTTTCAAGGATCATCGCAGGTGCCGCCGGCGTGGCCAGTGCCCGTCCGACGGCTGTGAACCTCTCCTGGGGAGTTGGGCAGGTGCTCTCCCAACTCGAAATGGTGGCTGGTGGGGACGGGGCTGACCTCTACCTGGCCGCGATCAGCGCGGCCGATAAGGTCGCCTCGGCAGACCTGCAAACCTGCAAGGATCTCGGGGGATGCGGGGCGACCCTTCTTCCTGGTCACTGCACGGTGCTGACCCACTGCAATGCCGGGGCTCTGGCCTGCAGTGGATGGGGGACGGCGCTCGGGGTGGTCAGGTCTGCAGTGACGGCCGGCAAACAGGTGCAGGTGATCGCCTGCGAAACCAGGCCCCTGTTGCAGGGGGCCCGGCTGACCGCCTGGGAACTGGCCAGGGACCATATCCCTGTGACAGTGATCCCTGACAGCGCTGCGGCTTATCTGATGGCACGCGGGGAGATCGATGCGGTGATCGTCGGGGCGGACCGGATCACCTCTGACGCGGTCTTCAACAAGATTGGTACCTATTCGCATGCGGTGAACGCCCGGCATCATGGAATTCCCTTCTATGTCGCGGCCCCGGCCTCGACCTTTGATTGGCAGTTATCAGCCTGCTCGGTCGTCGTCGAGGAGCGGAGGCGGGACGAGGTGACCGGTTTCTTCGGCAGGGAGACAGTCCCAGCCAGCGTCCCGGTCAGAAACTACGCCTTCGATCAGACCCCGCTCGACCTGGTCACGGCCATCATCACCGAACACGGGGTCTTCTCGCTGCCAGGGGATGCAGAGAAGATGAGAGCGGCGACAGGCGGGCGGTCCTGATCATGGTCGAGCTCACCCTCCTCGATCACTTTCTCTTCATCATCGGCGAGGTGACACTGCTGCTGCTGATCGCACTCGGTCTGCTGATCCTGGTGCTGCTGATCCTCACGCTGGCCTCGTTCCACAGCGGCAGGCTCTACTTTCCAAGGATCTTAAAGCCCGGCTTCACGGCGCTCGAAGGGGTGATGCGGGCGATCTTCAAGTTCATCGGTCTCGACGATCAGGAGATGCTGGCCTTCTCGGTCCGTCTCCTCAATACAATGAACCTGAAGGCCTTCGCCGCGATCCCGGTCAATGAACGGGCGATCTTCCTTCCGCAATGCCTCCGTGCAGCCCGGTGCCCCGCCCACCTGACCCCGGAAGGGCTCAAATGCGTTTCGTGCGGGCAGTGTGGTATCGGGGAGATTCGACCGGCGCTCGAGCACCTCGGTTACCGGGTCTTTCTGGTGCCAGGCTCCTCGTTCATCAAGCGGATGGTAAAACAGTACCACCCTCGTGCCCTGGTAGGGGTCGGGTGTCTGCTGGAGGTGAAGGAGGGGCTTGAGATGGCCGACAAGATGCACCTGATCGGGCTCGGTGTGGTGACGCTAAAAGATGGGTGCGTGGAGACTCTGGTAGATTGGAATGCCCTCTTCGAGGTCGCGACCCTCGGGCTCGATCCATCAACTATTCCCGTAGACCTTCACGTGCCGGCCGCTTAATCCACCACTCTTAATCTTGCCGTAGATCCAGATCGTACCGGTGGTCTGGACGCCATGTGCGACCACGCCCGGCCGGAGGATCACGGTTCCTTGTGCCTCGACCGGTCCGAGGTGGGCGTTATCTGAGATCGTCACATCTCCTGTTGAGGTCAGGCTCCCTTCGATGGTGGCCCATGCCCCAATCACCGCCCGTCCGCACCAGACCGATCCTTTAATCTGTGAACAGGGGCCGAGGTCGACCCTGCCGGAGACGACCAGGCTACCCCAGATATTGGTCTTCGCTGGCAGGATCAGATCTCCATCGATCTTCACATTGCCGGCAAAGACCGCTCCGGGCGGCGCGATATAGGTATCTCCAATCTGACGGATCTTCATTCCATTTCACCTGGAGCCGACTCTATTATGCCGGCCTCGTTTATCTTCTAAACTCTTCGCGCCAGAACCATTTAGCATTAGTATCAGAGGATGAGGGCTGAGGCGGTAAAGGCAGCGAGGGCTGTGAACATCCCGCCCTTCAGCAGGAGGGTCGCGCGACTGTTTCTGAGGGTGGTACTGTCGACAGATCGAAGACCCTGAAGGGCGCCGGCCAGGATCAGCAGGTCCGGGAGAGCGATCAGGACCAGGTACTCCTGCCCCCAGGTCAGGTACGGGAGGAACGAGGCCCCGATCCCGGCCAGGGCAAAGAGGAACGCGACCCACCCGGTCTTCTGTACGCCGATCAGCATCGGCAGGGTGCGGGCCCCTCCGGCCCGGTCCCCTTCGATGTCCTCGCCGTCCTTGAGAAGTTCACGAGCCACCATACCGAGGAAGGTGATCGCAGCGATCGGGAGGGTTATCAGTTCCCCGGTGGTCCCGGAGAGTGCCCCGCCGAAGATGAAGATCGAGCCGGCCAGGTACGAGACGGTCAGGTTCCCGATCAGAGGGACCGCCTTGAGGCGTGCTGCATACAGGACCAGGAGCAGTGTGTTGAAGACAGCCAGGAGGGCACAGAGCGGGGTGGTGCCGAAGGAGAGGAGCACCCCGACGATGAAGAGGAGGATAGCATACCTTCTCGCGCCGGCGAGCGAGACAGTGCCGGAGGGGATCGGACGGTTCGGGCGGTTGACCTGGTCGATCTGATAGTCAAAGTAGTCATTGATCACGTTCCCTGCACCAGTGATCAGGGTCACCACGGCGATCAGCAACGGTACTGGTCCGTCCAGTCTCCCGGTGGCAATCAGCACGGCCAGAGCTGCGGTCAATCCGGAGACAAAGGCATTGACCGGTCGGACCACCTTCAGGTACCCTGTCAACGTCATCATCATGATCGTCGGCAGGGATCTATTAGAAGGATGCGGAGAAAGGGGGAATGCATCAGGCGAAACGATGCAAAAAAATGAACGGGCGTGGAGGGATTTGAACCCCCGACCATTAACTTAGGAGGCTAACGCCCTATCCAGACTAGGCCACACGCCCTGTGGGTATTAGGTTGGCAGAGGAAGGTATAAGTTTAACGCGCTTCTACCTGTCCAGAACCATGGATCTGATCGAGGTGACTGAGGGGAGGACCACATTTCGGATCCCGGTTCAGGATCCGAACTCCCCGTTTCCACCATCCAGTGCACCGGTCTTCTTCAATCCGAAGATGGCCATGAATCGGGACGCGACAGTACTTCTTCTCTCGGTGCTGAACCCTGAGGAATACCTGGACACGATGGGCGCAAGCGGTGTCCGGGGGTTGCGGGTGGCCGGCGAGTGTCGTATCCCTGTGGTGATCAACGACCGGGATCCAGCAGCCGCCGATCTGATCCGCGCCAACCTGGCCGGTGCCGGCCTCGAAGGGAGGGTGACCGTCGAGGATGCGAACGTCCTCCTCTCGCGGGAACGGTTCGATGCGGTGGACCTGGACCCGTTCGGCTCCCCGGCCCCGTTCACCGATGCGGCCTGTCGGAGCGCCAAACGCTACCTCTTTGTGACCGCGACCGATACGGCCCCGCTCTGTGGAGCGCATCTGAAGGCCGGGATCCGGCGGTACGCGACGAAGCCGTTGAACACCGAGTACCATGCCGAGGTCGGCCTTCGGATCCTGCTCGGGTATGTGGCCAGGACGATGGTCAAGTACGACCGGGGGCTCTCACCGCTCTTCTGCTTTGCCAGCGCCCATTTCCTGCGGCTACACCTGCAGGCCGAGAAGGGGGCTGATGCCGCTGACCGGACGGTAGCTAGGCTCGGATTTCTGTATCATTGCCCCTCATGCCCGGAGAGGACTGAGGAACCGGGGGTGCTTCCCCATGACCATGTCTGCCCCCGCTGCGGCACGACGATGCTCCCGATCGGGCCGCTCTGGCTCGGTTCTCTGAGCGATATGGCACTGCTCGATCAGATGAAGGAACGCCTTCCCGACCTCTCTCTCTCGACCGAGCGAAGGCTTGGGAAACTGCTGGACGTGCTCAAGGTTGAACTTCCGACTTCCAGCCACTATGACTATCATCGGATTGCAAAATGGATTGGGGGTTCGCCTCCTGCGATCGATGTGGTGATCGCCCGGCTGATACAGACAGGGTACCGGGCGAGCCGGGCGCACTACTCAGGCACGGCCCTCAAGACCGATGCCCCGCTCGATGCGATCGCTGCGGCACTCAGTGCTCAGTGATGATCGAGAGGATATCACTGTCTATGATCTGATGTGGCAGCCCGACCCGCTGGCCAGGGTGCTTGACCGATCTTCCCCAGACCCGGGCATACCGGAACCTGCTGACAAAGTCACGGTGGAGTTTTCTGCAGATATCGGCGACGGTCGACCCAGTCCTGATGATCAGCGGTTCTTCAAGGTCTGCGACCCCGTTCTGCGGCTTTAAGAAGACCCGCATGAACCCGAGTTTGTTATAGACCTCGTCCTTGAGTTCGTCCATGTGGAGCCCGCTGTGTGCCGAGATCATCAGCGGTTCGACCCCGATCTCATCGACGATCCCTCTCCTTATCTCCTCCTGGGTCTCGGCGTCAACGAGGTCGACCTTGTTGACTGCGATAAATGCAGGAATGTAGACCCGGCTCCCAATCATCGCATCGATCAGGTCGTCCTGGGTCGCACCGCCCCTGACCAGCACATCGGCGTTCATGATCTTGTTCTCTGCAAGGATCGACCTGACCTCCTCGATCTCAAGGTCCAGGGTCCCGACCGCATGGAGCAACACCCCGCCGTTTGAGGTCCTCTTGATGGTGATGTCGGGCTTTGGCTTATTGATCCGGATTCCGGCATCGTACAACTCCTTGAGCAGCACCCCTGCATGGGCGCCATTGAAGACATCAAGGAGGATCACGATGATGTCGGCCGACCGAACGACGCCGATCACCTCCTTGCCGCGCCCCCTCCCCATCGCTGCGCCGGCAATCAGACCGGGGATATCAAGGATCTGGATCTTCGCTCCCTTGTAGTCCATCGACCCTGGCACCACCGTCAGGGTCGTGAACGCATAGGCGCCGACCTCGCTCTTGGTCCCGGTCAGTTTGTTCAAGAGGGTACTCTTACCGACCGATGGGAACCCGACCAGTACGACTGTGGCATCACCTGACTTCTTGACTGAGAACCCCTCCCCGCCACCACTGGCCTTCATTGCCCTGGTGACCGCCTCGTCCTTGAGTTTGGCGATCTTGGCCTTCAGGCGTCCGATATGTTTTGAGGTGGCCTTATTATAAGGGGTCCGCTCAAGTTCAGCTTCCAGTTCCTGTATCTGATCTTCAAGGCCGCTCATTGTCTATCCTAAGAGTTTGTTCTCTCTATTAATAGGAAAGCGGGTGCAATATAAGTGTGGGTTGGGGATCTGGCGGATGATCTCGCGCACCCTTCCATTTCATCAGATTTGAAGTCCAAGCCGGCTGGCATTTCTGGATGTGGTAGAAATGTTTAAATCTCCGGAGATATCATGTTATTAGAAGATCTGCTGCTATAGTGTAGACCGGCCAATCATGAAGGACTCTCACTCCTTCGACCTGGGTTCGAATCCCAGTAGCAGCATCCGTTTTTGGTTAATGCGTCTGCTTCAGTAAGTTTATTTTGGGTTTGTACTTCCATATGTCGTTCTAATGACTGGCGCGCGGTATTTATCTTCTCATTCAGTGATTCTTGAGTAATAACTGATTCTTTTTTGTCCAATGGTAATACGATAAAAGCACCATCAAGGTCCACGATGCCGGCATTTTTCCCGATTAAATTATTGCGCGTGTTCTTTGGGAACCTTAATACGGTGTATTTGTAACCTTTTTTTGGTTCTTCTTTTTTGAATTGGATAACATCAACCTGCATGGAATGGGATTGTAGTAAGATAAGAAGAAGATGACGACTATCGATATCCTCTAAAGTTTCAACCCCTGATGGTGGAGATAAAACAGGAGTAAATCATCTACAATCGCATTCTTGCCATCAAGCATTGAACATAGAGTAAAGGGACTGTCACTCTTCAATCAGGCGAACGTGAAGGTACTTTACTTTGACTTTAATTTTCAGTTCAATGTTCTCTATGTCTTTGGGAAACTTATCTGATAAAATTAATATAGTGACGAGGTATTGCGCTCAATATCCGAAAATAAGCCCGATTCATCGGAAAGTCGAAGGGGGTGGGCCGTTTTTTATGGGTGGTTACATTGCGCATAAAAAATTTTACAAAATTTGAAAGTTGTATGAATAGTATTATGAATTTAATTTGATTGGTTTGAACCGCTTCATGAATCAAGGGATAATCGCCGTTTTGGGATCACCTCTTCAATAATTATTTCGTGACTATAAATTAATCATCTTTTATTGTGTAGGTATTTTATGGTGAAAATTCAGGAATATCAACGGACATGCCGGCATTGTGGAAAAGTCTGGCATTCGTTAGTTTCAAGAGAGAGGTCATTATCTCTCAGGAGAACGGGCGCTGTATTAGGAGAATGTGGAAGTCAAATGCAATCTGCTTCCCTTTGTTTTATGTGCAATTTTGGTGCTCCCCAATATGAAAGAAATGCTGATGCCACTACAAGTGAAATTGATAGATTAAGATCATGCCCGGCATGTGGATCGAAAAACTACTCAGAAAAGATAATGACTTATGACCAATAATCCATTCACAATCGTATCAATTATCTTGATAAAAAAGATTTGGCATGGACGTTTAGGATTCCGGTATAAATCAAAACGAAACATAATCTGCCGGTTCTATCCCACCTGTTCAAATTATGCAATAATGGCATTAGGTAAATATGGTTTTATAAAAGGTTGGGTTTTGACATATAATCGTATAAAACGATGTAATCCAAAAAATACAGATTCTTGTATCGATTTTCCATAAGAACAATAAATTCTCATATTCAGCTAAATCGGAAGTCACCGCCCCTATTTTCGATTTTCTGTTCGCAACATCAAAGATGTCGACAAGGCCCTAGGTAATGATCAAAAAAGGTGAGAGGGATGGCCTATACTGGAAGTTTGGCACCTGCCAGATTCAAGTAAATTGTAGCCTTCTTCAGGTGCTGATTTGCTTCGTCCAACTTGGATGTGAATGCCGAACCTTTTCCATCTTGGAAATATTGCATCGCATCAGCCAATGCGTCGCCGTAGGCTTTCACTTCCGGTAGGGCTTGGAGGTATGCGTCTTCCCCCTCCTGGAAATTCGATGAGACTTGTATAGGGGTTATCTTGTTGTACCAGAACTGCGTCCGAGTGGACAGTTTTGAACCTAGGGTTTTAACTGTCGAATAATGGTAGGAACCCAACTCAGTGTTAATGGCGGTGATGATCGGTGTAAGTTCTTGTCCCGAACTTATGTAAGCATCAATAAATTTCTGATCGTCATTAGCACTCTGATACGTCCTCTGTACCGCTACTGTTTGTTGATATGTGTTCTGCAACGTTGTTGACACAGTTATTGTCTGCCGATACGTCATCTCCACTGTCGGGGAAGTTGAAGGCACCTTGGCACCCTGATGGGACGCATCCGATGCCCAGTCATCACCATTGGCCTTCTTATCTAACAGGGCCTGGAGGTATGAGTACTTCTGATCCTGATAATTCGATGAAACTTGCATGGCGTCGATCTTGTTGTACCAGAATTGTGCATGGGCAGACAAGTCAAACCCCAGGGTTCCGGCTGTTGAATAATCGTTGGCGTTAATTGCATTGGAAAGTTTGTCAACAATCGGATTAAGATCGGCTCCGGATCTCTCCACGGCATTGATAAATGTCTGGTCGTCATTCGTACCCTGCAACGTCGGTGATGTAGACGTTACTGCCACAGTTGTTTGTGAATCTACCACAACTTGGGAATTCCCCGCAAAAGAACTGCTACTCGGCGAGGATGGATGATACAAAATGAGAGAAATTGCTCCGTATAACATCACCAGAAAAAATAACCCAATACCTCCTACACAAATTAATTTGATCACACGACTGGCACTAATTTTATGTGCTCTAATCTCTGTTTGAGGATGATAATCTCTGTTTACTGTATGGCAATAAGGGCAAAACTCAACATTATCATCGTAGACTTTTCCACACTTATGGCAGGGGAGAACTTCTATCCCTTTTCGTGGTTCTTTTTTAACCTTTTCTTGAGGATCTTGGTGAAGTATATTTACTGTATGGCAATATGGGCAAAACTCAACAAAATTATCGTAAGATTTTCCACACTTATGGCAGATACGAGTGGTCATATTTAATTCCTATAACGAAAATCATTGTTGCCATTGCTTTAAAATACATTGATTTGATCTTTTGAAGGTTGCGGGAAAGATAATAATGGGGCGTGGTATATTTGTTAGGCAACACAATTCAAGAAAATTCAGAACAAAAAAGATGTCTAATACGTATTGTAAAATTATTACATGTCATTAAGTCGCTTCATCAGAGTTGAGTACTTAATTCCCATCTTCTTAGCAATTTCAGTATATTTTATTCCTTTCTCATCGTGAAGACGAGCGACTTTCTTCATATCGATATCTACCCAGGGCCGACCCAATGTCTTACCTTGTCTTTTTGCATTTTCCAATCCAAGTTTTGTTCTCTCCACCAAATTTTCGCGTTCCCTCATTGCGCACCAGGACATCACAGATGTGATAAGAGAACGAATTGAAGGATCACATTGGAGCCATGATTCAGTAGGCGAAAGGGACCGTAAACACACGTTCATATTATCGAAGTCTCGTAACACATTCAAGGTGTCAGTAAGATCACGGCTTATCCTTGATAGTTCAAAGGTGTAAATGTGAGTAATGCCGGCGGTTTGAATGGCTTCAATCATCTTCTGAAATCCCGGTCTTTGATGGGGAGGCACTGCACCACTAATACCAACATCAGTGAAGATTAAGTCTGATGGTATGCCGGCTTCAAGCAACTTATGAGTTTGATTCTCAATCTTTTCTGATGCCAAAGAGGTCCGAGCATATCCAACAATTGAGCAATTCATATTAAACCACCTTTAATAGTAATACTAGTGTTACATGATATAAAAACATTTGCAATTTTCGGCCTAAAAAATTCTTATTATCAATCGTTCGATTAATAGAATTTATATATGATGATATAATCATCAAATATCGCATTAATTGGTTGTTATATTGATATTGTAGTTTATTTAGTTAATTATATTCAAGTACTTATATATGCATGTACGTCCAATTATATCAGGAGGTAAAAATTATGAAAACCTTAAGAAAATCGGATTTCTTCACGATTGAAGAAATTGCGAAATTAACGAATCGCTCAACGCATACAGTTTATCGCTGGATTCGAGAAGGACGTATGGAGTCCTTTAAGACAAAATTACGTACCGTTTATGTGAACAAAAAAGAAGTGGAACGGTTTCTGACTGTGAATCAGATTCCGATCTACTAATGATTAAAATTGGTATTCAAATATGATCTATACTTGTAAGTACTTTAATTTTACTCCCTCAAATTCCCCGATTTTAAGGGAATTATTCAAAACCTATCAAGAGTATGCTGAGGAATATGAAAAGACAGTTGAACAAGATGGCTTTCAGGGAAGCATCGACCCGTATACGTACGTGAATGGCTTAATTTCCACTTGGGAAAAGTCGTGGAAGGAAAATCCCTCCCGATTCACTTATCAACCGGATCCAAACAAATCAACAAAGAAGCCAAATCTTGACACAATTATGGATTACGTTATCAAGCATTTTGCTGCTATAACGTTTAAAGATGTAATTTACATTTATGACCAGAAAACAGGGACCTATCGTCCAGATGAAGGAGAAATTAATGGATTAATTATGGATCTTCTTCATTCAGAGGGATATACGAATAATAACAAGATTGCCGAACTGTTTAGGGAAATACAGACTCGAATAAAGGCGCGAAATATAATTACTAAATATCCATTCAATCTGGTTGCTAATCTGATCCCATGTAAGAATGGTGTACTTGATCCACTAACTCAAACAATTGTTCCTCGTTCACCTGCATACGGCTTCACATATATGATAAATGCTGAGTATCTTCCTGAAGTGGATTGCATATTTATTAAAAAATATCTCAGGACTTTGGTAGCACCAAAAGATTATGAGATGCTGCTTAACTTAGGAGCCTCGTGTTTGATCCGTGAATCTCAGAAGAAGATGTACCTCATCTACAACAGGAGTGGAAATAATGGAAAAACAACACTTCTCAATCTTCTAACAGACATGCTTGGGAAAGAGAATACATCTTCATTATCCCTTCAAGATTTTGATAAAGGTGGATTTCGGGTTGCAGAGATCGATGGAAAGATTGCAAATATTTCTGGAGATTTACCTACTACAAGAATCTCGGATACCTCAGTTATCAAGCAGTTAACAGGAGAAGATTTCATTATGATAGAGCGAAAATATGGCCAGCCTTATGAAATCCAAAACCGAGCAATATTGATCTTTGGTGCGAATGAGCCCCCAGTATTCAATGATACAACTGATGCATTTTACTCCAGGATGGTTATGATAGAATTTCCAAATCAATTCAAGGTAGACTTGGATTTTAATAAAAAGCTCAAAGAACCGGAAAATTTAAGCGCACTGCTAAAGGTATTCGTGGATCATATCCCTACGCTCCTTAAGTCAGGGATAACCACAGACACAGAAGCGATGAAGAACCAATACCTAAGGGAGAGCGATTCCGTATATCGCTTCTTTGAAGATAATTTAGTCAAAGATCAATTTGGAGAAATCGATCTTGATCTAGTCTATGACGTATACATAGATTACTGCACAGTGAACAAAGTAAAAAAAGTAGGGAAAAAAGCCTTCAGTGTACGGATGTCAGAGCATTTCGATGTCTCAACAAGACGCAGGGGTTCAACAGGCGAACAGATCGCATATCTGAAAGGTGTCAAGTTTAAGTCTGCTAAACAACAGACATTTGATCAGATTGAGATGACTGCGGCTTGATTATATACCAATATATATCACTCCATTTTTAAATTTAAGCCAATATTTCACATATATTAATATTTATATATAATAAATATAATTTTAAAATTTATTAGAGAGGGTAGATAAGGTGATATACGTGAAATATTTGGTTTAAATCGAAAAAGGAGTGATATATTCGTCTTTTCTCCAAATTTCAATTGAACTTGTTCCGTTCTTTACTCCAGATGGGGGGACGTGATAGCATCCTGCCATCAAGGGTATGATCTAGAATTTATTTCGGAATGGCCTCATGAAGAAAATTCAAACAATCTTTTTCACATTTTCAATCAGTTCCTTAACTTGCCCTTTATTGACCTCAAAGGGATGATCACAGAAATTTCGAATACTCGCCAGATGTTCAATTTTTTTCTTCAAGATAAGATCGATTTTATTTTCATCATAGAGTTTTTGAACCAAAGGAACCATTGTTTCCTTCTTGTTGTAATCGATTTGATTTTTATCACATTGTGTTCTGAGATATTGCTCTAATGCAACGCCCGCTAATGCTCCGGCTGCTCTTTCAAAACCTTTTTCGTATAAATATTCGGATTGTTCAATTTCCCTTTCGATATAATCCCCAGATATTATATCTCGTAATTTATGCTCACTTATTTTTGCAACATAAGGTACTGAATATAAGATACTTCTTTGAATTTCAAATCGATTAACGAATTCATCAATAATTTTTACCTTACTTTCTGCCTCTTGAGAGTGACGGAATTTGAGATAATCCATAATTCCCGGTTGAAACGGCGTACGTCCTCCAGATTCATAGCATTCTGAGAATTCCCTCTCTTTTTCAGGACGAAATTCCTTGATAAAATGCAGCCCCACGGAGTAATATCTTTCATAATCTCGAATTGCAATTCGTTGATTTTCTTTTTGATCATCGTCAACTCTTTGCCAGATATAATATGATTGATCACCAAAATCTCCATATGGATGGGTAATATGTGATAATGGAGTTTCATACAGCAGTTTTCTTGCTGCTTCTTCAGTTTTACAGGCCAATCGTTCTAGTTCATCAATTTCTCTATTAATATAATCAATATCTGACATTATCCGCTCCTATGCTTCCATAACGAATATCCTAATCAGAAAATTCTCCAAGAGTCGTTCATCTCTTTCTTCAGAACCAGAATCTCGTAATAATAGATCATCGGACCTCATGAAAAACTGAACCTCGGATGGGTAGAGTCAAACAATGGTATTCTGTTCATCGGGAAGTGTTATCTGATCTCTTATAGCCACTATCCCGGAAATATCCATTACTAAGTATATTTATAATCAAATAATAATATATAGAAATAAAACCAATTTAATACTCAATATGACGTCCATTTTACCAATAAAATCATTAACGAAGGAATCAGCAAATAAATTGATGGTCCAATTAGTTAATGAATGTATTGCCCCAATGGAAGAACCATATAATTCCAATTATGCCAGGGAGAAATTGGCCAGGATACGTCAGGCCATCAAGGTTTTGGAGTTGTATATCATCCATCAGGAACACCAGGAAATTACATCAAGAGTTGAAGAAATCGAGCGGTTGATTACACAAATCGATGATGTAACGCATGATATAAAGGAAGAGAGATGGGCAGAAATATGGGCAGAAAGACGAGCAAACGAGGCTGCTAATAATGCCTAGAACGAAGTCAAATGATCTAATGCATCGATTATCTCAGGCAGAGGTCCGGTTAAAAAAAATAAAACGTTCTATTGGATGGGGAGGTGATGTAAACATCCCGCGAGAAGCGTGGTTACGAGTAAGATAAAGATATCTGGATGGCTTGCTGCCATCGGAGGTGAAGATACCTAATTGACTCAATTAAGTGTTTTCTTCTCGTTATCCTCAAATTCAATTGGCCCCCATGCTTGTATATATGCTTCATAAATCTGCTGATAAGTGAAGTTCTTATAATGCCGCCACTGTACCGAATTCATCTGATTACTGACAATATAATCTCGATAATCGTTATTGAGGCCGATTGCGGTTGATTTCTGGATGAAATACTTTCGTAAATGCTTCACGAGAATGTACTTGGTAGGAATATTTATTTGGTGTAGCCGATGGTTCTTTAAATAGGTCGCTATCTTTTCTGAATCAAATATTGTATCATTATCATCTTTGCCTTTGATCAACTCATTTAGAATTGGTATTAGTTGCGGGTGAATTGGTACGTAATGTTCTGTTTCAGTTTTATCAATATCAGACTCTACATAGATACAAGGATTAGGGGAGAGAGATAAGGCATCTTTGATGTGTTTTACTGTTAACCTGTCGCATGTTGCCTCACGCATACCTGTATATGACATGAAATATACGAGGGCAATTGCAATATTTGGGTCTGTTATACAATCCTTTCCGTTCTGAATATGGCTGATGAGATTACGAATATCTCCATCAAACATAATATCCCGGTTGATCTGTTTCGGCTTTTTTAATCTAACCAAATCGATCTGCCGTAAAAAAGGTTTGAGATTTATCCCATCTTTCGTGTCGTTTAAATAGTTCAGGTAGCGTTTGAAGAATCCTAACCCTTTATGACGGCTACTATAGGTTGAGTATGTGGTGGTGATCTTATCAATCACAGCACTGGTCGTAGCGTTGTTAATCACACCTTGTGTGCAGGGATAAATAAAGTCTCTCGCAAAGCGTGTATTGGTCTGTTGTGTTGTAATAGCGCGCTCGATGTTGATCTGGTCTACAAAATTATATAGTTCGTCTTCTGTAAAAACTGGGGTATCACCATTATTCGGAATATGAGAGGAGGGAAGAAAATCATTGGTTAGATTTATGCTCTCACTCCTTCGACCTGGGTTCGAATCCCAGTAGCAGCATCCGTTTTTGGTTATTTCTTTATTCAGTCTGTAGATAAGTATTCCTTCTCTTCTCCGGGACGTCGCGCGTTCTTTATCTCTCACGTCATGGCACGATCGGACTGTCGACTACTCTAGAGATACTGCCTGTATATCGGTGAATCGGTAGATAGGCTCCCTTCGGTACCGTGATCTCAAACCGTGCGCCCTTCCCTAACTCGCCAGTTTCGGTGATTGTGATCCCGGTGATGGAGAGGATCTCCTGACTGAGAAAGAGACCAAGGCCGGTGTGCTTCCCAAACCCCCGGGTGAAGAGGCGTTTTTTGTCGTCTGCAGAGATCCCTTTCCCGTCATCCTCGCAGACCAGGATGAGATGCCCCCCTGATTCATGGGATGAGATCCGGATGGTTGTCATCGATTCGCCGCCATATCTGAGGGCGTTGTCGATGAGATTGTAGAAGACCTTCTCAAAGAGGAGATCGGCGAAGATCTCGCAATCGGCACAATCCTTCTTTACGGTCACCTCCCTCATGGGCAACAGAGTTACTGCTTTCTCCACGCTCGCCAGTACGTTCTGCCATGTCGGGGCGTTCACGCCGAGGTCCTGATACTCACCGGTGAAGGTGATCTGCCTTTCGAGAGAATCTGCAATTATTCCTTCATTCCTGATGAACTTCGCCCGCATCTCCTCATCCGGTTCTTCCTCGGAGAGATCGATATACCCCTTGAGTGCAGTGAGCTGGTTCAACATGTCGTGTCGGGTGACACTCGATAGAAGGTTCAATTTTTTGCTCGCCAGCGCCAGTGCATCCTCTGCCTGTTTGCGCTCGGTGATATCCATGGCAACCAGAAGGATTCCAGAGATCGTTCCCTCCTCGTTCCTGAGCAGGATCTTGTCGATCTGGATCCAGAGATGTTCTCCGCTTGCGGTGGTCATCGATTCGATGATGCCGATCTTTGATCTGCCTGAGGCGATCACCTCCAAGTCATCCAGGTAATATTTTTCTGCCAGGTCCGGAAAGAGTTCCGCGGCGTTTTTGCCTTCAATCTCTTCGATGGGTATCCCAAACGCCTGTGCACCAGCCGGGTTGATCCTGATGAAAGTATTCTTCGTATCCTTGTACCAGATCATGGCCGGCGTATGCTCGATGATCGCCCTGTGATCCGCACTCAACTGGCGGAATGCGGCTTCACCCTGTTTGCGCTGGGTGATATCCCTGATCGTCCCTTCGATAGCAGCCAACTCTCCAGCATCATCATAGATCTGGTGGCAGCTGACCGATGCCGGGATAGTGCAGCCGTCCCTGTGCTTGAGGGTGATCTCGTATCCCTGGACCTCACCGGTGCATCTCAGTGTCTCAAGCAGGCCGGCCCTCTCTTCAGGGAAGGGATATAATTCGTAGACCGGGTGACCGATCAGATCCTCCGGTGCCCATCCGGCGAGTCTCTTGACCGAAGGGGAGAGGATGGTGATGATGCCATTTTGGTCGGTCTGATAGTAGAGGTCAGGGAAGGAATTGAAAATCGACCGGTATTTCTTCTCGCTCTCCTGCACCTGTTTCTCTGCTAGTTTCCTCTCAGAGATATCCCGGAGGATATGAACACTTCCGAGGATTGTGCCAGAAGGGTCCCGGATGGGGGATACGGTCAGGACAAAGTCCCCGTTTAATGTTTCTTCACGGATATCTGTCGAATGGTACTGGCCGTCCAGGAGGAGTTTTTTGTGCAGGCAGGTGGCCGGTGGTGTACCGGTGTGATGAACGACTTCATAGCAGGTCAGCCCCACCGTCTCGTTTGGTGAAACTCCCAGATGGTCGGCCATCGCTCTGTTCACCTGGACGATCCGAAAATGATCGTCGATGATGGCGATCATATCCGGGACCGCGTCGAAGGTCCGTTCCCACCGGTCCTTCGCGTTCAGGATCTCGTTCTGGAGCTGCTGCCGCTCGGTGATGTCATGGGCGAGCTCTGATATCCCGATGATCCCCCCGGCATTGCTCCGGATCGGAGAGAGCGAGAGGGAGACTTGTATACGTTGACCGTCTCTGGTGATTCGTTCGGTCTCGACATGTTCGACCATCTCCCCCTGCAGGATCATTTCGAGCATCAGGTGATGTTCTTCCTTCAATTCGGGGGGAATGAGACGGAAGATCGAATTGCCTTTCATTTCGTCTGACGTATATCCATACAACCGTTCAGCGCCGGCATTCCAGTCGGAGACAAAGCCCTCAGGGGTTTTACCGATGATCGCATCACCTGAGGATCTGACCACCGAAACGAGCCGGCGGCAGATCTGGGTGTCGTGATGCATTTGTCCGCTCAGGAATGATACCACCCCAGCGACCACGAGGAATACGCCGGCACGTATGATCGCGGAGAGTATTTCAACGGCTGCCGGGGTGACGACGAAGAATGAGACTGCACAATAACTGGCAGAGAGGAGAGCGGCGAAGAGAAGACCGCGTCGCGGATAGTAGTAGGCGGTCAGGATGATTGGGATGTAGAGCAGGTGCGGGAGCACATAGGTGATACCAAGCCTGAGCCCATACACAATCAGGAGGAAGGATGCAATGGAACTTGCGACGATGAGGGCTGGAACAAGATTTTTTTTCTGTAACTCATCGAAGAATAAGAAGTCCATGTCTGCGCCACTCCGAACGAATGATATGTATAATTTCCAGAATGGCTTAATAATTATTTAGATCTGAACAGTTCGAAATATGACAGAAACGATCAGATCATAGTCCTCCCTCCTCTCCAGTTCTGTTCAGGGTAATCGCTTTTTCCCCCATCGCCACCCATTCCAATCCAGCGATGCCTTCCATGGAATACCGGGTGACAGATGAACGGGACTCGACCTGATCCGGCTGTTCTTGAACCAGCTGAACAGCCATCACCTGAGTCGGTCGACCGTGTTCCGGCGCCATTTCCACGAGCAGACCTTCGAGGACCGGAAGGCGTACTTCACGAGGATCACGGCCGCCGGCTCTCTACGGGTGGACCTCGCCTTCAACCCCGAAGCAGGGCGGTACGTCGGCTCCTGTGTAAGTTCTCTCTAGGCAGAGATAGAGGGGGAGTCGAGTCGATCCTTGTCGAGGAGGGGTACCGGGAGCAGGGGATCGAGTCGACCCCGATGACCCTCGCCCTCTCCTGGCTCGACACAAACGGTTCGATCAGGAACCGGGTCTCTGCCGGGGAGGGGAACGAGGAGGCTTCGGGATTTACGAGCGGTTAGGGTTCTCTCCCCGGCTGACGGTGCTCAAACAGAGGAGGGAGGGATCATTATGGGAGATGGCGGTTCGCTGGCGGTACCGGAAGCCGGTTGGGTTCTGCAGTGGAACATTCCCGGGATCGGATTGGCAAAACGTGATACAGTGATCGATCGAAAACTATGGTATGGCAAAAGCAGACGAGGCGGTCACCTCATTCAAGAGGGGTTTCTCCTGCTCACAGGCGGTGCTCTCCTGTTATTCAGAGGAACTGGGGCTGGACCGGGATGTCGCGAACAGGGTTGCCTGCGGATTCGGGGGCGGCATTGCACGGATGGGGAACATCTGCGGTGCGGTAGCCGGCGCCATCATGGTCATCGGTATGAAACGGGGCACGACCCGGCCGGATGATACTGCCGCACGGGAGAGGACCTATGCCCTCGTTCAGCAGTTCATCAGGGACTATACGACGAAGAACGGATCGATCGCCTGTCCGGACCTCCTCGGGCATGATATGGCTGACCCGGTGCAGTTCAAAGAGGCTCTGGAGAAGAAGGTCGCCGCCCGAATATGCCCTGGGTTGGTAGAGGATGCCGTGACCGTCCTCGAGCGTATTCTGAACGAGTGATGGGATGGACTCCGGGATTTCGATCCGTTTCGGCTAAGGGTGCAGATGCCTATATTCAATGGTTTCAACGAATCTGGAATTTAATTAACTTCACTATACCAGAAATAATTGACTTTTTTCCCACCTTTCATCACCGTTTCCCCTGACGCTGGCGACGTTACCAGCCGGACCAGGCAGTTGCTGGGGAGATAGGAAAAAAGGTTATGGCTGATTCCTGGCCTTTGTCGCATTCAGACCATTCGTGGTGACCGTCACTGCCGGCCCGCTGTAAACACAGGAGCCGAGGAACCAGTCGTCGTCCACCTTCTCTACATACCCGAGCTTCGCTTCGACCGTATTGTTCTGGGCGGAGTTGGCGTAATAATACCAGGAATAACCGCTTCCGTTCCTGGCCGCGTCGCTCATGTTCCAGATGAAGAATTCTCCCTGTGGGTCGATCTCATTCATACGGTTGATGCCGATCTTCTCTGGGTTGAACGGGAGGGCCAGGGTGGTGCCGTTGAAGTCATAGGCATAGATGTAGAGTTCGCCTTTGATGAACGAACCGTTCGGGTTGTTGAATTCTGCCAGGGCCTTCTCCCTGCCGTTGGTCTTTACATAGGCGACGGCGCTGTCGACAAAGGAGACGAGCGAGGCATTTGAGGTGATGTTCCCCTGCTACAGGGGAGTGGTTCCCGCCGGCAGTGTGGTGGTTGTCGGGGTGGTTGACTACGGGCTGGTTCTGGACGCAGCCGGCGATAAGGAGGGATGCGCTGATGACGAGCAGGATCAAAAACGAAAGTGACTTCTTTCATACGTGAGATGAAGTATTCCTGATATTATAAACAGGCGGGTTTCATCCAGACACTTACAAGAGCCGGTCCAACGGGTTAGAAAAAATTGGACAGGAGAGTGAAAGATCCGCCGGGGATACAAATTATGGATCCTATCATCGCCCAGTGAACAGGGGGATTGACGCTGTGTGACCCGCACGGGGACCCGGGCGACTCTGATCACGGTCTGTTGAGCAGGAACAGATGAATCCGATTGATGTCTTTATATGCCTGAAAGAACACCCGTTCACCTGTTCTGGTCTCCATGGATCGGAACAGGTTTGGTGAAATGATGAGCAGAATTGCGGTAATAATCACTGATATGTTCGAGGATGTGGAATACCAGCAGCCCGCGGAGGCGTTTCGAAAAGCAGGGCACGAACTCATCCTTGTGGGGCTCAGTGCAGGATCGATCGTGAAAGGAGAGCATGGGGCCGTCGCAATGATCGACAGGGCGGTTCATGATCTCCCGGCAGATGACTTTGACGCCCTCTTCATCCCGGGGGGTTACTCCCCTGACAGACTCCGGATCGACCCCGACGCGGTCCGGTTCGTGAAGGAGTTCTTTACCGGCAACAAGCCGGTCTTTGCGATCTGCCATGCACCCCAACTCCTCATCACGGCGCAGGTGCTGAAAGGCCGGCGCCTGACCGGTTGGATGTCGATCGTGCAGGATATCAAGAACGCCGGCGCAGAATACGTTGATGAGGAGGTGGTCGTCGACAACAACCTCGTCTCAAGTAGGAAGCCGGCAGACATCCCTGCATTCATCCGCGAAGCACTCGCGATGCTTGCAAAGCAGGGGTGATCCCCGTATCTGGTTCGACATGAAACCGGGTGGGATCCGGTGGCTTGAGGGAAGTCCCCCAATCCGCCCCGGAGATCCCGGCCCGTCCTCTCTGCCTCGGTTCCGGGTCCCTGGATCTTCAGAAGACCTTTACAGGTTCTCTATCGGGGCGAAACTGTTTCCGGGGTGGAGCACAACCGTCCGGGGGAGTTCGATACCGAGCGCCTCCCGCAGCACCTCCTCGACGGTCTCCACCGGCACGAAGGCCAGTTCGCTCCGGACATCCTCAGGGACGTCCGCAAGATCCCGCTCGTTCTCCTTCGGCAGGATCACCTTCCTGATCCCTGCCCGGTGTGCGGCCAGGATCTTCTCCTTGATCCCGCCGACTGGCAGCACCGCCCCGCTCAGGGTGATCTCACCGGTCATGGCCAGGTTCGGGTCGACCGTCCTGCCAGTGATCAGGGACGAGAGGGCCGTGAAGAGGGTCACCCCCGCAGACGGCCCGTCCTTCGGCGTTGCCCCCGATGGCACGTGGACGTGGATGTCGCTCGTCATGAAGTTGAACCCGTTCTGCGTGTTCGCCAGCCGTGAGCGTATGAGGCTGAGCGAGATCGTCGCCGACTCCTTCATCACGTCCCCAAGCTGACCGGTGAGGGTGAGCTTGCCGGTGCCGGGCATGAACGTCCCCTCGATGAAGAGGATCTCCCCGCCGACCGGCGTCCATGCCAGACCGGTCACGACACCCGGGACCGGTTCCTTGCGAGCCACCTCCTGCCGGATGATCTCCTTTCCGAGGATCTCCTGGAGATTGTCCACCGTCACGATGAACGGCAGTTCGGCGGTGCCGGAGACGATCTTCTCGGAGACGTACCGTGCGGTCTTCGCCAGTTGTTTCCCGAGCCATCGGACACCCGCCTCACGGGTGTACTTTTCGATGATCACCTTCAGAGCTTCGTCGTCGATCTGGAGCATATCGGCATCGAGACCGTGCTCCTTCAGGGTCTCGGGGATCAGATGATCTTTTGCGATGGCGAACTTCTCGTTCTTGGTGTAGCCCGAGATCTCGATCAGTTCCATCCTGTCGAGCAGGGGTGGAGGGATGGTGGCGAGGGAGTTGGCCGTGGCGATGAAGAGAACATCCGAGAGATCATACGGAACCTCCAGGTAGTGGTCCGAGAACGAGTTGTTCTGTTCCGGGTCGAGGACCTCGAGCAGAGCACTCGCCGGGTCGCCGGCGTAGGACGATGCCAACTTGTCGATCTCGTCCAGAATGAAGACTGGATTCTTCGTGCCGGCTTTCTTCATACCCTGGATGATTCTCCCGGGCAGCGCCCCGACATAGGTCCTCCGATGTCCCCGGATCTCGGCCTCGTCCTTGATCCCGCCGAGGCTGATCCTGATGTACTTCCGTCCGAGCGCCTCGGCGATGCTCTTCCCGAGGCTCGTCTTGCCAGTACCGGGCGAGCCGGCGAAGAGGAGGATCGAGCCCTGCTTCTCATGCTTCAGTTTCATCACCGCGAGGTGCTGGATGATCCGCTCTTTCACCTTCTCGAGGCCGTTATGGTGGCTCTCGAGGACGCGGCGAGCCTCGCCGATATCGATGCTCTTCTTCTCCTCGGTGACCCAGGGGAGGTCGAGCAGGAGGTCGAGGTAATTCCGGATGATGGAACTCTCATGGTTCTGGCTACCACCGGTCTCCAGTTTCTTCACCTCGGTCAGTGCCTTTTTGCGCACATCATCCGGCATCCGTGCCTTCTCGATCCGGTCCCGATAGTTTCCATCACCGCCGGCACCGTCACTCTCGCCCAGTTCCTCCTGAATGACCTTCATCTGCTCACGCAGCATCGCCTCCCGGTTCGATCTGTTCACCCGTTCGGAGACCTTTTTGGCCATCTCGATCCGGATGGCGATCTCCTCCCGCGCCCGAACCAGGATCTCAAGGAACGTGACGTACCTCTCCCGGACCGAGACGATCTCTAAGAGTGCCTGCTTCTCGGCGAGGCCGACCGGTATGAAGGGCATGACGAAACCGATGATCTGGTCGATGGAGTCCATCCGGTCGATCGGCTGAACGAACTGTTCAGAGCCGTTGAAGTGGCTGCTGATCTCGTGGATCGTGGATTTTATCTCCGCCAGGATCTGGTCTTTTTGATCCTCTTCGAGATCCAAGCGATTGGAGACCAGTTCGTAGATGGCGTAGAACCGCCCGTCTCTCTCTGACAGGGAATGAACATTCACCCGGTGGACGACCTGGGCACAGACCAGGTACCCGTCCTCAGCTGGCTGCATATGCAGGACCCGGAACAGGTTGCCGATCGTATACAGCGAATCGGTGTTCACTTCTGCAGGGGATATGCCGCTCTTCACGGTCAGCCCAACTGCATACGCGACCTGTTCGTCCTTCATTGCTTTTTGCAGGAGGTCTCCGGTGGCCCGGTCGACCGGGAATTTTGTCCGGCTGTCCGGGTAGACGACGATCTCAAAGAGGGGTATGACCGGTTTTTCTAATGTATCATCAGTTCTTTCTGAGTGCATGATTTCCTCATTCATTTAGTTTTAGTTTACCTAACTAATTGGCAGGAAAAAAAAATTACCTGACCTTCCGCAGGATCTCTATCAGGAGTTCCTGTTCGTGTTCATCCAGCGAATGCACCAGCCGTTCAATCATCCGGCGCAGTGCGTTCTGCTCGGCCTCGGCAATCTTCCGTCCTTTGTCGGTCAGACGGATGTACAGGATCCTGCCGTCACTCGGGCAGGATTCCCGGTACACACACTCCATCCGGACGAATTTGTTGATCATCTCGGTGATCGTGGGTTTTGAGTTCCTCGTGATCTCAGCAAGCCTGCTGAAGGTGACATCCCCCTGTTCATCGATGACTTTCAGATAGGCGATCTGTTTCACCGTTATATCTGACAGTCCGCATTCGGAGAAGATAGAGCAGGAGCATTCGTTCCTCATTCGGTGTAGGTTTTCAAATACTTCAAGCAGATGCTCTTCTCTCTCCACCATACTCTGATCCTCAGTTAGTTAGGTTTTACCTAATTATAAAGGTGACGGTAAGGGATCTCTGTTCAGTGCTGATCTCCTTTATCATGTTCTCGAAGTTATTTCCCCGAAAAAGAGGGATCATCTGACTTCAGTGCTCAGAGAAAAAGGGAGAAGAAGACTCGGTTAACCGATCTTTTCTCTTGGTTATATTTTGATCTTCCGGAAGAGGAACGCTCCGATCACCGTCATGACCAGGGAGAAACCACCGATCACCGCAAGACAGACCACCGGGTTGATCTGGGACACCCCGGTCAGGCCGTACCGGATCCCTTCCACACCATAGGTCAGGGGATCGATGAGGATGATCGGCGTTATCCATGAGGGGAGCGAACTGATCGGGAAGAGCGCCCCTGATAGCCCGAATATCGGGAAGATGACGAAGTTCATGATCAGCTGGAAACCGGTCATATCCTCCATCCTCGACGCGATGGCGATACCAAAGGCCGTGAAGGAGATGCCGATCAGCACCATAAAGACGAGTGCGACCAGGAATCCGAGCGGGTTTGAGAGGTGAAGCCCGATGAAGAGGGAGAGGACGAGGATGATGAATCCCTGCAGGACGGCGGTCGACGCCCCGCCGGCGGTCTGGCCCAGCATGATCTCCAGCCGTGAGACCGGTGCGACGAGGGTCTCCTTCAGAAAGCCGAACTGCTTATCCCAGATGACCTGGATGCCGGAGAAGACAGAGGTGAACATCACGCTCATCGCGACCATCCCCGGGATCAGAAATCCCATATAGTCGCCGTTCATCCCAGGCAACTGCACCACGGAGTTCAGGCCGAAGCCGAGGAAGAGGAGGAAGAAGAGCGGCATGCTGATACTGCCGATGATTCGGCTCTTTGAGCGAACGTACCGCTTCATGTTCCGGAGCCAGATGGTATAGATGATATCCATGATCAGTGCCTCCCCATTCTCTGGTGTGTCCGCATCTGCTCCTTATGGTCTGCTTCCTGCTCCCGAATGGTCTTCCCGGTGAAGGAGAGGAAGACATCCTCGAGGGTGGGCTTGTGGATCGCGATCGAGGTGATCGGCACCTCCCTCTCGTTGAGGAGCGTGACGATCGTGCTGACGAACTGCTCGGCATTCTTCAGACTGACGACCACGTCATCGTTGTGGGTCTCCACCCGAATCACCCAGGGTTGCTTGAGGGCTTCGACTGCAGCTGCCGGCTGGGGGGACCTGATGGTGATCAGATCCCCGCCGAGACCGTTCTTCAGATTCTCCGGGGTGTCGATGGCGATGATCTTACCATGATCGATGATGGCAATCCGGTGACATAACCGGTCCGCCTCCTCCATGTAATGGGTCGTGAGGATGATAGTGATCCCTTTCTCCCTGGCGAGCGTGTCGATGTACTGCCAGAGATGATTGCGGGTCTGGGGGTCGAGGCCGAGGGTCGGTTCGTCGAGGAAGAGGACCGAAGGGTGATGGAGGAGGCCGCGAGCGATCTCCAGCCGGCGTCTCATCCCCCCGGAGAAGGTTTTGACGATATCGTCCCTGCGATCGTTCAGTTCGACGAGCGTGAGGAGTTCGGTGATCCGCTGGTGACGGGTCTCTGCCGGGATGCGATAGAGTCGGCCATGGAAGTCCATATTCTCCCATGCGGTCAGTTCTTCATCGAGGCTCTGGTCCTGGAAGACGATACCGATGGCTCTCCTGACCCCGTCCGGGTCCCGTTCGATATCGATGCCGTTGATCGTGGCTGAACCGGATGTGGGGGTGAGCATGGTGGAGAGCATCGAAAGAGTCGTTGTCTTTCCGGCGCCGTTGGGTCCCAGCAGGCCGAAGATCTCCCCCTGATCGATATCGAAGGAGATATTGTCGACGGCGACCAGATCGTTGAAACGCCGGGTCAGGTTCTGGATATGCAATGCAACTGTCATGAGATCGTCTCCTCTCTGTCAATATCGGAAAGTAGTATGCTATATTACTACTCTGTTCTGTTAATATGCTTTTTATAGAAGTCCCGAGAGAGCTGAACGGGCCGGGTGCATCTCTTTGGGATGGTGACCATCAGTTCCATCCCCCGATACCATCCTCTTCGTCCCGGGTGACAGTCAAGGGTGTGCACCTGGTTCAGCGCCAGGGAAGGAAAAAAAGTTATTGCTGTTGTTTCATAGTCTTCTTTGCGATCGTGTTTACCGGCCCGTTATAGATTCCGGAGCCGAGGTACCAGGTATCGTCCACCTTCTCCACATACCCCAGTTTGGATTCGACCGAATTGTTATGTGCTGGGTTGATGTAGGCAAACTGGACAAAACCAGTTCCATTCAAGGCCATATCAGTCAGGTTCTTGATGAAGAGCCCTCCCTGTGCATCGGTCTCGTTCATACGGTTGATGCCGATCTTCTCAGGGTTGAATGGATGGGCGATGGTGGTGCCATTGAAATCATAGGCATAGATATAGAGTTCCCCTTTGACAAACGAGCCGTTCGGATTGTTAAATTCTGCAAGGGCTCTCTCTTTGCCGTTGGTCTTAGCATAGGCAACGGCGCTGTCGACGAAGGAGACGAGCGAGGTATTTGAGGTGGCGTTCGCCTGCTGCAGGAGGGTGCTGGTAGGTGCCGGTGTCGTGGTGTTGACAACGGGCTGGTTCTGTACGCAGCCGGCGACGAGGAGGGATGCGCCGATGACGAGCAAAATGAGGAACGAAAGTGATTGTTTTTTCATTCGGTTATATTGGATATATCTGCTGATAAATCTGGCAGATTTATTCCAGATGACGATGAAACCGGTCACTTGAGGTATAACAGATGCGTGTGCATACAAACCGGTTTCTCTTTTCCTGCGCTATCTATCCCATCGGGATTACTTTAATCTGGTCAGCACGAGAGAAGGTATCCATGATGCGTTCACTCTACCTTTATATCCTGGATTCGCTGGCTGACTGGGAACCCGGGTATGTTCTTGCCGAGCTTCGATCCGGTCGGTACCTCAGGGATCCCTCGTATCAGTATGACGTTATATTATGCGGCCGCTCAATGGATGCCGTCACAACCATGGGTGGATTGTATCTATCTCCTGATGTACTGATCTCTGATATCCACCCATCTGCCGGCGACGTGCTTCTCTTGCCTGGAGCGGATACCTGGCTGGACCCGTCACAGCAGCAGACCCTCGCCACCGTGGGTCGGTTGCTGGGCGAGGGGATGACTGTTGCCGCGATCTGCGGAGCCACGCTCGGGCTTGCCAGTGCCGGGTTGCTGGACAACCGTCCCCACACCAGCAACGATCTCGCGGTGCTCACCATGTTCTGCCCGGCCTACCACGGGAAAGAATACTATGTCGACGAACCTGCGGTCACTGATGGCAATCTGATCACCGCGAGCGGGCTCGCACCGGTGGAGTTCGCGTATCACCTGTTCAAGAAACTGGAGGTGATGAACCCTACGACGCTCGAAGCATGGCATGGGCTCTATTCTGTGCGGAAACCCGAATATTTCTACGCACTTATGGGGTCTCTCCCGGGTCCGCGGTAACGGCTTTCCCCTGGAGGGATCAGGCCGGGGATTTTCAGGATCAAAAAAAGTGAGATCAGGTACATCTCCTGATTAATAAGGAGTTACTGGCTCCCCTTCGGTACTGTACCCTGTATCATGTTCCTTTACGAGGAGCATCAGCACGATCCCAAGCACGACAGTGCACATCAGGAAGAAAAAAACCAGATCAAACGCCCTGGCCATCTCTGTCGAGGAGAGCATGTGGACCGCTGTCTGTGCCATCTTTGATTCGGCCGCTACTGTCGTGACCAGCATGACAAGTGCGACTCCGAGTGATGAACCCAGGTTGGACATCATTTTGATAAGGCCGGATGTTGCTCCCCGGTCTTTCAATGGCGCCTCACCCATGACGGCACTGTTCAGCGGGGCATAGGCAAACCCGGTGCCGGCCGTCGTGCCTCCGACGGTGTGGGTTGCCTCCGGCGTGGAGGAGATAGAAACCGGGGCCGATATGGCGGTGATTGTTGTCTGTGTCGTATTCGGGGATGACATACAGCCTGCGATCAGTAATAGGGATAATAAAGTATATATATAAAAATATTTGATATTCTGATAAGGTTTTTAGTAGTAATCTTAAGGCTTCTATTTCTTTCTATTAAGCCTCTCTCGTCCTCGAGAATAGTTCAATTTTTTCTGAAATAGAAAATTATATACCCCACCCAATTATATTCAATAAATGTTGAAATAATCTCCTGGACGGCACCATTCCATCCAGGCCGGCGGGAAACGATCGTTTGATGAATAATGAGGTGGACAATGCCCCCCTGCATGGGGATGAGAGAGAAAGGTGAAGATCAAAGATGAACGATACCACGATGATGATCGAGGGTGAAACCAGTGGTCTTTGAAGTGGTGCAGACGGCCGCCGACTGGCTGGCCTATACCGTCTTCGGTCTCGCCCCGACCTCGCAGGCCGGCAGCGCCCTGAACTTCTTCATCTATGACACGGTGAAGATCTTCATCCTGCTGCTGGTGATCATCTATGGGATCACCTTTCTGCGGAGTTTCTTTACCCCTGAAAAGACCCGGGCCTGGCTGGCCAAGCGGAAGGGATCGACCTTCGTCGGCAACATCCTCGCAGCCCTGCTCGGGATCGTGACCCCATTCTGCTCATGTTCTGCCGTTCCGCTCTTCATCGGCTTCGTCGAGGCCGGCATCCCGCTCGGGGTCACCTTCTCGTTCCTGATCGCGGCACCGATGGTGAACGAGGTGGCACTCGGGTTGCTCTACAGCCTCTTCGGCTGGCAGATCGCCCTGACCTACATCGCAGCCGGTGAGATCATCGCGATCGTCGCCGGGGTCGTGATCAGCCGGCTCGGGCTCGAGCGGTACGTTGAGGAGTACGTCTACCAGATCAAGGTCGGGTCGCTCGGGGCGGCTGGAGCAGCACCGACCCTCCCCGAACGGCTGAAGGAGGCTTGGGTTGGTTCGGTCGATATCATCAGGAGGATCTGGATCTACGTGGTGATAGGGATCGCCATCGGCGCCTTGATGCACGGTTGGGTGCCGGCCGGAGCGCTCGCCGCCTATGCCGGCAGGGACAACCCGTTCGCGGTGATCGTTGCGGTGCTGATCGGCATCCCGCTCTACTCCAACGCAGCGGGCGTGATCCCGCTCGTCTCGGAACTGACCCGAGCCGGAGTCGCGATGGGCACTGCCCTCGCATTCATGATGGCCGTCACCGCCCTCTCGATCCCCGAGATGATCCTCCTCCGGAAGGTCCTCAAACCGCAGCTCCTGGCCATCTTCATCGGCGTGGTTGGGATCGGAATCATCTTCGTCGGCTACCTCTTCAACTTCCTGATGGGGTGACCAGTGGGAAGACCCCGGATAGGACCATACCTGACGAACAATCGGAAGAATTGATGCAACGAAAAAAGAAACAGCGACAACAACAGGTGATTACCATGACAACGATTGAAGTGATTGGAACCGGGTGTGCGAAGTGCCACCAGCTCGAAAAGAATGTGCTGGAGACGGTGAAAGAACTGGGGCTTACGGCCGAGGTCGTCAAGGTCAGCGACATCGCCGAGATCATGAAACGCGGGGTCATCTTCACTCCGGCCCTGATGGTCGACGGGGAATTGAAGGTCTCTGGCCGTGTCCCCTCGGTGAAGGAACTGAGCGGGATGCTCACGAAGGGGAAATGAGCATGGCTGAGACGTCATGTACCTGTGGCGAGGGGAAGCGGACTGTACTCTATGGATGCTCCGATGTATCGAATACCGGGCAGCTCGCGAATGCGGCTACCGTCCGGCTGACCCAAGAGGGTAAGGGCCGGATCGGCTGTCTTGCCGGCATCGGGAGTCAGCAGAAAAGGTTCATCGCGGCCGCCAAAGCGGCAGACGAGGTGGTCGCGATCGATGGCTGTGAGGTTGCCTGCGTAAAGAAGACCCTCGAACTGGCCGGGATCATCCCTGACAGGCATATCATGGTGACCTATTTCGGGATCACGAAGTCCGGGGACCTGACCCTCCACGACGAGGAGAGCGAGCGGGTGGTCGGAGCCGTTGCAACCGACCGGAAGCAGCCGCCAACCGGTGACCTGAATGAAAAGAGCAGCGAGGGAGGCTGTGGTTGCGGCGGGGGCTGCAACTGCGGATGAACCGATGCCGATTGTGCTGATCACCTGCTCGGGCCTCTCAAACGTCGGCCGGCTCACCGAACAGGTCGGCCGCCAGATCCTCACCCGCCGGCCGGGCCGGGTCGAATGGGTCCGGGCCCAGGCAGGTCCAAAGGCGATCGCCGACGCGGTCGCTGAAGCCTCCTGCGTTTTCGTGCTCGACGGATGCAAAGACTGCTGCGGGAGCAAAAAGGCGGACGAGGCCGGTGTGAAACCCTCGATCCGGCTCATGGCCACCAAACTTGGCATCGTCAAGGACAGCCGGGCCGAGGTCCGGTACGACGAGATCGAGGCGATCCAGAACGCAACGGACCTGTTGTAGAAGTCACCCCCAAGGATCGGCATCACACCACGGAGCATTACTATGTCAAAAACCACGAAACATCTCTCATTCCTGGACCGATACCTGACCCTCTGGATCTTTCTCGCGATGGCGATTGGGATCGGTCTGGGCTATTGTATCCCCTCTGTACCGAAGGTGATCACCGGCTTCTCGGTCGGCACCACCTCGATCCCGATCGCGATCGGGCTGATCGTGATGATGTATCCGCCACTCGTGAAAGTCCGGTACGAGGAGCTCGGCACGGTCTTCCGGGACAGAAAGGTGCTCGGCCTCTCGCTCTTCCAGAACTGGATCGTCGGGCCGGTGCTGATGTTCGCGCTCGCGGTCCTCTTCCTCTCTGACCGGCCCGAGTTGATGTACGGGCTGATCCTGGTCGGGCTCGCCAGGTGCATCGCGATGGTGATCGTCTGGAACGACCTGGCCGGCGGCAGCTGTGACTACTGCGCTGCGGTAGTCGGGTTGAACTCGGTCTTCCAGGTCTTCCTCTACTCGGTGTACGCCTGGATCTTCATCACGGTCCTGCCGCCCCTGCTCGGTGTCGGCGCCGGCACGGCCGTCGTCATCACAATCGGAGAGATCGCCGTCTCGGTCTTCATCTATCTCGGTATCCCGTTCATCGCCGGCGCCGTGACCCGGTTCGCCCTGCTCCGGGTGAAGTCCCGCGAGTGGTACGAGACCCGGTTCATCCCGCGGATCTCACCGCTCACCCTCGTCGCGCTGCTCTTCACGATCATTGTGATGTTCTCCCTGAAAGGGGAGTACATCGTGCAGATGCCGCTCGATGTGGTCAGGATCGCGATCCCACTGCTCTGTTACTTCCTGGTGATGTTCCTTGTCTCCTTCTGGATGGCGCACCGACTCGACGTCGACTACGCCCGGTCGGCCACCCTCTCGTTCACGGCGGCCTCCAACAACTTCGAGCTGGCGATCGCCGTGGCTGTGGCCGTCTTCGGGATCGGTTCCACCGTGGCGTTCGCGACCGTCATCGGCCCCCTCGTCGAGGTGCCGGTGATGATCGGGCTGGTCAATGTGGCGCTGTACATCCGGAAGCGGTGGTATCACAGCGAGGGGGATGGGATCTGTCCGATCCGAAGGAGTGTACCCTGACATGATCTCGATCTCACGATCGAAAGGTATCTCAAAGGCAGCGATCCATGGAGGATCATCATGAAAAAGCGTATTCTCTTCATCTGTTCCCACAATGCGGCCCGCTCCCAGATGGCCGAGGGCTACCTGCGGGAGAAGTACGGCGACCGGTACGAGGCGTTCAGCGCCGGCACGACCGCGACCGCGGTCCATCCGCTCGCCATCCTGGTGATGGCCGAGATCGGGATCGATATATCAGGCCACCGGTCCAAGGACCTCGGCGGGTTCATCGGCCAGGAGATGGATGTCGTGGTTACAGTCTGCGATGCGGCGCAGGGGATCTGTCCGATGTTTCCCTGGGCGAAGGAGACGATCCATGCCGGCTTCTCCGATCCGGCCGCGGTAGCCGGAACCTCAGATGAACAGGTGACTGCGTTCCGGTCGATCCGCGACGAGATCACCGGCTGGATCGATACCACCTTCGGTGGGGCGTAGGGAGGATGCTGAAGGTCCGGCCGCACCCGGAGTACCCTCCCGAGGAGGGGAGGTACCTGCGGGGCAACGACTTCTCGCCGGTGGCGGTCGCGATCGTGCTGAACACCGACGAGGACAAGATCCCGCCCGAGATCGAGCATCTGGTCAGGGTCGGCGTCGAGACCGGGGCCGCCCTCTCGGGGACGGTCCAGACCCCGAACATCGGGTTTGAGAAACTGATCTGGAACATCGTTGGCAACCCGAACATCCGATTCCTGGTGCTCGGCGGCCCTGAGTCAGAGGGGCACGCCACCGGAGCCGCCCTGAAGGAACTCTTTAAGAACGGCATCGACGAGCAGTCCCGTATCGTCGGGTCCGATGCTCCGTTTCCGTTTCTCTACAACATCCCCCGTCCGGTCGTCAACCGGTTCCTTGATCAGGTCACACTCGTCGACTGCCAGTTTCAGGACGCGGCGACGATCCGCGAGGCGGTCAGGGCCTGCTTTCAGGAGCAGCCGGCCGTGTTCCGGGGGGTCATGGTCGGTGATCCCGGGGCATACCCGGAACCGTCGATCGGAGGCTCTCTCACCTGGAAGGTGACGCAGCCCTGGGCCGTGCCGAAGGACGAGAAGGAGCAGGCGGCAAAACAGAAAGCGCTCGACTTGATGGAGCGGCTCAGGGCACACAATGCCGGTCGACTTCACGAGTAACAAGGCGAAGGTCAGGGGTTCACTGCTGGGGCGGATGACAGGTGCAGTTCGATCCGGCCGGATGGAGGGTCTCCCGCTCTTTTTGGTAACAGTCCTCGCAGAGGTAGACGAGGCCGTGGTCCCGGTGGATCGCTTTCACAAAACGGGTGCCCGGAGACCCGCAGAGGCTGCAGTTCATCGGTCCAGATCTGTTCTTCTGAGCTATAAACATATGGTTCTATATCCCTCCGATCTCC
Source organism: Methanosphaerula palustris E1-9c (assembly GCF_000021965.1). Lineage (NCBI taxonomy): Archaea > Methanobacteriati > Methanobacteriota > Methanomicrobia > Methanomicrobiales > Methanoregulaceae > Methanosphaerula > Methanosphaerula palustris. The sequence continues at coordinate 2,701,065 of NC_011832.1, forward strand.
ACATCTGATCTTATGGAGAGCTATCGATGACCAGCGGTCGGTTGCCGGCGATCTTCGTCTCACACGGAGCCCCGACGCTCCCGTTCGAGCAGATCCCGGCCAGAACGTTCCTGCAGGAACTCGGCAGGGAGTACAGTGATCTTTCAGCGGTCCTCTGCATATCGGCCCACTGGCAAACAAGGGAACCCGCTGTCGGCACCGTGCTGCACCCCGAGACGATCCATGACTTTTCCGGCTTCCCCGACGAACTCTACCGGATTCAGTACCCTGCCACTGGGTCGCCCCCGCTTGCAGACCGGGTCGCCGGCCTGCTCCAAGGGGCCGGCCTCCCCTGCAGGACCGATCAGACCCGCGGCATCGACCATGGCACCTGGGTGCCGATGATGCTGATGTACCCGGATGCCCGTGTGCCGGTGGTCCAACTCTCGATCCAGCAGCACCTCGACCCAGCCACCCACTATGCCGTCGGTCGGGCCCTCGCCCCGCTTCAGGATGAGGGGGTGCTGATCATCGGCAGCGGCGGTGCCGTTCACCCGCTCGGGTACGCAAACCTGCGAGAGGGAGCGGACCCTGACCCCTGGGCCATCGCCTTCAACGACTGGTTGAACCGGGCCGTCACCACAGGCAACCACGACGCCCTCCTTCACTTCCAGGAACAGGCGCCGTATCCGGCCCGTGCCCACCCGTACCCCGATCATTTCATGCCGCTGCTGACGATCGCCGGCACCGCAGGCCCCGGGGCGAAGGGGACGATCCTGCACCAGAGCTGGGACCTCGGCGACCTCGGGATGGGTGCCTTTGCGTTTTAAGGGACCAAATCGCTTAATGCCACGACAACGCCAGTACTGTTGATCAACCATGAAGGTCGTAGTGGTGATGCACACGCCGGAGGAGCCGGCAGAGATGCTTGGAGAAGAGTTGACGGCGAACGGAGCCGAGGTCGAGGTGGTCAATGTCTACGAAACCGGCCACCTGGCCATGCCGGAATCAGCGACCCACCTGGTGCTGCTCGGGGGTCCGATGAGCGTGAACGATACGGCGACCCTCCCGTTCATCGGGGAGGAGCAGCAGGTGATCCGTGAGTTCGTCGCGTCAGGCAAACCGGTGCTCGGGATCTGTCTGGGTGCCCAGCAGATCGCCGCGGCCTTCGGCGGGGTGGTGACGAAGTCAGTGGAGGAGATCGGGTGGCGCATGATCGCCGGTGACAGGACGATCTTCCCGGACCGGTTCACGGCCTTTCAGCTCCATGGGGAAACCTTTTCAGTCCCGGCCGGAGGGACGCTCCTCTGCAGGGGAGAACAGGTACAGAACCAGGGATTTTTGTATAAATGTGCGCTCGGCCTCCAGTTCCACCTGGAGATGACCCCCGAGCGGATCGAGGCGCTGATCACCGATCAGTCACCTGCAGAGCAGGTGACTATCAGGGAGGAGAGCCTGGTGTATGCCGAACAGGGTCATCAGATCTGCCGTCGGGTGACCGAACTCTTCCTCTCGCTCTAATACCGGACGTAGGTCCCGTAGATCCGCTTGATCCTCCGGGCGAAGGCCTTCCACCCCTCCTTTCTGAGGATCGGACCGTCCCGGAGTTTGATATGTGAGATCCGGATCTTCTTGCCGGCGAAGTCATAGACTCCGTCCACAGCGAACTCCTCCTCTCCATCGCATTTCTGATACAGGGGGATCGTGATCCGCCCGTTGTGGACCGAGGCCTTCACGACGACATCCTCGACCGCCCTGGTCCAGAGGGTGTCAATCTCCGAGGCAGCGGCGATGATCGGCCGCTTGGCGCCGACCTCGATGGCCGTCACCTCGACGCCGACGGCTGTCTCGTCGTCCAGCTCAGCTACGAGCATGTCGCCGAGCGAGATCTTCTCGTCAGGGAGGAGATCGATCACACCGAGCCGGGACTGCGACTCTGCGCTGATCACCGTCTTCACATTGATGGGTTCGGGTTCTTTCTCCCGCGGCATATGATAGATGTGGCCACAGGCACCGCACTGGACCAGCAGATCAGCGGCCTCGCGGAGCACCTGATGCGACGACTCCTCGCCGCAGGCAGGGCAGCATGCACGGATACTCATGCGGTACCTATTGGGGAGGGGGGTATATGAGCATGATTGCACCGGTCGGTCTTTGACTCAGAGGATGAGCTTCCCCTGGGCGGTCGGTTTTCTGATGTGGAGGATAGCAGCCGCCGCCAATCCGACCTGCTCTGAAACTGCGGCCGGGGCGTACACCCCGAGCCTCCACTGCCCCTGCCGGGTCTCGTTCAGGGTCTTCAACATCGGGGAGAGTTCCTCGAGCTGCACAGTCAGATGCCGGTGCCTGACCTGAACGGCCATCGACATCTCGTGCGGGAACTCGGGGATGTCGACCAGCACCTCCTCCTCCCTGACCCCAGCCTGATCGGCGATTGCAGCTGCGATCGCCCGTTCCTCGTGCTGTGGCCGGACCGCCGGGAGGGCAGCGGTATTGATCTGGTCCTTACCAACGTACAGCGCCCGCTTGAAGAGATCCCGCTGGAGCAGCCGGGCCACCAGGAGCTGCGCCCTCTGGGCGGCGGAGTTCCTGAGTGTCTGGATGCAGGCCCCATCGTCCATCCGGACCAGAGCCGCCATATCAGTCTGGTCAACGCCGGTACTGATATGGTAATAGAGCGCCAGCCCGAAGATCCCCTCGGCGATCCGTCCTACATGATGAAAGTAGACCGCCGGGCGCATCAGGGTCCGTGCGATCAGCAGGGACTCGGCGGCATTGATCCCGCTCTCCCGCAGGACCATGCCCCTGTCGGTCAACATCACCGATCGGATCAATCGGTGGGCGTCGACGGTGCCGTATGGCACCCCTGTGTAGTGGGCATCCCGCAGCAGATAGTCCATCCGGTCCACGTCCAGGTCCCCGTGGATGATCCCGCCGAGCGGGTGCTCCCCCTCGATCAGGGCGCAGACCGCCTCAGGATCGATCCCGGCGTCATTTATCAGATCCCAGGTACCGGTGCTGACCAGAACCTCCCTGATATGGTGATGGCTCCGCCCGGTGTACTCCTCCATGAACGGTTCGATCGCATGGGAGTACGGACCGTGGCCGATGTCGTGGAGCAGGGCCGCGGTCTTCACCAGTAGTGTCTCCTCGGCAGGGAGGTCCAGCTGCCGCGCCATCAGCCCAGCCAGGTGCATCGTCCCGAGCGAGTGTTCGAAGCGGGTGTGGTTGGCCCCAGGATAGACCAGGTACGAGAACCCAAGCTGCCGGACTGCACGAAGCCGCTGCATCACCGGGGCGTCGAGGAGTGGGAGGAGGTGGTCATCCACCTCGACATACCCGTGGACTGGGTCTTTGATGATCTTCATCGTCGATAGATACTCTAGAGAGCGGCGGGATAAACATATTCGTAATGATCACAGTGCTGTCCGGGGGCACCGGCACCCCAAAACTCCTCCGTGGACTTCATGCCCTGGTCCCCGATGAAGAGATCACAGTCGTCGTGAACACCGCCGAGGACCTCTGGATCTCAGGCAACCACCTCTCGCCCGATGTCGATACCGTCATCTACCTGTATGCCGGGCTGTTGAACACCGATACCTGGTGGGGGATCAGGGGAGATACATTCCTCACCCACGAGGCTCTCGTCCCCCTATCAGCGAACGAGTTCATTGCGATCGGTGATCAGGACCGGGCTGTGCACATCGCACGTGGAGAGATGCTTCGGAACGGGTCCACCCTGACCGAAGCGACCCGGCATCTCTGTCGTTCCTTCGGGGTTAAGGCGCGGGTGCTCCCGATGTCCGATGCACCGGTCGGGACGATGGTGGCTACCGAGAACGGGCTGATCCACTTCCAGGAGTACTGGATCCGGCACCATGGCCAGGTCCCGATCACCAGCGTGGTCAGGCAGCCTGAGCGGTTCGAAGCCTCGCAGGCCGTCCTTGAGGCCCTGATGGAGTGCGATGCGGTGATCGTCGGCCCCTCGAACCCGGTCACCAGCATCGGCCCGATCCTCGAGTGCATCTGGGTCCCGGATCTCCTCAGGGAGAAGCCGGTGATCGCAGTCAGTCCATTCATTGGGGATGCCCCGATCAGTGGACCGGCTGCGGCTCTGATGAAGGCCTCCGGGGTTGAGCCCTCGTCGCTCGGGACCTTCGGGCTGTACCGGGACTTTGTCGACATCTTCGTGCAGGACATCCGCGACCCGGTCGCCGTCCCCGGGGCGGTCCGGTGCGATACCCTGATGAAGGACCAGGAGAAGAGCACCGCCCTCGCCGCTGAGGTGCTCTCCCTGATGAAGAGCCTCGCCTGAGTCGAGCACCTCAACCATTAAATCCCCGGTCCGCCATTCACTGCCCATGGCACCTGCCCGCCTCTACCGGCTGGTCTTGGTCGTGGCGATCGTGATCGTCGGGGCAGTCTACCTCGCCGACCTCGCCCAGGACCGGTCGGCTACCAGACTCCCCTCCGCCGAGATCGCGGCCTACGAGGGGCAGCCACTGACCCCGATCGAGGGGATCCGGGAGAATTCGATCAAGGGACCGCAGCAGGTCGACATCGGGACCTACCACCTCACGGTGAGCGGGCTGGTCACCAAACCACAGAATTATACCTACCAGGAGGTGCTGGACCGGTTTCCCCACTACGAAAAGGTCGTCACCCTCCACTGCGTCGAGGGGTGGGACGCCACTCTCCTCTGGCAGGGGGTACTGGTCAGTGACCTGCTGAACAGTTCTGTGCCGGACGATCAGGGGTCGATCGTGATCTTTCAGGCGGCGGACGGGTATACGACCTCTTTCCCCAGATCGTACTTCACCGACCGGCCGATCCTGCTCGCCTACCAGGTGAACAATCTGACCCTCCCTGCCGAGCGGGGGTACCCGTTCGCCCTAGTGGCTGAGGATAAATGGGGATACAAATGGATCCGCTGGGTGACCGGGATCGAGGTCTCTGATGATACAGGTTACCGTGGGTACTGGGAGCAGCGTGGGTACGCCCCCGATGGCGATCTGAACCGGTCGTTCTTTGGATGAGCGTTATGAGACGAACCGTGCTGAAGAAGTACATCGCGAACCTGCTGCTCCTACTGATCGCCCTCTACCTGCTCACCGGGTTTGGGATCGCCAATCCCGGGCTGGTCACGCCGTTGACCTTTGGCCTCCTCGGAAAGGCCCAGGCTCAGGACATCCATACGCTACTCTGGGGACCGTTTATCATACTGGTCCTCCTCCACCTGTACATGACCGCGTCATGGGGTGGGAATCCAAAAAAAGAGCATTGAATCGGAAAGAAACAGGTAGGTTACTCTGCTGCGTCCAGGTCCTTGAGCAATTCGTCGCAGAACCCCGAGAGCCTGCCGCAGGCCTCGCGGATCACGGCTATCGGGGATTTTTCGCCCTTGGTCGTGATGAAGAGTTCAGGGTCTGAAAACTGGTATTTGATCCGGTATCGTGCCACATCGACCTCAGGATCGGTCAGGATCTCCTCGGTCAGTGCGTTCATAAAGGTATTGCCCTCTCCTGCGATCAGAAGGCGTGCTTTATCCTTCTCCAGCTCAAGGATCTTGATCTCCATGCCTTTATGGTTGGTAGGGGAAGAAGGATATAGGTATGGGTGATGCCTCAGAAGGAGAACATCTCGCCATCGTGCCCGGCATGGGGTGTGTCGAACGGGATCCTGTGAGAGAGGTGGACACATCGGAACTCCTTCGCCCCGCTCTCCTCTGCGATCTGGCAGGCCTCCTCATAGTTCATGTGCTTGTGGATGTGGAATCCGGGCGGAACAATCCCGTCGATCAGGAGCAGGTCGGCTCCCTGCAACATGGCCCTGCTCGCCGGGTCGAGGTCGGCCCTGGTGTCGGCGGTGTAACAGATCACCGTCCCCTGGTGCTCGATCCGAAGGCCGGTAGTGTATGCCGGCGGATGGTTGACCGGGAAGAGGGTGATCGTCATCCCGAGCAGTTCGAACGGTTTGAACGGTGTGACCGGGTGCCTCTCGAATGGAAGGAACGAGAAGGTCTGGCCGCAGTACTCCAGCACCTCTGCCGCCCCGTAGACGGCCGGCGGCTTCTGCACCCGGTAGAACTCTCCAAATCCCATGAAATGATCATAATGGCCATGGGTCCAGATCACTGCGTCGATCTCTGGTGATCCTGCGCAGAGGAGCTGCTGCCGCAGGTCGGGCGAGGTGTCGATCAGCAGGTGGCGATCGTCCACCTCAATGAGCAGCGAGGTTCGAAGGCGTTGCTCCCCGGTTCTGTATGCCTCCATGCACTGGGGACAGGCGCACCTGATCTTTGGGGTGCCTATCGCATCCCCGGTACCGAGCAACCGAAGTTTCATCCTACACCCAGCAACAGTCCTTGATGGTGTTCCGCTTCTCGACCATCTCGACACCCTTCTCGATGTCGTCCTGGGAGATCATATGCTGACCCCGCATCAGTGCCGAGATCATCCCTTCCTTGACGATCATCCGGAGATCGGCCCCTGAGAACTTGGCAGTCTCCTCTGCCAGCTGGTCCAGGTTCAGGGACGAGTCCAGGGTTGCCGTCAGTTTGGAGAGGATCGTTCTGCGCATTCCGGTATCCGGGAGGGCGAACTCGATCACCTCGTCGAACCTCCGCCAGGCCGCGTCATCGAGCAGACGCGGGTGATTGGTGGCCCCGATCAGTACCACGCCATTCTTAACCAGGTTCACCTGGTCGATGTTCTTTAAGAGGGCGTTCACGGCCCGCTTCATCGCGCCGTGATCGTCGTTGGTCCGGCTCTTCGCGATGAAGTCGAACTCGTCGATGAAGAGGATCGACGGGGTCAGTTTTCTCGCGAGGTCGAAGATCCGGTCGATGTTCTTGGAGGTCTCGCCGAGGTACTGCGAGGTGATCATTGAGAGGCGGACCTCAAGGATCGGCATGTGCAGCACATGCGACATCGAGAGCGCCAGCGAGGTCTTACCAGTACCGGGTGGGCCGACGAAGAGGAACTTGCCCACCTCATGGATATCATGAGCCCGGAGGAAGTCCAGGTTGGCCATCGCCGTGTTGATCTTTCTGATGCTGTCCTCCTGCTCAGGGGAGAGGACCAGGTCCTCAAGCCGCTGGGTCACCTCTTCAGGGGCTGACACAATGATCAGGTCCAGCGCCCCCCGGATCTTCTCGTCATCGGCGATGATCGCGGAGATCTTCTTCTCCAAGTAGGCCCGAGTATCCTCGTACGGAATATTGGCGGCCTTGGCCTGCAGGTACGACACGTCGACCTGACGTTCCGTCTCATAGTACCAGGCGAGTGCAGGGTTCCGCTGGATCTGCGCGGTCCCTCCTTTCTTGACGAACCAGTCCGCCGCACCGGGCAGCGCGGTGATCCGCAGCCGCTGGCCGAACTCCTCGTAGGAGACGAACGGGTTCGCTTTCAGTTGTTCGGCGGCATCCGAGATCCCGAATACCTTTCTGATCATCCCTTCACTAACACTGACCGGCCGTTTCACCTCGGCAGACTTGCTGGTGACACCAAAGATCTCCCTGCAGACAGGAGTCAGATCGTTGATGTTGAGTCTCTGGTACTGGTTGTAGACCTCGGCTGTCAGGACAACCTCTGTCAGCTTCAGCATCTCATCGTCTCCGGACATAGATCTTAACCGTATCTATTCGCCGGCCCCTGCGATAAGCATATCCAATCATGCAGTGGTGACGAAGGAACCTTCTTCGGTCACGATCAGGGTGTGTTCATGCTGCGAGACCATCGAACCTGGCTGGTCATGGAGGACTGGATAGCCGTAGCAGACACCGGCCCGGATCAGCGCGTTCAGTGCCAGATCCCGCTTTTGATCGGTGATCCACCTGCGTGCAAACGGCATTCCGTTTCGATCGCTGATATCCTCCAGCACCCTCCTCGCCGCCGGCATCCTGACCGGATGGTTCCCGATCTGCTGCAGGATCTCGATCCTCTGTTCATCGTTCACCCGGCCGCTCCCGGTGGTCGCGAACGGTTCGATGGCGATCACCATTCCCTCAACCAGGGGGGTGCCCCCGATCAGCCTGATGTTCGGGATCGACGGCTGGGTGTGGATCTGGAACTGCCCAAGGCCGTGACCGGTCAGGTTCGCGATCGGTTTGAACCCTTTCGCCTCGATGGTCTGCTGGATGATCCCGCCGAGTTCGCCGGTGGTGACTCCGGGCCTTACCGCCCGGATCGCTTCGGCGAGGGCCTGCTCAGAGGCGCTGACCAGGTCGGCATGGTCGCCGAGGTTGACGGTGGTCGCAGTGTCCGCTATATACCCATCCAGGTGGACGCCGAGGTCGATCTTGATCAGGTCACCTGCGGCAAAGACCCGTTCGTCCCCGGCATATGCAGTGTCATGAGCTGCGGCCTCGTTGAACGATACGTTCAGCGGGAAGGCGAGCCCGGCCCCCTCATCGACAACCATCTGTTCGATCCCTTCGACCACATCGAGCAGTGATGCCCCGACAGTCACCATCCCACGTCCCTTCTTTAAGATCGCAGAGGCCAGCGTTCCGGCCTCTGTATAATTATCACGTATCTCGTCCTTCATAGAATCATCTCCTCTTTGCACCGGGTCAGGTTCTCTGCGCAGTCGGGTCTGACCACACAGAGATCCTCGAGCCGGACCCCGCCGATGCCAGGGAAGTAAAGCCCCGGCTCAACGGTCACGACCTCTCCTGCACCCAAGGGCCCCCCTGACGGACCGAGCGTCGGCAGTTCATGGACCGCCAGCCCGACCCCGTGGCCGAGGTTATGCGTGAACCCGGTCGTCCCGGTGGCATACCCCCGCTCGGCGAAGAGGTCGACGGCGACCCGGTGGACGGCGGCCCCTTCGGCCCCGGCCCTGATCGCACCGAGTCCCGCGGCCTTGGCGTCCCTGACGGCCGTATACATCTCCATGATCGCCGGGTCGGCCTCCCCCTTCACATAGGTCCGGGTCATGTCAGCATAGTACCCGGTCGTGTCACTCTTCGGGAAGATGTCGATCACGATCGGCTCTCCGGCGAGGAGGGGGCCGGCCCCGGCGTGGTGCGGTAGGGCACTGTCCGGGCCGCAGGAGACGATCGTCTCGGCCCCGGTGCAGCCGTACTTCTGGAGTGCGGTATGGATCGCCTGCCTCACCAGTTCGGCGGTCAGGGGCTCGCCCCCTCTCTGCAGCACGCCCTTCTTCACCTTCGCCCGGCGGATCATTCTCCTGGCCGTCTTCATCGAGGCCTCGGTCGCCTGCTGCACCATCCTGATACAGGCGATCTCCTCCTCGCTCTTGACGGCTCGCATTCGTTCAACGGTCTGGTCGTCGACGACAACCGTGCAGAGGCTGGAGAGGGGGGCGTACAGCCCGGCCGGGAAGGTCGGCGAGACGAGCAGGTTCCCGCCGGCGAGCCGGCTGATCATCGTCGCCATCGCCTTCCAGTGGTCGGGCTCCTCCTTTAAGATCTCCAGCAGGCCGGCCTCGGAGCGGGTGACCGGGAGGAAGGCTGACTCCTGCATCGCCCTCCCATACTCCATCTGTGAGACGACGATCTGCCCCTGCTCCCCTCTTCGCTTCAGATAGACCACCGGATCGGTACAGGAGAATCTGGTCAGGTAGCGCATATCAGGGTCAAGGGAGGAGCCGTAGCCGACATAGGCTGCAGCTCCGCTCTGCTCTGTCATCATATCGAGCAGCTTCATTGGGTACTATGATTCGAGGTGAAACCAGAAGTACTTTTATCATAGACGTGCAGTATCAATAATGGATGAGGCGACAAAAGGGCGGTTCAAGTGGAAGTTTTATAAACTGACGCTCGTCCTCAATGTGATCGTTCTGCTGGTTGCGTTTGGAGTGATTGCACTCTTCAAGGCGCCGTTCGATCTGAATATTCCGTTCTCACTGGGGTTATTTATCGCAGCTGTAGCGCTCTCGGCGCTCTTCATGCGGATGTACCGGGTGGAGAAGGCCTGGCTCAACAGCCAGCCTTGACCTGAGGCCCTGATGATCGACAAACTACGCGGCGAGATCGAGCTCTTCGAGCGGCATATCGAGATCGCCCGAACGGTTCGGGATCACCAGCCGATTGGGATCACCAGGCTCGCCGAACTGCTTGATCTGCCAGTGCACCGGGTCAGGTACTCGCTCCGGGTGCTCGAGCAGGATGGATACATTTCGGCATCCCCGGCAGGTGCTGTTGTAACACAGCGGACCGAGGCCCTGCTCGGGGCCCTGGATCAGAACCTGGACGACCTGATCGCGATCCTCTCCTCGATCAGACGCTGACCCCGCGTCTTTCTCATTGGCTCGTCTCACTCTTCTACAGGGACGTCACCGTTCGCTGCTGCCGGGATCAGGATCGTGAACGTGGTTCCCTCGCCCGGGGTCGAGACCACCAGGAGCAACCCGTTGTGCTGCCGGATGATCGAGAACGAGGTCGAAAGACCGAGGCCGCTCCCAGCTGTCTTGGTGGTGAAGAATGGATCAAAGATCCGCGAGACCTGTTCTGCAGGGATCCCTGGGCCGTCGTCTGTCAGGGCGATCTTCACATATCTGCCGGCGGCGAGGGGTACCACCTCGCCGCAGTCGTACTCACTGTTCTCTGCGGTTACCCTGAGTATCCCTCCGTCAGGCATCGCCTGTACCGCATTCAGGACGATATTGTTGATTACCTGGGAGATCTGGTTCTGATCCACCTCAGTGATCCAGAGATCGTCCGGGACTCTGCAGGAGCATTTGACCGGCGATCCCCTGCAGGTGAATTCTGCAGTGTCTTTGATCATCGGACCGAGGTGGACCCATCTCCGGATCGGAGCACCTCCCTTGGCAAAGGTCAGCAACTGACGGGTCAGGGCGGTGGCACGAAGGACCACCTGTTCCATCTCGGCCATTCGCTCATCGAGTGGCGAATCCTCATCGAGGTCCATCCTTGCCAGTTCGATGTTGCCGAGGATGGCTGAAAGGAGGTTATTGAAATCATGGGCGATTCCGCCGGCGAGGACCCCGATCGACTCAAGCCGCTCGATATTCAGCAGTTCCTCCTGCATCCCCATCATCTCCTCGCTCCGTTGATCCACCAGTTCCTCGAGATGATCGCGGTACTCCTTCAGTTCGATGAACGCCTGATTCTGGGCGGTCACGTCCCTGCCGACGAATTGGTACTCGGTCACCACTCCGGTTGCATCAAAGAGCCCTCTGACTGTCCAGGCCGCCCAGCGCGTGTCTCCCTTGATCTGAAACAGGATCTCAGTCTCTCCGACCGGTTCATCCGGGGTCAGGCCTTTTAGGAAGAGCACCACCCTCTCTTTCACCGGTTCCGGCATCATTGGAAAGAGAGTCCGGATCTTCTGGCCTTTTGCCTGGTCGGCAACGAAGTAGTCCTCAAAGGCCCTGTTCATGAAGGTGATTGTGAAGGTGACGTCGACCCTGCAGATCAGTTCGGTCTGATCCTCGATCACGCTCCGGTATCGCTCTTCGCTGGCCTCAGTCGCCGCCTGTGCCCGGTCGATCGTATCCAGCATCCGGTTGATCGCAGTCCCGAGTACCGTCAGTTCGTCATCGCCCATCGTCCCCCTGATCTTTTCTATCCTCTTTCGCCTGCCGTCCCCCTGCTCTGCAGACAGAACTCCCGTGGTCAGGATGTTCAGGCGACTGATGAAGTTCTTCCTGATCAGATAGATGGTGAACAGGGCAAAGAGCACTCCAAACAGTCCGATGATCTTCAGATATCCATCGATGGTGGCTGACCCGGTCCTGGTGATGGTGCGGGTGTTGTCAACTGACAGGATGAACCCGTCGTTCCCATCCAGGCTCTTGATCAGTTGATATCCCCTGATAGTCAAGTCATCCACCGGTTCTGTCACCGGCTCCCCTCTGTTCAAAGGGTGAGTCATCCTGAGAAGACGGGGATCAGCCGCTGCCTGCTCAATGGTCAGGATCGAGACAGGGATCCCTGACCTCGAACAGATTCTGGCGAGCCAGCGCTGGTCGAGCGAACGGACCATCATCATCGTTCCGGCCGGAGGGCCCTGAAAGGTGCTCGTCAGGATCGGGGCGGCGGCGATCATCACTGGCCCGCCTGGCAGGAGCAACGTCCCATTGACTGACTGATGTCCCGTTCCAGAGAAGAGGGTCTGATGGTGGGTGGCGATCGAAGCGTTGAGCCCTTCCGGAAGGTCAGCGTATTCGTCGGTCGTCAGGTTGAATCCCTGTGCATAGACCAGGTTCCCATCCCTGTCATAGATCAGCAGACCGTTCAGGTTCAGGTTGGAGAATGTCTCCTTCATCAGGTTGCTACTAGGGTAGGTCAGATCCTTTCCCCTGGCAAACTGATAGGTGTCGTCCCAGAACGCCCAGTCGACGAGATTTCTGTTCATCTCTTCAAGGTCGTTCTGCAGGGAGGAGACCCCACGGTCCATCTCGGTAATGGTATCCCCCTGTTCAAGGGCGGTGTAACTGGGCCGCAGGATGATAATGGAGAAGAGGGTGAGTGCGAGCAGGGTGGTGACAAGCATCACGGTTCCGATCAGAATGACCTTGGATTGGATCTTCATCTGCTGCTCCCGGCTACCCGGACGCCACTTCGGGGCAGGGTCTTTCTTCGGTTCTCTTCAGGCGTTCTTCCCTGCGCAGCACGAGGTTCAGATCACTCCGATGATAGTTATGAAAATTTTTGTCTCCAGAAGATATAATAGAGAGGTTAGGCACCGGACAAAAGGCGACAGTTACCTTTAATAACGCCGGGGGGCAACTCATTAAAGCACACAATGTGCTCCTGCCGCCATAACTCAGTTGGTAGAGTGGCTGGCTGTTAACCAGCATGCCACAGGTTCGAGTCCTGTTGGCGGCGTCTTTCTTTTATCCTTGGGCCCGTAGCTTAGTCCGGTCAGAGCGCCCGGCTCATAACCGGGCGGTCATGCGTTCGAATCGCATCGGGCCCACTACTCTGCCAATGATCTGCGAACAGTTCAGAAGGTATCTATACTGGACTACCGTATGTGCACACTATGGCCTGTCCTGTCTGTGGGGGGGAATGCATCCGCGATGCTCCAGCCCTGCTGGCCGGCCTCGCTGATCGGTTCTCCCCCTGTCAAGACTGTACCGGCCGACTGCTCGACAAGCGCCGACCCCCAGCAGATCTCTCGTATCTCCTCCCCTGCACCTGCGGGAGACGGTTCATCGATGAAGTCTTTGCCCACATCTATGCGGTGATGGTCGAGGAAGGAAACCTCCCCCGCACCGCACCGCTGCTGGCTGTGGGGGTGCCGCTGCTCGACCCGGCGACAGTGCTCCGGCGAGCTCCGTTTCTTCCTGCCCGTTCTCTGATCCTCCTCTCCCAGCATGTGACCGATCATTCGGCAGAACGGCTGGTCAGGGAGGTGCCTGAGGTGAAGGGGGTGATCCTGGACCGACAGGTGGTCCCGGGAGCCGTCGATCCCACCCTCGATCTGCCGGCCGACCACCATCGCCTGCTCGCCGGCTGTGATGTTGGGGCCTCGGTTGTTCCAACTCCTGCAGGGCCCCTGGTCCTCTATCGACAGCATTCGTTGATGCACATCGAGGTGCCGCGCCCAGGGAGCCCGAAGGTCCGGGCTGTCGCCTCCCGGTGCCGGACGGGAGACGACCGCCTCTTCGTCGATGCCTGCTGTGGCCCGGGAACCCTCGGGCTGGCCGCGGCCCTGTTCGGGGCGCCGGCAGTGGTGATGAACGATGCCTGGTATGCCGCTGCCTTCTGGGCAGGGTCCAACCTCCAGGTGAACCGGGCGATGCTCGGTCTCTCCTCGGTCAGCAGTGAGGTCGATCTCGCAGAACTGGCGGAGACACCGATCCGTCGAGATCCTCTGCTGGTGGCCGAGGGGACCGGGGATCTTCACCAGGTCAGCGTCTACCAGGGGGACCTGCTCAGGCTGCACCAGGTGATCGGTCCACGCCCGGTCCTGGCGGTGCTGGACCTGTTCCATAAGGAGGATCTGTATCAGACCCGTCAGATCCTCTCTGAATGGAACGCGCATGTCAGGGGAGAGATATTTATCCCCTGACGAGACAATCAATGTTGGGAACTAGCCCGGGTGGCTCGGCGTCACCTGTTATCCGAAACCGCCGCCATGCGGAGGGCGAAGTTTGAGGAAGGCTTTAACGATCTGACTGAGTCTGGTGTATCCCAACGTTGATACCTTGTCCTGCGAGGTCGGCGGACAGGATTCAATACTCCGGAGGGAGTTGCGACCTGTTGCTGCGGACACCGGTCCAGGCCCGGAAGGGAGCAGACTTACTGTAGACGTTTGGCGCCCGCGGGAGTGCGGGGTGGAGGAGGGGTCTCTAGCAAGGTCAGGCACGTACTGTCGACCGATAACGCGTTCCCATTTTTGAGGTATAATGTCCAGAGTTGCTATCATCGGAGCTACCGGCAGTGTGGGTTGTTTCGCCGCCCATCCGATATCAGAGATTCCCTATGTGAAGGAGATCCTGCTGGTCGGCAGACCGGGACGTGAGAACCTGCTCGAAGGGATCACCCGTGATTTCAAGGACTCGTATGCTGCCAGAGGCACCGACGTGGCCCTCGAATGGACCACAGATCTGAAAGATCTGGCGGGCTCCGATGTGATCGTTTACACTGCTGGTGTGGCCCGCAAATCCGGCGAGGATCGGATGGACCTGGCGGTGAAGAACGCCGGTATCGTCGCAGAGGCGGCGACCACGATCGGTGAAATCGCACCGTCTGCGCATCTCTTCATGATCACGAACCCAGTGGACGTGATGACGGCTGTAGCACTCAAATATTCGGGTATGAAACAGAAACAGGTCTTCGGACTCGGTACCCACCTGGACTCGATGCGGCTGAAGTCGCTGATCGCGGCGTACTTCAAGGTGCATGTCAGCGAGGTGCATACCCGTATCATCGGGGAGCATGGCGCATCGATGGTTCCGCTCTGGTCGGCCACGACGCTCGGGGGGATCAGAATTTGCAATCTACCCACGTTCTCGGACCTTCCCGTCGACAGGATGATCGAATCGGTCATTCAGGGGGGGGAGATGATCATCAAGTACAAGGGTTCGACCGTCTATGGTCCGGGCGAGGCGATCGCCACGCTTGTACGGACAGTGCTCGGCAATGAGAATCGTATTCTGACCGTTTCGACCTATCTGAAGAGTGAGGTGCACAACATTGGAAAGGGGGTCTGTATCGGGGTTCCTGCGCTGGTGAACCGGTCCGGCGTTACGCCGATCCCTATCACGATCGAGCCGGACGAAGTGAAAGCATTCCAGACATCGGTCGAGAAGATCCGGATGAATACCGATCTGATCTTTGATCGGCTTGAAAAAGAAGAATAAAATTTTCTGTTTTACGTCAGCGTCAGTTCGGCGATCTCAGCACGCTCGACACCCTCAATCGATGAGAGCGCCTCTTCGAGTGCATCGGTCTCGCCACCCTGATCAGAGACGACTGCCATGACCTTAAGCGCTTTTAACCCAAAGCCGATCGGCTCTTCCTGGATATCCTGGATCGAAGGGACCTTGGCACGCATCGCGGCCTTCAGTGCTTCAAGATCAACATCCGGAGACTCCGGCATCACCTTGAGGATCAGTGCTACACTGCCCATCGCTCAGGGCCCCTGGAATCCACACTGAGGGCACATGTATGGGATTGACTGCTCCCTGCACCGCTCGCACCGCTTGATCTCATATTCGCACTGGGGACATCCAAAACTGGTGCCGCCCACCTCAGCCAGAGGCGCATTGCACGATGTACATTTCTTTATTGCCATAACGTTCCTCGAAATCTGCAGTACTATCTGATCTGAGACAATTAAATACTTGTTTCTGGGGACCTGATCGCAGTGCACGGGATCTGCACCCCCCCCAGGTACTCAGTAACCCGTCCGGCGACCCGTCCGTTCACGATGGTCGTCGGGATCCTATGGGAGAGGACGAACGAAATCAGGCAGGGATCGACCTCCTTGCAGCAGTCCGGCTGCTCGATCAGGTCCACCGCCCTCCCCCCAATAGTCAGGCGATCGACCGACTTGATCAGGAGCAGGTCCAGGTGGAGTTTATCGGCCACCCAGGCCGCGATCGTGTCGGAGGTGACCTCCCAGGTGTGCGGCAGCGGGTCCTCCTCTCTGAGCAGCCGGTATGGGAGAAGGACGCTGATTCCTCTGTCCATGGACAGTCGGTCGGTGGGCTCCATCCCCTGCGAGGCGAGGTACCACCCGAACTGCTCCATGCCGGCGATCGCCATCCAATGGGCCTCATCCCCATCCAGTGACAGGGCTCTGACTTGGTCGGCGAAGGGTCCGCCCCCCGGCACCAGCAGCAGCGACCGCTCTGATCGCTGCAATTCCTTCACCAGCCGGGGAACCTGGTCGAGCAGTGATCCCCCGAGCTTCACGACCAGTGCGCTCTGCATGCTCATCGTATACAGGTGGGGAGTCTCACCCGAATATAGGATCACCCTTCTTCTGACGACGATTGACCCTATCCGTGGCAGTTGATATCGCATGGAGAAGAATTTTGTTCACCGAGAATGGAACTGGACAATTGTGTCGATGACCATTCCAATTTAACTGAAGGGAACAGAATGATCATTCAACATGGCCTGCCAGATTCTGCAATTCTGAGATATCAGGCTACAATTCGAGGTAAAATATGAATTCGTCACCTATAGTCGATAGTATTCTGTCCGCACGGTACCTGAGAGCCGGGGAGAAGTCCTTCGAGGACATCTGCCACCGGGTGGCCGCCGCCCTTGCCGCGGACGAGGCCGAGGCCGCCCGCTTCTATGAAGCGATGGCCTCTCTCCGGTTCCTCCCCAACTCCCCCACTCTGATGAACGCCGGCACTGAGATTGGGCAGCTCTCCGCCTGTTTCACCCTGCCGGTCCCCGATTCGATCGGCGGGATCTTCGATGCGATGAAGCAGGGGGCGATCATCCACAAGACCGGCGGCGGAACCGGGTACAATTTCTCCAACATCCGGCCTGAAGGGTCCCCGGTGCAGTCGACGGAGGGAGTCGCCTCGGGACCGATCTCCTTTATGCGGGTCTTCAACGCTGCCACCGAGGTGATCAAGCAGGGTGGACGCCGGCGCGGGGCGAACATGGGGATCCTGAACGTCCAGCATCCCGACATCCTGGCGTTCATCAATGCCAAGACCCGGGAGGGGGAGATCGCCAACTTCAACATCTCGGTGATGGTCGACGACGCGTTCATGCACCTCGTCTCGGAGAAGACCTTCGACAAGGTCTGGCTGGTCCACCCTCACACCGGCGAAGCGATCACCGTCGGCCAGATCTGGTCGGGGATCGTGGACGGGATCTGGAAGAACGGGGAGCCAGGCATCCTCTTCTATGACGAGATCAACCGGCACAACCCGACCCCGCAGCTCGGGATGATCGACACCACCAACCCGTGCGGCGAGCAGCCGCTCCTCCCGTACGAGAGCTGCGTGCTCGGCAGCATCAACCTCGCCGCCTGCGTGAAGGGGCACGTCCTGGACGAGGACCTCCTCAAGGAGACGGTCCGGACCGGTGTCCGCCTCCTCGACATCGTCATCGACAAGAACGTCTACCCAATCGAGGAGATCGCCGAGGCAACCCGGACGACCCGGAAGATCGGGCTCGGGCTGATGGGGGTCCACGACGCCCTCCTGATGGTCCGTCTCCCGTACGATTCTCCGGAGGCCCGGGTCTGGTGCGAGCATGTGATGAAGGTGGTCAGCGAGACAGCTGTCGACGAGTCGCGGGTGCTTGCTGAACTCCTCGGCCCGTTCCCGGCCCTCCAGGGATCCGTCTGGACAGAATTCCAGGTCAGGAATGCTGCGATGACCACCATCGCCCCGACCGGCACGATCTCCCTGTTAGCCGGGTGCTCGAGCGGCATCGAGCCGATCTTCTCGTTTGCCTACACCCGAAAGAACACGGTGGGGAAGACCTTTCTCGTCGTCAACCCGGTCTTCAAAGAGGCCCTTGAGGAGACTCTTGCGCTGCAGGGGTACAGTGGGGACGACCAGACCCATCGGGTCGATGAGGTGATCGCCCATGTCCATGAGACCGGGACGGTACAGGACCTCGTCTGGCTTCCGGTGGCGTTCCGGAGGCTCTGCAAGACCGCCCTCGACATCCCCTGGCGGGACCATGTCGAGATGCAGGCCGCGTTCCAGCGGGAGGTGCATGCCTCCATCAGTAAGACGATCAACATGCCGAAATCTGCCACCCGGGATGACTGCGCCGAGGCGCTGCTGCTCGCCTGGCGGCTCGGGCTGAAGGGGATCACGATCTACCGGACGAACAGCCGGGAGGACGTGGTGCTCACTCTCAAGGAGGCCGCCCCGTCTCCTTCCCCGGTCGCCGTCCAGACATTGTGCCCTGCCCCGACCGTCTCAATCAGCCGCCCGAAGGAACTCTCCGGGAGGACCTACCTCTGCCAATCTGGCTGCTGCTCCCTGTACGTCACCGTGAATCTCCTCAACCAGAAACCGATCGAGGTCTTCATCAGGACCGTCGGAAGCGGGTGCGAGGCGAACAGCAATGCCCTCGGCCGCGCGATCAGCACCGGTCTCCAGAATGGGGTTCCGTATCATAAGTTCGTCAAACAGTTCGCGAAGGTGAACTGTGTCTCTGCGATTCGGAACCCGTCCTCCGAGGGCTTCTCCTGTGCCGACGTGGTTGGGCGGTGCATCGAGCTCTCCGCCACCAACCAGAGCATCACGACCCTGAACAACTGGCAGATCCGCAAGACCGATCAGAAACGGCTCTGCCCGGAGTGCCAGGAGCCACTCGATTTCGGGGAAGGGTGTAACAAGGGGACCTGCAAGAACTGCGGCTGGAGCGGCTGCAGTTAATCCCGGGCGTCCGGGAGCACCTCTTTTTTTGTCCCACGGTCGGATCAAAACCGTCTGATTTTTAAAGACGGTCACTGTATAATCGATTCATATGCAGCGATGGGCCCTGGTGGTTCTGACCCTCCTGCTCTGCCTGTGGCTGTCCAGTGTGGCAGCCATTCAGATCGTGGAGTTCTGCCCGGACACCTACACCAAGAACGAGCCCGACGAGTACCTGGTGCTGGCAGGGACCGGGCCGCTCGCCGACCTGATCATCAGCGATAGTGTGGGTTCGCTCCGGTTTCCGCCCAGTGCCGTCCTCGACTCCAGGGCCGTGATCGCACGGAACGGGACAGCGTACCGGCAGACCTTCGGGGTGTCGCCTGAGTACGAGATGATGGATTCCTCTCCTGCGATCAAGAACATGGTCAGGAAGGGCGATCTCCGGCTCGGGAACGAGCATGACCAGCTGATCCTGACCGATCATGGCACAGTGATCCAGACGATCACCTGGCCAGGGGACGTGGCCCCCAAACAGGGGCAGATCCATATCTATGCGGACGGGGCCTGGGATCGGCGGATGCTGATGATCGGGCAATCACAACTGGCCCCTGCCACCTACGACAATGTGACTCTGACCGCCTTCGTCTCCCCTGACTCCTCGGCCGGAGTCTTTTATGACGCGGTGAACAGCGCCCGGCAGTCGATCGACCTGAACGTCTATGAACTGACCGACCCGGCGATCGGGGCGGCGCTGATCGAAGCAGTCGGCCGGGGGGTCTCGGTCAGGGTACTGCTCGAAGGGGGACCGGTCGGCGGGATCTCTCCGGCAGAGAAGGGGGTGATCCGGTCGCTGCAGGAGCACCAGATCCCGGTGATGCTGCTTGGTGGCGTATCTGGGGTGCATGCCCGGTACCGGTACGACCATGCCAAGTATCTGGTGGTCGATGATTCGATCGTGCTGGTCACCAGCGAGAACTTCAAGCCCGGCGGGTTCCCTGAAGAGGGGACGTCGGGCAACCGGGGCTGGGGGGTCAGGGTCTCCGATCCCCGGGTGGCGGCCTACTTTGCCGGGGTCTTCTCACTCGACTGGTCCGGTGTCGACATCGCCCCGGCCCCGGCCGGCCCGGGGGGTGGTGAGGAGGAGGCGAGCGGAACATTTCAGGCCCGATCGCCGGCGGCCACCTTCTCAGACACCACCGTCACTCCGGTGCTGGCCCCCGACACCTCCTCGTTGATCACAGATCTGATCGCCGGCGCGACCCACTCGGTCAGGATCGAGCAAGCCTACATCAAGAACACCTCGGCAGGGACGCCGAACTCTTTCCTCAAGGCGGCCATCGACGACGCCCGGCGCGGGGTGACGGTGCAGGTGATCCTGGACTCGGCCTGGTTCAATATCGATGATGACAAGGACAACGACGAGATGGTCGCCTACATCAATCAGGTCGCGGCTGCAGAACACCTGCCCCTTGAGGCCAGGCTGGCGGATCTCACCGCCCAGGACCTGGTGAAGATCCACAACAAGGGGGTGATCGTCGACGACCGGCAGGTACTGGTCTCCTCGATCAACTGGAACACCGTCTCTCCGAACGAGAACCGGGAGGCCGGGCTGATCATTGACAGTCCTGGGGTCGGAGCCTATTATGCGGCCGTCTTCGCCACCGACTGGGACGCACGGAGCGGCAGTTCGGGGGGAAAGATCGGAAGAACGGTTTTTGATCCCCTCAAGGGGGGGATTGCGGCGGTGGTGCTGGTGATGATTGCGCTGGCAGTTCGCCGGCGCCGGGCGTGATCGGTCGTTCTTATTCGAGAGTTTGATCAGAAGAGTACAGGCATTTCCCGTCCTTGGAACATTTGCAGACATCACAGAGGGTGATGGCATCCTCCTCGCCCATGACGGCGAGGGCCCAGCGGTTGATCATCTGATCGAGTTCTCCGGAGAGATCGATCTCAGATCCGCCTCGTTTCTTTGAGATATACTGCGAGATTGCAGCCCTGCTGATGCCGAGCCGTCTGGCAACCTCGCTCTGAGGAACCCCCTGGCGGTGGACGAGACGATAGACCATCTCTGCCCGCATCGGCGGGACATAGCGATGGAGCATCGCGTCACATCTCATGATATTGCATCCAGGGGGTTTTTCGTTCATGCAGTCACCGGTTGATTGACTCTACGCTGGTAGATGATCTGACGAGCATCTCGGAAGTTGAACTTTTCAATGATCAACTGGTGTTCTTTGAGCTTTTTGAGAGCGTAGCGTACAGTACGCGGTGCTAGTTTGGAACTGCAGACGATCTGTTTATGTGTCATCGCACCGGTGTCCTCCAGAATATGGAGGACCGTTCTGGACGATGGTGGAAGGTCAGTCGTTTCCATACTTATATGTTAACGCCGTTAACATATGAATCTGTCGCTGCTATATAGGAAAAGATCGAGATCAGAGTATGTTCGTCTCACAGGAACGGCTGACCCTGCTGCTGTTGCTGGGCGTAATCGGGGCGGTGGTAGGGATTAACCTGTTGATCACCGCCCTGGGGCCCGGGTACTTCGCGCACCCCTTCTCAAGCGAAGCGCACGAGGGGGACCAGGTCAGCCTCCAGGGGACGGTCAGTTCAGTTGCCTGGACTGGGACCGGCAGCAATCTCCTCCTCACGGTCAATGGGACCACTGTCTTTGTGCCAGCAGAGACGGCTGTAGCGATACAGGTGCAGAAAGGGGAGGAGGTCAGGATCATCGGGACCGTGCAGGTTTATCAGGGAAAGAAAGAGGTGATGGTCGAGGATTCTGAGGGGATCAGGATCCTCTCTGCTTCAACAGGTCAGGGACGGTATTGAACCTGGTCAGGGCGGTCAGCGCATCCCAGGCCTCCTCTTCGTCAGGGGTCAATTCTCTCCCGGTCAGGCGCTGCAGTTCGGCGGCGATCTGCCGGCGTGCCTCTGCAGCCTGTCTCTCGCCAGTGATCTCGACCATCACCACTAGGAGGTCCCGCTCGGCTGTGACCGATGCCTGGCAGTATAGATCGTGATGACCGTTCTGTATCAGCAGCCGGCACTCGATCCCTCCCTCTCCTGATCCCTGGCCGATCCTGGCGTTCGCAAGGAAGGTCCTGGTCCTGCCCAGGTCCTCCGGCTGCAGGAGATCGAGGACCGAACCCCCAGTTCTGCCGGTGAGGGTGACGAAGGCCGGGTTTGCCTCCAGGATCTCGTTCTCCCGGTTCAGCACCACCGCCGGGAACGGTCCGTGGGTGAAGAGCGACTGAAAGTGTGTCAGTTCCCTCCTCTGTTCGTCGGTCTGTCGCCGCATGGAGAGCACCCGGTCCAGCGCTGCCAGCAGTTCCCTGGCCGCGTCGGTGTCCCCATCGGTGTACGGCACCGGGCTGTTGGCGACCCCGGCGACGGCGATCAACTGGTCGTCCCTGACCAGCGGCACTCCGAGGTAGCGCTGCAGGGGGAGATGTCCTTTGGGGAGTTGCCCCTGGTAGGTGTTGACGATCACCGGCAGCCTGTCCCGGGCCGGGACTCCCCAGAGCCCCATGTCTGCTATTGTCCAAGTGAACTCGGCGTCATGGAGGGCGCACCCCTTCATCACCCCCTCGGACCAAGCCGCTATCGAGAGACAGGTGCCGGTCAGGTCTGGGAATGCGATGTATCCGATCGTCGAGCCTGTCCGGGCGATGAGCGCCGCGAGGGTCTCGCTGCAGAGTTCGCGGTCGATCTTCCCCTCACTCTGCACCAGTGAGGCGAACAGGTTGTCTCCGGCAGAGAGGCTCTGCTGCGCTCTCCCCTCCTCCCGAAGACCCGTGATCTCGGTGATCGAGGCCACCCCGCCACTGATCGTCCAGTCCTCCTTCACCACCGGGGCGGCTCTGACCAGGTACATCGCTTCGCCGGCGGTCACCTCGGCCTCGGCCTCCCGACCGGTCAGCGCCGCCCGGAAAGGTGGTTCAAACGGGGCTGCGAGGGTGTGGGGAAGCCCTTCCCAGAGAGTCCTTCCGACTAGGTCTGCCGGCCCGACTAGTTCGGTGAGCGCTTTTCCACCGGCCGCGGTGATCCGCAGGTCCTCGTCGAAGAGGATCCCGGCGGTGGCCGGGAGGGCCGCGAGCAGGTGGCGCTCGTCCTCCTCCTTTCTGACCAGCCGGTCGAGGAAATTCCGCTCTGTTGTTCTGTCGGCGAGCCTGCAGATCGCCAGCCCTTCGGTGATCATGGCCAGGGAGTACCGGAGGTACAGTCGGCCTTCCTTACCGGCAAACCAGTCTTCCTCCTCATAGATCTGTTTCCTCTGCGGGAGGTCCCGAACCCTGGCGATCAGGTCCGGGTTTCCGTCACAGAACGACGTGAACGGTCGCTGGAGCAGATCTTCGAGGGGATAGCCGAGCAGAGCTCCGGCCGCCAGGTTGGCATCATGGAGAGCCCCGGTCTCGGGGTAGAAGAAGAGGATCGCCTCGCCTGAACGGTGGTAGACCGCCCGGTACCAGAGGCCGTAGGCCTCTGCTTCGTATGATGGGAAGGCAACGGCTGCTGCGGCTACCACGATCATCACGGCCGCGACCCCGCCGCCGAGGATCGCCGGCAGGTTCGGACCGGAGAGGAGGAGCAGGAGGAGGTAGATGATGGCGAATCCCCCGGCCACCGCTACTCCCCGCTTCTGGTACCGATAGGCGAGCAGCACCGCCGGCAGCAGGAGCAGGAACGGGTGGAGTGGAGGAAGGGCACCGAAGATTGATGCGATCGTGATCAGCCAGGTGATCACGATGAGTGCGGCCAGAATGGCTGCGCCGGGATCGATCCCGCTGGAGAGGGATGTTTTAAAGGTCATGGTACTCCACTGTCCCAAATTGAGAGTTATTGACCAGTGTGGGGTGTAAACCCCTAAAAACACGCCGGTCCTCTCCCCGGCCTCTCACCAGCCGGCCCTCTCTTCAGCGCTTCTCGGTCGCGTCCTCCTTCATCAGGTACTTTACGATCATGAAGATCACCAGCGCGATGATGACGAACTCGAGCAGCACCCCAGCGAAGTCCCCAACCAGGAACTTCACCGGCCCCAGTTGGAGGACGGCCGTCTTCCAGTCCCCGTCCGGGAGGAGGGCCGCGATGATCGGCATGATCAGATCGTTGACCGCGGCGGTCACCACCTTGGTCGCCGTCACCCCCATGATGAACGCGACGGCCAGTCCGATCACCTGGTACTGCTTCAAGAACGCGACAAACTCTTCTGCAAGACTCATTCATGACACCTCGTCAGGACCATACCAGTTCAGAAGATAAGGCCGGATTAATAATGTTCGTCCGGGACGATGTGACCACGAGGGCGCTGGTGATATCTGGTAAAAAAGGGGACCCATATGGACCGGTCGCAGTCCTTATGATCCCTGGGTCGGCATTCGTCAGTAGAAATGGAAGAAGGTGTAGTTTCCTGACCCGCTGGTGGAGTGGATGATGACGGTATACCTGCCTGGCTTGAGTGTTGAGTAGGTCAGGATGTAGTTAAGGTTGTTTGCAGTAAAATACGGGGTCTTGGCCATGGTGATGATACTGCCGGTGGATGGATCGTAGACATAGATCTCGAAGGTGTTCGCAGTGCTGTACGCGAGGCCAAGAATGTCATACCTGTCGGTGCTCGTAACATCCAGATTGACGGTCTGCCATCCCCCTGAATCTATCGATCCGGTCTGATACGAGTATGTGGGAGCAGTGGTCGATGGTGTGGTGGTTTGGGTTCCGACCTTCACCTCGCCATTCACCGCGGTCGCCGTGCCGGTGAGGTCATTGCCCGACAGGTCGACGACGTTAACGACCTTGATTTCGATCGGGGAGTTGTCGGGGGTGAGGACCTTGAACTTGATATGGGCCAACGCCACATCGCCTGTTGCGATACCCTTGGTGTGATCACCCATATTGATAGTCACTATGTGGGAGCCGTACTCCTCCGCCAGATTGGTACTTCCTGTTGAGAAAGTGGTGCCCTCATACTGGAGAACTCCGTTGCTCCAGTTCAGGTCCAGCGCAATATCACTGATGAGTGGGTTTGCGTTGTTGTCAACATAGAGCGTTGCATCCACGGTGTCACCCACCGCAGCATTTGAGATCTCCGGAATATGGAACTTTACCGTCCCCGATGCGCCTGCAGTCGAGACGCAGATGAGGGTGAGAAATATGAGTACTATGATCGTCTTCTGGAACTTCATGATAGGCACTATTTCGTTAAGAATATAATACTTTCGACATTCAACAGTGAGCATATTTTCGTCAGAATATCAACCTAAATAAGTGAACGATCTTCTTCAGATAGGGGAAAAAAGTAACCAAAAATCAAAAATTCTCCAGGAACGGCCTTACTGCAGTAAGAGGGATACTTATCTCTTGATTCCGTGGCTCATACACTGGATCGCTACGTGACGATGCGTCACGGCAGGTATCGAATGGGTGGATGTCAGGGATATTCTGGTTCCTGGCCATGTCGACAGACCTTAATTCAGGCCCTGCCATACTCTATGCTATGAGTTCGCAGGAGATCTCAGTGAACATGCCCCCGGACCTCGATCCGGTCTACAGCAATATGATCCAGATCGCCTTCAAGGAGGATGAATTCACGTTCCTCTTCCTCCATCAGATCCCCGGCACCAACCAGGCCCGGGCGAAGGCGATCGTCACCATCTCTCCCCGGCATGCCAAGAGCCTGCTGGCCGTGCTCGGTAAGTCGATGCAGGAGTACGAGGAGAAGTTCGGACAGATCGACCCGCCCAAGGACCAGAAGGGCGGCCCGGTCACGACACTGCGAGGATACTCGTAGAGTGGCATCGATCGTTGTCTCGGTCACCAGGAAGGAAGATATGCCGCTGGCTGCGGCTTCAGGGGCCGACCTGATCGAGATCCGGCTGGACCTCTTCCCGACTGCCGACCTTGAGAACCTCCCCGCGCTGCTCAGGGAGGTGTCCCTCCCGCTGATCGTCACGGTCAGGAGCCGCGCCGAGGGCGGGCGGTTCACCGGCGGGCCGGAGGAATGGCGTGCCCTGGTCACCCCGTACCTGCCGGTGGCCCGGTACGTGGACATCGAACAGCGTTTCTCGTCCTGCGCCCCGGCGATCAGGGCGGCCGGTGTCAAGGTGATCGCCTCGTTCCATACGCCGACGATCCTGAAAGAAGATGAACTGGTCGCCATCGAGGCCCGGCTGCGAACCTTCGGCGATCTCCCGAAGATCGTCACGGGCGTCGGAACCCGGGATGATCTGCTGACCCTCCTCCAGTTCACCAGCAGCAGGACCGCTCCGATCTGCACCAGCATCATGGGGGAGCAGTGCCGGTTCGGGCGGGGGCTCCTCCCCCTCTTCAGTTCGATGCTGGTTTACTGTTATATCACGACCCCGGCCTCGGCCGGGCAGTACCCGGTCGGCGAGATGAGGACGATCCTCTCTCTCCTCACCTGACCAGGTACTTCTGCTGCTCGAGGAGGGCGTCGACGAGTACCAGGGCGAGCATCGCCTCGGCGACGACGACCGCCCTCGGGACGATCGAGGGGTCGTGCCGCCCCTGTATTTGTATTTCAACCGGCTTGCCGGCCCGGTCGATCGTCTGCTGTACTTTGCTGATCGAGGGGGTCGGCTTGACCGCGATCCGGACGGTGATCGGTTCGCCAGTGGAGATCCCGCCGAGGATCCCGCCGGCATGGTTGGAGCGGTAGCAGCTGTTCTCATCGATCTGGTCGTTGTTCTCAGAGCCACAGAGGGTAGCGGCGTTGAACCCCTCGCCGATCTCCACCCCCTTCACCGCCCCGATACCCATCATCGCGGCCGCGATACCGGCATCGAGCCGGCCGAAGATCGGGTCGCCGAGCCCTTTCGGGCAGCCGATGGCGGTGATCCCGATGATCCCGCCGACCGAGTCGCCGGCCGCCTTTGCCCTGAGGATCTCCTCTCTGATCTTCTCCTCGCCGGTCACCCCGTGGACCGAGAGGATCTCTCCTGCAATATGGACGCCGTAGCCGGCCAGCACCTTCACGGCCACTGCTCCGGCCGCCACCCGGGCGAGGGTCTCCCGCCCGGAGGACCGGCCGCCGCCCCGGTGGTCTCGGATCCCGTACTTCTCCTCATAGGCCCGGTCCGCGTGCCCGGGGCGGTAGACTGTTCTGAGCTGCTCGTAGTCCTTCGACTGCATCCCCTCGTTCCTGACCATCAGGGCGATAGGGGTGCCGGTGGTCTGCCCTTCAAAGACCCCGGAGAGGAGCTCGACCCGGTCCAGTTCGTACCGGGGCGACTCGAGCGGGCTCTTCCCCGGCCTCCTCCGGTCGAGCATCGGCTGGATCTCCGCCTCTGATAGGGAGAGCCGCGGCGGGCAGCCGTCGATCACCGCTCCGACGGCCGGGCCGTGGCTCTCCCCGAAGGTGGTGACCCGGAAGTTCCTGCCATGGGTGTTCATCCGATCACCCCCCTGACCAGGTCCGGACTGACCTGGATCCCGGTAAAGTGCTCAAACTGGGCGCAGGCCTGGTGGATGAACATCTCGGTCCCCGGGATGACCCAGGCCCCGGCCGCCTCGGCCTCCCGCAGGAGGGGAGTCATCCTCGGGGTGTAGACCAGATCGAAGACGGTCATCCCCTCGTCCAGGTCCGCCCTGGTCAGCAGGGTCCCGGTATCGGGGTGCATCCCGACCGGCGTGGCATGGACAACAACCTCAGGATCGAGGTCCCCGAACCTGGAGAGCGGTGCGGTGCTGCAGTCGAACCGGGCTGCGAGCACTCTCCCCCGTTCCTCGGTCCGGTTCAGGATCGTCAGGTCCATCCCGAGGCTCTTCAGAGCGTACGCAGCTGCCGCCGCAGCCCCCCCGGCCCCGATCAGCACGGCTCGTTCTCCCCGGTGCTGCTGGAGAGGTTTCCTCACCCCGAGCCAGTCGGTATTGAACCCGGCGAGTTCATCCCCGCACCTGACCACGGTGTTGACGGCCCCGATCGCCGTTGCATCCGGGTCGATGGTATCGAGCAAGGGGATCACCTGCTCCTTGAACGGGATCGTCACCGAGAGGCCGCGGAGCCTGCCGGCCCGGAAGACGGCGATGATCTCTGCGATCGAAGGCCATTCGATCCGGGTGTAGCGGTAGTCCAGGCCGAACCGGGCGAAGAGAGCCGCGTACATCTGCGGACTGATCGAGTGGGAGGCCGGGAAGCCGGCGATCCCGCAGAGACCAGGTGCCGGATCGGTGTCCAGGTCTGCGGCGAGCGCCTCCCGTTCCCCGGCGGCCGGGTTAGCCTGGAGGAGGAACGAGAGCGCACTCGCCCGGGGCTCGGTCTTCCAGGTCCCGTTGAGCAGCGCCCGAATCTCCAGCGCCACCATCCCTGCCTTCTTGCCGGTGGTGTCGACAGAGAGGTCGGCCGCCGCCCGGTAGGGATCCCCTCTGACCGCGGCCACCGTCCGGATCTCATCCATCAGCGGTTCCCCGGTCAGGGGCGGGCGGTCGGAGGTGATGGTCCGCCGGTACATCGTCTCCAGGTCTGCGGTCAGCAGCACCATCGTGGACTCGTGCCTGAGGGCGACCAGATTCTGCTGGTCGAGGAGAACCCCGCCGCCGGTGCTGATCACCGCCGGGCCGACCGGCAGTCCGGCGATCGCCTGGTGTTCACGCCTCCGAAACCCTTCCTCTCCTTCTGTGGCGAAGATCTTCGGGATCGCCATACCGGCCTCCTTCTCGATCAATCCATCGGAGTCGATCAGGGGGAGGTGGTAGAGAGCGGCGAGGGCTTCCCCAACCGCGGTCTTGCCGGTACCCCGGAGACCGGTCAACACGATCCTCATAATAATCCTCCTGCGGCGAGTGCGTTCCAGAATTTCGGGAACGACTTGCCGACACAGGCGGGGTCTTCGATCGTGACATCACCAACGGCCAGCCCGAGGACGGCGAAGGCCATCGCTGTCCGGTGGTCGTCGTGCGGGTCGATCACCCCGCCATGAAGGGGTCCGGGATGAATGGTGATCGCGTCGGCGCTGATGTCGACGGTGCAGCCGAGGGCTCTGAGGGTCCCAGCGGTCACGGCCACCCGGTCGCTCTCCTTGTACTGGAGATGGCCGACCCCGGTGATGGTTGTCGGCGAGTCGGCCAGGGCGGCCACCACCGCGAGGGTCTGGACCGTGTCAGGGGCTGTGGTCATATCGATGGAGATCCCGTGGAGGTTTTTGGTCCGCTCGATGGTGACGCCGTCGGTCTCCCTGGTGACCCGGCAGCCCATCGCTTTGAGCGCTGCAACGAAGAGCCGGTCGCCCTGCACCGAGTCATGATTCAGATTTCTGACCGTCACCTTCCCGCCGAGGGTGGCGGCCAGGGCGAAGAAGTACGAGGCGGACGAGTAGTCTCCCTCCACCGTGTACTCCCGTCCGCGGTACCGGGCCGGCTGGACGGTAAAGTGGGTGTACCCCACCCGCCTGACCGGAACCCCGAACGCGGCCATCACCGCACCGGTGATCTCCAGGTACGATCGGGAGACCGGCTGCCGGGCGACCTTCAGGTCCACCGGACGGACAGCATATGGGGCAGCCAGCAGCAGCGACGAGATGAACTGGCTGCTGACCGAGCCGTCGAGGGTCGCTTCGCCGCCGACGAGCGGCCCCTGCACGACACAGGGCGGGTAACCGTCTGCGGCCAGGTATCGGACCGAGCCGCCGAGGGTTCGGATCGCGTCGCCGAGTTCTCCGATCGGCCGCTGCTGCATCCGGGGGGAGCCGGTCAGCGTGACCCCGGCGGTGCTGGAGCAGAGGAGGGCGATCGAACTGAGCAGCCGGAGGCTCGTCCCCGAGTTCTTTAGGTCCAGGACGGTCCCCTCTGCGCAGTCGGGCCGGCCGTCGGTCCCCTGCACCCGGTAGCCTTCCGGTGTGTCGGTGATATCGGCACCGAGTGCCTGGAGTGCCCGGACTGTCAACAGGGTGTCCTCCGCGATCAGGGGGCCGCGGATCAGTGACTCCCCGTCAGCCAGGGCTGCGATGATCAGAGCCCGGTGGGTGAAGGACTTGGAGGGCGGAGCGGTGAAGGCCAGGTCCACCGGCCCGTGCTGCTGGAGTGTCTGATCCATCAGTTCACCTCCAGCAGCGGGTAGCACCCGAACTCTTTGACCGAGGTCATCTGCTTCAGCTCCCGGATCGCGTCCTCCCACCCTGTGGAGAGGACCAGGTCGATGAAGAAGACGTAGGTGCCGATCCCCCGCTTGGAGGGCCTGGACTCGATCCGTGAGAGGGTGATCCCCCTGGCTGCAAAGACCCCGAGCAGGTCGTACAGGAGACCGGCCCGGTTCTCATGCGGGTCGACCAGAATACTGCACTTCTCAGCGCCCGCGACAAGGCCGACCCGTCCCCCATCCCGCCGGCCGATCCTGACGAACCGGGTGGTGTTCGAGGTGCTGTTCTGAACCCCGGTCGCGACGATCGGCAGGTGGTAGAGGGCCGCGAGCTGCGGAGAGACGATCGCCCCGGTGCCCGGATGCTCCTGCATCGCGACGGCGCTGGCCGCGTTGCTGCTCGTCTGGACCACCGTCAGGTGCTCTGCTTCGATGAAGGTTGAGCACTGTTCATGGGTCTGCTGGTGGGCGTAGACGATCATCCCGGAGTGGAGGGGTTTTGTTGAAGCCAGGGAGTGAACGATCAGCAGGTAGGCCTCGCCGGTGATCGCCACCTGGTGCTGCTGCAGCCCGTCCAGGGTCGGGCCGACCCCGCCGGCCTCGCTGTTCTCGATCGGAACGACCCCGTCCCCCTCGCCGGCCTCGACGGCGGCGAAGATCCCGCCGATCGTCGGCATCAGCCGGACCTCCTCATCCTCTCCAGCGAGCCGGCGGGCTACATGATCACTGAAGGTCCCCTCCGGACCGAGGGCGAGGAGGGTCATCGCTCCACCAGGCATCGGATAAGGTGGTCGGTCTCGAGGGTGGCCTGAGGACCGTAGACGCTGTACTTTTTGGCGTTCTCCAGGAAGAACCGGGAGAACCGGTCGGGATCTCCGCTCTCGACCGCGTCCGAAAGGCTCTGGACCGCCTGCTCGCAGTCGGCCAGTACCGGTCCGACAGCCGGATTCATCTGGAGCATGTCTCCGTAGAGGCCGTCGTCCTGCGAGAGGAGCCTCCCGATAAGCCCGAGTTGGATCCGGTAGATCGGGCTCGTATAGGTGAGCACCTCCTCGATCTCGATCTGCTGCCGCCGCATCGTGTCGGCCATGCAGAGGGTCAGAAAGTGGGTCAGCCCCTGGACAATCGCCATCATCCGGTCGTGATGTTCGGGTGTTGTAACGGTGATTCGGGCCCCATCTCCGGCGAAAACCCGAATCATCGGTCTGTACCGCTCCTCCGGGGCGGTGGCCGGGGTGACGACGATCGTCTGCCCCTGCAGGGTCTCGACGCCGGGGCCGAACATGGGGTGGAGACCGACAACGCTGGCCTTCGATTTGATCATCGCCGCGACCGGCCCGGTCTTCAGCGAGGTCAGGTCGCAGAGGAGCTGGTCGGCCCGCAGCAGTGGCGCCACCTCCTCGATCACCCCGACCGTCGCCCGGATCGGCACGACGATCATCACGATATCGCAGGGATCGAGGAACCGATCGAGCGACTGATCGCTCTTTCGCCCCCTCACCGCGACCTCCCAGCCAGCCCGGCGGAAGACCGCTGCAAAGAAGGAGCCCATCTGGCCGGTCCCGCCAATGATTCCGACCGTCGTTCCCTTCTTCTCCCCTTCACTGCTCACAGATCTGCTCCTTCACGGCGTACCCGAAGTGGCGGCCACCCTCGGCGACCATCCCGAGCACCTGGTCGCCGGGCTTGAGGTCGACGACCGACCGGGCCTTGCCATCCAGCCCGACGAGCCGGATCGTTTCGGCGTTCTGCAGCACCAGCCCGGCCTTCACCCCGCCGGCCTCCCCCTCGACAAGCAGCAGCGGCCGCTTCTCGATCTTCAGCCTTCCGATGATCACCTCCTCGGTACCGCCGTCGGCGGCCGTGACCGTCACCAGGTCGCCGGCCCGCAGGTCGGCCAGGTAGGCGGTCCTGTTCCCGGGGGTGAGCACGTAGGCGTGGACGGCGCCGGCGTTCACCCGGAACGGCCGCGGAGCCACGTACAGGTTCTCGATCGTCTCGGCATGGACCAGGAAGAAGGCGGACGAGGTGTTCCCGACCAGCATTCCCTCCCCGTCGGCGAGGATGGAGCAGGTGTCGATGCAGACGCGGTCGCCCATCCCGAGCTGCCGGACGACTGTCAGCGTGAACGGGACGAGCGGCACCTTCGCGCCGGCCCCCCGGACCATCGCCGCGACCGTCCGGATCACCTCAGGGTCGGTGGTCATCAGCACCACGCCGGCGACTCCCTGCTCCAGGATCGTCAGGGCCAGCCGGGCCTCCTCGACACTGCCGACCGCCGCAAAGATCCGGTCCGACTGGGCGACCAGGTTCTCGAGCGGAATGACAGTCCAGTCCCCGGTGGAGACGATGACCGGCCCGAGCTTCGCCTTCTCCAGGCACGCCTCCTCGCTCGCCTTGTCCACGATCGTCACCATCGATACGTCCTTTCCGGGGATCAGATCCCCGTTGGGGGCGATCGTCGTCACCTTGGCCAACACGTTCACCTTCGCCGCATCGTCGACGACGATCGCATCGACCCCTGCCTCCAGGGCAACCGTCGCGAGGTCCTTGTTCCAGCAGGAGAGGTCGACCCAGCACTGTTTCATGGCTGCTCCAGGGCTTCCTTCGGGGGAACCAGTTCGTGGACCACGCTGCAGACCGCATGGACGAACTCGCGGGGCTGCTCCCGCTGGAAGGCGTTCCGCCCGACGCAGACCCCGGCCCCGCCGGCCGCGACCGAATCCCGGATCGCCTCCAGGGTCTCGAGGTCGCCGGCCTTCTCCCCGCCGGCGATCAGCACCGGCACCGAGCAGGCCTTGACGATCCGTGCGAACGAGACCGGGTCGCCGGTGTAGGTGGTCTTGATCAGATCGGCGCCGAGCTCCTCGGCCACCCGGACACAGTGACCGACGGCGGCCGGGCTGGAGCCATCGACCCCCTGGCCGCGGGCATAGATCATGATCAGCAGCGGCATCCCCCACCGGGTGCAGTCCCGGGAAATCTCCCCGGCTGCCTCGAGCATCTTCGACTCGTTCGGGGCCCCGAGGTTGATATGGATCGAGACCGCATCAGCCCCGAGGGCGATCGCCTCCTCGACGGTGCAGACCAGCACCTTGTCGTTCGGGTCCGGGTTCAGCGAGGTCGAGGCCGAGAGATGGACGATCAGTCCGATATCACGGCCATGCCGGCGGTGACCGGCCTTGACCATCCCCTTGTGGAGGATGATCGCATTGGCCCCGCCGTCGCTGATCCGCGAGATCGTCTCGCTCATGTTCAACAGTCCGTCGATCTGCCCCATCGTGAACCCGTGGTCCATCGGGATGATGACAGCCCGGCCGGTGTTCCGGTCGAGAATTCGTTCCATTCTGATCTCCTTTCCGATCATAATCTTTCTCCGATAATCTCCATCGCTTCAGTGGCCGACCGCCCCTCGTGGACGATCGCGGCCGCGGCCTGGACGAAGAGGGTCGGCGAGCGGTGCTGGAATGCATTCCGCCCGATCGAGATCCCCATCGCTCCTCCCTCCATCGCTCCCTCGATCAACTGCAGAGTGCTCAGGTCGTCGCTCTTCGCTCCGCCGGCCACCACCACCGGCACCGGACACCCGCCGGTCACCTCTCTGAACGAGTCCGGGTCGCCGGTGTAGACGGTCTTGACGATATCGGCTCCCAGTTCGGCGGCCACCCGGGCTGCCAGCTTCACATGCTCGACAGCGTGTTCGTCGGTGATGTTTCTCCCCCGGGGGTACATCATCGCGAGGAGCGGCATCCCCCACTCCATGCACTCGATGGCGACCCTGCCGAGGTCCTCGAGCATCTTCGCCTCAGAGTTGGCTCCGATGTTCACATGCATCGAGACGGCATCGGCCCCCATCTTCAACGCGTTGGTGACGGTGTTGACGAGCACCTTCTCGTTGGGGTCGGGGCTGATGCAGGTCGAGGCCGAGAGATGAAGGATCAGCCCAATATCCGGGCCGCTCATCCGGTGGCCGTAGAGGGCCAGGCCGATGTGGCCGAGGACGGCATTCGCTCCTCCGGTCGCCACCTGGTTCACGGCCAGGTCCAGGTCGGTGAGACCGGTGATCGGGCCGTTGCTGACGCCGTGGTCCATCGGGACGATGATCGTTCTTCTGGTCTGGCGGTTCATTATTCGTTCAAGACGGATCTGTTTACCTCTCATAAAACACACCTCGCCCCCTGTGCAGCACGCTGAACAGGGGGTTCAAAACTGATAAAAGCGATAGAACGCGTCCGCTCTGAAGGAAAGCATACCAGAAAGACGGTCGATCGCGAATTGATGCTGGCAGGAGCTGTTAACGCCCTGACCTGTCTGGTGATTCTGTGCACGGCTATCTGAGATAAAAACAGTCACCGGCGAAAAAACATTCACCACACATGAATGTATCTTTCTGTACAGAATAAGAAAAACCTGCCGGTCATCGGCCCGGTCTCCAATGGTATTATCAATCTTCTTCTCATTGGTACACCATTACAGGGGGGCTCTGGTGCAGCAACGGGATCTGATTGAACAGTGGCTGATTGTGCTGGTGATCGCAGGGATCGGGGTGCTGACCACGGTCGCATTCTTCCCGCTGCTCGGGATCGTCCTCTTCGCCCTCTCGATCGCCATGGTCTCGATGCCGCTGCACCGGCGGTTCCAGCGGTTCATGCGCCCCTCGATCTCTGCCATGCTGGTCACGGTCTGCGTCGGGCTCGTGCTGACTGTATGTACGGTGGCCACGGTGGCCGTGCTCGTCGAGAACAGCGACTTCATCCAGCTGGTGGTCCAGACGGTTCTGAACTGGGCGGTCTCCTCCCAGGGGGGTTCCATCTCCCTGGGGATCCCGATCGATGCGGCCCAGATCACCTCCGGGGTGAACGACCTGATTGCACAGTTCACCACCTCCCTCAAGTCCTGGATCGAGCAGATCCCGGACCTGTTGATGGACATCGTGATCTTCTTCCTGGCGCTGTACCTCTTCCTCGAACAGGGCGAGCGGCTCTGGCTTGAGATCTTAAAGAACATCCCGGCCCGGAGCCGGCGGGTCGCCTCCCGGTTTTCAGAGATGGCCGTCGACACGATGTACTCGGTCTACGTCGTCCACCTGGCGATCGCAGTCGTCACCTTCTTCCTCTCGATCCCGTTCTTCATGGTGCTCGGCTACGGGCATGTCCTTTTCTTCGCGGTCCTCTGCGGGGTCTTCCAGCTCGTCCCGTTCCTCGGGCAGACGGTGATCCTCCTCTTTGTCGGGGGGTACGCGCTCGCCCTCGGGGACGTCCGCGGGATCCTGCTGGTGATCTTCATCGGCTACCCGATCGCGGCGGTTCCGGACGTAGTGATGCGGCCGCTGCTGATGGGGCAGAAGATGCAGGTCCACCCCGCGATCCTGTTCATCGGGTTCTTCGGGGGGATCGCGGTGATGGGGGCGATCGGGTTCGTGCTCGGCCCGCTGCTGATGGCGCTGCTGGTCGCGGCCTACAAGATCGCGATCGAGGAGTTCGGGGCCGGCCGGGAGGGTGATAAGGATAATAACGATTCCGGGTGAGTATATAGAGGACCAGTGGCGAGGGTAGTCAAGCCAGGTCAACGGCGCTGGATTTAGGGTCCAGTCTCGAAGGAGTTCAAGGGTTCGAATCCCTTCCCTCGCATTTTTCGTATAAATCGAACCATTCCCGGCCAATCGTGGGCGAGGGACGGGTCGGAGTCTGGTCATCGATATCTGTGTGAGAGGGCACTCCTCACGATTCACGTCATTTTTTACAGAGACTGGTTCAACTGCCCGCACCACGAGCACAGGACACCGGGCATGCCAGACCGTCTTTTCGGCCACGCTCTCGAGGCGCAGGT
This sequence comes from Methanosphaerula palustris E1-9c, assembly GCF_000021965.1. Classification (NCBI taxonomy): domain Archaea; kingdom Methanobacteriati; phylum Methanobacteriota; class Methanomicrobia; order Methanomicrobiales; family Methanoregulaceae; genus Methanosphaerula; species Methanosphaerula palustris. The sequence goes on from NC_011832.1 coordinate 2,736,751, forward strand.
ACTTCTGGGCGAGGGGGCTGCCCTTCACGTTGCTGACGCTCAATGCGGTCACCTCCGCCTTGAAGGTCCTGGCCATCTCAAGCCCGTACCTGATGGCGGCCCTAGTGTTGTCACTCCCGTCTGTGGTGATCAGCATCTTCTTTCTATACGGTATCATGATCTTCTCCTTCCACCTGGACCTGATCAGGAGACTGTGCCCGCTCGGAAGAGTTCTGGCGTTTTAGGATACGATACGCTCTTGATCCCGGTTCATTTATCTGTGTGTCCCTTGATCGCTGGGTCAACGGTGCCATGTCGCTCAACCTCCAGTACCAAATGGTCTATGCTGTCAGGCATGGATCGGATCGTTGGGAGAGCCGGCAGGTGTGGCAAGAGATCACACAGAGATATCCGCGATCCTCACAGACTCGTGTTCAGGAAGAGATCTCAAAAGAGTGGGTTTTCCGGGAATCTGGTAGCTCTTCCGTTCAGGCTCACCTCCGCGACCTGTCGACCGGTTGAATCTCCTGCACAATTTTTCGCGACAGATAACTGGCGTAGATATCAGGACAGATAAAAATTCCCGTCAATCTCCCGTTGTCTTCCAGAATCGAGAGAGACTCCCGGCGGTCAGCCATCAGCAACAATTGCATCGAGAGCCCGTTCTTCTCTCCCTCTTCATGGTGAAAGAGGGATGCCTCAATATCACTCCCTCCAGTGAAGCATTTTATCGGCGCGAACTGGGCAAGTTCCTTTCTTCCGACGACAAGGTATACCAAAACCCGTTTTGCCGCACGGGAAATATCACTGCCATATCTGGTGATGAAGACTTCATCATTGCAGAGAAGGATAAGTTCTGATTTCGCCCGACGCAACATCATCCGAATTTGATTGTCCCGCGTCCACTCAGTACTCAGTTTATATCCCTGCATGAGCGGTTCCGGTGTCTCGGTCTCCAAGGCTTTCAGACGCTGATACAATCCGTCAAGGGATTTCACGGATTCCTGTTTCAACTGCTCGAACATCTGGAAAACATCAACCGGCGAGTACCGCACCGGCGACGTACCGGAAGAAACGATAAACCCTTTTTGGGCCAACGAGGTGAGGGTTTCGTAGATTCTGCCACGGGGAATCTTCGTCTGTTCGTGAATTTCACGGGCACTTGCCACCCGTAATGCAGACAGAATGACATACACCTTCGCCTCGTATTCACTCATCCCGATCCCTTTCAGATGCAGAAGTAACGAATCATCGATCATACGAGGAGCTACTCCATTCAGGAGCACTTTCTTAATATTACGTAATTGACAATTTTATAGGGCATGGTTATCACACCCTTTAAACCCACGAAATTTCAACCAACGAGATGGACATTACTTTTTCTCCTGCTCTCGGCCATGATGATCCTCATGGGAGGAGCAGCTATCGCGCCGGCTCTGCCATTGATCAGCGCAGCATTTCCCGATACACCAGACTCCCTCATCTCCTTAATTGTTACACTCCCTTCGCTCGCAATTGCCATCTCCGGCATCTTCATCGGTGCTCTTTCGGATAAGATCGGCAAAATGAAGATCCTTGTTGCCTCTGTTGCTATCTTCACCATCGCAGGATGTTCCGGATATTTTCTCACCTCGATACATGCACTATTACTCAGTAGAATCATCCTTGGAATCGGGATTGCCGGTATCACCTGCACGACATCCTCTCTGATCCCCTGTTATTACGAGGGACCTACCCGTGCCAAAGTTCTCGGTTATCAGGCGGCTGCTATGGGGTTCGGGGTATTAATTCTTGAAATGAGTGGGGGACTTCTCGCCGGGATCTCCTGGCATGCAGCGTTCCTGATCTACCTGATCGGTGTTGTCATTCTCGCAGGTGTACTTCTCTCGATGAAAGAGCCCGTTCTTCCGAAGATTGAAAAGAATACGGTAGAAGCCAATGAGGAGTTCCCTCTCTCCCTCCTCCTCTTAACCTACATAACCCTGTTTATGGGAAGCATGCTCTTCTACCTCATGCCTACGAAGTTCCCCTACTTTATTGCAAATCTTGATGCAGCACGGATCTTGGGCGAAAACACCGCACTTATCAGCGGTCTATTCCTTGGTATCATGGGTTGTGCCGCATCAATCATAGGTATCTTTTACGGGAGACTTGTCTGGAGATTCAACCAATACACGATCCTCGCCATCATATTCATCTGCTTTGGTATCGGGTACTGCAGTCTCGGGTTAGCCACGTCGCTTCCCGTTGTTGCTTTTTCAGTGATCTGTATCGGTCTGGGTAACGGTATTCTGATGCCGACGATCTTAACTTGGATCGCTACGATCACGCCAAAACAGTTCCTCGGCAGGGCAAGTGGCGGATTTTCGGTGGCCCTGAACATCGGCCAGTTCGCTTCCAGTCTTGTTGTCGTGCCGGTCATTGCCATTGCTGCGACAACCAGTACGATGTTCCTTGCATTCGGATCTCTGGCGTTTGTGATCGCCCTGCCATATCTTCTCGCGATGATGAAAGAACGGCATACCCTACCACAGGGAGTAGTCCGAAAAATGGAATCTGATCTATAATGAAGAACTCTTGAGGGAAGGTTACTCCCCTAGCCAACGCTGATCAGTGAGGCTGTCCACCCCGGTCCGGTTCATGGGACAGCCTCTGTTTGACGGACTTCTTTTGAAATATTCCACCCCATTCTTCCAGTTATTCGGCGTGTATCATTCCCTCTCTTCTCGAAGGCCGGGATGATCTCCGGGCTGCGATCGCTTCCCCCGAGGCTCTGCTCCCCGGCACGTATCCGTTCCATTCTCACCTGCACCGACGGATCCAGGCACAATGATTCTCCCGGAACGAGAGGAGAGGTTGTTATGTGTGGCCGGAACTCTCTCGTATGGACGGACGACCGCAGCAACCGGTTCAGAGTCCCCCTGACGAACCGGGGCGGCCGGTCCCGTTTCAATGTCGCACCGTCCCAGACGATGCCGGTGATCGTGAATGACGGTCAGGTGTTGATGGTCATGATGGCGTGGGGGCTTCTCCCGCACTGGGCGAACAGCCTGCAGGGATCGAATTGTCCCATCAACGCCCGGGCGGAGACGCTGGCCGAGAAGCCGCTCTTCCGCGGGCTGCTGAAGCAGCACCGGTGCCTGATCCCGGCGAGCGGGTTTTACGAGTGGAAGTGGGCCGGCTCTCGCAAGCAACCCTACTACTTCCGCCTGAACGAGTCGCCCCTCTTCGCCTTCACCGGCCTCTACGACGTCTGGCACGGGGCCGATGGGAATGCTTACCCGACCTACACGATCATCACGACGGAAGCCAACGAACTCGTCAACCCGATCCACAACCGCATGCCGGTGATCCTCAGGCCTGAGGACGAGGGACGCTGGCTGACCTCCACGCCGCCAGCACCGGACGAGATGACAGCGATCCTCGGGGCGTATCCCTCTGAAGCGATGGAGGCCGGCCCGGTCTCGCCCCGCGTGAACAACCCAACCGAGGACGACGAGGTGCTGATCGCCCGGGTCTTATGAGACGGTGATCTCGCGGTCATCCTGCTCGACCGCCATTCCACTCTCACCTGTCACGGAGATGTAGAGCCGGCACGAGAAATGGGAGGGAAACCCATGGTTCATATCACTATCCATCAGGAGACCAAGAATTTTTTGGGTAATCGGGGAAGAGATCTCGATGCTTTGACTATCCGGGCCATAATCGGTGTTCCACGATGCATCTCCGTCATCCTACCAGGTCCGGGAATAACGAGGGGGACAGTTGCTTTGTCGCAGAATACCCTGACAACATCTTTTTTGTCTGTTTACTCTGTTTTATTATTGTGCCGTTGATACAGAGACCTTCCCTCCTCAGCTGGTTCGAATTTCGGCGATGGCTCGGATGATAATCTTCTCCTGCATGGTCGAATGTCGACCATCAGTGGTGCATCTGCTGAGAGAGAGATCCAGCCGGTATGCCGGCCCTCCACCAGAGGGTGATCGATCTCTGAATACTCCATAGTCTCGGGGTCGATGCCAGTACCGGGGACTGAAGGTCTGTAAAAATGAATTGAAGGGGGTCTCCGAATCAATCCCTACATCTCGTTGAAGAGGATGACGATATCATTGAAGTCGATCGTTCCGTTGTGGTTGAAGTCGAACGCACTGATCGGTTCATTGTCGGCGATCCAGTCCATCTGGTTGAAGAAGAGGACCACGTCATTGAAGTCAAGGGCACCGTCGCCGTTCACGTCCTCATAGAGCCCGTCATTGTTGAGATCGTGTGGAGCGTCGACCGATGAGGGGAGGGGCAGGGGGGGGGTGGGCGCCGTCGTGGGGGCGGTTGTTGCCGGCACCGTCTGACTGTCGGTCGGTGAGACCGTGGTATTGTTTGTCACCGTGGTACTTGTTGTCACCGGAGTAGCGGTTGTTTCCGGGGTACTGGTCCCGATCGGGTCTGGCAACCCGGTTGTGAACTTCAGATAGTTCAGATTGAAGGACCCGCTGAAGTCGAGCTTCACGGTGTGGTTGCCACCTGGCAGGTAGACCGGCCGCTGTACCGTAGTATAGAGAGCAGAGGAGCCGGTGTCAGGCACCTGGATCGTTGTCACCTCTGACCCGTCGACCTCCATGTCGATGGTGGCCCCGGTGTTGGGGGAGGCGACCCTGAAATTGACGGTATAGAGCCCGGCCGAGGCGATCTTCACATTGTAGGTGAGCCACTCGCCTGACCTGATATCCCTGACCACAAACTGTTGCTCAGCTGAAGAGTACTCGATATCCACGTCATCACTCCGGTAGGCACCGCCGGAGTTTCCGGGGGTGGTGTCGTAGTAGGCGACGCCCTCGCCGCCCGGTGCATAGTCACATGCCTGGATCGAGCCAGGGATCTGCTGCGAGGTGTTCCACGGCGCCGTCGTTGGCTCTGGGGTCACCGTACTGTTGTTGAGCAGCGGCACCAGTGCGGCATACCAGCGGTCGGCAAGTTTCTTCTCACCAGAGGTCTGCGGATGGATCCCGTCGTACTGGTTGTCCTTAAATCCGTCATAGTTGGAGTACATGTCGACGACGATCACCGGCGACTGGGCGGTGTTCTTATCGGCCGCCAGCGCCGGAAGTGCATCGTTAAAGGCGATCAACTGGGAGTTCGAATTCCGGAACGCGTCGCTGGTCGGGATGATCTGCGCCATCAGGATCTCCACATTCGGGTTGGCCGCCCGGAGGGTATCGATGATCTGACCGACATTGCTGAGCCGCTCCGAGAGATCCACCTGATGGATGACGTCATTGGTCCCGATGTGGAGGAGCACGATGTCCGGGGTGTACTGGTTCAGCCATTTGGAGAGTTTACCCTGCGGGTCGTCGGAGGGGTCGCCGTTCAGTTCCATCCCGGTGGTATACCCCCCATGTCCGTCGTGGTCCTGGTCGAACGAGAACGAACTGAAGGTGGGCTCGGTCGTGGAACCGACGAAGTCGACATCGTACCCGCCGGTCTTGAGGTAGTTCCAGAGCAGGTACCGGTAACTGGGGTATGGCGAGTCGGCAGTGGCTCCGCCCCGGGTGATCGAATCGCCGAGCGGCAGGATCTTCACGGTCGCCTCTGCAGGGATGACGAGCAGCGACCCGCCGAGGAGCATGGCCAGCACGATGGAACACCAGAGCATCTCACCTCTCACGGGTCATCGCCTCGTCCGCTGCGGCCGGGGCACGTGGCAGGGATACACCGGTAGAGGTATAAAATTATAAAATATCGTTCAAAATCACCTGATTATTAAATAGTTGAGGTGTTCTATTGTTGGCCTTCCTTACATTTTGATTTTCCCGTGGATGGGATAGGGGATCATCAGAGCCGGCACCGGCCTCTTTCTCTGCTCTGTGCTGACCGAATGCCGGTTCGATTACGCTCCTGTCCTATAATTGTGTAGCGTTCTCCGCGAATGAAGCCCCTACATCGGTTACATTCAGAAGGGTTGATCCCAAACACTTCAATCATTAGGGAATATCACCCCATTCCAACTTCTCTTTTGGCGTTTTATTCCAAAAACCACTCGGGATTCCATTCTTTCACTTGTTTGAATAGTAGGGAATATGAAATTTAAAGATCTTCCCATAAATCTCGTGGATCAAGAAAAGAGAACGAAGACAGGAAACTATGCCCTAATCACTGCGGAGTTTGGGGTTGATATTTCTTCGGGCATTATTGTGCGATCGGCATGTGCCCCGATTGCTTTAAAAAAACCTGCATCCTTGGGATATTGCTGATAACTAAGAAGAAACTGCACGATATTTAATATCGTAGTTATTCGATAAAAATGTTAGAAAAAGATATTTGATGGATCTGTCCTCACAATAAAAACCTAATTTTTTGAAAAAGGCACCGGAGATCATAGGACATCTTATTATCCGCCCGGAATAAAACACCTTGAGAGACCATGCGGATCTTCATCAGTTATAGACGGAAGGATGCCCTCAAATTCGCCCGGAGCTTTGCTTCTTGGCTTCGCGATCAGGGCTGCGACCCATGGCTCGATGTCGAGAACGGCATCGCTCCTTTCTCTCCCCTTGCAGTGTCCGTCCGGGAGGGTTCCTTCAGAAAGAGTGCTCTCTCTGCTCAGTTAACAACACGGATGATGCCATGACGCTCGACAGGGAAAAAGAACGGATCTGCCAGGACCTCGGCAACAAGGCGTTGCTCCTCTTCGCTCGCGGGGACCTCGACGGTGCCATGGAACTTCACAAGGAGGAGGAACGGATCTGTCGAGACCTTGGAGATAAAGACGGCCTCCAACAATCGCTCGGCAACCAGGCAACCATCCTCTACGCCCGTGACAACTTCAACGGCGCCATGAAACTTCGAAAGGAACAGGAACGGATCTGCCGCGAACTCGGCAACCCCGAGAGACTGCAGGTCTCTCTCGGCATCCAGGCAAACATCCTTGCAGACCGCGGGGACCTCGACGGTGCCATGGAACTTCATCGGGAAGAGGAACAGATCTGCCGCAAACTCGGAGACGTCGCCTCCTTACAGGTATCGCTCGGAAACCAGGCACTGATCCTGCAGGCCAGGGGCGACCTCGACGGCGCTATGAAACTCCACAGGGAAGAGGAGCAGATCTGTCGTGACCTCGGGGACAAAGACTGCCTGCAGCAATCGCTCGGCATCCAGGCGACCATCCTCTTCGCCCGCGGAGACCTCGACGATGCCATGGCACTACTCAGGGAGCAGGAACGGATCTGCCGCGAACTCGGAAACACCGACGGCCTGCAGGTATCGCTCTACAACCAGGCGAACATCCTTCGGGCCCGCGGAGACCTCGATGGGGCCTTAGCATGTCTCAAGGAGCAGGAACGGATTCACCATGACCTCGGAAACTTTGAAGGGCTGGCGATCTCGCTCCTGAACCAGGCTGTCACCCTCGCACAGCAGGATCGGCGCAAGGAGGCGTCCCGGATGGTCGACGAGGCGCTCGCCATCGCATCGAAGGGAGGCTGCTATACCTCCCTGGAGGTACAGATCCGAAAGATCAAGGAGAAGTACAGGTTCTGATAGCAACTCTCATGGCAGTTCTGATTTGACGAAGGTTCCCGGCATATGCACAATGCCCGGTCGGGATTCATCATTCCGGAGAAGATCCAACCGCGGCCGGACCTACCGGATATCCGCCCGCTCCCTCACCAATTTTTCCAAACAGACCGAGCACCGGCCGACAGGGCCGGCACTCGGCAGGATCTGGACGGCTGCCTGTTCACGAGCCGGGGACCGTTCGGGATCAGGATGAAAAAGCAGATAGGTCCTGCCTGAACCTGCGCGGTTCATTCATCCATATATCTCTACCGGCTACGTCAAGACATAAACGTCCATGCCCCCAAGGAATATCGGTGCCTTCTCATTCCGGATCCAGTGCCTTACAGACCATTCCGATTCTGCTACAAATTTTAAATAACAATCTTTTTTAACCATTTGATGTTACATAAAATAAAATTAGTATTACGGGATGAGGTGAAATTGTGCATATTCCTGACGCATTCATACCGATCAACCAGGGCGTAGTCTATTGGATCATCGCCCTGGTCTTCGTTGCGCTGGCCCTCCGCTGGGCAAAGACTGAACTGACAGAAGAGAAGATACCGCTGGTCGCCGTGCTGGCTGCCGGGATCTTCGCGATCATGGCCTTCAACCTCCCGGTCACGATGGGGACGAGCGGGCATCTACTCGGTGGAGCGCTCGCAGCCATCCTGCTCGGCTCCCCGTTCGCTGCGGTCTTCATCCTTTCGATGGTGCTGATCGTCCAGGGAGTGATCTTCGGTGACGGCGGGATCACCACGATGGGTGCGAACATCATCAACATGGGTGTGATCGGCGGATTCGTCGGATACTACTCGTTCCACGGGTTGATGGGAGTCACCAGGAATTTTAACCTTTCAGCCTTCATCGCAGCCTGGCTCGCCTGCTTCATCCCGGCGCTCGCCTGTGCACTCGAGATGTTCGTTGCTGGCACGTTCCCCCTGGTGCCGGGAATGATCGCGATGGGTACCTATCATGCAGCGATCGGCCTCATCGAGGGAGCGATCACGGTTGTGGCCCTGCATCTCGTCATGAATGCCCGTCCCGATATTGTTGTAACACAACAGGGGGTGCCGGTCCATGGATAACCGCACCTTTCTAATCGCAGGGATCATCGTGGCAGTGCTGATTGCAGTCGTCGCAGTCTTCTTCGCCTCAAGCGATCCCGACGGGCTGGAGAGCACGGCCCTGATCATCCAGGGAGACAAGACCCTGACCAGTACCGCCCCTCCAACCGCCGAAGTGAAGGAAGATATTCCTGGCAGGTTCACCTATGAAGCCCCGATGAAGGACTACTCGCTCGGTGAGAGTCTCGGATCGGCCAGCGAGATCATCGCGATGGTTTCCGGTGTGCTCCTCTCCCTCGGGCTCGTCCTCGGGGCAACAAAGATACTTGCACATCCAAATAGATAGACGGCCTGACTTGTTGAAAACCTTCAACATTGACAATGATCGCAACTGATTGAACCACCTTCGAGAGGAGAGGGAGGATCGGTTTGATCGAGATCTCCTCCTCAATCGCAGCCGGCCCTATCGAATATCCACCTGCTCCCTTACCAACTTCTCATAACACACCGAACAGATCGCGGTCCCGCTGCCGGCTTGCAGATACCTCGCCGACTGAAGCCCGCAGACCGAGCACCGCCCGAACAGGCCGGGGTCGACCGGCTCAACCTCGTCGAGCGGGATCGCACCCGACAGGATCTGGACGCCGGCCTGCTCACGAGCCCGGGCCTGGTTATAGCAGCTCCGACAGATATGCCGGCTCTTCTCCTTCGGACCCCGGGCCTGCCGGGCCTGGTAGCGTTCGGTGTAGTGCACCACCCGGCCGCCGCAGACCGGGCACGACTCGATCAGGGGACCGCCGGCGATCAGAGAGTAGTCACCCGGGTTCACCTGGACGAGGGGTAGCACCGGCACGGCGGCCGGCTGTGGAGTTGCATCCTGGGTGGGTGTCGAGGTCGAGGCTGGCCGATCGTCCTGGACGTTTTCAGCAGTTTCAGCAACTTTCAGCACGTTTTCAGCAACTGCTGAAAAAGAACCGCTGTTTTTCTGCTCTCCTTTAGTCGATTCGACGCCGTAGGGATTTATTTCATTTTCATTCTCAGCAAATGCCGAATAACGGGAGGGGGAGAGGGGAGGCGCCCCTTGATCAATCATGTTGCCCTGTTTTTCTCGATTTGCTGAAAACGTGTGATCCTTATTATTATTAATAGAAGATCCTTCTTCATTTCCGCTGTCAGGTTCAGGATTTGCCGCTGTCTCGTTTTCAGCAGTTGCTGAAAACGTGCTGAAAACGTGTAGGGTCTGGATCGGCCCCGTCACCACCGTCGCCATCGTCTGGCCGGAGCTAGACAAGGCTACCCTTCGACCAGGAGGAATAGATCTCCCGGTTGAACGTGAAGGCCGTTTCTTTTCGGCGGATCGATGAGCCGCCATCCTGGCCGGCCGCGGAGGTGGTCCGGTCGTGGGTCCCCAGCGCCGGGCACTTCTCCAGCAACCCTGAATAATTCGCCCCGCGGGAGAAGTAGCCCACGAAGGTTCTGCGGATCGGCTGGTATGGGATCTGCGTCAACCCTACGATCATCTGGAACGTGAACTCGGTGAGGCCGGCCCGGTCGATGATGTCGAGGATCTGCGATTCTCGTTTGGTCAGTTTTGCGTCCTGGCTGCCGGCTTCTCCGTTCAGGGCCGTGAAAATGTCGCCGGCCGTCTTGAAGTCGTCCGGCGTCGCATACAGGCGGGTCATCTCGTCGTCGATGGTGCGCCGGTCCCGCTGAAAGAAGCGGAGCATCGCGGCTGACCTGATCAGGTCCGCGAGCATATCCGGGTTTCTCCGGTTCCGGGCGGAAGAGAAACAGATCCGGTGAGCGAACCGGGAGAGGTTCACCTCTACCAGGCCGAGACCCTGCAGGATCTCCCACATCGCCCGACAGATAGCAACCTGTCGCTGTTCGCCGGCCGGCACACTTAATGGTAACGGTGGTTTCGCCCCGGACGGATCCCGGTATCTCCGGCCCGGTCCGGGTGTCACGATCCAGGGAGCCGGCCCCGGGCAGACGATCATCGAGGCGGCCGGGTCGCCGTGCCAAATCGAGATCCCAGAGACCTCGCCGGGGGTGACGCTCGGTGGATTCAGCGGTGTCGGCTACGTCGGGATTCAGAACTACGCCAGTTCGTTCACCTGCGAGGATGTCGAGATCGCCCACACCCTCGACGGCCGGACCTACCTTCCGTTCGGGAAGGCAGGCGGGTGCACGGTCGCGTTTATGAACAGGGGGAGGGACGGCCAAGTCCAAAGCGATCTGGTGTACCGACGGTGCACCGCCCGGATGGCCTACCATCACGGCTTCTCCTGCTGCAACACGACCGGCGTCGGCGCCCAGGGGTATTTCCAGGTTTTCAGGTACCTGGTGGAGTATACGAAGGTTCAGTCCCTCCAGGATCCTAAAAAATACACCTGTCTTGCAGCAGATGGCGTTGATGAGGACCCCTTGCTCAAAAACCTCAACCGTAGCCGATGTAGATGGGAAGAAGAATATTTAAACCACAACAGGGGATAAAACCATCCAACGATAGAAAGTGACATGATGACTGACGACAGTAATTGCCCGGTAACGGGCGGGACAAACAAACAAGCAGCCGGAGGAGGCATGTCCAACCGAGACTGGTGGCCGAACCAGTTGAACCTCAAAGTTCTCCACCAGCACTCTCCTCTGTCCAATCCGATGGGCGAGGAGTTCAACTACGCTGAGGAGTTCAAAAAACTCGACCTTGCAGCCGTGAAGAAGGATCTGCAGGCGCTGATGACCGACTCGCAGGACTGGTGGCCGGCAGACTTCGGCCACTACGGGCCCCTGTTCATTCGCATGGCATGGCACAGCGCCGGCACGTACCGCACCGGTGACGGTCGTGGCGGCGCCGGTGCCGGCCAGCAGCGCTTCCCACCCCTCAACAGCTGGCCCGACAACGTGAACCTCGACAAGGCGCGCCGGTTGCTCTGGCCAATCAAGCAGAAGTATGGCAGGAAAATCTCATGGGGCGACCTCATGGTTCTTGCCGGCAACGTCGCCCTGGAATCGATGGGATTTCGGACCTTCGGCTTCGGCGGCGGGCGTGAGGATGTCTGGGAGCCGGAAGAGGACGTCTACTGGGGTTCTGAGAACAAGTGGCTGGATGACAAACGCTACTCCGGCGAGCGGAACCTCGAAAATCCGCTCGCAGCCGTGCAGATGGGGCTGATCTACGTCAATCCGGAAGGCCCGGACGGCAAACCGGATCCGATCGCGGCGGCCGGGGATATCCGCGAGACATTCGCCCGCATGGCCATGAACGACGAAGAGACGGTTGCGCTCATCGCCGGCGGCCACAGTTTCGGTAAAACCCACGGCGCCGGCCCTGCGTCCCATGTGGGACCAGAGCCCGAAGCGGCCGGCATCGAGGAGCAGGGCCTCGGCTGGAAGAGCAGCTTCGGCACCGGCAAAGGCGGCGACACGATCGGCAGCGGCCTCGAAGTCACCTGGACCAACACGCCCACGAAGTGGAGCAACAACTTCTTCCGGATCCTCTTCAGCTACGAATGGGAACTGACGAAGAGCCCGGCAGGTGCATACCAGTGGAAGCCGAAGGGCGACGCAGGCGCCGGCACGATTCCAGATGCCCATGACCCGTCGAAAAAACACGCTCCGACCATGCTGACCACTGACCTTTCCCTGAGGTTCGACCCCGCCTACGAAAAGATTTCACGGCATTTCTATGAGCACCCGGACCAGCTCGCGGACGCATTCGCCCGGGCGTGGTTCAAGCTGACGCACCGCGACATGGGTCCGCGTGCACGCTATCTCGGTCCGGAGGTTCCCGCCGAAGAGCTCATCTGGCAGGACCCCATCCCTGCCGTCAATCACAAACTGATCGATGCACAGGACATCCTTTTCCTCAAGGGCAAGATCCTGGCTTCCGGCCTGTCTGTTTCGGAGTTGGTTTCGACCGCCTGGGCATCGGCGTCCACCTTCCGTGGCTCCGACAAGCGCGGAGGTGCCAACGGTGCCCGCATTTGTCTGGCGCCGCAGAAGGATTGGGACGTCAACCAGCCGGCCCAGCTGGCCAGGGTTCTCAAGACGCTGGAGGGTATCCAGGACGATTTCAACAGCGCGGCATCTGGCGGCAAGAGAGTCTCGCTTGCGGACCTGATCGTTCTGGCTGGCTGTGCGGGCGTCGAGCAGGCTGCGAAGAAGGCCGGTCACGAGGTGACGGTTCCTTTCACGCCGGGACGCATGGATGCTTCGCAGGAGCAGACCGATGTGATCTCCTTCGCCGTGCTCGAGCCGAAGGCGGACGGCTTCCGCAATTACCAGAAGACCCGCTACACCGTATCGGCCGAGGAGTTGCTGATTGATAAGGCGCACCTGCTGACCCTGACCGCACCCGAAATGACGGTGCTCGTTGGCGGCATGCGTGTGCTGAACACCAACTTCGGCCAGACTCGGCATGGTGTGTTTACCAGGAAGCCGGAAGCGCTCACCAACGACTTCTTCGTGAACCTGCTCGATATGGGTACGGAGTGGAAGGCGGTATCGAACGCCAGGGACCTATTTGAAGGGCACGATCGCACGACTGGCGAAGTCACGTGGACCGGTACGCGTGTCGATCTCATCTTCGGTTCGAACTCTCAGCTCCGGGCTCTGGCCGAGGTCTACGGAAGTGCGGACGCACAGGAGAAGTTTGTCCAGGACTTCGTGGCAGCCTGGACCAAAGTGATGAACCTTGATCGCTTCGATCTCGCCAGATCGTAGTATAACCATCTTCAATGATAGAGAACCTCACGAAGGCGGATAAGGAACTCGGAGAGTGTGGCATAAGGACTGACGTTGTCAAGGGTATACCTGGTGGGGCGCCGCCACGAATCATCTCGTGGAATATCACGCTCAGGTGCCCCCTGAAGTGTGCCCACTGTTACGTGGATGCAGGTGAAAAGGAAGCGGACAGAGTACTCTCCACGCAGGAGGCATTATCTGTCATCGACCAGATCCGGGCGATAGGGAAACCGGTCGTTGTGTTGAGCGGAGGCGAACCGCTTCTTCGTGAGGATATGTATGATATCGCACGGTACGGCACGGAGCAGGGACTCCGTATGGTCATGGGCACCAGCGGGTACCTCATCGATCAGGAAACCGCGGCAAAACTGAAGGAAGCAGGAATCCGGGCTGTGGCGATCAGCCTGGACTCGAAAGACCCTGCCACCCATGACGCGTTCCGGGGCCTTGACGGCGTATGGGAGAAGGCCACGAAGGCGATCGGTCACTGCCATGATGCAGGGATCGCAGTCCAGATCAACATGTCAGTGATGCGATCTGCCATCAGCGAGGTGGAAGACCTCATCGGTCTTGGGACGTCTCTTGGTGTCCACGATTACCAGCTCTTCTTCCCCATCCCAACCGGCAGGGCACGGCAGATCGAGCCTCGCAGCCCGGAGGAATACGAGGAGATGATCCGTCGGATCCTCATCAGATACCGGGACTCCCGCATCAATATCCGGCCAACGTGTGCCCCCCAGTTCCGCAGGATAGCAGATGAATGTGGTATTGCGAACCCTGCATGGGGACGCGGCTGTCTTGCCGGTATCACGTATTGCCGGATTTTTGCAAACGGGGATGTCACCCCGTGCCCGTACCTGCCGGTGAGTGCCGGCAATGTCCGGACCACGCCATTCTCTGAAATCTGGAACAACTCCCCACTCTTTGCCGCACTTCGCGATCCCTCACGACTTACGGGAAAGTGCGGGAGGTGCAGTTTTAAGACAAGCTGCGGCGGGTGCAGGGCCCGGGCATACCGGCAGGAGGATGCAGCCTCTCCGCTCTGGTGCGACGGCCTTGCAACTCCGGATATAGTGAATGGAGAGATTTGCGGAGAAGATCCATGGTGTCCGTATCAACCACCGGATGTGATCCCATGAACAAAACCGTTGTACCGGACCCGACCGACCTGGCCATACTCAATGCCCTTCAGGATGATCTCCCGCTCGTATCCCGGCCCTGGAGAGCGATCGCGGATCGTCTGAACATTACGGAATCCGAGATGCTCGGACGGATGAAACGGTTGGATGGTTTGGGTATTATCCGGAGTATCTCCCCGGTGCTTGAATCCTGCGCTCTCGGCCTGCACGCTGCGACACTGGTTGCCCTCCATATGCCGGAGGAGAGACTGGAGGAGGTTGCAACCGTTATCAGCAGTTATCCAGAAGTGTCGCACAATTTCCAGCGGGATCATTATTACTCCCTCTGGTTCACGATATCTGGAAAGAATGAGGAGGGCATCCGGAGAGTGCTTGATGAGATTCTGCAACAGACCGGGATTCCGGCATCGGATATCCTTGACCTTCCGACGATAAAAAAGATAAAAATTGATGTGCGTTTCTCCTTTGTACCTGAACCGCACCAGGAGTGTAATTTTGGATCAGATTGATGTTTGCCTGCTCCGGGAACTTGAACGTGGTCTCCCGCTTGTTCCGGCTCCTTTTGAAGAGATAGGAAAAAGATTGAACCTCAGTGGGGCCGAAGTGGTGGAACGGATCAGGCTTTTGAAGGAAGCAGGAATCATAAGAAAATTTCGGGCCCGCATTGACCAGCGGAAAGTGGGAATCTCCGCAAACGCTCTTGTGGCGTGGAAACTGTCAGGGTCCTGCGATGAGGACAGGGGAAAACTGCTGGCAACATTTCCTTTTGTTACCCATTGCTATGAACGCAGGCCGGTACCGGGACGGTGGGAGTACACCCATTATACCGTGCATCACGGGTACAGCCGAGACAAGGTACACAATGAGATCAGAACAATTGCAGAACAGATCGGCAGTCCGGATTACCGTGTCCTCTTCAGCACCCGCGAGTTTAAGCGCATGCCGAACGTGAGGATATGGGAGGACGGGGGAAGTCTCCCATGAATCGTATTACCCAGTGCATGCATGGTCGGGGAACGGTCAGCGATGTGATGCGGCACCGCCACAAACCACAGACCACGGTGCCCAGTACCTATCTTGCATTCTCCGGGATGTACCGACCGGTGATCTTCTGGAACCTTACGGATCGCTGCAACCTGAGCTGTAATCATTGTTACAACCAGTCTGGCCCGGAACGCACGACTGAAGGAGAACTTACGACCGCTGAAGCGCTGAAGGTCATCGATGATCTCGCGGATATGGGTGTCCCGCTCATCCTGTTCACTGGTGGGGAGCCCCTTATGCGGGCGGATATCTGGGATCTGGCACAGCATGCCAGGAATCGTGGCCTTAAAATGGCCCTTAGTACCAATGGAACGCTGATCACTCCCGACATTGCCCGCAGGATTAAGGAGAGCGGGATTGAGTATGCCGGCATCTCGCTCGACGGGGCCAGGGCAGAGACTCATGACCGTTTCCGGAATTCACCCGGTGCATTTGAGCAGACACTCGCAGCGTTCGCTGCCTGTAAGGAGGCCGGGCTCCGGTGCGGGGTACGGGTCACGCTTACAAAGGAGAACTGCCGGGAACTTGAAGCGCTTGTCGATCTCGCCATCTCGCTGGGAGCTTCCCGTTTCTGCCTGTACTGGCTCGTTCCTACGGGTCGGGGAATCGATTCCTATACCCAGTTGCAGCTGGACCGGGACGAGGTGATCGAAGCCCTCAGCCTCCTCTACCTGAAAGCAAAAGAGACCGACCCCGCAACCATGGAGTTCCTCACGGTCGATGCCCCGCAGGACTGTATCCACCTGCTCGCTTCCATGGAGAAGGATCAGTCAGAGGATCTTGTTGATGCCCGCGAACTGCTGGAATCTTTAAAGGGCGGGTGCAGCGCCGGTACCCGCGTGGCAAATATTGATGCACAGGGAAACGTGTACCCCTGCCAGTTCGCCCGCTCACCGGAATTTCTCGTAGGGAGTGTCCGTAATCTGCCATTCAGCAGGATATGGGCTGACCCTGCCAATCCCGTTCTCGCTAGGTTCAGGGAAAAACAGGCTCGGTTCGGGGGTCGGTGCGAGACATGCAATTATCGGGATCTCTGCGGTGGCGGCTGCCGGGTCCGGGCTTATGCAGTGAACGAGAATTTTCTAGCAGAAGATCCCTTCTGTTTTGTCGAGAAGGTCTTCCCAAAACGACAATGAGACCTGTGGCCACTGCCTCAATCGATGAAAATCCTCACGTATCCATACCCATTTTTTTGATTTTCATGCTAGACTATTATCTCCAATTGTCCCCTAGAGTCTCCGTATGATCTTCATCGAAATTGATGACGATCTCTGGAATTTATTCGTCCCTTACTTTCCCACTAAAGCCCCCAACAGGTCGTCCTGATCCCGTTCCGTACACACCTGCAGAACGAACCGTCGACGCGGTTGTCTTCGTTGTCCGGATCACGCTGGTCGCCGTCGACAATCGGATGGAGATAGCAGGAACAGATCATCACGCCTCATCGTCGGACACGAGCTGGCTGCCCAGACCTGCAACCGAACGGCTGGACTTCGTCGACACATCTGCACCAGGCGATCAGCCGGTACAGTCTCCCAGACAATGGCTGATGTCCGGCAGGGATGCAGGAAGGGGACCCGACGGGAATCTTTAACATAAGAACCAGCAATTCAAAGGTAGTTATGGTGGTTCCAAATGAGGTCGGCATTTTTTTTATTCCTATTCTGTGTCGTGCTGCTCCTCTGTAGCATCGTCCAGGTCGTCTCTGCCGAAGGGGGATATACCTACACCGCTCAATGGGGAAATGGAGGTCTGGGATACGGGCGGTTCTCCGATCCGGAGGGTGTCGCCGTGGATGGCACCGGAGCCGTATTCGTCGCCGACCGGTTGAGCAACCGGATCCTGAAATTCACGTCGACCGGCGAATTCATCACGCAATGGGGGAGTGAAGGTTCCGGAAACGGGCAGTTCGAGAATCCCGGTGGCATCGCCGTGGACAGCGCCGGCAATATCTACGTAACCGACACCTGGAACCACCGGGTCCAGAAGTTCACATCGACCGGCGAATTCATCACGAAATGGGGCGGTGAAGGCTCCGGCGACGGACAGTTCAGCTATCCCTATGGTATCGCCGCGGACCGTGCCGGCAATGTCTACGTCACTGATACGTGGAACCATCGGATCCAGAAGTTCGATGCGACCGGCGCATTCATCACGAAATGGGGCAGTGACGGTTCCGGAGACGGGCTGTTCGAGAATCCCGGTGGTATCGCTGTGGACAGTGCGGGCGACGTCTACGTAACCGATTCGTGGAATCCCCGGGTTCAGAAGTTCAACTCGACCGGGACATTCATCACGAGATGGGGCAGCGAAGGTTCCGGAGACGGGCAGTTCGGCACATCATATGGTATCGCCGTGGACAGCGCCGGAAATGTCTACGTCGTCGATATAGGAACCCACCGAGTCCAGGAGTTCACGTCGACCGGCGAATTCATCACGAAATGGGGCGGTTATGGCTCGGGAGACGGGCAGCTCAGTTATCCGCGTGGAATCGCTCTGGACAGTGCCGGTAACGTCTACGTCGTCGACACCGGGAACAACCGGGTCCAGAAGTTCACATCGACCGGCACATTCATCACGAAATGGGGCGGAGAAGGTTCAGGAGCCGGGGAGCTCAACCATCCCCATGGTGTTGCACTTGACGACGCCGGAAATGTCTATATCATCGACACCTGGAACAACCGGGTCCAGATATTCACTTCGACCGGCGAATTCATCGCGAAATGGGGCAGCAAAGGCTCGGAAGATGGACAGTTCATCTATCCGTACAGTATCGCCGTGGACAGTGCCGGCAACGTCTACGTCGTCGACACCGGGAACAACCGGGTCCAGAAGTTCACATCGACCGGCACATTCATCACACAATGGGGCGGTGAAGGTTTCGGAGACGGGCAGTTCAACTTTCCTGGCGGCATCACCGCGGATAGCGCTGGCAACGTCTACGTCGTCGACACGGAGAACGACCGGGTCCAGAAGTTCACATCGACCGGCGAATTCATCACGAAATGGGGCGGTGATGGTTCGGGAGTCGGGGAGTTCAACTACCCCTATGGTATCGCCGTGGACCGTGCCGGCAACGTCTACGTCGTCGACACCGGGAATAACCGAGTCCAGATATTCACTTCGACCGGCACATTCATCGCACAATGGGGCGGTTCGGGTTCCAGAGACGGGCAGTTCAACTATCCGGGCGGTATCGCCGTCGACAGCGCCGGCAACGTCTATGTTGTCGATGAATCGAACAACCGGTTCCAGAAGTTCACATCGACCGGCGAATTCATCACAAAGTGGGGGAGTGAAGGTTTGGGAGACGGGGAGTTCACCTATCCCCGTGATGTTGCAGTGGACAGCGGCGGCAATGTCTATATCGTCGACGAATCGAACTCGCGGATCCAGAAGTTCTCCTGGGTCGCTCAGATTATGCCGCTCATTCCCAGTTTCACGGCGGTTCCAACTGCAGGATCTGCACCGTTGACGGTACAGTTTATCGACACCACAACCGGGGGGGCGACAGCCTGGTACTGGGACTATGGGGACGGGACGACCAGCACGGACGGAACGGTTCAGAACCCATGTCATCAGTACAGTGCTCCTGGCACCTACTCGGTCATACTGACCGCCGACAGGACGACATCGGGGAGCAGATCGATAACAAAGAAGGGGTATATAACGGTCACGGTCCCGCCGCTCGTTCCCAATTTCACGGCGGTTCCGACTGCAGGATCTGCACCGTTGACGGTACAGTTTATCGACACGACGACCGGGAGTCCAGTTCACTGGTACTGGGACTATGGGGACGGGACGACCAGCACGGACGGAACGGTTCAGAATCCACGCCATCAGTACAGTGCTCCTGGCACCTACTCGGTGACGCTGACCGCCGACAGGGTGCCGACAGGGAATAGATCGATAACAAAGAAGGAGTATATTACCGTCTCGGTACCACCGCTCGTTCCCAATTTCACGGCGACGCCGACCTCGGGGTCTGCACCGTTGACGGTACAGTTCAACGATACAACGACCGGGGGTGCGATTCACTGGTTCTGGGACTTCGGGGACGGGACGACCAGCACGGACATAACGGTTCGGAATCCTAGCCACCTGTACAGTGCTCCCGGCACCTACTCGGTCACGCTCTACGTCTTCAATGATACCGCCGGGTCACAACGGATCATAAGGACCGGGTACCTCACGGTGACCAGCCCGATGAAACAGGTTCCGGGAGGATCCGCTATGCCGCACGACCTCAACAATGACGGGCTCTATGAGGATGTGAACGGCGACGGGGCCGTTGACTTCAGCGATGTGGTCCTCTTCTTCAACCAGATGGACTGGATCGCAGAGAATGAACCGGTCAGTGCATTCGACTTCAACAGGAACGGGACGATCGATTTCAATGATGTCGTCATGCTGTTCAACACACTGTAGGGATTACAACGAACCCCTGCAGTTACATTTTTCAGACCCCCGGCCCTGGTAGTCAAGCCGCTTCGCTTCACAGATTCCCGGATAGCAGCGTACCCTGAATCGCTATACTGGTGCCAGGCAAATGGGAACCGGAAGGCCGGCTACCTGCTGAAGAACGAACGGCCGAAGTCAGTCGTGCTCGCATCATGCCAGGGCGGAGGTAGGGCTGAGGGCCTGGTGATCGAAAACAGAATAGCAATTGTTAAATTTGAAATAATCAATTCTAATCTTATCGTGGTGGTATATTGCATGGAGTCTTCGTCAATTTTCTATTTAATCTGTGCCCTGCTGCTCCTGCTGGGCAGTTTCCCGGTCGTTTCGGCTGAAGAGGGAATGTGTATTCCACACAATGGGGTAGCATCGGTTGGGGCTATGGGCAGTTCGGGGATCCATGTGGTGTCGCTGTGGACAGCGCTGGAAACGTCTATGTGGTCGACACAGGGACCAACCGGGTCCAGAAGTTCACGTCGACCGGGACGTTCATCACACAATGGGGGAGTGCTGGTACTAGAAACAGACAATTTTTCGGGATAGGAGGTATCGCGGTCGACAGCGCCGGAAATGTCTACGTAACCGATGAGCATAACTCCCGGGTCCAGAAGTTCGATTCGACCGGTATTTTTATCACGAAATGGGGGAGTTATGGTCCAGGAGACGGGCAGTTCAAATCCCCCGAAGGGATCGCGGTCGACAACGCCGGAAATGTCTACGTCGTCGACACAGTGAACAACCAGATCCAGAAGTTCACGTCAGACGGTACTTTCATCACCAAGTGGGGGACGCGGGCCTCCGGGATCGCGGTCGACTCCGACGGCAACGTCTACGTCACTGACGCAACTTCCAACCAGGTCCAGAAGTTCACCTCGGACGGCACCCACCTCCTGAACTGGGGAACTTCCGGCTCCGAAAACGGGCAGTTCAGCTCCCCTGAAGGGATCGCAGTCGACAACGCCGGCAATGTCTACGTCAATGACGTCGGGAACCAACGGGTCCAGAAGTTCACGCCGGACAGCACCTTTGTCACGAGCTGGGAGACGGGAGCCTCCGGGATCACGGTCGACTCTGACAGTTATGTCTACGTCGTCGACAGGGGTAATTGCCGGATCCAGAAGTTCGTTCCCGCTGGTTCGACACCGACCATCTCCCAAAAAAAAGAAGTCCCGGGCGGTGACGACACCCCGAATTCGACCAGCAACAGCACGTGCGATGACGTGAACGGCGACGGTGTTCTCGATTTCAACGACGTGGTCCTCTTCTTCAACCAGATGGACTGGATCGCAGAGAACGAACCGGTCAGTGCATTCGACTTCAACAAGAACAACCAGATCGATTTCAATGATGTGGTCGTCCTCTTCAACACACTGTAGGAATTGATACGAACTCCTGCATTTTTTTTTACCAACCTTCAGCCAGGTGATCGTCTCTTTCAGGAATCCCGGAGATTAGCGTACCCTGAACCGATACCAGGCGCTGAAGAACAGGACGGCCGGACTTCGTCGATGCCCCGGGCTATGTGGCCGTCTTGTCTCGAACGTCCATGACGGACTGGAGAGTACAGCTCAGAGAGCGTCGCGGTATCAATCAGAGGGATATCCGGACAAATGTCCCGTTCCGCCCGGGTAGATCGAACGGGGCGAACCATGCGCTGGTGACAGTCCCGGCATTGCCGACCGTGAAATTCACGACAGTGTTCGTCTCCTGATTGAGGAAGGTGTCCCTATCATACGGGACAAGGAACATTGGATCCGTACTGTGGCCCGGGTACACCAAAAGTCCCGTTTCATTCGTATCGACACGGAGGGTGCCGTAATAGTCCTGTGAATAGGTACCGGTGTAGGTTACGAGGGGCCGGGCAGGCTCTGCATCTGCCGGGGCGGGCGAGGCCTGGGTATAGGGGTTCAGGGCCGACGCCCCCGGCTCCAGCGCCGAGTTGATCAGAGCTTCCGTCTCGTTATACCAGTCCTTTTTGACCGTCCCGGAGAAATACAGGTCATCCCATCCTTTCGTTACTGCTGTTTTGAGGGTATACCCCTCCGGGAATCCATTCGTAAGGATCACAATTCCCATCTTCTCTTCGGGATAGAGTGTAATATACGTAGAGACGCCGCTCGAGAGATCGCCCCCGTGTTCAACCCGGACCCGCCCGTTTTCGGCAATGAAATCCCACCCTAAAGCGTATGCCATAATGCTGGTATTGGAAGAATTCATGATATTCTGCGGTTTGTGTGTCTCGTGGAGGGCCTCGGCCGCAATTACCTGCTTCCCGTCGATACTTCCTTCATTCAACTGGAGCCGGGCGTACCGGGTCATGTCGTTGATGGTCGAGCTCACCCCTCCAGCAGGACTGTTCACTTCATCGTTCATGAGCGGCCCGGCCACGGCTGTCCCGTTTGTCATGGGATAGGTATCCGCATGATCTCCTGCCAGGGCAAAGTCATCAAACCGGGCGCTCGTGTTATTCATCCCGGCAGGGACAAAGACCCGCTCAGCAACGAGATCTTCCCAGGGCATTCCAGCCCGCACTGCAGCCGCCTCTGCCGCCGACGTGATACCAATATTTGAGTATGCATAGGATGAGCGGAACTCGCCCGTAAGCGTGAGATACCGGAGCCTGTTGAGGATCTCCGACCGGTTGTATGCGAACGCGGATTGGAGTTCATCACTGCCATATTGCGGAAGCCCGGTCCGCTGCGAGAGGAGATCGCGGAAGGTGACATGTTCTGTCACCCACAGGTCAGCGAGCTGAAAGTCGGGGTTTATGGTCGCGACCTTGTCATCCCACGAGAGCTCGCCGTTTCCAACCATGGATGCGATCGATGCCGAGGTGAAGGATTTAGAGATGGATGCAAGTTGGAACCGGGTGTCGGGCGTGACCGGCTCCTGTGTCGTTATGTTCTTCACACCAAAGCACCGCAGGTAGATGACGGTGTCGTTCTGAACCACGGCCACCGCCATCCCAGGAACACCACTTCTCCGGAAGGTCTGCTCAGCATAGGCATCGAACTGCGGGATGATGGTGGCGATCTCCTGTGTCCCATTACTTCCTGTCGACAGGTTCGTATTCTGGATTGCAACCGGCTGGCCTGAGGGCAATGTTAAGCAGCCAGAAACGAGGACTATGCAGAAGAATCCTGTGATGATGAGTAGTGTTGTGAGTTTCAGTGAAATAAGAACCAGCTCTCTTTCTCTTGATTATATGGTTTTTTTCCAGCATATCATTATTGCGATTTGTGCTTGTTGCATAACTTAAATAGGGGGTTATTTCACCTCATTACCCCAGGGTAATGAGCATTTTTTTGAGGTACGCAACAGGGCATGATCACCCGGCCGACAGAACAGTTCCATTGTAAAATTGTTTTTACTATTCTGGGACCTCATCCTATATCCCGGTCCGACCGAACGCACCTGCAGAAAGAACTGTCCAGGCGGTTGTCTTCGTTGTCCGGATCACGCTGGTCGTCACCGACAACCCGATAGAAACAGCAGGCCGGATCATTACGACTCGTTGTCGAGTACAAGCCGTCGCGCCCATTCCTGCAACAAAAACAGCTGGACTTCGTCGACGGGCCGGTCCACGCGGCCTCTTTCATCCAGTCCGGTATCGGCCGGCCCGGTTTCAGACGGTGATATATCCCTGACGATAGGGGATGAGGTGATTGAAACCTCTGAACTGATCCAGCAGCCGGCATCATAATTTAGTTAATTTCAACTCTGTTGAAACTCTCCAATGATACTCAAATATCCTTTTTCTCCACCAACATGGATTGTAAATTTATCTATTTTAAGAGTTTCAACAAAGCCAAAATACTGATAAATTTGTGAATCTTGTGAACCTTAACTATATCCAGTTATAATTATAAATATTTGTGAATAGGGCAATGATCTGGAGACTGCAGAAGGTCAGTTAACGATTATAAAAAATCCTTCGCAGGTATACTCGATACCATTGACACAAGGCCCTATCAGATCAGATAATACTATATCTCTACAGTATCCAAGGCACGGTTGTCGTAATCGGGTACAGCAAAATGAACTGGAAGCATCCAAATCCACGATCTCACCAAGGGATTTTGAAGAAGAGGGCAGTACTCGCGCTTATCTGGAGGTAAGGAATATGGATCTTGAACAATGTACAAAAGATCTTGAAATAGCCAAGAAAATGGCAGGGCAGTTTGAGTTACTCTCTACAGGGATCAACCAGTTGCCGGTCCCGATTCACATCATCGATACCACGTACACAATCCTCTATACAAATGAGGCTGCTGCAGGTATCGTAGGCAAGAGAAGAGAAGAGGTCATCGGCAAGAAGTGCTTCGATCTGTACAGGTCCTCGGCCTGCAACACCCCCGAATGCCCGTGCAGGGTTGCAATGGAGAAAGGGATCCCTTATCACACCGAGATCCCGCTGGGTGAGACTATAATCGACGGAACCGGATTGCCTTTGAAAGACAGTGCCGGCACAATAATTGGTGCGATCGAGTACTTCCCAGATGTAACCGAACAGAAGAAAGCCGTCACCGATATTCTCTGGGTCGCCGAACAGGCAGAGAATGGGGTTCTCTCCGCACGGACCGACCCATCACAGCATACCGGGGACTTTCAGAAGATGGCAGTAGGTATCAATGGGATCCTCGATGCAGTCATCGGACCATTGAATATCGCTGCTGACTTTGTCGCCAAGATCAGCGCAGGGATGGCACCTGAAAAGATCACTGCGAATTATCAGGGTGACTTCAATGTTCTGATGCATAACCTGAATCAGCAGATCGATGTGATTGTGATGCGGAATACTGAACTTGATATGCTGATAGAGGCTGCAATCGAGGGTAAACTCACAACACGCGCCGATCCTTCCAAGTTCCAGGGCGGTAACAAAAAGATGATGGAGGGTGTCAATGCGATGCTCGATGCCATCATCGCTCCGTTAAATGTTGCCATAGATTATTATAATAAAATCGGTATTGGCGACATTCCGGAGAAGAGAACCAACAAGGTGAACGGCGACATCATCGAGATGCAGAGGAGCATCAACAACTGTATCGACAACATCAATGCACTCGTCACTGATGCCAATATGCTCTCGGTAGCGGCAGTCGAAGGAAAACTCGCGACTAGGGCGGACGCAACCAAACACCAGGGTGACTACAGGAAGATCATCGAAGGGTTCAACCAGACCCTCGACGCTGTTATCACACCATTGAATCTGGCTGCAGAATGCATTGATCGGATCAGTAAAGGTGATATCCCAGATAAGACAAATCGTCAGCTCAATGGTGACTTCAACACGCTTCACATCAACCTGAACAACCTCATCGACAATATCAATGCGCTCGTCACCGATGCTAATTTGCTCGCAGAGGCCGCCATAGAGGGAAAACTCGCCAACAGAGCGGATACAACCAGACACCTGGGCGATTACAAAAAGGTCATAGGGGGATTCAACAGAACGCTCGATTCTGTGACCGAGCCGGTCAATGAGGCGATGCGGGTCTCGAACGAGTTTGCCAAGTACAACTTCACCGCCAGGGTCGACAAGAACCTGAAGGTTGCCGGCGACTTCATCGCGTTCAAGGATGCCCTGGACGGGATCGGAATCTCCATCTCCACAGCAATGAAGGGGATCAGCGTCCAGATGACCGACCTCGCAGCCTCGGCAGAGGAGGCGAACGCCAGCGTCGAGGAGGTGGTCTCCGGGGCACAGCAGGTCGCCGGCAGCACCGGCAAGGTCAGTTCCAACGCAGAGTTGGGAAACCATGGGCTCGAACAGGTGCTGAAGGCGATGGAGGATCTCTCTGCCGCAGTCGAGGAGGTGACCGCCAGCACCGAGTCCGTCGCCACCCTCGCCAATAATGCAAATACGATCTCCAAGGATGGAGCGGAACTCGCACGAAAGGCCGAGCAGGGGATGGTCGGGATCACCCGCTCTACCAATGAGGTCGACCAGATCATCGGCGAGATCAAGTCAGAAATGCAGATGATCGGCAAGATTGTCGGCCTGATCTCGGACCTGGCCAACCAGACGAACCTGCTCGCCCTGAACGCAGCCATCGAGGCCGCCCGGGCCGGCGATGCAGGACGTGGTTTTGCGGTGGTCGCAGCCGAGGTGAAGTCCCTGGCCCAGGAGTCCAGGACCTCGGCAGAGTCGATCGCCGATATGATCGGGGGACTTCAGCACAAGTCCGAACTGGCCGCAAAGGCGACCGCGTCAGCGTCAAAGGAGGTCGGGGTGGGGTCGGCAGTTCTCTCCGAGACCCTGAACGTCTTCAACAGGATCGTTGCCGATGTCGAGAAGATCACCCGCTCGGTTGAAGAGGTCGCGAGCGCCTCCGAAGAGCAGGCTGCCACCGTCGAGGAGATCACGGCCAGTGTCCACGAGGTGAGTTCCCTGGTGGACGGGACAGCCAGTGAGGCGGGCGATGCGGCTGCAGCCAGCGAGGAGACATCAGCCGCGATCGATGAAGTCGGGAAGATCATCGAGAACGTGAATGTGATCGTCGATAAAGTCTCAAGAGAGATCAGTATATTCAGAGTCTGACGAGGAGGGTCCATGACAGAATCCATACGTGAAGAACATCCTGAAGCCGGGATCGTGGGAGGGGCACGGGAGGAAAGACTGCAGCAGGGCAGTATTGCAGAGAATGTACAGGTGGTGGAGTTTCTCCTCGGCAAGGAGCACTTCGCTATCGACCTCTTCGATGTCAGAGAGGTCGTCGAATACACCACCATCACAAAACTTCCAAACACTCCCTCCTATATCAGGGGGATCATCGATCTTCGAGGCGAGATCACCACGATCATCGACCTGAAGGAGCAGATGAACATCCGAGCCGATATCGAGGTCAAAGACGATGACAGCCGAATCATCGTCCTCGATGACCGGATCACCAGATCAAAGATCGGGATCATGGTCGATGACGTCTCATCAGTCTCCACCTTTTCACTGGCACAGGTCGACAAGACTGCGATCGCAGAGACCAGCGCAGACGCCCATATCATCGGCATCATCAAGAAGAAGACAAAAATCAAAGAGAAGGATATAACAGAACTGATCATCTGGATCGATATCCGACACCTGCTCGGGACCATCAACCATACGGCCTGAGCGTGAAATCCCTCCCCGATTATTTTAGAGCGACATGAAGAGATGAAAGAGTGTGACCTTCTAAAATGTGCGGCCATTCATAACTGCCGATGATACTCTTAAAGGTGGCCCTCGCCAGTGAAACGGTGGAAGAGGAGTTCCGGGCGCTCGATTTTGGGACGCTCGCCACCAGGAACGTGGTCGGCGATCTCGAATCCGGCGTGATGATCGGGGCGGCACGGACCATCCTCCTCATCTGAACGACACGCGATCTGCAGAGTTCAGAGCGATCGGATCGCTGACCAGTACGATATACTCGCAATACACATCAGGGGTTATAAAAAATCGGTTTCTTTGAACCCGCAGTTTAATTTTACTGATATCAGGGGTGCTTTCGCGCCCGTATCGGGCAGCCCGGCATATCCTGTCCGCCGTGTTCAGAGACCCAGACCAGCATCGGGATCAGATGATCCCGCAGTTCCCAACCCTCCGGTGTGAGAGAATATTTCACCGTCGGCGGCGAAGTCCCCAGGACCTTCTTGCTCACCAGTCCAATCCGTTCAAGGTTTTTCAGCGTGTCCGAGAGCGGCTTCGGACTGATACAACCAAGCTCCCGCTTCAGTTCGTTGAACCCCTTCTCCCCTTCATTGCCGAGGATCGCGATGATCAGGAGCGCCCACTTCTTCGCTATCACATCGAGAATGCCAGATAACGGACAGAAACAAATATCCTCGGGTATGGCCGGCGGTTTCTTCATGAATACTACCTACCTGTTCTGTTACTTTTCGGCTTATCAACTATTAAACGGATACTATCTACCAGAAAATTAACAATAACGATTTGGAGTTTATCTCATGGGTCATTCATGTTCAAACAATTGCACTGATGATGATGGGGCGTATGATGGCGTTTGGTACGGTTTTCCCCCGCTCCGTAATGCGCTGATAGCCGCAGTAATAGCAGTATCAGGATTCATTCTCGGTCTTCTCGGGATTATTCCGGAACTGGTCGTAACCCTGTTCTTCGTTGTCGCCATCCTCCTCGGGGCTTACCACTGGGCCCGGGAAGGATTTGAAGATCTGTTCCACGAGCATGCGATCGGCATTGAAATGCTGATGATCGCCGCCACACTGGGGTCGATCGTGCTCGAGCTCTGGGGAGAGGCCGTGACGCTGGTCGTTCTGTACGCTGCAGCCGAAGGCGTAGAACATATCACCTACGCCCGGACGCGGGCATCGATACGGAAATTGCTTGATATTGCGCCGAAGGAAGCGGTCCTGATCAGGAGCGGGGACGAACAGGTGATCCCGGCCGAACAACTCAAGGTCGGGGATATGTTCCTCGTGAAACCCGGGGCCGGCATCCCCACCGACGGCATCATCGTGAAAGGCCGGTCCAGTATCAACGAGGCCGCGGTCACCGGTGAATCCATGCCTGTAGAAAAGCAGGAAGGTATGAAAGTCTTCGCTGCAACCTTCAATGTCGATGGTGCCCTGGAAGTACGGGCGACAGCCACATTCAGTGACAATACCCTCACCAGGATGATCCACATGGTCGAAGAGGCACAGGAGCAGAAGGGGAAGACCCAGGCCTTTATTGAGAGATTCGGGCGGAAATATACGCCGGCGGTCTTCTTCGTATCGCTCATGCTCATTCTCATTCCGCCGTTTTTCGGCATCCCGTTCAACGAGCTTGCGATACGGGGCGTAGTGCTTCTCATTGCAGCAGCACCGTGCGCACTCGTCATGTCCACACCGGTTGCTGTTGCAGCCGGTATCGGGTCGGCAGGAAAGCACGGCATTCTCATCAAAGGAGGTATCCACCTGGAGAATCTCGGGAAGACAAAGGCGGTTGCGTTCGACAAGACCGGGACCCTTACGACCGGGACTCCGGCAGTGACCGATATCATCCCACTGAATGGTGATGAGCATGATGTCCTCCGGATCGCCTATACGATCGAGCGTTGCTCTGATCACCCGCTCGCCCGGGCCATTGTGATGCGTGCTGAGGTCGCTGGCATTCAGCCGCACGATGCAGTGGATCTATGCGCCCTTGCCGGCCAGGCTGCAACGGCAACCATCGACGGGACGGTTTATTATGTGGGCAAACCGGAATTTTTTACCCGCGTGAATCCTGACGCAGAGACGCAGCAGGAGATCGGCCGGCTTCGCTCTGACGGAAAGACGGTCATGTTCGTAGGGACGCAGGAGAGGATTCTCGGTCTCGTCGCGGTCAGGGATCAGGTCCGGCCGAATGCAAAGGCCACGATCGACCAGCTCCATGCGATGGGTATAGCGACGATCATGCTGACCGGTGACAACCGAATCACAGCCAATGCCGTAGCTGCCAATCTTGGAATAGATGACATCCGGACCGATCTGAAGCCGGAAGACAAGACTGCTGCAATCGAGTCGCTCAAGGAGAAATACGGATCGGTCGTCATGATCGGCGATGGCATCAACGATGCCCCGGCACTCGCCCAGGCAACCGTTGGTATCGCTATGGGTACGATCGGGACCGATGCGGCAATCGAAGCGGCCGATGTGGCCCTGATGGCCGACGACCTGTCAAAAGTACCGGAAGCCATTGCGTTCGGGAAGAAAGCCCTTGCGGTCTCCAATCAGAATATTGTCTTCTCGGTCGCGGTGCTCGCCATCCTTATCCCGGGCGCCCTTCTCGGGGTTCTCGGCGTAACGCTCGCGGTGATCTTCCATGAAGCGTCCGAACTCCTCGCGGTAGGAAACGGGCTGCGGGTTACAAAGCGGTGATGGTCACTGCTCACAACCATCATGTTCAACCTTTTCTTCATATGGCAGAACAGGATCCAGGGAAGTATCCCTCGCGAATATCGAGATAAATAATCAATGGCACGTAACAGCGGCGAACTGAAATGAAGTACCCGTGGTATAACCATGATTTTTGCAGGGAAGGATGACGGTATGATCAGCGAATTTATCATGAAGTATTACATCGATCCCATCCGGTACGGCCAGCCGTACACCCTGGTGGACACCCTGACCTATGCTGCGATTCTCATTATCGCGTTGTATCTGGTCTATCTCTGGCTGAACCGGGCCGGGATTCTGGTGGACAGGACATTTGTCCTTGCCACAGTACCGTTCATCGTTCTCGGGGGTCTCCTGCGGGTTGTCGAGGATACCGGATTCATCACGTCCGATATCCACTTCCTCCTCATCACGCCGCTGATATTTTTTGTACTGTTCTTCTTTACGGTCGCTGCGCTGCTCCTATCGCGGACTCTTGAACGTGCCGGGACCTCGCCTCATACTATATCGGGTACGCCGGTATTGGAACACTGGGTTGCTTCCTCACTGCCACATTCCTGGTATGGTACGGGCTTAGGTACTCACAGGTTGCGGTAAACATCCTTCTCATTATCCTCGCACTTGCCATCGTCGTCTCTGGCGCAGTCTGGGGATTCATGCGGTACGTGCTCAAATGGGAATATGCAAGCGATCCACTGTACTGTGTGCTGATCTTTGGCCAGCTGCTGGACGCAAGCGCTACGAGTTATGGCATCGACCTGCACCCCATGGCCTTTCGTGAATCGCAGGTTGTGGGAGGCGCCCTGATTGCATGGACCGGAACAGCATTTTCGATGTTCCTTCTGAAATTTGCAGTTCTGTTTCCCGCAGTATACATCCTCCAGCACTATCGAAAGGAGGCCCCACCGATCCTCTGGCACCTAGTCCTGTTTACCATGATCGTTGTGGGATTTGCGCCTGGTGTACGGGATATGGCCCGGATGGTATTTTTCGTATAGAGCCAGACCGGGGGAGTGGAGTAGCGTACCATACGTGCTGTAATTTCAACAAACCCCGTATCCGCGACAGATCATCTCTCCTCCATTGTCAAATACTTCCTGCCAATCACCCACTCTTCATTAATGTCCATAAAGATCGCTCCTGCAAACCTGAGGAGCGAATCATCATTGGGGAACGCACCCACAACGCTGGTTCTCCATATCAGTTCCTTGTTGATCCTCTCCATGACATTCGTTGTTCGAATCCTTTTGTGGTGTTGTTTCGAGAATGCCATGTAGTTCAATAGTCCCGGTAGGAATCATTCGATGGTGTTGCCAGCTCTCTGATATCCTCATGAATTCAGAGAATCAGCAACTTCCTGAAGTTTCTGTCCGGGTCCATATGCTTCCCTGAGTTGTTCAGCAACCTCCCGCTGATCTTTCTTCGGGATATTCCTCAAAACGGCTCTAGTTGTATGTACCTCATACATTTGCCACGATGCTCCCAGAAATGCCACAGACACTGCCGGTCTGGATTTCCTGATGACCATCAGAGATGACCAGTTGTACGCCGTTCAATCCTCGTTCTTTCATCTCATCGAAGAGCCCTGACCAGAAGATTTCATTTTCGCATGCAGCGATCCTGGCCCCCAGGATCTCTCGATATCCATCCTCCCGAACTCCACCTGTCACCAGAAGTGCCTTGGAGACATATCTGGGTCCATCTCGGACCTTAAAATACGATGCATCGACGTAAAGATATGAAATCGGTTGTTCAAACGGTCGATTGAGAAAAGCCTTCACCTGATCGTCAAGATCGTGTGCGATCCGTGAAACTGAGGATGGAGAGAGTTGTTCCACGCCCAGATGCGCGGCAATCTCCTGAACTTTCCTGGTTGAAACCCAGCGAAAATCATGGATTTTCTCGACTATCGTCCCTATAAATACGATCCGGCGATAGCCTTCACCAAGTCCCCTCTCGACACGGACATATCGCCCGAAGATCTGCGTCTCGAAGGGTTTCTCCCGGAATTGGGGTTTTGTGAGTTTAACATCCCCATAGCGAGTCGTGAGAGATTGGGATCGAGAACCGTTTCGATGGCAGTTTCTCGTTGCAGTTCGTTCATAGAGATTGGCACCCACTTGTCGATAGGCTTCGATCTGCATCACCTGGTTCAAAAACAGACACAATGCCAAAGGCCACAAGCATACAAGATGAAAATGCCTGAGAGATTTTCATATAAAACCAGGTGATGAGACTGCGCATCCCTTCGTCTTTGTCAAAAAGATAATCTTCGATAAACGATAATGGTATCGGCACTGTTTCACCTTTCTCCAATTCTAGGTTGGATACAGGGCCTTTTTACTTTTACATCACTTTTGGCATGCTATCGTCAGGACATCATAAAATGATAATGATGTTAGAAGGTTAGCAATTATGCCACTTCTGGCTCCATTCAGCCATCGAAAGTAAAACATCTGTGAGATCTTGACCTTTTTCTGTCAGGGAATATTCTATCTTTACCGGCGTGGTATTCTCCACATGTTTTTCAACAATTTCATAGATTACAAGATCTTTAAGCTTTGAAGAAAGTGTTTTCGAGCTAATTGGTTTCATGGACTTCAATAATTCGTTAAATCTCATCGGACCCTTTGCGAGATATAATTGCCGTATCAATAAAAGACTCCACTTGTCCCCGATCAGGATAATTGTTCTTTCTATAGGACAGGGTATGCCCATTAAGTTTTCCGGAAAATTGACCATGGTAGATTACCTCAAGGTTATCTGATACCGCTCGTGAAACTTTTGTTATTTATTCTTTCTTTTTCAAACTAGATGTACTTAGTAAAGCAGGTGAAATGTTGAATGCGGAATCCTGAAAATGTTTTGGTTTTTGCATCTCTACTTCCATTTACTCTAAGTACTGAGGTACAGATCATGCAAAATCTCGGAAAAATCAATGATTGGTCTCAAAAGAACTGTGGTTATTTTGCCAAGAGAAGTGCTCAGAGTTACATGAACGGCGTGCAGGGCGCATTGAATTCTCCCAGCCAATGCGGATCCTCATGCGGGTCGGGTGAAGGGGGAAAATCTGTGCCTAAAAATTCCACCTGCGGATCTTCATGTGGTTCAGGAGGCGGGAACGAGTCAGTTCCTAGACTATCACCCTGTGGTTCTTCCTGCGGTGCAGGTGACCAGTAAACAATTACCGGCCAATAATTCCAGCTCTGGAACCGATGTAACAGAGCCCGGACCTTTCTTATTTGCATATGAGTCGTGCCAAGGTACGACTAAAAGAACAGATGAAAAAAACCATGGAACAATATTTTGCATTTCAATTGCATATCACTGACCGGTGCGATCAGTGTTGCCAGCATTGTTATATCTATTCAGAAAATAGTTCTGCCCCGGTCAGGGAACTGACATATGAGCAGATTGTAGACATCATAGATAATTGTACGGATATGTGCCGGAAAATCCAGCGCATCCCGTATTATTATATAACGGGCGGAGATCCGATCTTACACAAAGACTTCTGGAAAGTCCTTGAACTGCTGAAATCGAAAAACATCCCATTCGGCATTCTAGGCAACCCATTTCATCTCAACGCAGAAATCTGTACAAAACTGAAACACCTTGGTTGTGAGCGATACCAGCTCTCCATTGACGGCCTCCGAAAGACACATGACGCAATCCGCAAACCCGGTTCTTTCGATACGACAATAGAAAAAATTGCGTATATCCGTGATGCTGGTATCATCTGTGCTGTTATGACAACAGTCTCTCATTCAAATTTACTGGAGATACCTGGAATCATTGACCTTGTTGTGAAAAACCACGTTGATGTTTTTGCCTTTGCCCGGTATTGCCCGACCAGTTTTGAAAGATGCACCCATGTTTCACCGATGCAGTATAAGGCATTGTTGAAAAAATGCTGGGAAAAATTCGAGGAGTACAAAGACAGAGGGACTACCTTTAATCTCAAGGATCACTTGTGGACGCTATATCTCTATGAAAAGGGTCTCTTCTCCATTCCCAAAGGACTTGACGCAACTACCATCTATGATGGGTGCAACTGTGGTAACTGCCACCTGACAATCCTATCGAACGGAGAAATATACGCCTGCCGCAGATTTGAAAGCAATATCGGCAATATTTTCAAAGACCGGTTATATGATGTGTTTTTCGGCAGCGAAATGGATAAAAAATACCGGGAATCCAAAAAGTTTGAAAAATGTTCAACCTGTGAACTTCTCCGTTTCTGCCGTGGCTGTCCTGCTGTCGCGTATGGATACACACATGATTTTTATGCAGCAGATCCGCAGTGCTGGAAAGGTGTGATATGATGAAAGCGGTAGTTCTTACAAAAATGTGTAAAGCCGAAGACCTGTATATCAGTGAAATTCCCGTTCCTGCCGTGAAGCCAGGATGGGTACTGGTCAGGGTAAAGGCATTCGGCCTCAACCGTTCTGAATTGATGTTACGGAGCTATGAAGCGGATGCTCCGTATATCCGATTACCACGGATACCAGGCATAGAATGTGCCGGGGGAAATTGCAGATCCTTCAGATAGTAATTTCAGAAAGGGACAGCACGTGATAGCACTCATGGGCGGCATGGGACGAAGCTTCGATGGAGGGTACGCCCAATATGCGTTACTTCCAGTCAGTCATGTATTCACGGTTGATACAGATTTCACCTGGACAGAACTCGCAGCCGTTCCCGAGACCTACTTTACTGCATACGGCTCGTTATTTGATTGCCTGCAGCTTGTTCCATCAGATACGCTGTTCATCCGGAGGGCTACCAGTGCACTTGGCCTTGCCTCCCTGCAGCTGGCCAAGAGTATAGGTTGCATTGTCTTCGCATCGACCCGGAACAAAGAAAAATATGATCTCCTGAAAATCTGCGGTGCTGATGGTGTATTGCTAGATGACGGCACAATAACACAGCAATTCCGGACCGTTTGCCCTGAAGGTATCACGAAAGTCCTCGAACTGGTCGGCCCAAATACGCTGGAGGAATCAATGACCTTCCTGACCTATCACGGCATTGTCTGCATGACCGGTATATTGGGGGATAAAGGAGTACTGGAAAATTTTGATCCGATCAAAGATATTCCCAATAGTGTTTACCTGTCTTCCTTTTTCAGTAACTATCCAACACAGGAATCTATAGACAGGATATTTGCACATCTCCGGCACTATAACCTGAAACCCATCATCGGAAAGGTGTTCCCCCTTGAAAAAATCGCAAACGCCCATCTTCTGATGGAGCAGAACGCAGCAAACGGAAAAGTTGTTGTTGTCATTGAAGAATGATTGTTGTAGGAACCATTAAGAACTGCGCGTTCAGATTTGATCAGTTCAAGCTGTTGGTCAGGGAATCTGTGCGATCAAAATTAAAGGTAGTACAGAAAATTCTTGCACTCCGAAACCTGGGATAACCGAAGGAGACAAGAAGCGTGGTGAATGAAAAACGATGGGGAAGGAAATTAATTAAGCACTGAAACCTGCTGTGTTGCATAATCCCGTCATGAGATCCACTCACCCCTATCCCCGATATTCCCCATTCACTGAGCCAATGCCAGAAGGATATTGTATCCCCTGAATTTCATCTATGCTTCGCGGAACATGCCTTCTCTTGATGATGCTCTGACCGATTCACCGAATATTCGTTTGATACTCGAAAAGAGACCTTCCACCTTCCATCTCATCCCATAGTTGACTATCTCTGCCCATGGCTTATACTCGTCCAAGTCATCCCGTTTTCGAAAATATTCTGCTCGATTTGGAGATCCACTTGATCGTCGTGATGCATTGATCCTGGTCATGATACCCGACCAAATTTCTCGTTTTTCAAGTTCATTAAAACAATGGTTCCGGTCACAGGCTCCATCTCCCAGCATACTTTTCACCGACGTTCCACCATAGTTCTGCTCACCCCGATCGAGAAACATCTCAAAGACCTGATCATCCTGTGTTGTTTTTCATCGGTCACCTCCAGACTCAGGATCTTGTTGGTCCCGACATCGATCATGGCATGAACCTTGATCCAGCCTCGGCGGACCTTCCACTTCTCACGCATCCATTCTCCGCGATTGGTTACTTTCAGACCGGTACTGTCTACAGCCACAACGAGATACCCAGAGAGCATCGCGGTATTCACTGGGACGGCAATATCCATGCGTTGAATACGTCGAAAGAGTGTCGTGTAATCTGCACTATTAAGTGCAGGAAGGAGAGTCGCACGTCGACCGATGAATCCTTCCATCTGGCGATAGAGGCATCTGCAGAAAGATATGGATACAAGCCATCCACTCGATAATCAGAGAAGGATACTGAATGGGACGACCCTGCTTTCCTCTATTCAATGCAGCGAGATCCCGATCCCAGTACTTGATGAAAGCAAAGGAGAGATAAAACTCACCACGCTTAACCAGGCGTTCATTATAGGCTTACTCCAATCGCGAGTATCGATATGCGGCTGTCCCCATCTTTTGTTCGTAGGCAGGAGTGGATGAAGGAGACGCCGCGATTTTTTAGTCTTTGAGATGAGGACATAACTTGAGTTATGCAACAATGCACAGCACATTCTCGAATATCCTGATGCTTCCCCCTGATGGTGACCAGATCAACTTATCAAGTACCCGCCATAGAGGGAGAGAGATCACAAAACTCAAAAAAAATGATCGGTCGGGAAACCATCTCCGACCATCTATGGATCCAGGGTTAAAGATCGTGTTTCGGTTGTTTTTTCAGATCATCCTCAGCATGATGACGGCCCTGCTCGCTCTTATGAGAGACGATCCGCCAGTCATCGGGATTCCTACCGTCGTCCCCTTTTCGCACCCTGGTGGTGAAATCCATATCACCTGAAGACTTCCGACCCCCCATCTCCCCGGCGCCAGGGTCAGGGGTTCTCGCCGCCCCCCCAGGGAGGACAATCTCTTCAGATCCATGAAGTTCATGACCGATCTGTTCCATCTTCTCCGTAACCTCCTGAGCCGATCGGGGAGATATTTCAGATTTTTTTATTGATGCCGATGAGATCGTCTCCTCACCCATCTCCCCATCTGGCCAGACGGCGAACCTGCTCTTGTTCATATCGGTATCACTCGAATCCTCAGGGTTCATCCCGATCCAGTACCCAAACTCTTCATCCGGGGGTTTCTCACCAGTCGACTGCTTGTCTGTGTCGGTTAAGGGATCCCGCTCCATGCCACGGAACGGGATCTCTTCAGCCTCCTTCTCCACTCCTTTCTTCTCTGTCATACATCTCACCAACCCCTGAGAAGTCACTATTGGATATAAAAGTATCTTAAAGGATAAACGAGGATTTAAAAAGATTATTCTATAGATCCAGAGACGGCAATATCATAGACCGCATGCCACTGCCCTGGGGAGTACGACCGGACCCTCCGCTCTCGGACCCCTGCAACGGGTAGATCCTTGAGTAGGGGCAGCGCCTCGCCCTCGGTTGATTCGAGCATGTACAGGTGGACCATGCCGCTGGGCCGGCAGAGGAAGATGGCGTCTGCAACGAAAGCCCCCTTGGAGAGCGGGAGGTTCATCACCACCCGATCGAACTGTCCGGGCAGGAAGATACCCTTCAGGTGGCCGGCATCGGCCAGGACCGGCAGCAGGTTCCGGCATCGGTTCAACCGGGCATTGACCTGCATCTGCAGCACCGCGGCGGGATTCAGGTCACAGGCGACGACCTGCGAGGCCCTGCCGGCCAGGGTGATCGCGAACGGACCGGCCCCGGCAAACATATCGAGCACCGCCTCACCCTCCTCCATCAAGGAGAGGAGACGTTGCCGCTCGTTGGCCAGGCGGGCAGAGAAGTAGACGGTCGAAAGGTCGAACTCGAAGTGAAGCCCGTACTCCAGGTAGACAGTCCGGGTCGTCTCCTCCCCGGCCAGCACCTCGAACTGCCGGGTCCGGTACTCTCCCTCCACCGGTGAGACCGGGTACAACACGGTATGGAGCGAGGGGCGGGAGGCCAGCAGGGTGGCCGCTCCAGCCATGTCCCGCTCCTGCAGGATCGCAATCCCCCCAATCTGTTCATGACGGGGAAGGATCGGGTGACCAGGTTGCGGAATGAACTCTGACCTGACCGCCCCGCTGATCGGCTCAGTCACTGGAAAGAGGAGATGATCCCCCTCTGCTCTGACCCGGAGGGAGAGGTCCAGCACCCCCTCATGAATCAGCCGCTGCCTGACAACTTCCCCCTCCTTCTTCACTGCCTGCAGACACCACTGGCTCACCGGCAGCACCTCATCACGATCCATCATTTATCTATACGCCCTAACACTATTCATGGATGAGTACCTCGCTGCGCTTCGGAACAGAACGCAGAAACTGTATGCCCTTGAGAAGGTCCTCCCGCCGGCAGAGGCCGTCAAGGTCAGGCGGACCTTCATCGAAGAGGAGACCGGAACCACCCTTGAACACGTCGGCGCCTACACGATGGCGATCGACCAGGCGGTCAAAAAGAATATCGAGAATATGATCGGAGCCGTGCAGATTCCAGTCGGGGTGGCCGGCCCGCTGCGGGTTCACGGCGAGTACGCAGATGGGGAGTATTACCTCCCGCTGGCCACCACTGAAGGGGCGCTCGTCGCCTCGGTGAACCGCGGATGCAGCGCGATCACTGCGGCCGGCGGGGCCGAGGTGAGGATCATCCGTGACGGAATGACCAGAGCTCCAGTCTTCGCCACTGACTCGGTGATTCATGCCCGGTCGGTCGTCGACTGGGTAGAAGCCAATCAGGACCGGATCCGGGCCGTGGCAGAGTCGACCACCTCACATGGCAGGTTGATCGGGACCATGACCAGCGTGGCCGGGACCAGTGTCTATCTCCGACTCGAGTTCGATACCAAGGACGCGATGGGGATGAATATGGCCACGATCGCCGGGACAGCGGTCAGCACCATGGTGGCCGAGGAGACCGGAGCACGCCTGATCTCGGTCAGCGGCAACCTCTGCACCGACAAGAAGCCGGCGGCCATCAATGTGGTCCTCGGCAGGGGTAAAACCGTCGTTGCCGGGGTCCATCTGACCGAAGACCTCTGCCGGACGATCTTCAAGACCTCGGCAGCCATCATCTCCGAGGTGAACATGCGCAAGAACCTGGTCGGATCGGCCCGGGCTGGTGCGCTCGGGTTCAATGCCCAAGCTGCCAATGTGATCGCGGCGACGTTCATCGCCTGCGGTCAGGACCCGGCCCATGTGGTCGAAGGGTCCTCCTGTATCACCACCGTCGACCCGGTTGAAGATGGAATCTATGTGGCGGTGACGATTCCGGCCCTCCAGGTCGGCACCGTCGGCGGCGGAACCGGCCTCGCCACCCAGAGGGAATGCCTCGCCCTGCTCGGGGCCAACGGAGGCGGCGAACCGGCCGGCAGCCATGCAAAGAAGCTGGCCGAGATCATCGCCGCTGGGGTGCTGGCTGGGGAACTCTCACTGCTCGGGGCTCTCGGGGCCGGTCACCTGGCCAAGGCCCATCAGCAGCTCGGACGGGGAGAGGTCCCTAGAACCTGAACCAGCGCATCATCACCAGGGCGTCTTCACCGTTGGCATAATACTCCGGGATCAGAAAGACATCCTGATAACCATTTTTCTCATAGAAACGCTGCGCAGTGAGGTTGGAGACCCTGACCTCGAGCTGGACCCCAGAGGCCCCCTCGACAGCGAACTGGTGCTCGGCTCTCGCCACCAGTTTCCGACCGATCCCCATCCTCCGAAACGCTCCAGTGACCGCGAAGTTACAGATGTGGCCATACCGCTCCTCTCCAGTATCCTCAAGTGCACCCGCAATGAACCCTGCCACCTGCTGCCGGTAATGGGCGACAAAGAAGTGATCCCCACAGGTCTCAAGAACCCACTCAAGGGTCGGCAGGTCCCAGGGATCGGCGAACGATTCCTCCTCGATCGCAGAGATGTGGGGGAGATCAAACGGACGTGCACGGTGTATCAACAACTGCTCGTCTGTCATGGAATATGTGGGGTAGAGATTGGTAGAGCCATCATATATGTGATTGCTATAAGTGGCCTTCGATCAAAAATATACAGAACCGACCCTGGCTGATATCTATGGTGATCCTCTATCCGTTCCCGGCAATTCGTCCCGACCCAGTACTGGCCCAACAGATCGCCTCTGTTCCCTATGATGTGGTGAGTGCAGACGAGGCGCGGGCCTGTATCCGGAAGAATGAACTCAGTTTTCTCCGCGTGATCAGATCCGATGCGGAGCTTCCCGACCTCCCCCCCAATAACGACCAGGTCTACCTGGCCGCACAACAGCGATACGACCAGATGTACGCCGCAGGCCAGATCAGGGCTGACGACAAACCCGGTCTGTACCTGTACCGCGTCGTCCAGGGAGACCAGATCTTTCTTGGCCTCGTCTGCTGCCTGGACGTCGAGGACTATATCAACGGGACGATCCGAAGGCATGAACTGACCCGCTATGACAAGGAGGAGGACCGGACCCGGCACATCGGGGCTGTCAACGCCAACACCGGCCTTGTCTTCATCCTCTATCGCGACCAGGCATCACTCGCCGACCGCCTCGCCTCGCTCGTCCCTGCACGGGCACCGGATACCGAAGTGACCAACAAGCAGGGCGAACGTCATCAGATCTACCAGATCACTGATGAAGCGACCATGGCCACAATCCGGGACCTCTTTGCAACCGTGCCGGCCCTGTATATCGCTGACGGCCACCACCGGGCCAAGTCAGCTGTGAACGTGGCGCTGAAACGACGGCAGGAAAAGACCGCCACCAAGGAGTCAGAACGGTTCATGGCTGTCCTCTTCGCCGACGACCGGGTCAAACTCCATGGCTACAGCCGGCTGGTCACCGATCTCGGCTCATATACCACCGGTACATTTATCGAAAAACTGAGGTCCCTCGGCACCGTCACCGAGTACGGCCTCGTGGAGACCAGCCGGTTCCACATTCCTCCGGCCGGTGAGACCTGCGGAAGGCACCTGCTCCACATGTACCTGGACTCGACCTGGTATGAACTCTCATTCCCTGCTGACCCGGCAGAGGATCAGATCCAGGCACTGGACGTCCAGTTCTTGCAGACCCATGTCCTCGAAACGCTGCTCGACATCAACGACCCCCGTGGGGATCCCCGTCTCTCGTACATGGGTGGAGCCAGACCGCTCTCTCATCTCACCGCAGCGGTCGACTCGGGAAAATATGCGGTCGCCTTCTCTGTCCAGCCGCTCTCGACCGGGACGGTGCTGTCGATCGCAGACAACGGCCAGGTGATGCCGCCCAAGTCCACCTGGTTCGAGCCGAAACTGCTCAGCGGCTACGTGATGCATCAACTCTCCTGAAATCGCCGGGGATCGTGCGCTGATCAGCCCGATCTCCGCATTCCCATCTAAAAACCATTATATTTTTATAAAGGCATAGTTCCTCATGGATATTGCTATCATCGGCGCCACAGGGTATGCCGGCGGGGAGTTGATCAGACTCCTGGGCATGCACTCTGCTGCAGAGGTGGTCTGTGCCACCTCACGAAGGGTAGAAGGCACCCGGGTCAGCGCGGTTCACCCCCAGCTGAACGGTTTTACGGATCTCTCCTTCACCAATCCATCCGTGGATGAGATCGAGGCAGACGTCGCGTTCCTTGCCGTCCCCCATACCGCCGGGATGCAGTACGTGCGGGCGCTGCTGGAACGGGGGATCCGGGTCGTCGACCTCTCCGCCGACTACCGCCTCCCACAAGAGATCTTCGAGAAGGTCTACGGGGTCACGCACACCGACTACTTTGCGGCACCATATGGACTGCCCGAACTGCACCGGGAGGAGATCCGGGGAAAACACTTCATCGCCAACCCCGGCTGCTTCCCGACAGGGGCGACACTGGCAGCAGCGCCGCTCGCGGCCTTCGCCGATACGATCATCTACGACTCGAAGAGCGGAGTCTCCGGAGCAGGGGACAACCCATCCGCGACCACCCATTTCCCCAACGTCGCCGACGCGATAACCCCATACAAGATGACCACCCACCGCCACCTCGCCGAGATGAAGATGGAACTGGAACGGCTCCATGCGAAGGCTGCCTGCTACTTCACCCCGCACCTGCTGCCAGTGAACCGGGGGATCCTGACGACCGCCCATATCCTCCTCCGCGACCCCCTGAACCAGGATCAGGTCGAAAGGATCTATAAGGACTACTACAAGGACGAATCCTTTGTCAGGTACCAGAAGCCCTCGATCGCAGCGGTCAGGGGCTCCAACTTCTGCGACCTGATCGTCGAAAGCGAGGGGAAACGGGTGGTCGCGGTATCGGCGATCGATAACCTGGTCAAAGGGGCCAGCGGACAGGCGATCCAGAACATGAATCTGATGTGCGGGTTTAAAGAGAACGACGGACTCGCCAGTGCAGGGCTCTTTCCCTAGGTGTTATGATGAAAGTATCTGAGATAATGACGACCAACCCCCTGGTGATCCAGGCTGATGCAATGGTCAGTGAAGCGGCAAGGACTATGCGCGAGAAGCACGTCGGCGGACTGCCGGTGCTGGATGGGACCAGGCTGGTCGGGATGGTCACCGACTCAGATCTGCTCTCGCTTTTGAAGACAGGTGACCTATCAGATGACCTCTGGCTCCCGTCACCGCTGGAGATCATCGAGGTTCCGATCAGGGAGTTCATCAACTGGGAGAAGACCAGGGGGGCCCTCCGTGATATCAGCGGGATGAAGGTGCGCGAGGTGATGAGCGTTCCAGCGATCACCATCGACCAGGAGGCCGAGATCAGCGAGGCGGCGGCGGTGATGCTCCGCGAGAAGATTGTCAGACTTCCGGTGATGGATAAGAGAACCCTGGTCGGGATCGTGACCAGGTCGGACATCGTCCAGGGCATCGGCATCGCTGGAAAGGAGGAGATCGTATGAAGTCAATCTGTGCAATCGATGGGGTCAGGGCCTGGGGTATCAAAGAAGGGAAGTACGGTCTCTCCCTGATCGCGGCCGAAGGGACCGTCGCCGGGGTGC
The DNA here is from genome assembly GCF_000021965.1 of Methanosphaerula palustris E1-9c. Classification (NCBI taxonomy): domain Archaea; kingdom Methanobacteriati; phylum Methanobacteriota; class Methanomicrobia; order Methanomicrobiales; family Methanoregulaceae; genus Methanosphaerula; species Methanosphaerula palustris. The sequence continues at coordinate 2,779,606 of NC_011832.1, forward strand.
TGACCAGAAACCTCGTCCGCGCCGGCCCGATCGAGGCGATGGTAAAGCGTATCGAGAACGGTCGGCTGGCCGGGGTGATCGTCAACAGCGGGTGTGCAAACGCCTATACCGGGGAACTCGGGTACCAGAACGCAGAGGCGATGGCTGTGATCGGAGCGGAGGTGCTCGGCACCACCCCCGACCTGATCGGGGTCGCCAGCACCGGCGTGATCGGCCGGCATCTGGACCTAGACCTGATCCGGCGGCAGGCTGCAACGGTGGCCCCACACCTCACCTCCAGTGAGGAGGCCGAGGGACGGGCAGCCAGAGGGATGATGACCACCGATCTGGCCGAGAAACATGCACTGATCAGAGGGGACGGGTTCTCCGTCGCCGGGCTCTGCAAGGGAAGCGGGATGATCGCCCCGAATATGGGGACAATGCTGGCGTTCCTGTACACCGATGCGACGGTCGAGGCACCGGCCCTGCAGCAGATGCTCCAACAGGCCGTGAACCGGTCGTTCAACCGGGTCGTCGTAGACGGAGACACCAGCACCAACGACATCGTCCTCTGCACCGCCACCAACCAGCGGGGAACCGTCGACCCGGCGTCGTTCAGTGCTGCCCTGGAGACCTGCTGCCGGTCGCTCGCGATTCAGATCGCCGCAGATGGGGAGGGGGCGACCAAGTTGATCGAGATGATCGTCTCAAAAGCCCCCTCTGAGGAGGAAGCCGCGACGGTGGCGAAGACGATCATCGAGTCACCGCTCGTCAAGACCGCGGTCTATGGCGAAGACCCGAACTGGGGACGGATCATCGCCGCGGCAGGCAGGGCAGGGGTCGTCTTCAACCCGAACCGGGTCTCCCTGTTCTCAGGAGAGGGGACAAAACGGGTCCCGCTGGTCAGGGACGGCACGATCGTCGTCGACCTGGCCGCAGCCAAGGCGAGCATGCAGGGGAAGAAGGTCGTCTTTGAACTGGAACTGAACGCCGGCACGGCTTCAGCGACCGCATGGGGCTGCGACCTGACCGAGAAGTATATCGATATCAACGGGCGGTACACCACATGAAGCGCGAGGATGTGCTGATGGAGGCACTCCCCTACATCCAGCAGTTCCATGGTCAGATCTTTGTCATCAAACTCGGCGGGCATGCGATGGTCGATCAACTGGTGCTTGAGGCCGCGATAAGGGACGTGGTGCTGCTCAGTTACATCGGGATCAGCGTGGTGCTGGTCCACGGGGGGGGCCCTGAGATCACCGACAAGATGAAGGCCATGGGCAAGGAGCCCAAGTTCGTCGGCGGCCTCCGGATCACCGATCAGGAGACCCTCGAGATCGCCCAGATGGTGCTGGTCGGCAAGATCAACGACGGGATTGTATCGCTCATCGCCAAGTGCGGGGCACGCGGCGTCGGGATATCAGGCAACGACGGTTCCCTGCTGATAGCCAAAAGAAAGGAACTACAGGTCGTCACGATCGAAGACCGGACCGAACGGGTGGACCTCGGGCATGTCGGAGAGATCGTAGAGGTCGACCCAGCGATTCTCCAGATGCTCCTTTCGAACGAATATATCCCGGTGGTTGCCCCAATAGCCATCGACCGTGAGAGCAACAGTCTAAACATCAATGCCGACACGGCTGCGGCCAAGATCGCCGTCGCCCTTCACGCCGCAAAGTTGATCAACCTGACCGATGTGGACGGGGTGATGGACGCTGAGCGGACCCATGTCTATCGACGGCTGAAGGTCGACGAGACCAACGAGATGATCAACTCAGGGGTGATCAGCGAGGGGATGATCCCTAAGGTGGAGGGGATGGTCTATGCACTGGACCGTGGCGTCGGCTCTGCTCATATCATCAACGGGAACACCGAACACAACCTCCTCCTCGAACTCTTCACCAGGGACGGGGTCGGAACGATGATTCATCCCTAAAAAAATTATTTTTTGCGATTCGTCAGAGCCGTGCCACGCAGACGAACCGGTCATAGATCGGATCGCGCTCGTTCTCAAATGCCTCGACCGTTCGACCCTGTTCTTCGCACCATTCCCGAACCAGGTGCTGTTCAGGTTCCGTGCCGACCGTAATCACGGTCTCCCTGGTCAGATTAAGAAGTTCGTCGACGATCTGGTGCCAGAGATCTGCGGTGAACGGATAGACCGCACCGAGCATGCTCCCGATTCCCCGCTCCGCAGGGGAGAGGAAGACGCTGGCCTCAGTACCGTCGATACAGAGAGTCTCTACCGGCACAAGCCGGCCGGATGCGAGGCCGAGAGCGAGCAGATGGGGATCGTTATCATAGGCGAGCGGGTGCATCCCCATCTCCCGGAGCACCGCAGACCCGACCCCTGAGCCGCAGCAGCAGTCGAGACAGGTGACTCCCTGCCCTGGCTGCCAGATCTCGGCGAGCAGGTTCTTCAACTGTAACGTTCGGGCGTCGGTCAGGTCGACAGCGGAGGGGACGACCATGGCCAGCATCTCGTCCGCATAGTACTCCCTGACTGCGGCCGCCCAGGCGTCACGACTCTCCTGATAGAGATCACCGTCCGTCTCTTCGAAGAGTTCCAACACCTCGACCGAGACGGGCCGATACAGGAAGGAGGTGCAGGTCCACCCGTCTTCGCCACAGAACGCCGCTGCGAGCGGCTGGTCCTGCTCATCGATCAGGAGTCGCCCATCTGATATTGGGCCTTCACCGATAATCTCTGAGAAGACCGGGTCGGTCATCTCTGAAAGGGTCGGCTCGATGAACCGTACCTCTGCAAGGTCAAGGATCCTGGCTGCGTTTTGAAGTGTCTTCATTCCTTCACCTGCTCCTCTGCCGGATCTGCTGCATACGCCACTGATTTCGGCTCTGGTTGTTCTTCAGATATCTCATCAGGTTCCACTTCATCTTCCTCTACCGCTTCCCCAACCGGCTCTTCATCTGATTCCTCCTCCACAATGACCGGATGCGGCACCATCCTGAGCCCGTCTACGGCCGTCATCGTGCCATCGATGCGTGCCCCTTCGTGGACAGTCAGATCCCCAGCCATGATATTTCCGAGGACATGGGCACCGGGATAGATCTCGACAGCACCCTCGGAGGAGACGAGACCATGGATCGTGACCCCTTCGTGCAGGACGATCCCGCCAGCCGCCCGCAGCGACCCAAAGATGGTAGTGTCCTGACCGACGGTGACCGAGTGGGCACGGATGTTGCCGTGCAGCCGGCATTCCTCGCCGATCTGCATCGTATCGGGCACCGAGAAGTACTCCATATCCAGCACCGCACCAGAGGGGATCACCAGCGGGTTCTCATCCATCTCCTCAGAGAAGAGATCGGCAAAGACGGTATCGGCGTCCTCGCCCCGGTCGATCCGGAGCACTGCCATCAGGTACATCAGGAAGTAGACGATCACCGGGAGCGGGTTTCTGATCGTGATCATCCCCTTCGCCTCGAACCCATGCTCGATCTGAACCTTATCCCCGATCTCCAGGTCCCCGGTCACCGAGAGCCGGCCGTGGACCTTCACCCCTTCACCGAGGAAGGCATGCTCGGTCGCAGAGAGGTTTCCGTTCACCTCCGACCAGTTCCCGATATGCACATCCCCACTCGCAGAGATTGCACCGTTGATGGTGCAGAACTCGCTGATCATCACATCGGCCCCGTGCAGTCCGTAGTCAATGGTGCTCCGGTCCCCGACGACGATCGTCTGATCGGTCATCAGCATGTGCTCCTGCAGTTCCGTCCGATCCGGGATGATACAGCAGAAGATCTGCTCGTCCCCCTGTTCACTGGTCTTGGTGGTCATTCTCTGGTTATGCCCCGTTTATGTCCCGTACTTGTGCGTCTTATCGATCAGATCCAGCAGGATCCAGAGTATGTCAGCCCCCCGGATCCGGTTCAGTCCTCCAGCGGCACAGGCTATCTCGTCATAGGCCTGCACCAGGTCAACCCTGACCCCATCTCCCCTGATCAGCACCGGCACCGGGTCTGCGCTGTGTTCTTTGATCGGGCAGGGGGTGCTATGGTCACCCATCACCGCGATGATACAGTCGTTCCGCTCGAGGAGGAGAGCCAGCGCAGCGTCGATCCGCTCGATAAAATCACGCTTCTCGATGGCATGGCCGTCATGGCCAGCCTCGTCAGCTCCCTTGATGTTCAGGAGCACGAAATCATGGGTGTCGAGAGTAGCCATCAACGTCTGGACCTTACCGGTGAGGTTGGTGGTGGTCGAGCCGGTGACGCCCTCCACCGGAATATATTCGAGACCGACGGCCTTGCCGATCCCAGTGACCAGGGTGGCGGCGGCGATCACAGCGCCTGACAGATCGTACCGCTGCTGGAACGGCTCGAACCCGCCCATCTCGCCTGCCCCGCGGATCAGCACCACCGAAGCCGGCGATTCCCCGTTCAGGACCCGTGCCCTGTTCATCGGGTGATCGGCCAGGATAGCGGTAGACTGCCGGATGAACTCGTTACAGACCGCGGCAGTCTTCTGGTCCTCCGGATTCGCCGAGACCGGCATCACCTGATGCGGAGCGACACCATCCTCTTTCGGGTCGTTCGAGGTGACGCCGGCACCAAGCCCCTCCCCGGAGAGGGCGAGGGCTGCCCGATGGCCAGCACCTGAGGCGAACGAGAAGGTGACGCCGAACGCCGAGAGGTCCACCTGATCGGTAATAGCCGCGGAGAGGAGACGGGTGTCATGGATCCGTCCGGCGCGCCGGTCGGTCACAAGACCGTGATCGTTCTGGGTCGCAAAATTGGCTCGAAATCCGATCATTCCGTGCTCCATGTGGATTCCACAGCCTTCGGCCTCGAGCGGCCCGCGGCCGGTGTAGTAACTCTCCGGGGGATACCCGAGCAGACTCAGGTGCGAGGTGTCTGAGCCGGGTCTGATTCCAGGACCGATCGTGTCCATGATCCCGGTGATCCCCTCGGCTGCAAGCTGGTCGAGGATCGGGGTCTTTGCTGCCTGCAGGGGAGTCATCCCGGCGAGTTCACCGCAGGGACGGTCCCCTATACCGTCCAGCACAAGCATGACGATCTTGTGTGCAGTCATCAGAGAAGGTTGGATGCAGAGGGAGTTATTGTTGGCGATCGGATCAGGAAGAAGAGGCAATGGAAAAGAGCGGTACTGCATGCAGCAACAGAGCAGGGGTAATCCCCCTGCTCATCGGCTGCGATCGATCACCCAGGGTTATGCGATGATAACCTTGGACTCGATCTTTGACTTGATCACTTCAATTCTGCGGATCGGGAAGATTCCCTTCACCTGTGCGAGCATATCGCGGGAGATCGAGCCGGTGACGATCCCGTCGACAACCGTTGCCCAGTCGTTCTGAGCGACAAAGGTGGCCATCTGGGCGCTGATCACGTTTCTGATCGCATGAATCTGGCTCGAGTTCGCTCCGATCAGAGTGTAGCAGGTCACGGTCAGATGAATCCGCTTGCCATCCTTGGTCGAACCCATGATATGGGAGTCGATCCGGGAGGTCCGCCGCTTGACGAGCGAGCGGAGGTAGTCCTTGGTCAGTTCATGTCCGATGAACTCGGTGTAGGCTGCATCGCCGGCGACCCGGGAGATCTTGAACTTCATCTTGATGTGCTGCTTGGCAAAGTCCTGAGCGATCTCACCGAGGGTGGTGCTCATGACCCTGCCGACAAGGTTCGCTGAGTCTGCAGCGATCGTCTCGCCGATCGGGGTGCTCCCGAATGCCTCAGGCACATATACCTTGTACCAGCTCTTTGCTTTCCAGCCTTCTACACGACGTCCAATCTGTTTCTTCTTTGCCATTCTATCACCATCTTATTTTTAGAGGAACTTGAAGAGTTCCTTCTGCTCACCAACCAGGGCAGTTACACGCTCTGGCCAGTTGTTCATATCAAACCCTTTCTGTGCAAGGAAGGCCGCAGTCCAGCGCTCAAGCCCGATGCCTGAACACCCTGACCAGCAGTCCTTTCCGGTCTGCACCTTGACGTTGAAGCCTTTCGGGTACTTGTCCCCGTTCACCGAGACGTTCTGGAACTCCAGCCATGAGTCACTGTACGGGAGAATGGCCTCGTAGTCGGTGGTTCCGATCCGCTCGTTCACTCCTTCGCCATCGAGCATCCCTTCCTGTGCCATAAACCAGGGGGTGACCTTCGCTGAACGCCACTCCAGGTTCAGGACCTCATCGAAGAGGTGCTTATACGCGGCATGGAGTTTATCGGCCGTCTCGACGACCTGCTCGGGGGTCCCGAGCCAGAGGATCTCGATCCGATGGAACTCGTCGACACGCTCAATCCCGTGGATCCCGCCGCTCTCATACCGATGGGAGGTTCCGCTCCGATCGAATATTCTGATCGGGAGGCAGTCGCTGGCCAGGGTCTGGCCCTGGACAAACGGCCAGAAGGATGGGCACTGCGCATAGCAGAGACCCCCGATCGGACCGTCGACCTTCTCCCGGATCATATCGATCGGCACCTTGCCGGTCACCTTGAAGTAATCGCCGACCTCTTCCCAGTACGCTGGATCACGGGTCTTGGGGGTGCAGACGTAGTAGATCTCTGGGTACACACCTTTGGCGTGCCCGGACTTCTCCCAGACCTCCCAGGGAACCAGCTTTGGGAAGATCATCTCAGTGAACCCGAGGGTTGTGATGATCTCCTCCATCACGATCTGCTCGAAGGCCCGGAAGAGCTGCACCGACTGGGGACCATGGATCCACTGACCACGTGACAGAGCATGCTTGATCCAGCCACGTTCGATCATCTCAGCGGTCGGATCACCATTGAAGAAGCGTTCCTTCTTCTCGCTCTCGTACAGCAGTTCCCAGTGCTCGCCCTTGCCGCCATAGGTCAGCGCCTCCATCTTCTCCTCGATCAGTTTCACGATCCGGTCTGGGATCTTCTGTTCGAGGTCGGTGGCACTGACCTGCAGCGAGAGTTCGATCTTCTCTGCGGTCACCTCGGCGCTGCTGATGAACGGTAGCGTCGGGACTTTCAGCCCCTCCGGCACCGGACCAGTGAGCGTGATCTCATACCCGGTCACCTGAATATCCCGGAGACCGAGCCGGAACCTGCCGAGGGTGGCCGTGATCTGTTTTCTAAACCGGAAGAGGGCGTCATGAACACGGGTGTACGGCCCGCTCTCAATGGTCAGCGAGAGGGTGTTCCCCTCGATCTTCCAGTCGGTGATTCTCCCGATCTCATCATCAGTCGCCCCTTTAGGTACCCCCCGCCGGAACATCACTGTGTTTGAGTCGGTGACTGTCTTCTCTACCGCCTCGGCTGCTTCCCCGGGTATCTCCCCGCTGAAGGAAAGATCAGCCGTCAATGCGAATCGTACAAACATGTCTCCTCCGCAACTCCTAGATTCATCAGATAATCGTCCACCGTCGCAATGATCGATCGCAGGTTGGTGCCGCTGACCGTACTCTCAAGGCCCCGCTCTGTGAGTGTGGTCAGGATCATCCCATGATTATCGGGGGTGACCGCAGCACCACAGCAGGCAGCATCGGGATGAACGGTCAGGATTATACCTCCGATATGAATCATACCAGGGCCTCCGTCAACTGTTCGAGAAAGCCGGGAACAGCTGCAGACCTGATGGTCGCACCCCCGCGGTGGCGGTGACCGCCGCCCGTGCCCCCATAATCGAGGGCAAGGTCAGCGAGCAGCCGGCCGAGGTCTATCTCCCTCGTCTGTGGTGTTCTGACTGACAGACGACTGGTAGGCCCTTCTGCTGCCACGACGACGACCAGGTCACCTGAGGGCAGATCACACTGGAGGGCGTCGGCCACATCTCCGACGAGCGCCGAATCAGGCACCATATAACAGCCGGCCCAGTCGCCGATCTGTTCGCGTCCGTTGATCGCTGCGATCACCTGTTGTCGGAAGCGGGCAGTGACAGCCCATGCCTCGGCGATCGAAACGGCGGACCTGAGGCAGAGGGAGGCTGCGAGCCCCCCCATCCCGGCCTTGCCGCACCCGTCGATCACAGCCGCCAGGGTGTGACCGTCCTCGATCACCTCCCGCTGGAGACCATACTGATCCCCATAGACCCGATCAAGGGCTGCGGGAGATGCCTGTTCTGCAGCCGCAAAGACGATCGCCGAGAGGAGGGGTTCCTCTGACCCCTGCTCTCCCTCATCTGCGATGATCTGTTTGACCGTCTCCTCATCGCCGCTGATCCCGGCCAGGTACGGCGAGGTGGCCAGTAGCAACTGCTCTTCCCGGGTCCGACCCGGGAGGAGGAGGCCACGCTCCGGCGAGACCACGCTGTTGCCAACCCCTTCATTGAAGATATCCCGGTTCGGTCCTTCCATCTGCTGATGATCACCGATCATCCCGAGCAGTGCAAGTCCCGCCAGGTCGCGGTTGTCCCCGAGGGCGGAGGCGACCAGATACGCACACCCTGACGCCGGGAGGACCTGCTCACCATCGAGCCCGAAGAGGTTCGGGTTCAGGTGATAGGCCCCCGGGAACCCGGGTGTGTGATGGTCGATCACGATCGTCTGGTCGGGGAGGCCTGCGCTGCCGGATCCCATATCACAGAGGATGACCGGCTGCTCCGGATCCTCAGCGAGTGCAGGGAGGCTGCCAGCTATCCTGAGCCGGAACCCGATGCCGAGCCGGTAGAGCCCATGGCAGAGGATCGCCGCTGCGGCTATCCCATCCGCATCATGGTGCCCGTACACCTCGACATACTCCTGTTTCCGCAGATGATCGGCGATCAGCGCTGCCCTCTCCCCCAGTGACATGACGACGCCTGTGGTCTACCGTGAGAGCAGAATCTCAGCGGTATCAGGTTTGTAGACCCAGCCTGCGGGGAGCTTCTTGGAGCCCACGTAGTACTTGACCAGCCGCCGAACCTTGGACTCAGTCAGCTGGAGCTGCCGCTTGTTCAGCAGGTCCTTCTTATTCTCCCCCATGTGCTTTCGCATCCGGAGTGCCTTGACTATCAGGTTCCGGAGATCCTCAGGGATCTCAGAAGCGAGCCCGTTCTCTTTTAAGACCGCGTTGATCCGCTTTCCGGTCGCCAGCTTCACATCAGGGACGCTGTACCGGTCACGGAGGATCAACCCGATCTCACTGGTCGACTTCTCGTTCTTCTTGAGTTCGACGATCAGTTTCTCAATCTCTGTGCTGTCAGTCGTGGACCAGACAGGCGCTTCTGTCCTGTGCGGCCTCACTGAGCCGGATTTACCCCTGCATCGGGCATGCATTCGTGCCATAATTCACCTCCAAATCTATCAGAGTAAGTCCAGAAAAGAGCATGTACGTATTTGTGCGTACGTCTGTTGCATCAGCTCTGTAATCCCTGAGCCCAGATCTCTGGGCAGTGCCATCCCCTGATTGTTCAGGAATCTGCAGAAAAACTGCAATCCGGCACGTCGGACTTACGTATGATTACACCGTTCACACAGTGCTACCCTACCTATTGGTGACCTGACGATAATAAGGATACTGGTGGATAGACCCTTTCCCAGCTGGTCAATCCACCGCCAGGAACGTAAGCGGGGAAGAAATATTAAAAAATTATTTTTTATCTTTTTTCTTGGACTTGCCCATCGATAGGATATCCACCGCGTACTGCCCCTCTTTTCCCAGCCCGAGCACAAGTCCCCCGTTCTGAGCGAGTTTCTCGATATTGATCTCGTACGAACCGGGTCCATTGATGCTGATGCTCTCGAGCCGATCGAATATATCCTTCTCTCGCTCTTTATGGGCCGGTCTCACCTGGACAGTCTCCTGATCGCCACCCAGTTCCTCGATCGTTCCTACAGGGCTCTTGTCTGCTTCGATCGCTGGGGCTGGCATCCCCTCCACCTGATCGACAGGGTGGTCCTCCTCCCTGACATAGAGGAACTTCTTTCCACCACAGGCCGGGCAGCCCTTGAGGATCTCAGGGGAACCATCCTCAAAGATCTTCTCACAGTGTGTGCATTTGTGGGGCATAGGGGTGTACCGTCTCTACCGTGACGAAATCCACGCACTCAACAGATCTTTCTCTTTGCGCAGCATCTTCAACTGGTTCGCCGGGCCGATCACCGTCAACTTGGCCGGGGCCTGTTGCTTGCCAAATATCCGTGAGAAGAGCCCCCCTGACGTGTTCTTCCCAGGATAGGTCTCCATCTCGATCCCCGAGAACCCATCTGGAGTGATCTCCATCATGGTCATCTCGATCAGTTTGCTCGACTCCTCTGGTGCGAGCCCCCGTTCCAGCACCACGATATTCCCTTCCATCACCTCATCAAGGATCAGGCGTATCTTCTCCATTGAGGTCATCCGTGATAGACGTTCCTCAGATATCAGATCCAACTGTACACCCTGTATCATCCTTATCACCTAGAAGAAATTGGTCATCTTTTCGTACAGCTCATCGATATTCTTGCCTTCCAGACCGGATATCATGACCACAGGGTGCTGGGGAAAGGCGCTCTTGATCCGGGCAGGGGCCGCGTCCGGGAGATCGATCTTGTTGGCGACGATCAGCACAGGCAGGTTCCGAGACTCGATAATCCCAACCATCATAATGTTCACCTGCATGAACGGGTCGAGTGTCGAGTCAAGCATATAGATGACCCCGTCGATGTCCTCGCGGAGCCAGTGCATCGCCTCGGCTACACCCTCGGTGGCCTCGCGAGCCCGCTTGATGGCCTCATCCTTCTCGATCCCGTATTCAGTGAACTCGTGGTAGTCGATCTTGGTGGTCACACCTGGGGTATCGACGATATCGATGGCGATCGAGTTGCCGTTCGCAGAGGTGATCGTAATATCCTCTCTGCGCCGTGCTCGCCGGGTCTCATGAGGCACTTCACTGACCGGGCCAAGGGCATCGCCAGTCCAGTCCCGGACGATCCGGTTGGCCAGTGTAGTCTTTCCTGCATTTGGAGGACCATAAATCCCTATCCGGGACCGCCTTCTCTTTAAAAATACCCGTAAGAACTTTGAGAGCCGCTTTCTTGCCTGTGTAAAAATATCCATTCAGCACCCCATGTACACAATCAACAACCTTGCAGATCTACTATGGTACTTCGGGATAGTTATCTCTTTTTGAACAGATCTGGAACAAAAGAATGCTCTTCCTTCCTGTAGCAAACCTTAATGAATCATAATGACTATCATTGAACGTTGACAAAGGGGGAGAATCCATGAAACAATCTTCTGATTCCATCCACCTGGAGACCCACGTGCAGTTGAAGGAGATGATGCGTCGTCATCCCGCAACAATAGACTACAACGCAACGGTAGCCAGAGCTGCAATGACCATGTGCAGTGCCGACGTCGGCAGTTGCATAGTGCTGGAGAATAACCTCCCGATAGGGATTGTAACCGAGCAGGACATCAACTGCAAGGTAGTCGCAAAGAATCATAGGCCAGGGGAGGTCAGAGTCAGTGAGATAATGAGCACCCCCCTGATCACAATAAATGCAGAGCGGACCGTCAGTGAGGCTGCCAGTATGATGGTGAAGCACCGGGTCAGGCGACTGCCGGTCGTCGACGAAATGAACAGGGTGATCGGGATCGTTACCGTTCGAGACCTGCTGTCCGTGACCAGCGAGATCAATGAGATCATGAATGATCTGATCGAGATCAATAGGCCTGACCGATATGATGGAGGGATCTGTGAGCGATGCGGAATCATGGCCACAGACCTGCTGCGTGTCGACTCTATGATGCTCTGCGGCAACTGCCGTGAGGAGGAACACCTGTGAAAGTGGCGATGGATATTGTATCAGCGGTTCCGGTATTGGGCGATCACGATCACATCACACGGGCCAGGCAGGTCCTGCGCGATGATGCGTTCCGTGAGATCTATATCGTTGATGCAAAGGGGCGGTGTACCGGGTATATCGATATCTCCGATGCACTACGGGTGAACGCGACCAGATCGAACGTGACGCTGGAAGGGTTCGTCAAGACAGCAGCGATGGTGACCCCCGAGGACACGCTGGAGAAGGTCGCAGCGACGGTGATACAATCACGGACCGACAGCACAGCAGTGGTGGATTCCAATGGAAAACTGATCGGTGGGATCCTGGTCTCCGACCTCTTCCCCATCGTGCTCTCGCGGCATGAACCAAAGGGAAAGGTCGCTGACTGCATGTCGAAGAAGGTTGTGACCGCAGAGGCGAACGATCCGCTTCAGCGGGTCCACACCCTGATCATCGAGAGCGGGTATACGGCCTTTCCTGTGTTGAAGAAGCATCTGCTGATCGGAATGATATCAAGGCGCGATCTCCTCGATGCAGGTCATTTCAGGCGTTCGCTGATGCAGTCTGGGAATGCGATGGTCGAGGAATTGATGACCACTCCAGTCATCTCGATCTCCCCTGAACAGGAGATCAGAACCGCTGCAGAACTGCTGATCAAGCATGACATCAGCAGGTTGCCTGTCGAAGAGGATGGAAAGGTGGTCGGGATCCTTGACCGGCACGATGTGTTGAACGGGCTGAAGATCCAGGCAGAGAGGACGCTGTGATATGAACCAGAATGGACGTACCAACAAACAGGGGGACAAACTATTGAAGATGCCAGGGAAGTTTGATCGTGGTCCTGTAGAATTCGAGTCCAGAATCGTCGAACAGCAGGGACAGGTGATGGGGATCGCAACCAGGGATGTGATTGCAGTTGCCCAGACCGCGACGATCATCAATGCGGTCGAGACGATGACCACCTGTGGGTTCCGCAGGTTGCCGATCGTCGACCCCGGCACCAGGAAGATGCGGGGGATCGTGACCGCGAGCGACATCATCAGCCTGATGGGTGGGGGGGATCGGTATAGTCTTGTCACGGTGAAGAACGAGGGAAACCTGATCGCGGCTCTCAACGAGAGTGTTCGGGAGGTTATGAGTCAGCAGTTCATCTCGCTGACGCCAATGGCCTCAATTCAAGATGCTATCAACCTGATCGTCGAGAAGAAGATCGGCGGAGTGCCGATCCTCGACGATCAGGGGGTCCTTCAGGGGATCGTGACCGAACGAGATCTGATGCGCCTCTTTGAGACAGAACGGAGTATGCTGACAGTGGAGGAGATCATGTCCTCCCCGCTGCGGGTGATCGGGCCTGATAGTCCGATCAGTGCAGTCACCAGAGAGATGGTGAAGCATACATTCCGACGTCTGCCGGTGGTCAGTGATGAGGTTCTCTTTGGGATTATCACCTCGACCGACATCGTCAAGTATCTGGGCACTGGCCGGGTCTTTGACCAGTTGGTGACCGGGGATGTCAGCGAGGTGATGGCACTGCCAGTCAGGGATCTGATGTCAGGGGATCTGATCACCACGACCCCGAACACCGGCATCACCCAGGCATCCAAGGAGATGCTCGATAAGGGCATCGGGGCACTCCCGGTGATCGAAAACTCCCGGTTGATCGGCCTGGTCACTGAATTCGACCTGGTTAAAGCATTTGCAGGGCGGTGAAATGCATGCATGCATCAGAAATTATGTCTGCGCCGGTCTATGTGATCGAGCCTTCAGAGAATGTGGCGAGGGCTCGGAACCTGATGTTCCGGCACAGGATCTCACGACTGCTGGTCGTTTCGAACGACATACTGATCGGGATCATCACAAAGAAGGATATAGCATACCGGCTGCGACAGTCTGAGCCATCGTGGCGGCGGCGCCCGATCGATCAGATCCCGGTCAGTGTCCTGATGATCGCAGACCCGATCACCATTGCCCCTGATACGACGATCCGGGATGTGGCCCGTCTGATGGTCAATGAAGGGATCAGCAGCCTGCCAGTGGTTGAGGACGGCACCCTGATCGGGATCGTGACCAAGTCGGACCTGATGAGGTCGGCATTGGTGGGACGGATCCACGGGGCCGTCGGGGATCTGATGGAGGACGCAACAACAGTCAGCAGGTATCACTCACTTGACCATGTGGTGAACCTGATCAGCGAACGGAACGACAAGGTGGTAGTGGTCAACAACGACGGGTCACTGGCCGGGATCATCACCGAGAGCAATCTGGCCTTCTTCGAATATCCAGCAGGTGACGTCCTGGATAAGGATGTAACGATGCTCCGCAGGGAGGAGCCGGCTGGAAGGAAGGCTTATCGGCATGTCAGGGATGTCACCTTCATCGCAGAGGACGTGATGTCAAGCCCGGTGGAGACGATCAGAGCCGACAATCTGGTAGGGGAGGCGGTAGCCTGGATGAGAGAGAGAGCGATCAACAGTCTTGTAGTGACAGATAATAATGAACTCAGAGGAATTCTCAAGAGAGACGACATTATACAGGAAGTAGCACGATGAACGGAGAGTTTTCAATTCAGGATATCATGGCAAAGCCAATCACCATCGCAAAGTCCGCAGTGATCACCGAAGCCCTCGACAAGATGCTGAACGAGGGAACTGACCCTCTGATCGTCACCCAGGGGAACGTAGTCGCCGGCACAGTCTCACGGAAGGCGATTGCCGAGGCACTCGGGTCCAAGAAGAACGCCACCATCTCACCATCCAAGATCCATGTCGCCAATGTGATCGAGGAGGAGTTCACCTCGGCGTACCCTGACCAGGGACTCGAAGTACTGATCCCACTGCTCCAGCACTACAAACTGATCGTGGTGCTGGACAAGGACCACCGGCTGATCGGGCAGGTGACCGCGGCCAACCTGCTCAAGGTGATGGTTCCGCAGGTGCCGCTCACAGGGGTGATCGAGAAGGTGAACTCGATCAATGCCGATGAACGAGTCGTCCACCTCCGCCGGCGGATCATCGACGACAACGAGAGCCGGTATGTGGTGACTGACAGCGAGGGGCTCATCGGGATGGTCACCGAGACCGACGTGGCCCGTTCAATGCGGGAGTTTCGCGAGGAGATCCCTGACAAGCACCAAGACCACCGGATCAGGAATCTGATCGTTCGGGATATCATGTCCTCACCTCTGATATCAGTGGACGCCGGTGTCGACACGGCCACGGTGGCGCAGTTGCTGTTGGCACGCTCGATCAGCGCAGTGCCGGTGGTCGAGGGAGGTAGAATTGCCGGAGTTGTAACCCGGCGTTCACTGGTCAATGCCCTCTGATCTCATTCTCTTTTTTAATGAACGACACCAGTCAATGACTCACGAATCACGGATTCTAGTCTATTTTTTATTGAACTCTATTGTTCTCAGATGATACTCCATATCCTCCATTTTTTACCTTCCAGGAGAATCGGAAAATTGTCGACACTCGATCAGAAGAAAGGGATCTCTGGCAGGTCGCCTTCGATACAGGTCTCTGACAATCTCTACTGAAATAAGTGAAAAAGATCTATGACCGGCAGGGAGGATCAGAGAGACTATTTTGAATAGGAAGACTCTCTGGTTTCTGTGATGTGTTCAGGGTGTATCAAGATCTGATTTGCGGGATAACTCTCTACTGATTACAAACTTGGAGAGATCGGACTGGAAAAGAACTGGTTGAGAAAAGCGCGAAAATAAAAAAAATGGTCCCTGGTGAGCAGATGCTCACGAGACTGTGACAGTGTGCGTTGCGGTCCTTGTTGAACCGTTCGCATCAGTCACCGTCAGGGTGATGGTGTACGTCCCTGCGTTGTTGTACCAGATTCTGTTCAGGCCGATGTTCTGGCCTGAGAAGGTCTGGCCGTTCCCACAGTTCCACTTCCAGGAGACGGGGTTGCCGCCAGTGGTGGTGTCTGTGAGTGCAACGGAGAGTGAGTGTTTTCCGGAGGTTGGGCTAACGGTGAAGCTAGCCGCCCCAGTGGTTGGCTGTGTGGTTACGGTTGTGGTTGGCTGTGTGGTCACGGTCGTGGTTGGCGTTACACCAGACCCGATCGTGATGTAGTCAAGGTTCATCCTTGAGGCACTGAAGGCAACCTTGACAACATTCCTACCCTGTTCGAGGTGAAGTGTACCTGCAGAGGTGAAGGAGTTGTAGGTGTCGAACGAGCCGGTGGATGCAACACTGACAGGGGTCGAAGAGCTACCTGCTGAGACAGTCACCGTCTTTGTGGTTCCGTCTGGGTTGGCTGCTCTGAGGGTAACTGGGTAGTCGCCGTCTGCTGCTGCTTCGACTGAGTAGGTGAGGTATTCGCCGCCGATGACGTAGGCAACAGCGTAGCCGCTTGCGCCTGCTTCGATGTCAACATCGTCAGTGCGGTATGCCCCGCCTGCGTTGCCGGAGGTGGTGTCATAGTAGGCGACGTTCTGTCCACCGAGGTCATAGTCCTCGGCCTGGACAGTGCCAGGTACGTTGTGTGGCCCGTTGTAGGGCTGACCCTGGGTTGCCGTTGTTGTAACAGTGGTCGTTGGTGCAGCGGAGACGTTGATCGTCTTGCTGGCAGTGCTGGTCTGGGTTCCGTTCGTGACGGTCAGACTCAGGGTGTAGGTGCCAACAGCACTGTAGATGTGGTTGATGTTCTGGCTCGATGCGGTGAATCCGTCACCAAAGTCCCATGACCATGCGGCCGGGTACCCGGTGGATGCATCGGTGCCGGTGACTGCAGTTCCGAGCTGGACAGTCTGTGCGTTAACATTGAAGGCTGCCTGGAGAGTCTGCGGTGCAGCGGTGACGGTTATCGTCTTCGATGCAGTGTTGGATCTGCTTGAGGTGGAGTTGACTGCCTGCAGCTGTACCGTGTAGGTGCCTGCTGTTGTGTAGGTATGCGCTGGTGGATTCTGCAGGGTTGATGTAGCCCCATCGCCGAAGGTCCAGACCCATACATCTGCATTGGTCGACTTGTCAGCGAACTGGACAGAGAGTGGTGCAACGCCGGTTGTCGGGGTTGCGGTGAAGTCCGCGACTGGAGTGATGACTGGTGCTGCGGAGACGGTGATCGTCTGCAGTTTCATGTCCCCAGCTCCAGCTGCATTCGAGGCGGTCAGAAGAACGCCGTAGGTGCCTGCAGTGGCAAAGGTGTGTGATGGGTTCTGGACATTGCTGGTCGAGAAGTCATCAGTGAAGGTCCAGCTCCACGAGGATGGAGAGTTCGACGAGGTGTCGGCGAACTGCACGGTCAGGGGCGCCTGTCCGGCTGCCGGAGCGAACGTGAAGTTGCTGACCGGCTTGCTCAGTGAGATGACCGAGACCACCTTGGACTTGGTGCTGGTTCCGACACTGTTCTGAGTTGTCAGGGTAACGGTGTAGTTCCCTGCGGTTGTGTAGGTGTGGCTTGGGTTCTGTGCTCCGGAGATAGATCCATCGCCGAAGTTCCATGCCCATGCAAATGGATTGTTTCCGGACAGGTCAGTGAACTGAACGTTCAGAGGTGCAGCGCCGGTGCTCGGGGTTGCACTGAAGTCGGTGACCGGTGATGGTGCACTGACGTTGATCAGAGTCGGGGCGTAGACATAGTCTGATGCACCGAGGCTGTTGGCCACCACGAGGTAGACTGCGTACTTGCCTGGGGTGGTGTAGGTGTGGGTGATATTCTGTGAGGTTGAAGTGGTGCCGTCACCGAGGTTCCAGTACCATGCAGTTGGCCGCTCTGAGGAGGTGTCATTGAACACGACGGTGAACGGTGACTGTCCTGAGACCTGTGCTGATGCAGCACTGGCTTTGGTAACTGCAGTTGTGTTTGCATTGAAGCTGGCAACCGGGTTGCCGAGCGGGGTTATGGTTACATCATTGATCTTGTAGTTGGTTCCCTTTGCATTGGTTGTGGTCAGCCTGACCGAGTAGGTTCCGGCGTTCTGGTAGGTGTGCACCGGGTTCATTTCAGTCGAGGTGGTTCCATCATCAAAGGTCCAGAGGAACTGGGTCGCATTGCCACCAGCGTAGGTGAACTGAACCTGAGATGGTGCTGCAAAGCTGGGTGATGTAAAGGTGAAGTTTGCATTTGGAATTCCACTAACACCAGAGACCGTAACGGTCTGTGCTGCTGCTGCACTTGAACCACCCGCGTTGGATGCGATCAGTACAACACTGTAGGTGCCCGGGGTTGCGAACGTGTAGGTCAGGTTCGCATCGGTTCCCTGCTGCACTCCGTTGATCAGCCACTGGAAGGTGGTTGGTGCTCCGGTTGAGGTGTTGGTGAATAAGACGGTCAGCGGTGCTTCGCCATCTGTTGCGTTCTTAGTGAAGCTCGCAACCGGTGCTGCAGTTACTGGAGCAACCGTGACAGTGAAGAGGTTCAGCTTAGAGTCCGATCCTGCTGCGTTCGTGACGGTGTGGTAGACCCAGAAGGTCCCTGGCACGCTGAACGAGCGGGAGACATTGGCCTGTGTCGGCACCGGCTGTCCGTCGCTGAAGATCCAGTTGTAGGAACTTGGTGAACCTGACGAGGTATCATTGAAGTAGACCGGCTGGCCGACGAGAATGGTCACAGGGTTCTGTGCGTAATTGTCAGCAGTGGATCCATTGATCTTGAAGTTCGCGCTTGGAGTTGTAGGTGAATTAACAGTTATCGTGCCTGTAAACGGAGTGGAAACTCCTGCCCCGTTTCTGGTCTGCAGAGTGACGGTGTAGGTGCCTGCAGCGGTAAAGGTGTGAGTCGCGTTCTGGACGGTCGACCCCTGGGTTCCGTCACCGAAGTTCCAGAGCCAGCTGGTCGGAGCAGCAAGGCCACCATCTGAGGTGTCGTTGAACTGAACTGACAGTGGTGCGGTTCCGGTTGAGGGTGTTGCAACAAAGTGTGCAATCGGTGTTGATGGGCCTGCTACGTTAATCCAGATCGAGGACAGGTTGCTGCCCTGTGCATTGGTTGCATTCAGGATGATCTGGTACTGCCCCTGGTTTAAGGTGAGGGACGGGTTCTGCTCAGTCGAGAAGACTGTACCGTTTTTGGTCCATGACCAGGACGATGGCACCTTGGTCGACTTGTCGGTGAATGAAACTGTCATCGGTGCAGTGCCATTCAGATAAGCGGCATTAGCGTAGTCTGGTGTTCCTGCTACTGAACTGTTCTCAACGCCATTATTCGAGGCGGTGAACGCTGATACAGGGGCAATCCCTCCATTGACAACTATTGTAAGTGAATTTGATGTTTTCTGACCATTGACGTTACCTGCAGTCAGATAGACCACGTAGGTACCGGCCTGAGTGAAGGTGTGGGTCGCGTTCTGGGTTGTGATCAGATCGCTTGCATCACCAAAGTTCCAGGACCAGGTAGTTGGAACACCGGTAGAGGCATCGGTGAATGTCAGGGCGTCTCCAACATTGACTGTTGCGTTAGAGAATGTGCTCGCACTCCCGGTCGCTCCGAAGACACCATAGGTGTTTCCGTTCAGACCGATATTGAACTGCGGTGCTACATCTTGAACAGATGCAACCGTAATGCTTGGAAGCGTGTATCCATTGACAGTCATTCCACTTGTGTTAGATGCGTATCCAGTTGCATTCTGCACATTCAGAGCGACGACATAGGTCCCAGCTGCTGTATAGGTGTGCGTTGGATTTGCATCAAGGGAGATCGAGCCATCGCCGAAGTCCCACGCCTGTGATGTGATGTTGTCATACGAGGTATCGGTGAACTTAACTGAATCACCGGCAGTGATGCTGCTGTGGTCTACCGTGAAGTTCACGATCGGCCCTATGCCTCCGTATCCTTTATCATTGGTATGGTCTGCTGTTGCCGAGGCGGCGAACGCCCCTGGAATCAACAGGCAGGCCATGATTACCATCAGAGAGACTAGGAACAGTCTGCCTGATGGATTACTCTTGGGTAATCTCATATCAATAACCTCCTTTGGTTCATAGTAGATTTAACCATCCCAAACGGTTTAAACGTTTCCATTTAATCGATTTCATTTATATACATTTCCTGATCCGAACTCTCTCGATTGGTCAAAAAGTACGATTACTCACGTTTTTTGGCCATAATTCACCTCCGACTCTCCTCAACGAAGGGAGGATCTCTCCTGACACCTCACCTCCCCGCCAAACCCGGATGAAAGCTTTGCAACCCCGATGATTTAGCAGTTCTCTCAATCTTCCCTGGCCCAGAGTTCATCTCCATCGGCCCCTGGAGAAGGGGCACGTTGACAGAGGAATTGAAGACTCCAAATAGACCTGAGAGACATTAAGGGATATAAGAGTAACTCAGACCAAGCCCCGGTCAGCCGAAAAATCCGGAGAAGAGACGCGCAAATGCGCGATGAGAGAGGGGGAGATCAGGGGCGTCGGCCCCGGTCAGAGCTGGTTGAAGAGGAGGACGATATCATTGAAGTCGATCTGTCCATCCCGATTGAAGTCGAATGTGTTGATAGGCTCATTTTCGGTGATCCAGTCCATCTGGTTGAAGAAGAGAACCACATCATTGAAGTTCAGTGACCCGTCGCCGTTCAGATCCTCGTACAATCCATCGCTGTTCAGGTCCCGGGGCAGTTCAGTCGCCCCTGGAACTACCTGAACCGCCTGGCCGGTGGTGAAGCTGACCTGATCCAGATTCAGCCCATCGCCGACGAAGGAGAGATTCAGGTGGCGGAGGCCGGCCGTGAGCGGGAGGGTCGTGGAGACACTAGTATATTGTTCCGACCCGCCGGTGTTGGGGACCTGCACGGTTCCGACCTCCTGGCCGTCCACCTGGATGGTGATCGCCTTCCCGTTGCTCCAGGTTGCTGTCCTGAACGTTGCGGTGTATGAACCGGAACTGGCAACATTCAGTGTGTACTCGAGCCACTCGCCGTCCCGGATCCAGCCGATGTCGGTGATCCCGCCGGCAGTCTCTATGTCCACGTCATCGCTCCGGTAGGCTCCGCCGGCGTTTCCAGTGGTGGTGTCATGATAAGCTATACCCTCCCCACCGAGATCGTAGTCCTCGGCCTGGAGCACCCCTGGGACCTGGTGCGAGCCGTTATACGGCGCCAGTGTTGGGATCGGTGTTGGGATCTCTCCAAACGTGACACCTTCCGTCTCCCAGGTGGTCATCGGGACCGTAAAGACATATGGACAGATGGCGTTGTAGTCAATGTCCATCTTGATACGGAACGTCCCGTCAGGCCGGTTGCCGGATGCACCAGCCCCCATACTGTTCAACGCGATCCAGTAACGGTTGTTCGGATCGGTCATGTTGTAGCCGACGATCGTCACGGCATGGCTAGCCCCGTGGGAAGGATCGTACGGTTTCCCTGCGAATGGTGACGGATTCCAGACTGCATCCTCGCCCTGGTAATACCAGAAGTTACTGAAACTGACGACCGCATCGGCGTTCGGCATTACAAACCCGAGATAGAGTGCTTTACCGCTATCGAGTGTCCCCTTGATATTCGCGATCGCCGCACTATCCCCAACCCCAGCCGTTGGAATCCTCTGCTCAGTGATCGACGTGATCGGATAGTTCGGTACGGTCTGAATATCGGCCGCTGCAACCGCTGCCTTCATTCTGGCCTCAGAGTAGGCCGTCCCATCCTGGAAGCTCGCATTGGTGTTGGACCAGGGAACCGCAATCTTCTTCTCCGAATAAAACCCGACAAAATCCCCGAGTGTCCCGCCCTCACCAGCCCAGTTAGGGCCAGACCCCCCATTATAGTTCGAATCCAGGTACTGGATCGAGAGCCGGTCCTTGATCGATTGTTGCTCGGAGAGAGCAACTTCCAGCACCCCAGTGCTGGCCCATACCCAGCAGTTCCCGATCGGATTCTGGTTCCGCTCAGTGACATTGTAAGAGATCACAGAGAGCAGGTTCTGCTCGGTCTGAAACGATGCCATCATCCTTCGTAAGAAACTGGGTTGTGGTGCCTCCGGGGCCATGTTGTATTCATCAATCCACCGCTTCAACACCTCAGGGGATGGGTGCATGAACGGATCGGCAGACTGCACCTGATCCCCGGAGACGTTCGTTGCAGACAGAGTCACTGGATCAGCAGCCGAGACCACACCCACGGCGGCGAGGATCAGCCCGATCACGAGGATATTATATAATGTGTGTCGTTGCATGGACAGGTACCTCGGAGGAGTCCAGACCCGGGTGTCATCTCCCGGAGAATCCAAGATCTGACCGGCCAGCGGAATCCATAATAATGAACGATCTTTGCCCTTGCAGGATAATCAACTGTTGGGTGGTGACATCCAGCGTAGAACATCGCTGTTGATGTTATGATCGACCTCGTCATGTGACTACCGCCATTCTGGCTACGCTGACCCCGTTGTTGAAAAGATCGTCACCCCGTTTCCGGTATAGATCGGCGTCAACCCGGTGTGCGGAAGGCTCAAGTTATAGGTATCCCCCTCCAGCGGCCCGACATACAGGTACCGGCACCCATACCAGTCCATCAGCGAAACCGTATCATCTGGCGACTCGTAGATCTTCTGTATATCCCCCATCCGCTGGAAGTACCAGTTGTCGGGGTTTCCTCGCCAGAGGTATTCATTGAAGAGCCAGCCGACCTCTGTCGGGATCCCGGTGAACGAGGAGATCCGCGAATAGTAACTGTGTTCGTTCTTTGCGGCCTCGATGATGCAGGGTATATCGGTCCTGTTCCGAAGAAAAGCGATCGCAGCAGCATCGGCCGGATGATCATAGGCCAGGTACGCCGAGCCGTCGAGGGTGTACGCCCCCCCTTTATGCGGCTGATAGAAGAGATGACTGTCGAAGTCGAGCCCGAGTACCGGCGGTGTGATCAACAGTATCATCAGCACCACCGCAATCACACCCCGCCAGCGAGCAGGGGAGAGAAGGGGATGAGACAGTCGGGAGGCAACGGCAGTGCCGGTGAGGGCGAGCGTCCCCGCCCCGATCAGCAGCCAGGCGGCCCAGTAGAGTTTGAAGACCGTGTTCATCCGAAACGAAGCGGTCGTGGTGAACGTCGACTCCAAGTATACATACTCGCAGAGGACAACCAGCAGCAGTCCAGTCGCCGCGAAGATGCCAGCGGGTTCGTAGGTTCTGCGGGTGATCAGATAGATGAGCGGGACCAGCGCCACCGCGGCAGCCGGGTAGCCTGCGAGCGCAACTGGAATGGCTATGAACAGCAGGTACGGGCGTGCCCGGATATCCCTGGCCAGCACCAGGTAAAGCAATCCAAGGAAGATCCCATGGAAGAGAAGGAATTGAACGACCCCAGAGGGAGGGTGGGCCGCTCCCCCGATGAAGAAGAGCCCCATTGTCCCGGCTGTCTTCATCATCAGGTAGAATGGGAGGTAGAGTAGGGCTGCTGCGATGGGAACCCCAACGGCCAGCCAGATTAGCGGTCCGGGTGAACGTATACCCCTCCGCAGTATATGAGTAATTCTCTCCACAAACGTCCCCTCCTCATTCTGCAGGGCCAGCAGCACCCCAACACCCACCGTCAGTGGCCCGTAGACCAGAACGTCCCAAGAGTTCATCGGCGCCATCGAACCGAGCGAGAGCGTCAGGAGACCGCAGACAAGAAGTTTGGAGCGGCTGGAGAGCGTGGACCAGTGGTACCAGCAGAACGCCAACAATAACAGCAGAAACGCCTGGTTGAACTGGGCCATCACATGAGCATGGGCGTCCCCCCAGAGGTACGAGAAGAGTGGATACTCGTCGATCGCACCGGAGATAACCCGGCTACTCTCCCAGAAGACATGGTGCAGTTCTTGCCCAGAAACGATCCTGATCAGGAACTCCGGGTCAGGAAGGGCGAGGAGGAGGAGCGGCAGCCAGGGGAGACGAGGGACAATCAGCCGACCCAGTGCCAGCAGGTTGATCACCGTCAGCGCAAAGACCGTCGGCAGGATCAGGTTGAAGACGACCGTCGAGGGGATGCCGGTTACCACTCCAAGCGCCCCCATCATCCAATGGCCAAGATAATAATAGATGTTCATCGACCCGCCAGCGAACCAGGGGTCGAGCGGCGGTACCACCGGTGTCCTGATGATCGACGCGAGGATCGCATGGTCCATGAACTTCTCGCTGGTACTGATCATCGGAGTTTGAAACCGGAACTCCAGCAACAACAGAAAGGCAGCACCACCGGCGACCAGGAACTGAAGATCGACTCCACGAAATCTCCAGGAATACTGCCGGGTCACTGCTTGCCAGATGACCAGGATGATGAATGGGAGGAGCGCCAGGTGGAGAGGAAGGTGCACCAGCCCACAGTACCAGCTGATCGCGGTGAAGAGGAGGAGACCTCCGTTCAGAGAGAATGGAACCGCCCATGTGGGGGCGATCTTTCGCATCTGCGGGTACAGCGCGGCAGCGAAGAGGAGGAGGAGGACAAGCCAGAGGAGGACCTCCAGCCCTTCGACCAGCAGGGCCATCAGGGTTCGTCGCCCTGTAGATGGGCCATCTCGCACTCCTTTCTGTATCGATCCCGGATCTCCTTGACCTGCTCAACCCGCGGAATGCTGGAGAGGCCCGAGAGGATCACGATCACCCCGAGGTATGAGGACCGGGAGATCGGATAGTCGCCGGCCCTGACCTCCAGCCCTCCGATCGACTGGTCCATCCACCGCTGTACGGTCTGGTACCCCTTCAGAGAGATCGCAGAACTGGGTCCAGCCACCAGCACCAGCGCTTTCTCAGCCCCAGTCAGATCGCAGGGGATGGAGAGCTCCTTGTACACAGCCCTCTTGGCCAGGTCCACCACCCGTGAGGCCTTCTTGTACTGGTCATCACTCTCGATGACGGTCGGTTTTGACTTTTGTATAATATTCGATTTGAAGAATCGGGTCAGTTGCTGATCCGGGAGTTTTTCGACCGCATAACCGATCGCACAGATCCCCATTCCAGTGATCGTATTCAGCACCTCCCCAGCATCGAGCACCGTCTGGGCTGACTCGATCCCCTGCTGATCGAGCTCGCCGGCCCGCAACAGGAGACTGATCCGACGTGCAATATTTTCGTTCAACTCTGCATAGACCCCACCCGGAGTCTCGGGTTCAAGGATCCTGGATGCGATCTGATCGGGGAGGATCCCCCGGAGGCCCTGTGAAGAGGAGGGCTGTGACATCCGAGCATGCCAGGTCTCGTTGTCAAAGAGGATCACCCCATCGACCAACCGTTCGAGCATCTCCAGATCATCACCGGCCTTGGCCTGGATGCAGGCACCTTCCTCAAGACAGGGGAGGACCGCCAGGGCAAAGACAGGGTCAGAGAACGAACGCCGGCATTCATGGATCAGGGCGGGAGCGGCGTCCACCATCTTTCCCCCCAAACCGACACAGATCAGGACCGCATCGATCCCAGCCATATCCTCTCGCATCACCTGGGAGAGGACCTCCTCGGCGTTGACCACCCGTTCAGGCCGGGCACGTCCGACCAGAGGGAAGAACATCCGGGCCTCCTCTGGCAGGGACACCAGGGACCGGAGAAGATTGGGATCGATATCGATGACGATCCCCTCAACACAGGGGAGACCACTCTTCCGATCATGCCGGTGAAGGGTGTCCACGATCCGGGAACCAGCCCCTCCAAGTCCGATTGCTAATATACGCACCAGTTGCCACCTCTCGTACTGCAACTGTATGATCGTTGTAAGGCATATGTCCATCGAAAGAAGACCGCATAAGGGGCAGCAAAAAAGGGGAGGGACCGGAGAATCTCAACCAAAGATCTTCTTGGATCCCTGCAGTGCGTCCACTGCCGGGAGCACTTTCCCAGTCAGGAACTCAATACAGGCCCCGCCACCGGTCGAGATATGAGTGAACTGATGCTCTAGCCCCATCTTCTCGATCACGGCCGCGGTATGCCCTCCACCACAGACCGAGAACTCAACTGACGCCGCCGCTTTCAGCAGGGCCTGGGTGCCGATGGCGAACTCGGGCTCCTCGAAGACCCCGGCGGGGCCGTTGAAAACGACTGTACCTGCACTGCCGATCTCGGCGGTCAGGGCGGTGATCGCCTCCAATCCGAGATCCAGGATCGGTGTCTCCTCGGGAATTGCAGAGACCGGATACTCGACACGCTTCCCCTGCTCCCTGACCGCTACATGGGTCGGGAGAACGATCCGATCGGCGAACCCGGCGAGCAGTTCCCTGGCGATCTCGATCTGTTTCGTATACTTGAGCTGCTGGATGAGCTGCAACGACGGGGTGCCGATCGAGAGGCCGGCCGCCGCCAGAAAGACGTTGGCCACAACTCCGATCACGATCACCCTGTCGGCAATTCCGTTTTCAAGCACATGCTTGGCAACATCGACTGAGTCATCCACCTTTGTCCCCCCAAGCACCATCACCACTGGGCGCGGGGCTCCGTGAAAGACCCTTGAAAGGGTCGACACCTCCTTCTCCATCAACAGACCAGCGGCCGATCGCATCATCATCGGAAGACCGACGACCGTCGGCTGGGAGCGGTGAGCAGTCCCAAACGCATCATTGACGAAGAAGTCCGCCATCCCGGAGAGGTTCTTGACGATATGTGTCTTCGCAGCATCCTCCGCCGGCAGGATAAGGTTCTCCTCAGCATTGAACCGGACATTCTCGAGCATCAGCACGTCCCCATCCCGCATCGCCGCGATCGCATCCCGGGCACACTGGCCGAAGATATCGTTCACATAGATGACTGGACGGTGAAGCAGATGCTCCAGTTTTTTGGCATGCATCTCGAGGGTCGTGAAATCCTTCTTCCCCGGCCTTGACTGGTGGGTGATGATCACCACCCGACTCTTTTTGAGCGCCTCGATCGTCGGGATATGCTCCCGGAACCGTTTATCGTCGAGGATCTGATTCGAGGTCGGATCGATCGGCGAGTTGAGGTCAAGGCGGAGAAGGACCACCCTCCCTGAGCAGCCGAGTGAGGCGAGTGTACCGATCTCCGTACTGATCACCCGTTCGCCTTTGCCATGCTCCGGGCCTTGATCTTCTTGAGCCTGAAGAGCTCTTCGCGCTCCATCTCATCGAGCCGCATCTTGATGAAGTCTCTGGCTGCCTTCTGTTCAGGGATCACCTTGAACTCGAGCGCGTTGACCCGTCGTTTGGTCTTCTCGATCTCCTCAAGCAGCCGCTTCATCGTCGTCTCGATCTCGGCACTCTTCACGATCGACTCCACCAGATCCTCAAAGGACGTGGCGGTGTCATCGATCGTCGAATTGGTGCCGAGCACCCCGTATCCGCGGTCGATCATCCGCTTCTTCACCGAGGTGGAGGTGATCTGGGGGACCACGACCCCCATGATATTCTTGCTCTTCAGCGTGATCATCGGAACCTGCTGGACAGAGAACGCAGCGGCCTTCACCCCAAGAGAACCCTCAACAGTGTTGGCGACCGCCATCATCTCAACGGCCTTGGCATAGTTCGTATTCAGCTGGCTCCGCGTGGTCTTTGCCTCCTCAAGCACCTTGAAGAACTCGAGGATCAGCCCATCGCGCTTCATCTTCAGGATCTTATACCCGCGTTCAGAGAGTTTGATCCGCCGTTTCAGGCCGATAAGTTCTGAACGGGTGGGTTTGATATCTCGAAGAGCCATGGGCCATTCACCTCTTCTGCGCAGCGCCTGCGTTCTTGAACTGAGGGTGGTACTTCGCGATCAGGTCACGGTCGATACGGGTCAACTGTTCCACTGGCAACGATGAGAGCAACTCCCAGCCGAGGTCGAGGGTATCAGCGATCGTCCGGTCCTCGTCAAAGCCCTGCCTGACGAACCGGTTTTCGAAGAGATCCGCGAACTCGAGGAAGGTCCGGTCACGCTCAGAGAGCGCATCCTTTCCAACGATGGCCACCAGACCACGGAGATCGTTTCCTTCTGCATAGGCGGCATACATCTGGTCAGAGACCTTCTTGTGATCCTCACGGGTATGCCCCTTGCCGATACCAAGGTTCATCAACCGGGAAAGGGATGGCAGCACATTGATAGGCGGATATATCCCCTTCCTGTGCAGTTCACGAGAGATGACGATCTGACCTTCAGTGATGTACCCGGTCAGGTCAGCGATCGGATGCGTGATATCATCACCCGGCATCGTAAGGATCGGAATCTGAGTGACCGAGCCCTTCTGTCCCTTGATGATCCCAGCCCGTTCATACAGGGACGCGAGATCGGTGTACATGTACCCCGGATACCCACGTCTGCCTGGCACCTCTTCACGAGCTGCCCCGATCTGACGGAGCGCCTCACAGTAGTTGGTCATATCAGTCAGGATCACCAGCACGTGCATACCAAGCTCAAAGGCCAGGTACTCTGCCGTGGTGAGAGCCAGACGCGGCGTGATGATCCGCTCGACTGCCGGGTCGTCAGCCAGATTGAGGAAGACAACGGCGCGCTCCAGCGCGCCGGTCCGCTCAAAGTCCTGCATGAAGTAGTTGGCCTCTTCCTGGGTGATACCCATCGCGGCAAAAACAACTGCAAACTCCTCGGTCGAACCGGGAACCTTAGCCTGTCGTGCGATCTGCAGCGCCACATTGTTGTGTGGCAGCCCTGCCCCCGAGAAGATCGGGAGCTTCTGACCCCGAACCAGGGTGTTGGTCCCATCGATCGTCGAGATACCGGTCTCAATGAAATCCGACGGTGATGCCCGTGCATATGGATTGATCGCAGCGCCGGTGATGTCGAGCCGTTTCTCAGGGACGATCTCAGGACCGCCATCGATCGGCTTACCGCTGCCGGAGAGGATACGCCCGAGCATATCTCTGCCGACCGGCATCTTGATCGTTTCGCCGGTGAACCGGACCCCAGAGTCCTTGCCGATACCGGTGGTCGTCTCAAAGACCTGGACCACGACGAGGTCATCACTGGTGTCCAGCACCTGACCCCGCTTGATCGTTCCGTCGTAGAGCACGATGTTGACCAGTTCTTCATAGCCGATCGGCTCTGTCTTTTCGATGAAGACCAGAGGTCCGGCTATCTTGTTAATTGTCCGATACTCCTTCATGCTCCAGCCCTCAGTGCATTGAATTCTGCTTCCATATCCTTGAGGATCTTCTCAAGCAGAGGTTCGTAGTCTGCCGTGAATTTGACCTGTGACAGTTCGTTCTTGGACTTGACTGCAATGATCTGCTGTGGAGAGACCCCGACGGTCTGTGCTGCGTACGAAAGGTCTGAGAAGGTCTTGATCGACTTCAGCATATCATACTGCTTCTTCATCGAACAGAAGGTGTCGACTGCGTCGTAAGCGTTCTGCTGCAGGAAGATCTCCCTGATCATCCTGGCCACCTCGATCGTGATCTGCTCTGCCTCTGGCAGTGCATCAGACCCAACCAACTGCACGATCTCCTGAAGCTCAGCCTCCTTCTGCAGGATCTCCATCGCCCACGACCGGATCTTATTCCATTCAGGAGAGACTTCGCGGTCATACCAGTCATGGAGGGTGTCCAGGTACAGGGAGTACGAATCCAGCCAGTTGATCGCCGGGAAGTGACGCCGCTGCGAGAGCTTGGCATCCAGTGCCCAGAAGACCTTGACGATACGGAGAGTGTTCTGCGTCACCGGCTCGGAGAAGTCGCCGCCAGGCGGCGAAACCGCACCGATCACAGAGACCGAACCCTCCTGACCGTTCAGGGTCTTGACCAGCCCTGCACGCTCATAGAACTCTGAAAGGCGGGCTGCAAGGTATGCAGGGTATCCCTCCTCACCAGGCATCTCTTCAAGTCTGGATGAGATCTCACGCATCGCCTCTGCCCAGCGGGAGGTCGAGTCTGCCATCAGGGAGACATCGTAGCCCATATCCCGGAAGTACTCGGCAATCGTGATCCCGGTGTACACCGATGCCTCACGGGCCGCAACTGGCATGTTCGAGGTGTTGGCGATCAAGATCGTCCGCTCCATCAGCGGCTTTCCAGTCTTTGGATCCTCAAGTTCTGGGAACTCAGTCAACACCTCGGTCATCTCGTTGCCACGCTCGCCGCAGCCGATGTAGACGACTATCTCTGCGTCACTCCACTTGGCCAGCTGCTGCTGCGTGACCGTCTTACCGGAACCAAAGGGACCGGGGATGGCTGCAGTGCCACCTTTTGCGATCGGGAAGAGCCCGTCGAGGATTCGCTGACCGGTGATCAACGGGATCGTCGGGTTCATCTTCTCTGCGACAGGCCGCGGGATCCGGACAGGCCAGCGCTGCATCATCGTCAGTTCGGCACCGTTGTCGAGGACACAGACGACCTCTTCGACGGTGAAGGTGCCGGGGGTGATCGTCGTGATCACACCCGCCTTCGTGTTCGGCGGAACCATGATCTTATGGACGATGTTCGTCTCCTGGACCTCGCCGATGATCGCGCCCGGAGAGACCTGGTCGCCGACCCTGGCCAGTGGTTTGAACTCCCACTTCTTCTCTCTGCTGATACCCGGGGCACTGACCCCGCGCTCGATGAAGTTACCCATCTTGTCCATCAGGACTTCGAGGGGGCGCTGAATTCCATCATAGATCGAGGTCAGCAGACCGGGTCCGAGTTCAACAGCCAGGGAGAGACCGGTGTTGCTGACCGGCTCACCGGGCTTGATCCCTGAGGTGTTCTCGTACACCTGGATGATCGTGTTGTTCCCTTCGATCTTGATGACCTCGCCCATCAGTTCTTCGTTCCCGACCTTCACCACATCATACATATGTGCATCAAGGTCGACCGCAGTCACCACAGGTCCTGCGATACGCTTGAGAACGCCTTTTCCTTCGATTTTTCCTTCTTTAGCCTTTACTTCCACAGATCAACACCCACCGATCGTTTTATCTTCTCTCGTAAGGACATGTCACCCTCGGAGCCGCCGATGGCGATCACCGTGGGCCTGACCGAGTTCTCAAGCGTGCTTTGGAGACGGCGGGGAAGCCGTTCCATATCCGTGCTGTTCAGCACGAGAATCCCCACCTCGGGGTCCTGGAGCACACTGGTGATATGTTCATGCAGCCTCTCGTCATCAGTCGCCGCATAGGTCTTTCTGATGCCGGCGAGCCGAAAACCGAGGATAAATTCACTGTTCCCTATCACTGCGATTTCCATCAGATCACCAGGTACTCCATTATCCGTTCACCCGAAAGGTTCGACTCCTTACCTCGGGCGAGGGCCCGAAGGTTGAACACCTCGTACTTCTTCTTCTCAAGGTAGACCAGGATCGGTGCAACGGAGAATGGATACCGCTTAGACATCCGGTCCATCTGCTCAAGTTTGATCCTGGTCAGCACATTCTCGATCTCATGGATCGGCAGTCCCTCACGGAATGTCTCCAGTGCATCGATCAACGACTGAAGATGCGTCCGCTTCTTCAGCGCATCGATCAATTCATCATTGGAATCCACTGCTCCGAGGCGTGCCAGCTCGTCGAGCGAGAAGTCACCGCCGGGGATCATCAGTTCTCTGACATCCTCGGGCATACCACCCGCCCGAAGTCGAAAGAGCGACTGAAAGTTCCGGGTATCGATCTCGAGCTGCAGGTACTGGAGGAACTCCCTTCCTCCTTTAATACCACCCCTGGCCACAGCGATCAGGTCGACATAGTACTTCTTGTATAACTCATTTTCAAGCCGTGCAAATGACCCGCTCTCGATGACCCTGCCGTACTCCTGTTCAAGCACTGGATAGAGACGCCATCCTTTCAGCAATTCCACGATCCGGTCGGGTGACTCTTCGGCCAGCAGCCGGTCGAGGAAGATCTTGTCCAGTTCGCCAGCAGGGATCACAACCTCCTTGATCTTGTTGACCGAGAAGCCCTGCTGTTTGCCACGGAGGATGATCAGCACGTTTCCGATATCCCAGCTTCGGAGATAGTTCGCCGTGAACTGCATCAGCGAGCCCTGGGTGATCCCAAGCACACTCTGATTCTCCTTGGCAAGGTTCCAGGAGAGTGCGATCTCGATCAGATCGATGCCGTGAAACACGCCACCGAGTTCGTCGATCTCAGGCTTGTATTCTGACTCTCCGATAAACCGTGCGATCTCCGGAAGGGACATGTTCTGCATCCTCAGGTAATCTTCCTTTGGAAGCAGTTTCGCCTTCCGTACACGCAGCCGCGTGGAGGTATAGATATAGGGAGCCGGCCCCGACGTTACCTCTGTCATCGGCCACTCCCCTTATCCGAACAGGATATCAGACGCATTTTTCAGCCCTGATTCCCAGACTCTGTCAAGGAATGTCCTGTAACTATAGTCGACCTGCAACAGACCGTCCCTGCTCTCTGCGATGATGCCTCCGTCGATATCGACAGGACTGCCCGCCACAAATCCAGGGTACGAACCCTCCTTGAGGAGTGTCTGTACCATAGGGAGGTCACGTGCGCTGGCATGGATCATACCTTCGCCGATCTCTGCCCGAGCCTGTTGGAGAAGGGACGACAGTGCAGCACGGTGGAAGTCGGGGGATGCACCCCGGACCTCCAGAAGAACGGCTGCATAGACCTGATCGAGCAGTGATTTCTCTGCATTCAACTGCGACCGCTTCACAAGAAGATTGGCGGCAGAGACTTCCTGATTGATAATCCGGGCTTCCTGCCGCGCCACATCCTCGTCGACTGCGGTCTTGATCTGGTCTGATTTGACATTGGCAGCCGCAAGAACCTGGGCCACTTCAGTCTCTGACTCTTTTCTGATCGCCTCTGCCTCTTTCCGGCCCTTCTCTGTTATCTCATCGATGACCGCTTCGAGTCCCATGATCGATGCTCCTACTGGAATAACAGCAGCAGTGATACCACGAGACCAAAGATAACGATTGTCTCCGGGATGACCGTGAAGAGCAGTGCAAGACCGAACATGTCCTTGTTCTCTGCGGTCGCGCCCATTGCTGCCGCACCGATACCCATCTCACCGAGACCGGTACCGATACCGGCAAGCCCAACGGCGAGACCGGCACCGACTGCCTTCATTCCCAACTGCGATGCCTTGACCATTTCGATAGTCATTACTGCTGTTCCTACTGCTGCTGCTGGATCTGTTGTTACTACCATGTTTAATCCTCCGTAAATCTTCTTTTCATCCCGAATGGGTTGTACTTTTTGCCTCCACCTTTATAGAATTTGGTGAAGAATTCGACGTAATGCAAACGAATTGAGTTTAAGCCGCCGCCAAGGATACCCAGGGCGATATTCAATATGTGACCCAACAAAAAGACCACAATACCGACGATGATCAGAACCACACCAACTACACTGAGTGACTTTAACTGTGGTTCGATGATCAGTCCGATTGAAATATAATTGACCACCATTGCGATGGCAACCGATGAGAGCCCGACTGCGGTCAGACGAGTATATGAGAGCACGTGCGAGATGATCGTCGGTAACTCCATCAGATCGAGCAGGGACTCCTGTCCGATCGCGACGATACCATAGAGGATCATCAGTGCACCGATGAGCCCTGCCGGATTCAGACCCAAAAGAACCTGTCCCAGGCCACTCAGATCGGGCATCAGCGGAATCGGGAACATCGACCAGATCATAAGCACAATGCCCCACATGAC
Source organism: Methanosphaerula palustris E1-9c (assembly GCF_000021965.1). Lineage (NCBI taxonomy): Archaea > Methanobacteriati > Methanobacteriota > Methanomicrobia > Methanomicrobiales > Methanoregulaceae > Methanosphaerula > Methanosphaerula palustris. The sequence continues at coordinate 2,812,730 of NC_011832.1, forward strand.
CGCAAGCCATCCTGTCTGGGCGATGATCGCCTTGTTTCTGTGTTTGCCGTGGTCCATGTTCCCATGGTTCACAATAGAGATCCCGCGCCCAAGTGTGATATGAATCAACCCGATCCAGACTGCCAGGACCAGCAACGGTACCGCTGCAGGCCCTTCGCCGCCGGTCGTCCCGATCTGGAGAGCACGGCTGAAAGTGATTGAGTGCCATGGGAGTTCAAACCCTAAGAATTCGCTGTTCAACAGACCAAAACCGATCGATATGACACAGGAATTCCTGAATACATCGAGGAGTTGTCTTCCACCCTCTCCCTTCAGAACCTTCCGAAGGGCATAACTGATTATCAGCAGGATCAGCCCGTACCCGACATCTCCCAGGATCATACCAAAGAAGAGGGGGAAGACGATCGCCATCATCAGCGTCGGATCGATCTCGCGGTAATCCGGGCGTGCGTAGACATCCATCAACAGTTCGGTCGGGTGTGCAAACGATGGATTGTTATACTTCACCGGCACGGAGTCCTTCTCAGGGTCCACCGGGAGTTCCTCAATATAGACGCTGCCACGGGTGACCTGCACCAGTCCTGAGGTGAGGGCGTCGACCTTATCAGAAGGAACCCAGCCCTCCGCCACAAACGTCTTCTCTGTTGTCGCAAACCGCAGCGGTGCCTCTGCACGCTCGACGTCTGCAGAGAGCATCTCGTCACAGGCCTGCAAGAATGTGGCATGCTGTGCTTTGAGGCTCTCAATCTGATGGTCGATCGTGCTGATCTGACTCTGCAGCGAAGTTATCTCCTGCGTGTACCGCGATGCTGCCTCAGTGGGGGCTCCTTCATCAGTCGGGATCTTCACCGGCTGGAACCCTGCATCCGCAAGCAGCCGCTCTGTCTCCTCCTTATGGGCTATCTCGACAAAGACCACAATAAAGTGCTCGCCCTTCTTCCCGGTCAGGTATTTCTCATGGGGAAACGGGATCTCAATATCCTCTCCAATATACCCGGCAATCGGGGCAATCACGGTGTAACCGCGGTACAGATCGAGGTCCAGGGGAACATTCGTAAACGGAATCAGTTCAGCGACCCGTTGTTCCCGCTCCTTAAACTGTGCATCCAAGGAGTTTCGCTTCGCGACCAGCCCTTCTGCCTTCTCCTCGATCGCGGGAAGATCCCGGGCGATCTGGCTTCTGATCGTTGCAGTCGAGACCTTCTGAACCTCATCACCCTCGTCGAGGCCAATATGGACCGCGTTCTGCGCTGCCCGAAGTCGGATCAACTCACTTGAGGCCTCGGTCGCACCTGCAAGGGGCATCCCGATCTTAAATCCCTCATATTCAGGAGCAGCCTGGTCGACAAAGTCCTCGATATGGAAGAGATCATGCCTGTACAGTTCTGCGACGATCGTCCCCATCTGCTCCTTCGCACCAACGACAAGCAGACGGCTCATCGATCTAGGCCTTAACATGCACCTGCTCCTTGAACCTCGATACAAGCAATGAAACAGCCTGATCAAGGTTTTTCTGCCCCTTTGCTGTCAATTGGGCAGCGCGTGCATCACCCTCCCTTATGATCGCGGCATGTCTCTTCTTTGCTTCGGTATGCGCATCGACAAGCCTCTTCTTCCTGTACTCTTCGGCATTAAGGGTAGCCTTGGTAATCAGATTATCGGCCTCCAGCTCTGCATTGGAGAGATTGCGCTTCCTCTCAGCCTGTGCTTCACTTATCAGTGTACGATAGTCATCTTCAGTCTTCTTAATGCTCTTAAGAACATCTATTTTCATCCATCCCTCCTCTTATGAGTACTGTATATAGCGAAAATTATCTTTATAATTGTTGTTTCCTCTCAGCCGAAAGCGGACCAGTCATAGGGAGATCAACGTCGGTGACCGGCAACCTCTCCAGAATCTCATATGAAACGCCGGCAGAGAGGCCAGTAAGCTGGACCCCCTGAACCGTGCCGGAGAGGTTGATACCTGATAATTCATCTGATCCGCAGAGCAAGTGCTGGTCAGGATGAGTCCCTCGCTCTATTGCGCAGGAAAGGCTTACATAGGGACCTGCAGAGACGATGAACCGCAACCGTGCGGAGCCGGGATGACCCCTATTCATCACCATGAGTGGCATCCGGAAGGTTCTGACCAGTTCTATCAGCATCAACGCGGGTCTGATCAGACCACCCTCCGGGGCAGAGGCCACGATCAGGTCCCCTTGTTCCACCCCCTGCACCACCTCTTCATGAGAGGTCTCGATACAGAGAGGAAATACTGCGAGCGCCCTTCCAACCACGCAGAAGGAGTGCCCACCACGAATCAACAGATATTCATCCCCAAGGGGAACGATCATGCAGGATCGATCTCTTCAGACTGGCAGCTCGGACACATCGGCTTCTTTCCGATCCCCTTGAACCGCGTTCCGCACTCCCTGCACTTGTAATCCTTTCCCTTCACCCGATCTTCCAGTTCAACATCCATTGGTCCGCCCACTGAGCACATTCAAAATACACCATCGAAACGTCTTCATCAGAGATGATAAGAGTATCGATACTTCAGACGACTGTGTTGAACGCGATCAGGGCGATGATCACCATGATACAGGCATGCTTCACACCGGATCCGATCGAGGACTCGCCCATCTGCCCTGCGATCAACCCTGAAAAAAAGCCCTGCAGCAAACATGCATGGTAGAGCAACCGGTCGAAGGTCTTGATCGGGATCGAGCCAAGGCCAGAGAAGGCACCCCCTGCCTGAGAGACGGAACCGGGCTGGATTCCGCCGAGCACCGGCAGAAACTGGCTGGAGAGGACCCCAACAACGAAGATGAAAACCATGAACGAGAGGTAGACGATAGCCGTATAGATGAACATCTCACCCAGCCGCTCTTTTTTGAGGACATCCGACATCCTGGCATCACTGGCCGCGATGTTCAGCACCTCGTTGATCTGCCCGCTCATCTCGCTGGCCTTGGTGATCAGTACCACCATTCTCGCGATGATCGGGGTGGTGATCCGCCGTTCAAACCGCATCAGCGCCTCAGAGAAGTTAGCCCCCCACTCCATGTCCCGCTTGATCCGCTTGATCTCGTAACCGAGCACCCCGAGGTTCGCGTTGACCATAATGGAGATCGCCTGTGCCATCGTCAGTCCGACCTGGTTGATCCCGGCCATCCGATCCAGAAACTCGGGGATCGAGGATTCGATGCCCCCCAACTTCCGATTCCACCCCTCAAAGAAGACCGAATACGGGACAAGGATGATCAGTACTGCGATGACGATATGGTCGTCGACCAGATCGAGATAAGTCTCCAGGTCAGGAGCGCCCTGAACCATCAGCAGGTGAACGAGTACATAGATGATCCCGATCGGGACACTGATGTAGAGGATTCTGGACGGTTTCATCACAAATGCCTGCAATGGACTGGAAAGGAAGGCCTTCACCTGCCGCCACTTGTCGTACCTGGCCAGAGTTGCGAAGAATGGCTCTTCATCGGTCGTCTCCCTGACCCGAACATCAGAGAACTCATGGAGGAGTTTTTTCTGGGTGAACCGGGAGACCACCTCGCTCTTGATCGAAACCAGATCTATCATCACCATGAAGAGGGAAGTCCCGACCGGGAGCATCACATAGGTGACCATAGAGAGCTGCAACACTGCAGACCCCCCCATCATCCCCATCACCACCATGATGATGATCAGAAAGAGGGGGCCGGCGACGAAGAGGGTCACGTATGACTCTGCAACCAGCGAGAGGAAACCGAGGAACTGTTTCTGTTCAAACCGAGCCTCCTCCTGGAAGAGATGAACCCTTGTCGAGAGGAATGTGGCCATATCCCCGCCACTCTCGATCACCGAGAGGAGATCCTGAAGAAAGTCCTTCAACTTGGTCGACGGGGTCGTCAGGTTCAGCCGCCGAATCGCCGAGACCTCGTCCAGACCGAAGAAGTCTGCGTCCCTGACGATCTGTCTAAACTCAAGTGCCACCTCACCATAGATGTTGGAATGATCGGAGATCGAGCGGAAGATCACCATCAGTTCCCCACCACCCTTCCGCATTGCATACATGTAAGCAACCGCGTTGTGGAGGGTCAGGTTTATTTTGGTCGAACGGGTCCCTTTCTGGAGTCCGGGCCACTGAAGGGCGATAAAATAGGTGATGGCGGCGGCGATCGAGAAGGCCAGGGTCCCGACACCCACCTGCTCGATGATCCCCATTGGGATCGGACCGATCGAAACCGGCAGGTGAACGCCGGTAATCGGCGTGGTCATCGTGGTTCCGCTGGCCTTCTGCATCGCAATCACCAGGCCGGAGATCACAAACCCGACAACCGCAAAGAGGATCCCTACCCCTATCGATCCCCCGATCGCATTGACCAGATAGTGCTCCACCGTCACCCCGGCACGGCTTGAGATCAGATCCGTGTTCAGTGTCTGCCATTTGATCGGGTCACGCGCCACCCAGTCCTGAACAAACCGCCACGACCTCATTCAAGTATCCTGCGAAGATCAGTCTTGACGCGCATCACCCGCTGTGCATCGATGTAATAGGCCTGGAAGATTCGTGACACAGACCGGTAATCCCGGATATCCTGATCATGCATCGCCATCAACAGTTCCTTTCGAAGGGCGATCTCCTCATCGAGCTGGTCCCGTGACCATCCCCGCCGCTCGGCGATCGAGGCATAGACCTGTGATCTTCCGGTGTACGCGATCACATCTCTGATCGGGTCATAGGTGAAGACATTGTTCACCCGGAGGTTTCCGGTCGACGGATCGATCCCGACCACCTCGACGATCTCCTGACACCGGCGCACCCTGGCTGTACCCTGGTAGATCAGCCCCTGAATCGAGATCACATTCAGCGCCTGCACCATGTTCCGAGGAACATTCAGCGGTTCGCTCTCAAGACGGTGGATGGCCGCATCCACACTCCCTGCATGCATCGTCGAGAAGGTGGTATGGCCAGTGTTCATCGCCTGGAAGAGGGTCTGGGCCTCGTTCCCTCGGACCTCCCCCACAATGATGTACTCAGGCCGCTGCCGCATCGCAGACTTCAGCAGGGCGAACATATCGATCGTCGATGAACTCTCAGCCACCGACTCCCTGGTCACCGAAGCGATCCAGTTGTCATGGTACAGCGTAATCTCACGGGTATCCTCGATCGAGACCACCTTTGCAAGCGGGGTGATGAAAAGCGAGACGGCATTTAAAGAGGTGGTCTTCCCTGATGCTGTGCCCCCGATGAAGAGGAGACTCTTGTTGTTCTCAATCGCAAGCCAGAAATAGACCAGAGCATCTGCATTGAAAGTATGATACTCCATCAGTTCAATCGGAGTGAACGGCTCCTCACGGAACTTTCGGATCGTGAACGATGTCCCCCGGGAGGTGACCTCCTTTCCGAGTGCCAGCTGCAACCGTGACCCATCCGGAAGCGTCGCATCGATTAAGGGACTCCCGATCGAGATATGCTTTCCTGAACGCTGAGCCAGTTTAATGGCGAGGGAGATAAGCGACTCCTCGTCGAACTTGATGTTGGTCTTGATGTTCCGGTATTTCCGGTGATAGAGGAAGAGAGGAATATTGGTCCCATCACAGGATATATCCTCGATATGGGGGTCCTTCATCACCGCATCGATACGGGACCAGCCAAGGAAGTTCCGAATAAGGAAGTACTGGAGTTTGAACATCGTCGACTGTTCGAGTACCAGCCCGTACTCGACCAGAAGACCATTCATCTTCTGAAAGAGGAGCTGGTTCTTGTCAAACCCGATCTCATCGTCAGTCAGGATCAGCACATCACGGAGATCCTCAAAGATCCGCTCGATCAGTTCATACTCAAACGGGGAGAGTTCGGGTTCATAGAGCACATATTCATCCTGCTGGGTCTTTCTGTTATGGACGATATTCACCTGGGAGCACCCTTCGTCGACCCAGTAGCTCTCGATCAGTTCATACTCATTCGGGAGGGTCCGATCCACCAGAGATCCATGGACAGCCGGGTCATACTCGGCGATCCTCTTATCATCAGTGACCTTACTCTTCAGGGATGAAAAGAATGATTGCGACTTTTGAGGTCCGGATTCCTTAACCTCTCCGCTTTTGAACCCGCTGATCAGATCGCGTAACCCTGTCAAGTGTCCAGCTCCGGAACTGTTACCTCAGGTGTGTGCATTCAGGCTACATCAACCTACCCAATGAGATCATCATTCGTTCATCCTAGCAGCAGAAGGATCTGAATCTGCAGCGACAGATCAGGGGTGGGGATTGTCGATGACAGAAGATGACAGAACATTAATCCAGACACCCTGCATACTAAAAGAAGAAAAGTCATGGAGGTCATCAGTGGCTGATAACAAGCGTATGCCCACCGGGATCACATCATTTGATCCGGTGATGGAGGGAGGAGTACCACCAGGGTCTGTGATCCTGCTACTCGGAGATATCGGGGCCGGTTCCACTGAGTTCGTCTACAGTTCAGTGATAAATCTCTCTGTCATGAAGAAGAGCCCGAGCAACCAGCGGCAGATGCTCCCCGAAGAGATCAGGTACATCACGTTCACCAAGATGGAGGAGGACATCCGGCGGGATATCAACCTCTCCTTTGACCCTGAGATCACCGCCGGGCTGGGTGACGGTGTTCACTTCGATGATCTCTCTGAACAGTACTTCGATGCGAGCACAGTGCCTGGCGACTGGTACACCGAACGAGACCTGATGACCCGTCTGAAACGCCGTTCAGAACACAAATCCACCCTGGTGCAGCTGGCAACAGTGCTGAGTACGGTGGCAGAGAACAGTCTGGTCATCCTCGATTCGCTAACTGATATCGCAACCAGTTACAGTGATACCGAAAACTGGAAGGAACTGACAGCGTACCTTCGTGGTCTGCAGCGGGTCTCAAAACGCTGGAACACGACCATCTATATGCTACTGACCGAAGGGATCCTGAACCGTTCGCAGATCCAGGAGATCGCCGATATCACCGATGCAGTCATCCTCTTTCGATGGGAGGAGAGCGTTGCCGCCCGGCGACAGCGGGTGATGTATTTTCAGAAGTTCCGCGGGGTGATGCCTCACCTCGAAGAGAACGACCTGGTGAAGTTTTCGGTCAGAATATCGCCGAAGATCGGCTTTGAAGTCTCGAATATCAGGGTGATCATATGAGCGTGGACGAGGAACGGGTCAGGATGGGGATCGACGGACTCGACGAGATGCTGAGCGGTGGCCTGATCCCGGGGAGTTTTGCTGCGATCGTCGGGACCTACGGAACAGGAAAGACGACCTTCGCCCTGCAGTTCATCTGGGAGGGACTCATCCGTGGGGAGACAGCCATCTACATCACCCTTGAGGAGAGTGAAGAGTCTATCGTCAGGTACATGCAGGTGAAAAGCTGGGATATCGACCAGTACCGGAACACCACGTTTTTTGTCCTGAAGCTCGACCCGACCAACTTTAACCTCTCAATAAACTCGATCAGAAATGATCTGCCGCCCCTGATCAAGAAGTATAATGCCAAGCGGGTCGTCTTCGACCCGATCTCTCTCTTTGAAGACCTCTTCGACACTGACTCTGCACGCCGGCATGAACTCTTCAGATTCGTCGATATGCTAAGAAGCGAGGACTGTACCGTACTGATGACCAGCGAGGCCGACAAGGACAACCAGTATTCCAGCCGGCATAACCTGATCGAGTACCTGGTCGACACGGTGATTCTACTCAGGTACATCCGCTCCAATGAGTCATCACAGGTCCACCTGGCCCTGGAGGTCGTGAAGATGCGACTATCAGCCCATTCCCGTGAGATCAAACCCTACGAGATTCTCAGCGACAGGGTGAATGTTTACTCTGAGGCGAATGTCTTTTGAACACGAAGCCCCTTCAGGGGAGGGCGAGTGGTTGCTTGCTGCGAACCCTGAAAGGGTGAGGAAGAAGCAACTTGCGACTCCCTGATAAGGGAGGAACGCTCTTTTCAAATCACAATGTCGTTTCAGTTTACCGCGAACCCCAAAAGAGTGAGCATGAGTGCTTTTTTCAGATACAACAAGTTAAAAAATAGGGGAATAATCCTAGAAGGCGATCCCGGTCAGATGAAGCAGAAGAACGACCAACAACCCGGGAATTCCACCGAATCCAACGACAAGCACGGTGATCAGATTGACTGATACCGGGGGAAAGAGGAAGAGGTTGACCAGCACCAGGACGATCACCCCAACTACCGCATGAACCAGCAGGTACAGCAGGTTCTTCATAAAATAATAGAGTCCAGCTGCCAGGATGATGGCCAGAACCAGGACGAGCAGTTCCACAAACATGAATGATAAATCGAGACCTGACTGTATAATCCCTTCGAATCAGATGGTGATACCAGCCAGGTGCAGAATAACAACGATCAGCAGCCCCGGAAGGCCCCCAAATGCACAGACCAGCACCGATGCGACATCGATCGGGATAGCCGGGGTGAAGACATCGAAGTAGTTCAACCCATAGAGCACTATGATACCGACGATCGAGTTGATCAGCAGGGTCAGTGACTTCTTTAAAAAGTAGTAGATGACAACAGCCACAACAAAGGCGAGCAGCACCGTTAGCACTGATGCTATCATTCTAGGTACCGATGAGGTGCTGAGTATTCAACCGAATAGACGGGACGATCATCGATCCGACGGTCCGCACATGCCCTGATACGCCGGCGATCTCATGCAGCATCGAGAAGACGTTCCCCGCCAGCATCGCCTTGCGAATCGGGGCTCCAAACTCGCCATTCTCCATCCAGCAGGGGTTGGAGATCTCCACCGAGAAGTCACCTGACATCGGATTTGCAGTGTGAGCGCCAACCACATCTCGGACATAAACCGCCCGTTCCTGCTCGATCGACTGCACCTCGCCCTCGATGATCAGCGAGTGGAACCCTATCGACGGATTGCCACCATAGCCGCCCCTGACAGCACTGCCTGTGGAGGTCGCTTTGTACCGGTATGCTGTCCGCAGGTCATAGGCGTACGAACGGAGAATCCCATCCCTGACGAAGTCGAGCCGGCTGGTCGGCACCCCTTCATCATCCCAAAACGTGGACCCTGGCCCATGGAGGCGGTGCGGGTCGTCATAGATCTGCAACGAGGGGACCCCCACCGCCGCGCCGAGTTTATCGGCCAGAAAGGACCTGCCGGCATGGACGCTCCGGCCGGAGAGGGCCGGCAGAAAGACAGTCCCGAGCAGTTCGGCGAAGGCGGTCTCAGAGAGGATGATGTCGTAGGTGCCGGTGGCGAGATCGTCGCCTCCGACCGAATGAGCTGCGAAGAAGGTGGCCCGTTCCCCGATCGCGGCCGGGTCGATGTCGAGGAATGCAGAACTCTGCCCCTCGTACCCGGTCGACTGGCCGCTGATCGCCTCACAGGAGAGGGCTATATCTGAATCAGGAACCGTGTACTCGACCCCATGGGTGTTGGCCAGCGTCGTCGTCGCATTCGAGAGGACTGCCGAGGCGCTGGTCACCGTAGCCGGATGGGTGCCGGCCCCCTCCAGCACCCCATCCAGCAGTTCCTGGAGCTGCCTGGCATCGGGGGAGAGGGAGGGATCGTAACAGAGTGGCGTCCGGTCCAGAACTGCAGGGCCGGGAAGGCCGTTCCAGGCCTGCCCGGTGGCAAGCCGACCACTAGCCAAGGCCGCGGTCAAGCACTCCTTCCATCGGGAGGGATCATTCGTCGAGGAGGTACCGATCCTCCCGCCGACGATCGTCCGGATCCCGAGCCCACACTCATGGGAGGCCTCGGCCACTGCGACCATCCCCCGCTTGAAGTCTGCCGATACCATCTCCCCTTCGACGAAGTAAACCTCGACCTCATCTGCATGACGTGCGCCTTCGCGCAGCACCTCTTCAATCACTGCCACTGCCACCCACCACCGCATCGATCAGAAGAACATGGGGAGCCCCATCCGAGACGGGCACGCTCTGCCCGCCCTTTCCACAGTATCCCTGTCCCATCGTCCGGTCGTTACCGATCAGCACGATGTTGTGGAGAGTTGAGAGGATCTCCCCTGAGAGCGAGACATCCCGGACCATACCAGTCTTCTCTCCATTCTCGATCATATAACCATACTCTGCATTGAACTGGAAGACACCCCGTCCGGGGTCCACCTGTCCGCCACGGGAACCACAGAGGAGGATCCCGTCCCTGCACTCTGCAAGGAGCTCGTCGTACGAGGAGTCCCCGTTCTCGATGAACGTGTTGGACATCCTTACCTGCGGGACCTGCCCTGGCATCGCACGGGCATGGCCGGCGATCCCGTCGCCAACCGCCGCGAGCGTCTCCAGGTTATGGAGGTACGCCGAGACCACGCCGTGGCTGATCATCTCGGTCCGCACAGGCAGCACCCCCTCCGCATCGCATGGTTCAAACCCGAAGAGGTAGAGGGAGGGATCGTCGGCGATCGTCAGTGTTTCGTTGCCGATCCGTTCACCGATCCTTCCCTTCAGCACCGAACTCCCCTCATGGATCAGATCCCCTTCGCTGGCATGGCCGACCGCCTCGTGGGCGAAGACTCCAGCCAATTCCGGGTCGAGAACGGCACGGAGCGACCCACCCTTCGGGACCTTCGCAGTGAGAAGGGCGATCGCCGTCGCTGCAGCCTTGCTCCCCATCTCCTCGCGGTGACGGAGGTTGAAGCCGCTGATCGTATGTTCCCGCTCGTACCCCATCTGCATCATCCCCTGCGCTGAGGCGACGGCCAGCACATTGAACCCGGACCGAACCTGTTCAAACTCCAGTTCGGTTCCATGGCAGTCGGTGAACCGGACCCGTTCGTGCCGCTCGATGTAGGTGGCCCGCGTGTTCACGATCCCAGGAACCCGGGCCGCCTGCTCGATCGCACCGAGCAGGGCCGTCTTCTCCTCAAGATCCACCTGCAGTGGATCCTCGGCTATGGGAGGGCCGACCTTCACCCCGTGGGGAGCATCCCCAAGGGTCACCTCCTCCCCAGTGATCGCCGCGATCTCCCGGGCCTTCTCGAGCAGTTCAGTGACGCGGGCAGGGGTAGGACGGAACGAATCGAGTGAGTAAACGCCCCAGCCCTTCGGTCCGAGCACCCGGATCACTGCCTGATCAAAGAACGAGGTCCCTGCCGACTCCACGACACTGTTATCGATATCGATGTGGGTGGCCTCGCCACGCACATGCCTGATATCATAGTATCGGATCCCGTCCATCAGATCACCGTTGGACGGATTCCGGTCTTGTCGAGGAGGTTGGCGGCCGGCCGCGAGGCCATGTTCTTAATCTTGGAAAGGAAACCCGCCTCGTTCTCCGGGACCAGGGCCTCCTTCAGCACGTCCTCGATATGATAGACCGGAACGATCTCGATCATTGAGCGGTACCGCTCCTCGATCATCACATCGTTCATGTTCGAGGCCGGGATCAGTACCTTCTTGATCCCTGCCTTGGCCGCAGCCTCGATCTTGTAGGTGACCCCCCCAATCGGAAGGACGTCCCCACGAACCGAGAGCGACCCGGTCATCGCGAGATCCTGCCTGACCGGGATCCCCTCGATAGCACTGATCACAGCCGTGGCCACACTAACCGATGCCGAGTCGCCGTCCACACCACCGTAGGTGCCGATGAACTGGATATGGATGTCAAGCTTCTGGATGTCCTGCCCGGTGAACTTCTTGATGATCGCTGAGACATTGGTGATCGACTCCTGGGCGATCTCCTTGAGCAGCCCGGTGGCGATCACCTGGCCGAACTGGCTCTGGCTGAGGGTGACCTCGGCCATGATCGGGAGCACCGAGCCCGAGTCGGCCCCGGTCACGGCAAGCCCGTTCACCCGACCGATGCTTGTCCCCTTCACCACCGAGAGATCATAGTCCTTCAACCGCCGGCTGTTCTCATCAGAGATCTGATCCTCGATCGAACGAGCGGTCTCCTTGGCTGCAAGCACGTGGGCAGCGGTCGTCAGTTCGACCCCATCCTGCCTGGCCAGGTCCCCGGCCACCCGGATCAATCCACCCATGTCACGCAGTTTCAAGGTCAGGTGCCCTTTGCGCCCTGACCGGCGGCGGCCCTCTCTGAGCACCTCTGCCATTGCACCCTGGTCGAAGTGTGGGATCTTGCCGTCGTTCTTGATCTCCTGGGCAATGAACCTGATGAACTTCTCACGGTTCTCAGGGGTCTCCTCCATCGACTCGGACATGAAAACCTCGTAACCGTACCCCCTGATACGGGACCGGAGGGCCGGATGCATCCCCTGGACCGCGTCCAGGTTGCCGGCTGCGATCATCACGAATCGGCACGGGACCGGTTCGGTTCTGACCATCGCACCGCTTGAGCGTTCACTTTGCCCGGTGATGGGAAATTCACCCTCTTGCAGTGCTGTCAGCAGGTTCTGTTGTGAACCCGGCGAGAGGGTATTGATCTCATCGATGAAGAGCACACCTCCGTTAGCACGGTGGATCGCCCCAGACTCCACACGGTCATGGGCAGGGGTCTCAAGCCCGCCGCTCTGGAACGGGTCATGCCGAACATCCCCGAGCAAGGCGCCGGCCTGGGAACCGGTCGCATCGATGAACGGAGCTGTCGCGGTGGTATCATTGGAGACGAGCAACTTTGGGATCATCGCCTCATCCTTGGGAGTGCTGTACCGGAGAGCCATGAAGACGAAGGCTGCAGCGATGATCCCCATCAGCCACTGCATCGTGATGAATGAGTAGCCGATGATCCCGACCATCAGCAACATCATCAACGTGTTCCGGAACTGCGCCCGCTTCTTGGCCTCAGCTTTATGAGCACCGACGATCTGCTTTGCCTTTCCTGCAGGGACGGTCCTGATGATAGGATTGTTTGAGTCCTCGGCATTGGGGTAGACCAGCAGGTCCTGCAGCTCCTCTTTGGGGAGCAGTTCAGCCATTGCTTTTGCAAGCATCGACTTCCCGGTCCCCGGGCTACCGATCATCATCACATGACGGCGTTGTATCGCCGCCTTCCTGATCACCTCAACCGCATGCTCCTGACCGATCACCTGATCGATCAGATGCGCCGGTACCTCAATCTCGGATGAGGTCTCCACCTGCACGTTCTCTAAAATGGTATCCTCGTGCGTTGGCTCCTCATTTACAGTACTGTCCATTATGATTTTTCCCTCTTCAATCCTTCTTAATTTATATAATTTATGCATGATTGTTTAAGTACTTTCAGCTAAGGTATGATCACATGAAGGTAATCAGTACAGAGCGTTCACAGGTGCTCGGTGCGCGTGTAGCAGCCAGTCTGGGCGTTGAACTGGTAGACGTCAAATTTTCCCAGTTTCCTGACGGGGAATCGTATCTGAACAGAAGCAGCCTCGACGATCAGACCGTGATTATTGGGAGCGTCACTGACAACAATGCCCTCGTCGAACTGCTGCTGCTGATCGACGCCTGCGATACCTCGGAGAACACCCTGATCCTCCCGTACATGGCATATGCACGTCAGGACCAGCGGTTCAAGGACGGTGAACCGATCTCTGCCCGGGCCGTAGCCCGGGCAGTCAGTAGAGGGGTCAGCAGGGTGAAAACGATCAACATCCATCAGGAGGAGGCGCTCTCGTACTTTGATGTCCCTGCAGAGGATCTCTCGATGGCACCAGATATCGGAAGACACCTGCAGGTGATGGGGTTGACCGATCCGTTGCTGCTGGCCCCTGACGAGGGAGCGGCCAGGTTTGTCGCTGATGTTGCAGCTGCCGACGGGTGGGACTGTGATCATCTGCAGAAGACACGACATTCGGGCGATCAGGTCACCATCGCACCCAAGTTGTTGCCGGTGGAAGGAAGGGAGGTCGTTATCATCGATGATATTATCTCTACCGGAGGGACGCTGGCCACGGCTGCCGGGATGCTAACTGTCCAGGGGGCATCCCGTGTCGACGCGATCTGCGTCCACGGGGTGCTGACAGGCGGAGCCTATGCTCACCTCTGTGCATCAGGGGTCGGCCAGGTGATCGCCACAGATACGATCGAACGGGGATGCAGCCGGATCACGGCCGCGGACTGCATCGTTCGAGCCCTGCAGGACTGATGCTTGCGATCGACGGCGCCTCTCTCGAAGGGGGCGGTCAGATCATCAGAACGGCGGTGGCCTGCGCTGCACTGACCGGCCAATCGATTGTGGTGGATCATATCCGGGCCAGGCGATCCAACCCGGGGCTGAAGAACCAGCACCTGGCCGCCATCCAGGCAGTGGCCGCCACCTGCGAGGCAGAGGTCCAGGGGGCGATGATGGGATCCAATCAACTGATCTTCCGGCCGGGATCCCCAAGGAGAGCGGAAGTCACGGTCGACACGGGGACGGCCGGGGCGATTCCGCTGATCATCCAGGCCTGGCTGCCGGTCGCGATGCTCCATGGGGGATCGCTCACGGTGACCGGCGGAACCGAGGTGCGAGGAGCGCCGACAATCGACTATCTGGAGCATCTGCTGTTGCGGGTGCTCAGGCACCACGGGGCGGAGGTCACCCTCGATATTCAGCAGCGGGGGTACTTCCCGGCAGGGGGCGGGACGGTGAAGGTCACGGTCGCCCCATCCACCCTCGACCCGATCAGGATCAGCGAATCACTCAGACGATCGACCGGCATCTGCTCCTCGGCCGCTGGCCTCCCGGGCCATGTTGTCGAGCGACAGATGTCCGCGGCAGAGAGAGCGATGCGAGGGATCCCAGATATCGAAATCCCGAAGCGGTTGAAAGATCTGCGGACTGGAGGTTGCCCGGGGTCGTCGTGCACAGTATGGGCCGGCACCCACGGGGGGAGCATGCTCGGAAGGCCGGGACTTCCCGCCGAGAAGATTGGGGCTGGAGCGGTTGCGAACCTACAGGAAGAATGCGCCGTAGGCAGCGATGTGGACCAGTACCTCGCCGACCAATTGCTCGTCTATCTGGCGGTCGCCGGAGGACAGTATACCTCCAGCAGGTTTACGCTTCACGCCAAGACGATGCTCTGGCTCCTCAATCTCTTCAGGTATCGAATCCGGTATTCCGGTGATACCATCACGGAGTTCTCTGCATGAAATTTGTGCTGGACGCCTCGTTTTTCTTCGCCGGGGCAGAGACGGATCGGCTCCCCAGGCAGGTCAACCAAGAGATGGAACTGTACACAACGCCTGAGGTGGTGGACGAGGTGAAAGATCTCTCTTCCCGCTGCAGGCTCGAGGCGCTGACTGAAGTTGGGCTGAAGGTGATGACACCTTCAAAGGAGGCATGCCATCGGGTCGACCTTGCTGCAGGAGTCAGCGGGGATCGGCCGGTCCTCTCCCCGACCGACATATCTCTGCTCTCCCTCGCACTCGACCTAGTCGCTATCCTGGTGACCGACGACTTCGCAGTTCAGAACACGGCAAAGGTTGTAGGGGTCGCAACCGCGGCCATCCAGCAACGGAAGGCCAGGTACAGGCGATGGCGGTTCCGATGCTCAGGGTGTGGCAGATATTACGATGAGATCGGAGAATGCCAGGTCTGCGGAGCAGAGATCAAAAGAAAACTTAAATAGATTCCTTTTGTACCTCTCTCGTATGTCATCCCTCGATGAATTGATACAGAAAGCAAGGATGCTCCTCTCTGAGGGGCACAGTCCCGGCCAGATAGCCGATGAACTGAGCCTCTCGATGGAGACCGTCACCTGGCTCTTGACCCAGAAGAAAGGGGATACAGCACCGAAAGACGTCCATATTGACTGGACGGTGGTCAGCAGCAATGGGCATCTCCTCGATGGGATCGCCTCGCTAATGATCGAACGATATTACTGCGCCCACCCCTTTGAATCCGTAGAAGGGCAGTGCCCTTCCCTTGGGAGTAATGCAATTGTTGGGATTGCACTGTCGGGGGTTCCGCTCGCAACCCTGATCGCCCAGAAAGAGCAGATGAAGCTGGCCATTTACCACCCGGCCAAGCATAGTAGTGGTGAGAATCCGGTCGGATCGATCAGCGGAAACTTCTCACAGGTAGGCGGAGAGAATGCGATCATCGTCGACGATGTGATCACCTCAGGGAGGACGATGCATGAGGTGGTCAGGTACCTGCGCAGGCACAAGGCAACGCCGCTCGCCATCTGGGTTCTCTTCGACAAGCTCGGGATCAAGGAGGTCGAGGGCGTTCCAGTCTATTCGGTCTTCACAATCTCGCGTATAGACTGAGTATTACCATCATTCCTGCAGGATCATACCAATAATTTATATAGAAGTTCAATTCAATTTTTTACCATATTGGAGGATTAATAATGCTTGCAGGACAGCCAGTCATCATTCTAAAGGATAATGTTGAGCGAACCAGAGGGCAGGAGGCCCAGCGCTCGAATATTGCAGCAGCAAAGGCGATAGCCTCGGCAGTGCGGACCACGCTCGGTCCCCGTGGGATGGACAAGATGCTGGTAAGTTCTACCGGCGATGTGGTCATCACCAACGATGGGGCAACGATCCTGCACGAGATCTCTGTCCAGCACCCCGGTGCCAAGATGGTGATCGAAGTCGCAGAGACACAGGACGACGAAGTCGGCGACGGTACCACCACCGCGTGTATCCTCGTTGGTTCCTTGATGGAACAGGCAGAGCAGATGCTCGTCAAACAGATCCACCCGACGATCATCGCCCAGGGGTACAGACTCGGGATGCAGAAGGCACTTGAGATCCTGAACACCATGGCACTGAAGATCGACGCGACGGACCGTGATGCACTGCTCAAGATTGCAGACACCTCGATGACCGGCAAGTCGATCGAGTCGGTCAAGGGAAAACTGAACGGGATCGTCGTCGATGCGGTGATGAGCGTTGGGGAGACCAAAAACGGTAAAGTCGTCGTCGATCGTGATGACATCATGATCAAGAAGCAGACCGGCGAGAGCATGGACGATGCTGAACTGATCCGTGGGATTGTCATCGACAAGAGCCGGGTCTCAGAGCAGATGCCGTCTAAGGTCGTCGAGGCGAAAGTCGCCCTGATTGCATCACCCCTCGAAGTGACCAAGACTCAGGTCAAGTCCAAGATCAAGATCACCGACTCTGCACAGATGAATGCATTCGGGGCCTCTGAACGCGAATCCTTGAAGAAACTCGCAGATGCCGTAATCGCCGCTGGCGCAAATGTGCTCCTCTGTCAGAAAGGGATTGCAGATGCAGTCCAGTTCTACCTAGCCAAGGCCGGAGTTCTCGCCGTCGACGACGTCAAGGAGAAGGATATGAAGTATGCGGCCAAGGCATTGCATGCGACGATCGTCAACAAGACCGAAGACCTGACCGCTGCAGACCTTGGGTACGCTGCACTGGTCGCAGAGAAGGAGGATGCAAATCTGATCACCATTTCCGGCTGCAAGAATCCAAAGGCGATCACCATCCTGCTCCGTGGTTCGACCGACTACCTGATCGATGAACTCGAGCGTGCCGTCGTCGACGGGACCAGCGTGGTCGCCGATGCGATGGAGGACGGAACCTTTGTGGTTGGTGGCGGCGCCATCGAGACCGAACTGCTGTTGAAACTCAGAGAGTATGCAGAGTCAGTCGGTGGTAGAGTCCAAATCCCGCTCGAAGCGTTCGCAAATGTCTTCGAAGCGGTCCCCCTGACCCTCGCCGAGAATTCAGGCTACAACCCCCTCGACAAACTGGTTGCGCTGAAGTCGGCACACTCCAATGGACAGAAGTTTGCCGGGCTCAATGTCTACACCGGCGAGATCGTCGACATGTTTGAGGCCGGAGTCATCGAACCACTGCGTGTCAAGAAGCAGGCGATTCAATCAGCCGCAGAGACAGCGAGCATGCTGATCCGTGTGGATGACATGATGATCACCCAGAACCGGGCACCAGGACAGTAAGGGTACCCGGTGGTATGAGGATGGCCCACACCCTCATCTGGTGTACAGGGATCTGAGTATCATCTCGATCCCTATCCACCACTATCTTTTATATAAATCGGAGACAAATTTAGTAAGTCGGCGTGCCGAGGTAGTCTAGTCCGGTAAGGCGGTGGCCTCGAAAGCCACTGGTGCTTGGCACCTCGGGAGTTCAAATCTCCCCCTCGGCGTTTGTTCTTTGAGATCTGCTCCGTTCCTGAAGATAAACCAAAATAGGCATATTTTTCTATCAGTATCGTCCAGATCGTACTCAGAACAGGGTACCTCCCTGCAATTGAAGATGACCCATGATTGCGCTGCTCCTCGTGGATGACGAACCCACCCTGCTCGAAGTGGCCCGTCTCTTTCTTGAACGTTCAGGGATGATTACTGTTACTCCCGCTGAATCTCCAGGAGGAGCGTTAGCACTGCTCAAAGAGACCCCATTCGACGTGATCGTCTCAGACTATGAGATGCCCGGGATGAATGGAATAGAACTTCTCAAGATCATCAGGTCAACAGGGAACACCATTCCATTCATCATCTTCACAGGAAAAGGGCGGGAGCAGATCGTCATCGAGGCCCTGAACCAGGGAGCCGATTTCTACCTCCAGAAGGGTGGAGACCCCCGTTCACAGTTCGCCGAGTTGGAGCACAAGGTGAAGAGGGCGGTTGCACAGCAGAAGAGCGACCTGGCTCTTCGTCAGAGTGAAGAGCGGTTCCGGCTGCTGGCTGAGAACGGGACCGATATGATCTCCTGTCATACCCCAGACGGGACTTACCGATATGCTTCACCGGCCTGCATACATCTCCTTGGGTACCAGCCAGAGGAACTGATTGGCCACGCCGCCTATGAGTTCATCCACCCCGACGATATTCCAAAGATCCGCGAGTGTGCAGAGAAGGCCGTTATCGATTCTTCACCATCCCTAACAACCTATCGGATCAGGCGAAAGGACGGGAGGTACTGCTGGGTCGAGTCGACCCACCGGCTGATCAGGATACCAGGACAGGGGCTGGAGACCCAGGTCTCATCACGGGACATCTCCGCACGGAAGGTTGCAGAGGAGCAGGCATGGTTCCAGATGGAACTGCTCAACCATATTAGCCAGGCGGTGGTCGTGACCGATCCAGAGGGGACGATCGTCTCCTGGAATCGAAGTGCCGAGGTGCTCTATGGCTGGAAGGCAGGAGAGGCCAGAGGGAAGAGGAGAGATGTCCTGATTGCCACGCTGACCGATGAACCCTCAAAAGAACGGATCACCCAGGCCACCCAGGGAGGAGAGAAGTGGAGTGAGGCGATCGCAGTCAGGCGACGTGATAACCTGGTGGTAAACGTCAGGATGAGCTGGTGTCCCCTCCATAACCAGAATCAGCAGCAGATCGGAGCGGTCTGTGTCTCTGAAGAAGTGAACCCCCGAACTGACAGGACAAACCTGTACCTCGACATCATGACCCATGATATCAACAATGCAGTTATGTCGGCCCTCGGGTACGCCGATTGTCTCTCTGGGATGCTCGATGAGAACGAAGCCTCGATGACAACAAAACTCCAGACCTGTATCCGCCATTCAATTGAGATCATCGATAACATCTCGACAATCAGAAAGATCGCCGAGGAACAGAAAACCCCCCATAATATCGATCTGGATCAGGTGATAAAAACCCAGATCACTCACTTTCCAGGAACACCGATTCACTATAACGGTCAGAGAACGATTGTCTCTGCAGATGACCTGCTTGGAGGGGTGCTGACCAACCTGATAGGGAACAGCAGAAAGTTCGCCGGTCCAAAAGGAACGATCACCATCAGGGTCGAACCGACTGATCAGGAGTACCTGGTCTCTGTGGAGGATAACGGCCCGGGTATCCCTGATAACAAGAAACAGTTGATCTTCAACCGGTTCCAGAGGGGTGCAGGCGAGGAGAACAGAAAAGGGCTCGGGTTGTACATCGCACAGATGCTGGTCGAACGGTATGGGGGAAGGATCTGGGCTGATGACCGGGTGGCAGGTGAGCCCGGTGAAGGGGCAGCGATCCGGTTCACCCTACCAGTGGCAAGGGATTTAACCGGCTGTGAAGAGATATGAGCATATGAAGAGATCGATCGGTGCAGAGACATTCCTCTGTGTGCACCCGGACCTGATCGTGGGCACCTATGACCATCAGGGTAGGCCGAACATGATGGCCGCTGCATGGGGGGGAATCTGCAGCTCAGATCCGCCGAGCGTTGGAATCTCGATTCGGCCATCCCGGTATACCCACCAGTCGCTCCTTGCAAAGCGAGAATTTACGATCAGCATCCCCTCAGAGCACTATGTCGCCGAGGCCGATTATGTGGGGATTGAGTCAGGAAAGACAGTCGATAAGTTTGCGGTGACTGGACTGACCCCCAAAAAGAGCGACCTGGTCGACGCCCCGTACGTGGACGAGTTCCCGGTGGTCATCGAGTGCAGGCTATCAAACACCCTCGAACTCGGAGTGCATACGCTCTTCATAGGCGAGATCCTGGATGTGAAGGTGGACGAAGCAGGGCTCTCCCCTGAGGGAAAGCCGGACCTGACAAAGATCAGACCGCTCGTCTATGACTCGATTGAAATGGGGTACTACGGGCTTGGAGAGTTCCTCGGTAGGGCATTTTCAAAAGGGCGCTCATTCAAGTGATTCTGGCATGAACCGATCAACATCATCCCGAAACACCACTGCAGATGTTGTTGTGGTGGGTGCCGGCCCCGCCGGTGTCACAGCTGCCTACTTGTTGGCAAAGGACGGTCACCAGGTGTTGCTCATCGACAAGGCAACGTTCCCCCGGAAGAAACTCTGTGCCGGGTGTCTGACCGAGAAGACCCGAGACCTGCTCAGCCGGACCTTCGGGTTAACAGAAACTTATATGATCAGGGAGGGAATCGTCGCTGCAACCGCCGATCACTATCAGATCTCCTGTAGAAGGGAGATGATCTGCAAGCGGAACACATCGATACCCTTCACGTTTGTAGACAGGACTGCGTACGACGCGAAACTTCTGGCCGCCGCAGAGGAAGCAGGGGTGACGGTGATCACCGGGTGCGAGGTGACCAGCGTGGACCCTCTCATAGGTCTGGTGATGACCAGGGATGGAAGGACGATCACCGGCAGGTATCTGATCGGTGCCGACGGGGTGAACAGCAGGGTCAGACACGCGTTTCCTATCACCCCTGAAGATAAAAACCGATGGTTCCAGAACCTGGCCAGCACGGTGGAGATTAAGGTCCCTCGCTCCCGGCTGGCCCCGCCGTTCAGTGGGATCGATCACCCGATCCTCTTCTTCGACCTCCCAGGATGGAAGGCGGGCTATGGCTGGGCCTTCCCCGGAGAAGAAGAGGTGATCCTTGGCATCGGCGGGCTGAAACAGGGTGGGGAGAGAAGGGTCGCTGAGATCTTCAAAACCTGCCTGGCAGCCAAGGGACTTGAAGATATGGTTTCCCACCCCCAGGGTTGGGCCCTCCCCTATGGCAACTTCATACGGAATCCAACCTTTGGAGTGGCCCTGCTGGTCGGGGACGCCGGGGGGTTCGTTGAGCCGTTCCTCGGCGAAGGAATCTTTTATGCACACCGGACTGGCGAACTGGCAGCTGCAGCAGTGCACAGGGCCCTCTCAGAGGGGGGCGATGCGGCAGACCATTACCAACAACTGATCAGGTCACTGATCTGTCCTGAGTTAAAGGCTGATCTCCGGGGACGTAACCTGCTCTTCCACCTAGTCCATCGCCTGCCGGTTCCACTGATCAGGGTGATCATCACCCACTCAGATAATCTACTGATCGGACTGATTCACGGTCGGCGATCATGGCAATGGCTCCGCCCTGCCGGGAACCTCCACCAGCGGACCGAACCCTGATCAGGGGAGGGTCATCACGATCCGCTCGCGGGAGAGGAGTCTGGTCAAAACGGTCGTTGCCAGCAGCAACAGCAACGCCACTAGGAGCACGGCCCCTTCCGTCACCCAGGTGATCTCCCCGGTCGCGGAGGCCAGGGACCGTGCGGTGCTCAGCAGGGTGACCATCACCAGGATCACGACGATCCCGATCACCCGGTTCTCACGCATCCCGAGTAGCAACTGCGAGAGGCCAAGCAGGCCAACGACGGCGGCGATGGTGCACGGAACTACCACCAGTAGATGGACGAGCAGTTCACCCGACCAGAATCGACCTGGACCTTCCCCGGCCAGGGGAACGAAGAAGGCGGCGCCGGTCATCAGCCCTGCGGAGACAAGGGCTATCAGGTAGGCCGGGATCACCGCCCCGAGCACCTTTCCTGCCCAGAGTTCCTGAAGTGTCAGCGGCGAGCAGAGCAGGGTCTCGATCGACCCATCCTGTTTCTCCCGCAGGAAGGTCTGTCCTGAGAAGAGGTACCCGGAAAAGATCCCAAGCATCAGCACCACCGTGAAGAGGAGCGTGTCGAGACGTTCTCCACCTGAAGCACCTGCCGCAGGCACCGACATCCCGCCAAAGATCACGGCAAAGACCAGGGCTGAAAGGAGCAGGCTCCTTGTATGCAAGATCTGATAGGTCTCCTTCTCTGCCACCACCAGCAGAGATCGAATCATGTTTTATCACCTCCGGTGACTGCCAGGTACGCATCCTCAAGCGATTCACGCTTGAAATACCCTTCTTCTACCTGAATACCGGCGTGGACAAGACAGCCGAGCAGACCAGCAGACCCTGAAGTGCCCTGCAGAGTGACATGCATCATCCCATCCTCCTCCAGTCGAGCCTCCACCACACCAGGACAGGTTCTCAGCACCTCTACAGCAGCCACGGTCTGCTCCCGCCGGGAGAGGACGATCAGAAAGACCCGCTGCTGGTGACCCCGTCGAATCCCCTCGACGGTGTCGATCGCCCGGATCCGCTGGTCCTGCAGGATCGCAACCCGTGAACAGACCCGCTCCACCTCGTCGAGGTGATGGGAGTTGAGAAAGACCGTCATCGACTCCTCTACCGAGAGGGTTCGGATCAGTTCCCTGACCCGCTGCTGGGCCCCGGGGTCGAGACCGGAGGTCGGTTCGTCCAGAAAGAGGACCGCAGGGTGATGGAGAATAGCTCGGGCGAGGCCGAGGGATCGACGCATACCGGTGGAGAAGGTGCCGACCAAGTCCGACCGGCGGTCGAGGAGACCGACCAGGGAGAGGACCTCCTCCACCCGCTGCGCCGGGTTGGGGACACTGTACAGTCCGGCGTAATAGCGCAGGTTCCGTTCGGCGGAGAGACGGTCGGTCATCCCGTTCTGTTCGAGGAGCACACCAACCCTCCGCCGTTCACGATCATGTTCAGCCAGCGAGACCCCAAAGACCGTGGCTTCCCCCCGGTCAGGGCGAATCAGCCCGAGCAACAGCCGCATCGTGGTCGTCTTCCCCGCACCGTTCGGGCCGAGGAACCCGAAGATCTCCCCACTCTGGATCGAGAACGAGACCTGGTCAAGAACGAGATGCCCATCAAAGGACCTGCTCAGGTTTCGTGCCTCAATCACCGGATCTGATACCATCGATACGAAGTCGCCGGCTGTTGATATAAGAGGTGCTCCCGGGCTCACTGCTGGACAGTCAGGTTCAGCCCTGCGATCCCTGCCAGGATCAGCAGAATGCAGAGGAACCGGGCCAGGCCGCGGGGCTCGTTGAAAAGGATCATCCCGGCGATCACGGTCCCGGTCCAGACCGCATAGGCGGTCCCGAGAGGGAGAGACCTGGTTGCAAGGGAGAGGAAGTAGACGCTCAACCCCATCGTCACCAGGGTGATTAGCGTGGGAAATGGCCGGGTGAACCCATAGGGGTACTGGTTAGCACCGCCCAGACCGCCTCGAAGATCCCCGCGATCATCAGGTAGGCCCATGGGAGAGAGGAAGGGGACACGGTCGCATTCACCCCCTGTGGACACCGTAGGGAACCGTGATCTGAAACCGGGCACCGGACTGCTGGTCCGGAGCTACCGAAAGGGTGATGCCGGTCACCGAGAGGGACGCCACAGCGAGGAAGAGATCATACCCGGACATATGAAGGTATCCATATTCCAAGAGCCGGTTCCGGTCCTTCTCCGGGATGGGAAGGCCGTCGTCCTCCCAGACCAGCACCAACCCCGCACTGGTCCTCTCCACGGTCAACCGGACCAGGGTGACCGGGGATCGGTGGATGACAGCATACGAGAAGAGGGCCGCGCAGACCTCCGGGAGGTGCTGTTCGGCGAAGAGACTAACCTCCCCCACTGCAGAGGCATCGAGGGTGACTCCAGAGCCGGCCTGTTTTGCGGCCGCGATGAGAACTGGAGCCAGCGACTGCCACCGGGCCTCGCCAGCGCCCAGGTCCTGATACGAACGAGTAAAGGTGATGTTCCGGTTTATCGTCTCTGCTGCTTTCTCGATCTTCTCCAGGAAGAGTTGCGCCGATTGATCAGGGACCATATCGTGAAGAAGCTCTGCATACCCGCTCAGCACCATGATCTGGTTCAGAATGTCATGCCTGACCCGAGCGGTGATACTGCTGACTGTAGCGTTCGCCACCTGTTGCGCAGCGACCTGCCTCTGTCGATCGGTGATCAGGTGCAATGCTCTCTGTAGGATCTGGATTCTGGTGTCTGGATCCCCTCCGCTACATAAACAGAGGTCAGCCCCTGCAACAAGCCCTTCCGCACAGACCTGTTGTTCATCTGAAAGCAGGATGAACGGAGTCTGATCACCGGCGCTGCGGAGTGGTCCGAGCAGTGCTATCCCGCCGTCTGAAACAATCAGATCGAATCGTTCCTGAACGAGCACGAGCGCCGCCTCGGCACTGACGCAGGGAGTGAGATCGTAGCTCCTGTCCAGAGCAATCGATCTGAGCAGATCCGGGTCATCACTAACGAAGAGAACCGAAACCATGGTATTTTTCCTGTCTTTGCATTCCATGAGATGAATACACGCCAGATAAGAGTGGCGCGTTCAGACAACTAAAAGTCTTTGCTAAAATGGGGTACATCAGGGGTGATGAGATCGCCTGATCTTGATCCCTGCCAGTTTTTCAATCGCACAGGTGTCGACCTCGCCTTCGAGTAAGAGCCGGTTGTGATCGAGGGCACTCTGCACAAAACCTGCACCAGTCTTTGTCCTGACGAGCAGTGTCGTGCACCCCTCCGGGGATCCCACCGAACCGGCAGAGAGGTCGGCGTCGACGCCGGTCAGGTCATTGCAGGTGTGACAGCCCGGCCGAACACAGTCGGCAAGGTCCTTGAGCGGGATCGTGATCGCGTTCCCATCTTTCAGGAGTACCTCGAGCACGCCCTTCACATCCATCTTTCTGATCTGCCAGGGCTCGATCGAGAACTCATGGACCAGTTTTCCTTCCATCAGCCTCTGGTAATCGAACGACTCGGTGCAGAAGAGACCGATCAGCAGACGTATTGCCCGGGCATACGGACGGAGCAGGTCATGCTCACTCGACCGCATCTGTTCGACGGCCTGAACCACGCAGGGTACCCCGACGATGGCGATCCGCTTGTACTTCCGCGTAACCACCGCCTCCTTCAGCGCAGCCAGCAATGGCACCCACCAGTTGTACCGAGAGCCGGCACCGGTGATCAGCGCCTCGGATGAGGTGATCACTGTTGAGTGCGGAAGCATCGTCCACTGATCGGCCGTCACGGTCACCACCGCATCGATCAGCCCCTCCTCAAGGGCATTGACGAGGATGGCCGTCACGGCCCCTCCACTCTGTCTCCCCTCGATCTCAAACGCGGCCCTGGCCGCATGCATCGAAAGAACTGGTCCGATCGACTCCTCAGCATGCGGTTGAACGCGTGGGCAGACCGCATAGCAGGCCCCACAGGGGACCCCATCATTGGCCGCCTTGCAGTAGCCATTGTTTCGGGGATGGTCTGATGATCCTGTTCCCTGGTCCATACAGAGCGCATCGGCAGGGCAGACCGCCACACAGGCGCCACAGCCTGCACAGAGACCCTTCTCCCAGACAGCCCCGCTCAGATCCTTGTAACTTCTCTCTTCCATCGCCATCACTCGTTTGTGTATTTGCCTGCAAAAGGCCGTCCGCTCACCGGTACAATCCGGGTATACGCTGCACTCAATAACGGGGCCGCATCGATCCCAAAGTGGTCCGCAAACTGCCGAATCAGCGGTGCGATCCGCTCACGGTCCTGTTCGGACAGGACTGTCTTCATCGCCCCGACCCCCAAGTACTGGTCATCGACATCACCGCGTATGATGATCTCCCCGCCATGGATGCCGGACCCAAGACCACGCTCTTCAACCGGAACGCCACCATGAAGACCGAGTACCAGCACGGTCCCGCCTGCCATGTACTCACCTAGGAACGCACGGGAGTACTCCCCGATCACCAGGGTCGGGCGCTTCTCCTGGTACTGCTTCATATGGATTCCGCCGCGGTAGCCGATATGCCCGCGGACGAATATCGTACCGCCCCGCATACTGTGGGCGACCGCATCGCCAGCACTCCCGTGGACCACGATCGTGCCGCTGTCCATCGTGTTTCCCGGAGCATGTTCGCAGTTGCCATGGACGATCACCGTTGGTCCGCTCATGAACATTCCAAGGTCTCCTCCAGGGACCCCGTGGATCTCGATCACCACGTCATCGCCCCGGAGGCCGTCGGCGATGAATCGCTGCCCGAGCACATGCTCGAGCACGATCCGTTTCACCCCTGCAGCGACCGCCGCCCGGATCTGTTTGTTCAGGGGGGTGTAATGCATCCCTGCTGCATCGATGGTCACGCTCTCCATCATCACGCCCCCACCGGTTTCACATCGAGCACCTTCATCATCGATTCGTCGAGCATATACCCGCGGAGCCGATCCCGGTTGCCGCGGAGGCTCTCAATGCTGTTGATTCCAGCCGCACCCATCAGGTCCATGATCTCCAGGGTCCACCCCTGGATCAGGTTGGCAACCTGCGTCGCCCCAACCTCGGGGTCAAGCCGGTTCACGAGATCTTGCCGCTGAGTCGCGATCCCCCAGGGGCAGAGGTTGCGATAACAACTACCGCAGACCCTGCATCCGAGCGCGACCAGCGCTGCTGTCCCGATATAGACAGCGTCTGCACCGAGGGCGATCACCTTCGTCACATCGGTTGAGTCCCGGATCCCGCCGCTGGCAATGATCGAAATCTCGTTTCTGATCCCCTGTGACCGAAGTTTGGCATCGACCGCGGCTACGGCCGCCTCGATTGGGATACCGACATGATCCCGGAAGACCCGCGGAGCAGCCCCGGTACCGCCGCGGAACCCGTCGATCACCACTGCATCCGCCGAAGATCGGGCGATCCCAGCTGCGATCGCGGCCACGTTGTGGACCGCGGCGATCTTCACAAAGACCGGCTTCTTCCACTCGGTCGCTTCCTTGAGCGCCCTGACCAGTTGAGCCAGATCCTCGATCGAATAGATGTCATGGTGCGGTGCCGGACTGATCGCATCACTGCCAACTGGGATCATCCTGGTCAGCGAGACCTCCTCATTCACCTTCTCACCGGGGAGGTGGCCGCCGATCCCCGGTTTGGCCCCCTGTCCGATCTTGATCTCGATCGCTGCTCCGCGTTCCAAGTAGTTGATGTCAACCCCGAACCTCCCTGAAGCAACCTGGACGATCATATGTTTCTGGAACGGGTACAGGGTCTTATGGAGACCACCCTCGCCGGTGCCCATGAAGGTGCCGGCCTTCTCTGCGGCCTTCGCAATCGCTGTCTGGGCATTCAGGCTGATCGCCCCGTAACTCATATGCCCGATCATGATCGGAGTTTCAAGCTGCAGGTTCGGTGCCAGCGTGGTCAGCAGGTCAACCTCTCCATCATGCTCCCGGACAGAAAGCCGGGCTGGTTTTTTTCCGATATAGGTCCGGAGTTCCATCGGTTCACGGAGCGGGTCGATCGACGGATTCGTCACCTGACAGGCGTCGAGGACCAGCCGGTCGAAGATGATCGGATAGGAGCCAGCATTCCCCATTCCGGAGAGGATGATCTTGCCGGTCCGGGCTTGATTGTAGATCGACTCCCGTACCTCTCGCGTCCAGACCGGATGGGTCCGATAATCAAGCGGCTTCTCTTTGAGTGAGATCGCATCGCGGGGGCACATCGCAATACACCGGTGGCAGGCCGTGCAGTTCCGCGGGTTGACGATCGCGATCCGCTCCTCCTCCTTCTGAAAAACCCCATACGAACAGTTGTCGACACACCTGCCGCAGAGCATGCATTGATCTGAATCAATCGAGACTTTGTACCTGAGTGGGAGACTCCCGATCATGCCACGACCCTCCCGATGATCGGGTCGCCTGCTCTCGGAGTGAAGACGTCGTCGATATCCGGATCCATCGCACGGATAGCTGCCTCTTCACTGGAGACATACAGCTTCGAACCGTTCTCTGCCCCGACCAGCGGACGGAGCTTGGAGCGATCGGTGAACGCGACCATTGTATCCTGGTCGGCTACCACAATGGCGAACGGTCCGTTCATCATCGCCGAGGCATAGGTGAGCCGGATCGCCCGGTCGAGTTCCTGCTGCTTCGGCACTTCCCGGTCGATCTCGTCCCAGAACGGCGGGGCAAGCGCACGGACGGTCATCTCCTGTGAGAGACCATGCTGGCGGGCCAGCAGATCGACCATGTAGGCAACGACCTCGGTGTCGGTGAACATCGAGCATTGATACCCAAAGCTCTCGATATATCGCCGGTTGGTCCCGTACGAGGTGATCTCACCATTGTGCACGACCGACCAATTCAACAGATTGAACGGGTGAGCCCCGCCCCACCAGCCTGGAGTATTGGTCGGGTAGCGGTTGTGTCCCATCCAGATGTAGCCTGAGTAGTCCTCGATCCGGTAGAAGTCGGCAACCTCTTCTGGCCATCCTGCGGCCTTGAAGACACCGAGGTTCTTGCCTGAAGAGAAGATCAGGGCTCCGGTCACCTGGGTGTTCACCTTCATCACCAGGCTGGTCACAATATCCTCTGCAGGTGTGGAACTGCGTGTCATCAGGCTGGTATCCGGGGCGAAGAAGTACCGCCATGGCGTGTGCACCCTGCGCAGACCCTGCTGTTCATAGGTCGGGATCTCCTCGTCATGGATGATGGTACCCCACTGACTGAGCAGTGCATCGACCGCCTTCTTGTGCTCATGCACATTGTCGAAGAAGACGTGCAGTGCATAGTAGTCCTTGAACTCAGGATAGACGCCATAGGCGACATAGCCAGCTCCTTCGCCGCTCCCCCGCTCGTTCATCATGGAGAGCGCCGATTTTATATGAGAACCGTCCATCAGGGACCGGTTCCGATCGATAACACCAATTATCCCACACATGGCAACCACAAAATACTCTCGATAGAGTTCAACATTATACAGTATTCTCTTAATACCTATATTACAGTAGGTATAAGTAGAATTGGGTAGAAGTTTTCTTCCATATGTCTGGAGACGTAGTATCCGGGATGCTGGAACGGATCGATGCGGATCTGATAAAATTCATCAGACTGCAGTTCACCGATATCCTTGGAATCCCAAAGAATGTGGCCATCCCTGTGGAGCAGGCAGAGAAAGCACTCACTGAGGGAATATGGTTTGATGGTTCATCTATAGAAGGTTTTACCAGGATCGAGGAGTCCGACATGTTGCTCAAGCCGGACCCTGCGACCTACGCGATCCTTCCGTGGAGACCACAGGACGGCAGAGTGGCACGGTTCATCTGTGACCTTCAGACCTACGGTGGCAAGCCTTTCGAGGGCGACCCACGGTATGTGCTGAAGAAGACCCTGGCAGAAGCCGCAAAGATGGGCTTCTCATTCAACACAGGCCCTGAACTGGAGTTCTTCCTCTTCCAGATGCAGAACGGCAGACCCACCACCGAGTTCGTCGACAGGGGTGCGTACTTCGATCTGGCTCCGAACGATGCAGCAGAGGATGTCAGGCGGGAGATCGTTCTCGCCCTCTCTGATATGGGCTTTGAGATCGAGGCGTCGCACCACGAAGTGGCCGAGAGCCAGCATGAAATCGATTTCAAGTACAGCGATGCTCTGGATACCGCAGACAAGGTGATCACCTTCAAGTTTGCAGCCAAGGCGATTGCACTCAAGAGCGGAATGCATGCGACATTCATGCCCAAGCCGATCGGCGGAATCAACGGTAGTGGTATGCATACCCACGGTTCGCTCTCAAAGGACGGAAAGAACATCTTCTTCGATCCAAATGGCGACAAACAGCTCTCAGACACAGCACGTTATTACATCGGTGGGCTGCTCCACCATGCCCGTGCCATCACCCGGGTCGCCAACCCGACGATCAACTCGTACAAGCGGCTGGTGCCAGGCTATGAAGCCCCAGTCTATGTCTCCTGGTCTACAGCCAACCGTTCAGCCCTGATCAGGGTGCCGGCAGCCCGTGGCAACAGCACCAGGGCAGAGTTCAGATCCCCTGACCCGACGTGCAACCCGTACCTGACCTTCGCCTCGATGCTCGCGGCTGGGCTCGACGGGATCAAGAACAAGATCGAGCCACCGGAGTCGACCGATGTGAACATCTTCCACATGACCGCAACAGAGCGGAAGAATCTTGGGATCACGATGTTGCCAGGCAGCCTCTACGAAGCCCACGAGGCACTGCTCGCGGACCCGGTCATCACCAACACTCTAGGCAACCACGTGGTCAGCGGTCTCAGTGCCATCACCACCGCAGAGCACGACTCGTTCAGGATGGCCGTGCACCCCTGGGAGATCGAGCGCTACCTCAACACCTTCTAATCTTTTTTTAATAACAGTGAAACCAATATCCTTGACTGATTAAAGACGAAGGAAAATGAATTACTCTTGAATTAGGATGGTTCATCTGCTTCCTCCATCCTTTCTAAACAAAAATTCGAAGAATCCAGATATTATCAACGATCAGGTTTTCAACAAAACAATACTGCCTGATGTCAGAAGGGACCGTCCTGTTCAAACGACCGTCCGAAGCTGAGCGCCAGTTCGGCCTTGTACAGCTCCTTTCCGAGATAGGCGGCATGGTCGAGGAGGGAGACCAGACCCTCTGCCTGAATCTCAGCAAAGACCTCCTCCCAATGAGAACCAACAAAGGCGGTCCCGTTGTGTACGGCCACGATCTGGCCGTCCTCGATTCCGATCCTGAAGTTCCCGGCCGGATCATAGGTGAGATCCGCGGCGAGGGGTGACACCTCGATCCGCTGCTGGTAGGCGAGTGGGGGCTCCCGCCGCCGCCGCTTCTCCTTGATCACCAACAGATCGAGGCCGACGTCCTTGGGATAGGGCCGGCACCGGACCAGCATCATCATCTCAGTGGCCCGCCGCATCTCCTCGACAGCCCCATGCGTCTTGTCCGAGTGTTCACTGGCAAAGACCAGAGCAGCGTGAACCTCAAGCGCCATCCCGGCCAGCAGGGCCTGTACCCCAACAGAGTCGGCATCGATCAGCTCGGTGACGTTCCCTGCGCCGAAGAAAAGCGGATACCCTGGTTCCTCCGGGAACTCCCGGAGCGACCGGACCAGCCCTGACCCGACTGGCTGGAGGAGAGGATCCGCGATCAGCGAGACAATCCCGGCCTCTTCGGCGAGGGCCAGGTTCTCGACCAGGGACTGATAGCGTGGTACCACCACAGCCGCGACACCGGCGGACGCCACCTCTGCACCGACCAGCGGAATGTTCTCCTCGTGGAGCGAGAGGACCAGGTCAGCCCGGAAGAGAGCGGCTCTAATTAACGCAGGGTCCTGCGAGTCCACGGCCAGTGGCCCCTCGATCGACTCGACCGCTGAAAAGCACCGGCGAACATCCTCCGGGGTCGCATCGAACCCGAATCCCAGGTCGACGATGTCAGCACCACGGGAGAAGAGGTCGGTGACCACGGCTGCCAGGTCAGGCTGCCGGGGGGCGTCCATCACCTCGGCCAGCACTTTCATCCGCGAGCCGCCACCGATCTTCACCCTCCGGATCAGCAGGTCTGGAATGGCCGACCGCTCCAGTCCAGCCAGTTTTCTGCCGGCCTCCTCCTGGCGTTGAAGTCGGATCAGTTCATCAGCAGGAAGCGTCCGCGAAAGTTCAAGTGAGCCGAGTCTGGAGAGGATCAGGGGGAGGTCGGCAGCATGCCTTGGACCACGGAAGACCGGCACCCCGGTCTCCTGCTCAACCTGAACAAAGGACGCGGTACACATCCCTGATACGATCACGAGATCGTACTGTCGCTCTTTGAGCAGGGAGAGGAGCTGTAGTGGAGTCAGAAACGAGGCGATCTCCCCAGTCACGACCACCTCAGCATCAAACCCTGTGGCAGCCTCACTGACGAGTTGATAGGTCGCTGCACCGGTCGGTAGAAGAACAGGCATACGTCTCCTTAATAGTGAGAAGGATAAAAAATAGTACTGTTTGATGCTCAACTGTGACCTGCATATCCATACCAACCACTCACGCGACGGCGAGTCGAGCGTCGAGGAGATCCTGCTTCAGGCAGAGAAGGTCGGGCTGGATGCAATTGCAATCACTGATCATGATACGATGGACGGGGCCTGGTACGCGGCTAAAATCAAAAGTCGTGTGCTTGTAATCCCCGGGATCGAAGTCTCGACAGCACAGGGGCACCTGCTCGTACTCGGAGGGACCAGCGTGATCCCGCCCAGCCTCGACGTGATCGAGACAATACGACTCGCCAACGCCCAGGGTGCTGTGACGATCCTGCCCCATCCGTTCCACATCTGGAGGCATGCCGTCGGGCTGAAAGTGAAGTCCGCTCTTGAGGCGGTCGACGCGATCGAGGTCTTCAATAGCCGGTACATCGTCGGGCAGGCGAACAGAAAGGCCGCACGCGGGGCACGCAGGGTTCACAAGCCAGCTGTTGGTGGTTCAGACGCTCATCATGCCCGGTACGTCGGGTTTGGAAGGACAACCATCGATGCTGAGAGGACCGTCGAATCTATCCTCGAAGCGATTCGGGCCGGAAAGACCGTGCCCGGTGGAAGAATGACCCCACTGCGGACCTATACCCGGCAATCGATCAAAAGTACCTGGCGGCGTGTCCGGCGCCATGTCCACCGATGAGGCTGGCATTCCAGCTCTCGTACGACGGGAACCAGTTCCGGGGGTCCCAGCTCCAACCTGCCTACCGGACGGTTGAGGGGGAGCTTATCACCGCCTGTCAGCGGGTCCAGCTCTTCGATGATCCTTGCAAGGCAGGGTTCGCCCTGGCTGGCAGGACCGACCGGGGTGTGCACGCCCGGGGCCAGGTCGGTGCCTTCTCAACACCGTTCCCCGAGCGGGCGGTGGAGGCGCTCAACGGGCAGCTCTCACCCGACCTATGGTGTAACGGGTTCGCCGAAGTGCCTCCCTCGTTCCACCCGCGCTTCGATGCCATATCACGCACATACCGCTACTTCTTTGCCGACTGGCCCCTCGATATCAGAGCGATGGATCAGGCCGCAGCGGCCCTGATCGGGACTCACGACTTCTCACGACTCGCACGGGTGAGGGAGAAGAGCCCGATCCGGACCGTCAAGTCGGCCCGGGTTTTCCAGGACAGAGGGATACCGGTCTTTGAAGTGACCGCCCACACCTATCTCTGGCACATGGTCAGGTGCATGGCGGCGGCGCTCCTCCTGATCGGAACCCACGAACGGGAGCCAGAACTGATGGAGCGGCTCCTCTCTGGGAAATGCAGAAGAAACCCGCCGGCAGCCCCGGCTGATGGATTGGTGCTCTGGGACGTGGACTGTGGGGTCACCTTCACCCCGACTGAACCCGACCCACGGAGCAGGGACTGGATTGGTTCGGCCAGGCGGGAGGCGATGGTCCGGGAACGGATCATTGGCCTCCTAGACCGGAGTGGCGTTGACCGACGGGGGAAGGAGCCGGGCGATGATAGCGGACGGGACCTGCTCTGAGGTCCGGACTCCAAGGGAGAAACTAGCATCACTGTCAACAAGGCCGTTGTACGTCGCATCGAGCTTGAAGGAGAACGAAAGGAGCGGATAGCCAAGTATCGTCACCGCGGCCTGTTTCTGCGTGATCTCCTTCTGCTCCCCGACCTTGATGTCATAAGGAACCTTGTCGACCGAGAGGCTAACATGGTCGGCATACGGAATCGCAACGATCAGGATATTACCGATCTGCACTGGGTTGGAGTTCGGGAAGGTCACGTCATAGGTGACAGTATACGGATAGTGTGCTGCCTGTTCCGACCCACCGATCGTGATCCCGATCGAGATGAAGGCGACGATCAGGGTGATCAACACAAGGCCGATCAGGGAGAGACCCAGGTACCATCCCCAGCGAGATCGTACACTCCTCTTCTGGGGAGCCGGGACAGAAGGAGGAGGGGGGCGGGCAGAGACTGGTTCCATGGAGGGAGTTATCTGAGGAGAAGAAGGTCCTGTTGATGGGCCCTCGGTGGATTTTGTTGCGCTCTCGGCCTCTATCTTTTCATCAATCTCAAAGATCATATCCTGATCGTCCATTCCCATGCCTCTCTATAATCAGTAGTGTCGTGAGCGCCGTATTAAGGTTATGTGACGGTAATTATCATTATAAAAGATGATAGATATATACTACCAGTGACCTACATGAGTGAACTACCGAAAGAGGAGTACCTGAAGAAATGCACCTCTGCCTGTGCAGGGTGCAGTTCTACCCTCTGCCTCCGTTATGTCCTGAAGGCCGCAGGCCCGGACACGGTGCTGGTGGTCCCCGCATGCTGTACGAGCGTGCTGCAGGGGATCTACCCGACCACGGCGATGAACGTCCCGGTTTACAATGTAGCGTTTGCAGCGGCCGCTGCGTGCGCTTCAGGGATGAGCACGGCCTTTTCAGCCACAGGCAAAAAGACCAATGTGATCGCCTATGCCGGCGACGGCGGAACGGTGGATATCGGGATCCAGGCACTATCAGGGGCCCTGGAGCGTGGGACAAACTTTCTCTATATCTGCTACGATAACGAAGCATACGGCAACACCGGGATGCAGCGGTCAGGGGCGACCCCGATAGGGGCCAGGACCACGACGACCCCCGGCGGAAAGCTCGAGACCAAGAAGGATATCGACCGGATCGTCGCTGCCCACGAACCGCCCTATATGGCGACCGCATGCAGCGCCTATCCCCAGGATCTATATAAAAAGGTGAAGAAGGCGCTCTCGATACAGGGGCCGAAGTTCATCCATATCCTCGCTCCATGCCCCCCAGGATGGCGGTACCCCACAGAGAAGACGGTCGAACTCGGAAAACTGGCCGTCAGGACCGGGGTCTGGATGCTGTACGAGCGGGAAGCAGGAAAACTGACGATCAATGGTATCTCCAAGGCCGCGATGAAGAAACCGCTCCCCCTTGAGGAATATCTCTCTGCCCAGGGCAGGTTCAAGGGTATCTCGGTGGAGGCTATCAGGGAGATGCAACTCACGCTTGAACGAAACCAGCGGCGCCTCCGTAATGAGGAGGAAGGACTATGCTGACGATAGCAACCGGCAACAAAGCAGTGGCCTCAGCGGCTCGTGAGGCCCAGCCTGATGTCGTGGCTGCGTATCCGATCACACCGCAGACCGAGATCGTCGAACAGATCGCGAACTACGTGACCGACGGTTCGATGAGAAGCCAGTACATTCCAGTCGAGAGCGAACATTCTGCGATGGCAGCCTGCATAGGGGCCTCGGTCACCGGTGCCCGGACCTTCACGGCGACCAGTTCACACGGGCTGCTCTACATGCACGAGATGCTCCACTGGGCGGCGGCTTCGCGCCTCCCGATCGTGATGGCAAATGTGAACCGTGCGCTCGGCCCGGGATGGAACACCTGGGCGGAGCACTCGGACGCCTTCTCACAGCGGGACACCGGCTGGCTGCAGGTCTATGTGGCCACTGTGCAGGAGGCCTACGATGCGACGCTGATGGCCTTCCGGATAGCAGAGCACCATGACGTGCTGCTACCCGTGATGGTGAACTTGGACGGGTTTTCGCTCAGCCACATCACGCAGTCGCTCAAGACGGTCAAGCTCGGGGACTTCATCCCGCCGATCGATCTACCGCATCGAATCGATACCACCCACCCGGTCGGCTACGGTCCGATGACGGGTCCTGACCAGTATTTCAAGTTCAGATGGGACATCGAACGATCGATGCGCGACGCGGTGAAGGTGATCGCTGATGTAGAGTCCGATTTCGCCAGCCGGTTTGGCAGGCAGTATGGGCAGACCGAGGAGTACCGGTGTGAAGACGCGGATGTGGTCCTCATCTCGATGGGAACACTCGGTAAGGAGGCCGAAATGGCGATCGATATCCTCAGAGATGAGGGGATCAGGGCAGGGGGGATGCGTCTCCGCTGGTTCAGACCGTTCCCGAAGCTTGACCTTGCCGGCCGGGAGGTCGTGGTGATCGACCGCGACTACTCATTCGGATTCGGCGGGGTGCTGGCCCATGCAATCCGATCGACCTGCAGGACGGATCTCTACAGTGTGATCGCCGGCCTCGGTGGCCAGGAGGTCACCTATGATGACATCGCAGAGTTTGTCAGGTCCAGGAAAATAGGGACTGAATTCTGGTTTGGGGTGACGCCAGATGTTTGAAATTCGGATCCACTCACGGGGTGGACAGGGTGGCGTGACTGCAGCCAAACTTCTGGCCCAGGCGGCGTTCAATGACCACAAGTATGCAACTGCAGCCCCGTTCTATGGGGCAGAGCGGCGGGGAGCACCGGTGGTCTCGTTCGTCCGGATCAGTGATGAGCCGATCAAGGTGTACAGCCAGATCAGGTCTCCTGACCTGGTCGTGGTGCTTGACAGCAGTGTGATGGACGTGATCGATGTGCTCAACGGGATCAAACCAGACGGGACGGTGCTGATCAACAGCGCCCATGCCGTGACGATGGATGGTCACACCACTCATCATGTAGACCTTACCGGGATCGCCCTCTCGCTCGGACTGGTAGTCGCGGGGTCACCGATCCTGAACACGCCGGTGCTCGGTGCCCTGGCAAAGTTGGGGATCGTCTCACAGGAGTCCGCCAGGAAGGCGATCCGCGGGACGTTCACTGATGAGCGGAATGTGAAGGCAGCAGAGCAGGCCTATGCAGAGGTGACGGTATGAGAGAACGGCTAGCATTGAGCACCCCCGGAGAGGGGGCCGCGGGAAAGACCGGATCATGGCGGGTCTTCCGTCCAGTCGTCGACAAGGAGAGATGTAACACCTGCGGGCTCTGCGGGATGTACTGTCCAGACGGGGTGATCAGCGAGGACCTGACGATAGACCTGGAATTCTGCAAGGGCTGCGGCGTCTGCGCCAATGAATGCCCGAAAAAAGCAATAACGATGGAACGCGAAGAGCGTTAATCTCCCACCCTCTTTTTTAATCATACGATCGAAGACCAGATCCAGCCTCTGCCAAAATGTTAAATATATAGATTTATAATTCAATATATATTATATACAACAATACTATATGCACCCTCCACCGAGATCTGGGTAGAGGGTTATAATGAACAGACCTACTTTCAGTTGGATCAACAAAAAGAGACGGCACCCCGAATTCCTGGTGATGACAACTCTGCTGCTCTGCCTCATCGGACTTCTCTCTGCTGCAGGATGTCTGGCCACCTCGACATCCGTGGAGACGACGCAACCCATCGCACTGACGACCAGCGGAGCACCGGCGCTCTCTTCTGTCCTCTCGGAAGCCGGCCTCAGTGCAGCTAGGCAATATCCGGGGCTGACTCTGATGGTGAAGAACACCTCCAGCGATCAGGGAATCATGGACCTGGTCGGCGAGAAAGCCACCATCGCCCTGACAAACCGGACCCCAACCAGCAGAGAATACGCACAGGCAAGGATACAGGGAAAGAATCTCCACCTGACCCTGATAGGCTACGACCCCCTGACAGTGATCGTCCATCCAGCTAACCCAATCACCTCCATCAGCAAAGACGATCTCGCCAGGATCTTCTCAAATGGAACAATAACCGAATGGAACGCACTCGACACCGGATCTGCCGGACCCCTCCACTCATACCAGGACGCCAATGAAACACCCGACATCCAGTGCCTAATTCAGGGCATCACCGGGGTGAACTGCACTCATTCAACCGCAATTTCCACAGTATCAGCCGTTCGAGCAGTTGCGGCAGACCCTGACGGGATCGCCTGTATTCACGGGTCGGCACTCACTCCCCAGGTGAAGAGTCTAACGATTGAAGGAAATGAGGGGAAGGGCTGGGTTAAAACCGGAACAGCAGATCCCCTCTACCTGATCACCGATGGCAGTCCATCCCCTGCCGTCCTGCAGGTGATCAGCGAACTCTTCTCAGGCACCAGCACGGCGACGATGAAAGCAGAGGGACTGGTCCCGATCGAATGAGGTGATGAAGATGAAGATACAGTACAAACTGATGCTCTCGTTCTCGGTGCTCGCCGTGGTCTTCCTGATCGCAGGGGTGATCATCAGTGCCAATGTCACCGGGATGAACGCGCTCGACAAGCGGATCAGCACCGACCTGACCATCAACCAACAGGCGATCGCCTACCAGAATGCAGCCAGGGACGTCCAGACCGGAACATTCCTCTATCTGCAGGGGGAGACCGGGATGGGCAACCAGATGATCAACGAGGGCGAACTACAGATGGTGAAGAGCCGGCTCGCCCTGAACGCCTCCCTCACCGATCCCAAGATGATCGCAGACCTGAGCGATACCAGAGACCTGGAACAGCAGGTGCTCGACAGTTCCCACCAGACCCTCTCGATCGCAGCCGGCGATGATCCAGACCGTGACCAACAGATCAGGGATCGGATGAACGCGCTCGACGCCATGGTTGTGGCTCTGAACACTAGGATAGCCACCTTCGTCGGAGCGACCGATCGACAGGTCAGCACCGCCATCGATGCCTCTGCGGCCTACGGAGCGGCCACGGTCCAGATGATCGTCATGGGACTAGGACTCGTCCTCATCCTCTCACTGCTGATGGCGATCGTGATGGCCCGCCATCTGACTGGCCCGATCACCAGCCTGACCGAAACCGCAGACAGGGTCAGCCGTGGAGATTTGGAAAATAAGATCGAGATAAAAACAGGGGACGAGATCGAGAACCTCGCCGACTCGTTCACCAGGATGATCAATGCCTACAAGATGATGGAGGCGATGAGTATGATGAACGAGGAGGAGGCATGACCCTGGAGCAACAGGTTCTCGCCGTACTGGCAGCCGAACTCGGCCCCTCGGCGCCGAAGTTTCTGAAGAGGCAATGCACCTACCACCTGAAGAAGGAATCCTCCCGGCTGACGTCACGCGATCTCGAGGACCTGGCCAACTGGACGTTCATCGGAATCAAACTGATCCTCAGCGAGACCACCGCCGAGAAGGTGAGAAAGAACCTGCTCTCACTGAAGAACTGAACTCACCAGAATCATCTCCCCCAACTCTTCGCTCAGAGACCCGGCCTCTTTTCAACAGTCCAGGTCACACACCAAGGGAACCCCCTCATGACCGGGGAGGGTCCCCCGAATCCGGGCACCACAGAGACCGGGAGATCCGCGACCTCCTACCTCAGGATCAATCGCCGGCCCCTGCCTTTTTGACCCCGCTGTCATCCCAGTGGCTGGGAATCATGTCCTAGCCGATGTTCGCCCCGATGATGTAACTGTCAGGGGTGACAGTCCGGTCAATGTATCCCCTTCGCATGCATCATGAACAGACCTGGCCAGACTACTCCTCAGGGTGAGTGAGATCGAAGTACATGGAGAAATTCCGGAACGGGATCAGCAACAGATGCCCCGGCGCGACCGGATGAAGATCCGATCGCGCATACCAGTGAAGGGAAGGAGAGAGAATAGCCTCCTCAAAGGGGTCACAGAATAGACAGGATGCTGGTAGTATATCTCTTCCAGGAGAGGAACTGTTAAAATATTTTCCGGTCACCGATCAGCCAGCATGACACCGATGTGTTATGATTAATAATGATAAATACAAATAGGAAGTAGAGTGGGTTCACGTGGAGCTGCTATTATTCCTGATACTCTTTCCGTTGATCATCGCATTGATGATGTACGCACTGCCTGAGCACGCACTCAAGCACCTGCTCGTACGCATCGGAGCGCTGGTGATCGGCGTTGCCTCGGTCTACCTGGTTGTGACCTCGTTCGCACAGGGCGCTATATTCTCGACGTTCGCTTCAGAGCCGGCTGGTCAGATCATGTTCGTGATCGAGATGCTGATGGCTCTCTTCATCCTGTACATGGGGGTACGGTACAAAAATTACCTGGCCGTGGCTCTAATCCTTATACAGTCTGCGATGATGATCTACTTTGAGACCACCTATGCAGAGCACCTGACAGCGATCCATAACCTGTTCGTCGACGATTTCACCCTGATCATGGCGCTGATCATCGGGATCATCGGGTCCCTGATCTGTGTCTACTCGATCCGGTACATGCAGGTCTTCCATGAACATCACCCAGAGGTGACCGACAGAAGAAGGATGTTTTTCTTCGTCCTCTTCGCATTCCTCTCGGCGATGTTCGGACTTGTCTTCTCGAACAACCTCGTCTGGGTCTATTTCTTCTGGGAAGTGACGACGCTCTGTTCGTTCGTGCTGATCGGATACACCCAGACCGAAGAGGCGATAAAAAACTCGTTCCGGGCCCTGTGGATGAACCTCCTTGGTGGTCTCGGGTTCGCTGCAGCGCTCCTATACCTGGCAGCCATGCCGGCAGCAGGCGGTATTATCGAGCTCGACCGACTGGTCGGGGCCGGCCAGGCCGTGGCCCTGATCCCGGCGGTGCTGATCTGCTTTGCCGGACTGACTAAGTCCGCCCAACTGCCGTTCTCGTCCTGGCTGGTTGGGGCAATGGTCGCACCGACGCCTGTCTCGGCCCTGCTCCACTCCTCGACGATGGTCAAGGCAGGGGTCTATATCATCATCAAGATGGCCCCGATCCTGCAGGGTTCCCTTCCAGGGCTGATGCTCGCCCTGGTCGGCGGGTTCACGTTCCTGCTCGCCTCTGGGATCGCCATCTCCCAGTCCAACGCCAAGAAGGTGCTCGCCTATTCGACGATCGCAAACCTCGGACTGGTGGTGGCCTGTGGCGGTATCGGGACCTACGAAGCAGTCTGGGCAGCGATTCTGTTGATCATATTCCATGCGATCTCCAAGTCGCTCCTCTTCCTTTCGGTCGGGACCGTCGAACACCAGATTGGATCCCGGGACATCGAGGACATGGAGGGGCTGATCGCCCGGATGCCACGGGTGGCCACGATGATGATGGTCGGAATCGCCGGGATGTTCCTAGCCCCGTTCGGGATGTTGATCAGCAAGTGGGCAACACTCCGTGCGTTCATCGATGTGCAGTTCGGCCTGATCCTGGTCGCGATCGTCGCCTTCGGGTCGGCAGTGACGCTCTTCTTCTGGACCAAATGGATGGGCAAACTGATCGCCGTCCCCACTCCCCAGAAGAACCAGGAGGGGGGCGTCGGCAGAGAGGAGATCGGAGTACTGTACACCCTGACGGTGCTGACCGTCGGGGTCTGTCTGCTTTTCCCGCTCATCTCCTCGGTGCTGATCGAGCCATATGTGCTCGCAGCCTATGGAAAGGTCACCCAGCTTGGACAGGACAATGTGATCATCATGCTGTTGATGCTCTTCATGATCCTGCTCCTGCCGCTCTCGATGCGGTACTACGGAAAGGACCAACATCACCTAACTCCATACATGGGCGGACGAGCCACCAACGCAGATATGCAGTTTAAGGGGACATTTGGCGTGTATAAGCCGGCAACCATGCACAACTACTACTTGAAGAACCTTTTTGGTGAGACAAAACTGATGAAAGTCGGCGTGGTCCTCTGCACCGGGTTAATCGTGCTAATGGCCGGTGCCGTCTACACGGGGGTGCTGTTATGACCTCAGTCCTCTACGCTGTGATCTTTCTGCTGATCGCCCCGGCCCTCGGCGGGCTGCTGGCAGGGGTCGATCGGAAGATCACCGCACGGATGCAGGGGCGGATGGGCCCGCCGGTGGTGCAGCCGTTCTACGACGTGCTGAAACTCTTTGAGAAGGAGCACGCGGTGGTCCATACCTCACAGAACTTCTATGTGTTCAGTTACCTGATCTTCATCGCCTTCAGCGGGGCCCTCTTCTTTGCAGGAGGGGACCTGCTGCTGGTGATCTTCGCCCTGACCCTGGCGCATGTCTTCCTCATCCTCGGGGCGTATGCAGCTGCATCGCCGTACGCATTCATTGGAGCCGAGCGTGAGCTGGTCCAGGTCATGGCCTACGAGCCGATGGTAATCCTGGTCGCCGTCGGGATGTACATGGTCGTGCACAGTTTCTATGTCAGTGCCCTGGCCACCACCGCGGTACCGCTGATCCTGTACCTGCCTGGGGTCTTCATTGGGTTTGCCTATATCCTGACGATGAAACTTCGGAAGTCACCGTTCGATATCTCGACCTCGCACCACGCCCATCAGGAGATCGTGAAGGGTGTCACCACCGAGTTCTCAGGGTCGACGCTCGGGATGGTCGAGATCGCCCACTGGTACGAGAACATCCTGCTGGTCGGGATGGGCTACCTGTTCTTTGCGTTCAACCCGCTGATCGGGGTGGTGGCGATGATCATCCTGTATTTCATAGAGATCTTCATCGACAATACCTTCGCACGGGTGAAGTGGGCCTGGGCCCTGAAGAGTATCTGGCAGGTGACCGCAGTCTTCGGACTGATCAACCTCGGTCTGCTCTACTGGAGGGCCCTGATATGACCTATATGAAGAAGTCACCCTGGATCATCCACTACGACGCCTCCAGCTGCAATGGCTGTGATATCGAGGTACTGGCCTGCCTGACACCGATGTACGACCTCGAACGGTTCGGAATCATCAACACTGGCAACCCCAAGCACGCCGACATCTTCCTCGTCACCGGGGGGGTCAACGAACAGAACAGAGCAGTGATCAAGAACATCTACGACCAGATGCCTGAACCCAAGGTCGTCATCGCCCTTGGAGTCTGCGCCACCAGTGGCGGGGTCTTCCGCGAGTGCTACAACATCATCGGTGGGATCGACAAGGTGATCCCGGTGGATGTTTACCTGCCCGGCTGCCCGGTCCGGCCTGAACAGATCATCGACAGTGTCGTCAAGAGTCTTTCGATCCTTGAAGAGAAACAGCGGCAGCTCGCTGCCAGAGGGAAGAGTGCATGAAGACTGAAGAACAGACCACCGAGGTGATCGAGGTCCCAACGCTGCAGAAACGAGTGAAGGAGATGCTCGATCAAGGTTACCGGCTGGTGCAAATCGGGTGCACGAACACCGGTGAAGCATATGAGATCAACTACTCGTTCGATAAGGACTATCACTTCGTAAACATGCGGATAGTCATCGCCCCGGGGACCGAACTGGCCAGTATCAGCAGCAGTTATCCAGGTGCATTCATCTACGAGAACGAGATCCATGACCTGTACGGGATCACTGTCACCGGTATGAACATCGACTTTGGAGGAACGCTCTATACGACGTCGATCGCCCACCCATTCGGCATAACCATCCAGAAAAAGGACGAATAATCATGTCAAAAAGAACAATCATCCCATTCGGGCCGCAGCATCCGGTCCTCCCCGAGCCGATCCATCTAGACCTGGTGCTGGAGGACGAGCGCGTGATCGAGGCGATCCCCTCGATAGGGTATGTCCACCGCGGTCTTGAGAAACTGGTCGAGAAGCGGGAGTACCCGGACATGGTGTACATCGCAGAACGGATCTGTGGGATCTGCTCGTTCATTCACAGCCTCACCTACTCACAGGCGATCGAGCAGGTCATGGGGGTTGAGGTTCCAGATCGGGCTCGATACCTCCGGACGATCTGGTCCGAGTACTCCCGTCTTCACTCGCACCTGCTCTGGCTCGGCCTCTTTGCAGACGGGATGGGGTTTGAGTCCCTCTTCATGAACGCCTGGAAGCTCCGCGAACATATCCTCGACGACATGGAGGCGACAACCGGCGGACGTGTGATCCAGGGGGTCTGCAAAGTCGGCGGGGTCAGAAAGGATGTCTCCAACCAGAAACTGAAGGAGATGGCAAAGGGACTCAACGGGATCAAGCATGAACTGCGAGACCTGACCAAGGTCTTCTCACATGACGACTCGGTCGGTCACCGGCTCAGGAACGTGGGGGTCCTGCCACAGGATCAGGCCTACCTGCTCGGGGCCGTCGGGCCAGTCGGACGGGGAAGCGGATTGAACATCGATATGCGGATGCTCGGGTACGCGGCCTACGACGAACTCTCGTTCAAGCCAGTGACCGAGTCCAGTGGCGATTGCCTGGGCAGGTGTTTGGTCAGGGCCAACGAACTCTTCACCTCGATCGATCTGATCGAGCAAGCTGTCGACAAGATTCCTGACGGTCCGGTCGATGTGAAGGTGACCGGCAGCCCTGACGGGGAGTTCTTCTCACGGACCGAACAG
The DNA here is from genome assembly GCF_000021965.1 of Methanosphaerula palustris E1-9c. Taxonomy (NCBI): domain Archaea; kingdom Methanobacteriati; phylum Methanobacteriota; class Methanomicrobia; order Methanomicrobiales; family Methanoregulaceae; genus Methanosphaerula; species Methanosphaerula palustris. Next base: position 2,856,979 of record NC_011832.1, read on the forward strand.
CCGCGTGGCGAGGTGGTCCACTATGTGAAGGGAAATGGAAAGAAGAACCTGGTCAGGTTCCGGGTCAGGACCCCGAGCTTCACGAACATCCCGCCGCTGGTCGAGATGCTCAAAGGGTGCGAACTGGCCGATGTGCCGATCATCGTCCTCTCGATCGACCCCTGCATCGGCTGCGCAGAGCGGTAATCTGGTGATATTATGGGACTCTTCACATTTGCAAAGACCGTAACGGCAACACTCCTCAAGAAGCCGGCGACGCTGAACTACCCAGCACGACCCGCAAAGAAGTCCGACCTCTCCCGTGGACACCTGACGATCGATGTCGACTCGTGCAAATGGTGCGGGCTCTGCTCCCGCCGATGCCCGACGCAGGCGATCAGTGTGGACAGAAAAGGGAAGACCTGGGAGATCGACCGATTCCGGTGCGTGGTCTGCAACTCCTGCGTGGAGATCTGCCCTGCTCACTGCCTGACGATGGAGAACACTTACCTGCCGCCTGTCACTGAGGGGGTCAAGGAACTCTTCAGACCAGCCGTGGTTGAGACCGAACCAGAGACCGAGAAGGCAGAGGGTTGATCCCCTGGCTGTTCCCACCCGATTTTTGGATAGTATCTTTCTATAATTCTTGATCTTTTTCGAGCAGGGAGAGGAGAGCCGCACTCATCGCCCGGATACCGTTCTTGATCACACCCTCTGCATCGGGTGAAAATCTGCCGCTGTGCAGAAAGGCCGGGGGCTGAGGACTATTCGGGCCGACACTGCCTACCCGGAAATAACAGATCGGAATCGGGGGGTCGACCACCCCGAATGCTCCGAAGTCCTCACTGCCGGAAGACGGCGGGACGGCGATCACCTGCTCCTCACCGACCACCTCCCGGATGGCCGCTATCACTCTGTTGGTTAGCGCCGGGTTGCAGACCATCGGCGGGGCCGACTCATCGAGCAGGGTCAGCACCGGGAGGTGGTCCTCCGGGACACCAGCACCGCGGGCGACGGCGGCGACGATCCGTTCGATCGCTCGGATCAGGTGATCCCGGACCTCGGGCGAGAAGTACCTGAAGTTCAGGGTCAGGTCGACCTCTGCTGGGATCGCGTTATGCTTAGAACCCCCATGGACCGACGAGACGGTCAGCACGGCGAAGGCCTGTGGATCGATCTCACGGGAGACGACGGTCTGAAGAAGGAGGATCGTCTCTGCAGCGATCACGACCGGATCGATCGTCAGGTCAGGATGAGCTGCGTGCCCCCCGACACCGAAGATCTTCAGGTCGAGCGACTCGGCCCCTGCCGAGGAGACCCCCTCGGTGTAGATGACGGTGCCGACCGGGTAATCGGCTGCCACATGGAGGGCGAGGAGGGCGTCCGGCCTGCCGATCATGGTGTACAGCCCGTCCCTGACCATCGCCGCAGCTCCAGATACCCGCTCCTCTGAAGGTTGACCGACCAAGATAAGTCGGCCAGTCCACCGGCCCTGCAGGGTGACCATCACCCTCGCGACGCCGGCGAGAATCGTCATATGCAGGTCATGCCCGCAGGCATGCATCACCGGCACCTGCCGGCCGTTCCAGTCGGTGGTGATCTCGGTGCTGGCATAGGGGAGACCAGTCTCCTCCAGAACCGGGAGGGCATCCATGTCAGCCCTGACCAGCACAGTCCTGCCCGGACCGGCGTCGAACACCCCGGCGATCCCAAACCCACCAATCCCGGTGATGACCTGATACCCAGTGGCCTCCAGAGAGGCTGAAAGAGTCTTCGCGGTCTGCTCCTCCATCTCAGAGAGTTCCGGGTGCTGGTGGAGCGTTCGGTACAGGGAGAGGAGGGACAGGTACTCACGTTCGATCACCAGGTCCACCAAGTCACGGCGTGCAGTCTTCAATATTCACCTCTACTCTACTCTCCCGTTGCCGTTATTAATAATAACGGCAGACGATCCGTCGCCTCCTAGAAAAGCAGGAATTGAAAAATCAAGGTTTATAGAAGAGGACGATCCGGTTGGTGTTGGTCCCGCAGGCATTGTTGGCCACACCCCAGATCTGCGAGGTCTTGGTGAACTGCTGGGTGTTGACGACGATCCCCTCACAGGAGAAGCCGGCGGCCCTGCCGAGCGGGACCACGTGCTGGTCGAGAGAGATTGTTCCCCGCCGGACCTCTCCGACCTCGAAGGCCACCCATCCGCCCGACCGGGTGACCCGGTACAGCTCGTCAAAAACCTCACCCATCACCGACGACCACCCCTCCACCGTCCGTGCCATCGTGATACCCCTGCCGATCGCCTGGGCATCGAGATCATTGAACCAGCAGCGGAGCCAGTTGTCACGGGCGTACTGGACGATGTCCAGAAACGGAGGGGAGGTGACGGTCAGGGCCACCGACCCGGACCGGATCGTCGGGGTCTCCCGTGCGTCCCCAGTCAGAAACGAGGCCCCAGCCCCGACCGATGCAAGGCCGGCCCGTTCATCTGACGAAACCCCGCTCAGCAACTGCCTGGACTTCCGCTCGATGATCACATGGACGTCTTTATAGGGGGGGACCTGTCCGCGCTTGGTATTGATTCGGCACTGGCTCTCTTGCGAGACCGCCTGGTTAGGCGGGAGCGTGTACACCGAGAAAAAGTTCTTCGAGTGGCCGGTCAACCGGTTGGTCGCGACCATCCGGATCCACCGGTCGACCTGATCCTCATCACCTGACTGGTACCGGTCGATCAGGTACCGCCGGAGGGCGACAAGCGTAGCCTCGGTCTCTGGATGGTAGAACATCGAGAGGTCCAGGTCCGCACCCACCTTCCCTTCAGGAACCTGATCCAGCCGCTCTGCCACCTCTCCCTCTTGAGGAAGGGTGAACCGGGGGGCGGTCAGGATCGCCGAGAGCGGGTTGATATCGTTCGCGATCACCTGCCTCCCCAGGAGACCGGCTTCGATCGCCGTGGTACCCCGGCCGCTGAACGGGTCATAGACCGTCTCTCCCTCGCGGGTCAGCAGCCTGATAAAGAAGCCCGGGAGCTGCGGTTTGAAGCAGGCCCGGTACGAGAGTTCATGGAGGGTGGAGGCCTGTCGCTGACGGGAGGTCCAGAACTCATTGATATAGTGAGGGACAGACTCCCCGTCGACGCTGATCATCTCGCACCGGGTTATCGGAGAAAGCGCACCGGCAGTGCTCTCATCGGCCAGCGCGAAGAGTCCGAGAAACGCCCTGACCATATCAGGAGACGCAGTCCTCTCAGTCAATGCCGGGCCTTCCATCATCAGGTATTGGGGCCGGAGAGTTATAATCCAGCATCAAAGCAGCATGGCCAGAGGCGTGCACCAGATCACTCCTCTTCCTGGATCTCCGGAACCGGTTCCTCAAGTTCAAGTTGCTCTGGTTGCTCAGACTGTTCGGTCGCGCTCTCCTCCCGAAGGAGCAGCCCTGCCCGCTTTCGAACCAGGTACGATGAGTCGGCAGCGGCATGTTCGAGGAGAACCGCAGCAGAAGGCCCACCGATCTTGGCAAGAGCACTGACCACCCCGAGCCGGATCTCAGGATCTGGATCGTTGATAAACTGGGCGAGAGGAGGGAGGGCATCCTCACCAAAACGGCCGATTTCAGACCACCGCTCCTCTGCGATCAGGTATCCTACCTCCTGGACGGTATCTGTAGGTGTCCAACCGGCAGCCGCGAGGCTCTCTGCAGAGCCGGCGCGGATCTCCTTCTCCGGATCGTTGAGGGCTTCCACCAGCGCCTCGGTGGCCCCTGAACCGAGTGCTGTCAGAGCCTCCCCAGCGACCTGTCTGACCCCATAGTCGTCGGCATCCAGCAACTGGATCAATGGTGCAGCAGCAGCAGGGTCCTGAATTTCACCGAGCGACCGGGCTGCCCGCATGACGACCTCGTCGCTCTGATCCTCGAGTGCAGTGATCAGGTCCGGCACCGCAGCCTGGTCTCCGAGCAACCCGAGTGACGCGGATGCAGATGCCCGAACGTCCTCATCCTCATCAGTCAGCAGCGTTCTGAGCAGGTCCCCAGCCCGAGGGTCATGGCTCTTGGCAAGGGCATGAGCGACCTTCTTCCGAACCCGGGCCTCTTCATGCACAGAGGCCTCGATCAGTAGAACAAAATCAGGATCCTCGGAAGGAACTGTACCGGATTCCAGCCCTCCAGACTCGTCGATAGGTTCAGGGAGCGGTGGAACTGACCGAGGGGTTGGGTTCAATTGGGTGACCTCAATCGGGGGAGGGCCTTCCTGAGGAATCGTGATCTCATGAATAGGAGAGACCTCCCCTGACAGCACGGCATGAAACTGCCTGGGAGGGAGAGGGGAGAGGGTTGTTTCTTCTTCATGAAGGCGGGCCAGCAACATCTTAGCATCCTTTTGTCGTCTCTCATCTGCAGTGTCTGAGGCCTGCATGGCAAGATCCTGATCAGCCCCGAGCGTCCTCAGGGCCCAGATCACATCCTCTGCCGTAGCACGATCACCGGACTCGAAGAGGGCCACGAGGGGGCCGATCCCCTGCCGATTTCCAATCATGCCCAAGGCCCTGGCCGCGGCCCCTCTGACCACCGGGTACTGATCATGCAATGCCCGGACCAGAACCTCGGTTGTAGCAGGGTTCCGGAGCTCTCCAAGGGCATGAGCCGCCTGACTCCTGACCTCCTCATCCTCGTCCTCGATCAGCAGGTTGACCAGCGGAGAGAGAGCTCGCTGATCCCGGATCTGACCGAGAGCGTCGGCAGCTGTGACCCTGACCTGGTAGTATGGATCCTGAAGCGCCTTGAGCAGCAGAGGCACCGATTCGATCCCGATCTGTCCGAGCACCTCAGCAGCCACCATCCTGACCGCATCGTCCTCTGCGGAGAGGCCTGGACCGACGGCGCTGACAATCACCGAGGGCTGGTCACTGGAGAGAACTCCATGTTGATCGGCAAGGTACGAGGAGATCAGCTGGGATCGTTCTTCATCATCAGGAGAATTCCGCTGGAGTGTCTCCATCAGGGAGAGGAAGGCCGACTCCTGGACCGGAGCCCAGCCGGACGCTTCATTATCCATGGAGCCGGCAGTCTCCAATCCTGGACCACCCACAACTGGAAGGACCGAAGAGGGGGTGATGGAAGGTGTCCCGTCATCCATCTGTGGGATGATCAGGTCATCTGAATCCAGCCAGGAAGAGAGAGGTTCTGGGGTCGCCAGATCATCCTCAACTGGGAGATCCCAGAATGGTGGTGCCTCAATAGTCATCGTCGTCGATTGGAGAGAGGAGAGATCGATCGGGGGCAGAGAATCATCCAGCCCAGCGAGGATCTGGTCCGCATCCTCCAGATCATCTGATAAGGGAAGGGATGGTCCATCCTCAATATCCCGGGTAAATTCAATGGATCCTCCCACCGCCGGCTCTGCCGTCATCATCTCCTCTGGCGACTGCGTCCCGGTCGGGGAGAGGAGGAGGGCCAGATCGTCCTCGACAGGATCGGGCTCACAGGGTGTGGGTGTCAACCCGGATGCTGAAATGTCCTCGGTCCATGAGATATCCGGATAGACCTCCCGTCTGATATGCAGTGGGGGAGTGATGTTGGGCCTGATCTGTTCGATATAGGTCGGTGCAGACTGTTCCCTGGGAAAGGCACCGAGCCGCATCAGCACACCGGTAGATCCGGCCCGAATGGCTGGGTTCTGGTCGTGGAGGGCCCGGATCAGAGATTTCACGGCAGGATCGCCGATTCTCCAGAGGGCCTCGGCGCTACCGGTCCGGATCCCATAATATTCATCGCCGAGGGCCGTGATCAACACCGGAATCGCAGCAGGCCCATGCCTTATCAACTGGGACCATTGCTCTGTAGCCACCAACAGGGTCAACTGCTCCTGTTCGTCATCAGGAACCCAGTTGATCCTAGCCAGGGCCTGAGCTGCCGCCATTCTGACACTGTGCGCATGGTCATTGATCGCAGCCCGAAGCGCCGGGATCGCCTGGTCGTCGACGAGGAGACCGAGCGCCTCGGCAGCTCCTGCACGGACCGTCTCCTCGGGATCAGTGATCAGCAGCCGTCGAAGGGGATCGATAGCCCGAAGATCCCCAATCGAACCGAGGGCCAGAGCGACATCCCGTCTCACCGCATAATGACTGTCTTCCAGAGCGGCCAGCAGCGGGAGGACCACGGCCTTGCGTTTCTTCACCAGTTCCGACCACTGGCCAGTCGCAAACAGGTACCGAAACTTCTCCCGCTCATCCTGTGGCACCCACCCAGTCCGATCGAGGGCCAGCGCCGCCCCGTATCGGATCCGGTACGATGGGTGCATCAGGGCAGCCAGCAACTGCGGCCTGGCCGGTTCACCCATCATCCCGAGCGCAACGATAGCCCCCTTCCGGATCTCCTCATACTCACTGTTCAGCGCTCCCATCAGGGGTAGCACTACCTGATCGCCCATCGTTGCGATCAACGTCGCGACGCCGGGAAAGGTATGGCCGGTGTCATCACCGAGGGCAGTGATCAGGGTCTCCACCGGGAGGTTGGGGATCTCCTTGAGCACCGCAGACACTCGCTGCTGAAGCTCAGCGTTTCCATGCTGGAGAGTATCGAGCAGCAGTGGAACGCTGATCCTTCCCATCGAACGGAGAATGGTACTGGCCTGCCGCTGTACTATTGGATCCCGATGAGAGAGGGCCGCAATCAGCCCGCTGACGTCCTGTCGTTCGGCCAGCTTGCCGAGGTTGGGCCTGAAGAGATCATGCAGCCACATCTATCTGTCCACCGGATTCGTGATCAAAAGAAGGAGGAGAAAGTGTTTATAAGTTTAGTTAAAGGGCTCAGAGAGCTCCGATGAACCGATCCCTGATCGCTTCCGGTGAGAGTGGGATGTTCGGTACCTGGGTGTTTCCCGGTCTGATCAGCACATGGACGAAGAGAGGGCCATCAACCTGATCGCTGCAGACCGCAGCCAGTTCCTCGGGACCCTGGACCTTGACAGTCGAAATGATACCTGCAGCCCTGGCCATCAGTTCGATGTCCACCCCGGTCGCCGCATAGGTCGGCTGGTTACCGGTCGAGCCAAACGCCCCGTTGTCCAGGCAGAAAATCCGGAGGTTTGGAGGATGGGCTGCCCCGACGGCCGGGAGGATCCCTGTCCCGAGCATACTTCCATCCCCATCGATCACCCAGACATCCCGATCGGTGACCGAGGCCAGACCGAATCCGACCGGGGTGGCCTGAGTGTAACTGCCGAGCATGTAGAAATTTTGCGGACGGTCATGGTGCACATAGAGTTCCTTGCTCGGCATCCCGATGTTGGCCACGACCGCCTGGTCGGTCAGCGCCCCGCTGATCACCCCGATCGCATCCGACCGGGTCATCACCGGCTCTCGGATCTTGCGCTGGTAGCAGATCGCTGAGGTTCGTCCCCGTGACGGAAAGGGTCCAGAGGTCGCACATTCGCCACCCCCCTCCCAGACCTTCGGGGAGATCAGGGCGACCGAAGGAGTATGATCTTCAAACGCCTCCTGGATCACCTGGTTGACCAGGCCAAGTTCGCCGGCCTCCCTGATGATCTGGTACGGGATCCCAAGCGCATCCAGCACCGCCGGAAGCGGCCGATTGAATGGGACCTGCGCCGGAATCGCCTCGTGATAAAACCCGCGCCAGCTGGCGATGATCGGGAGCGGGAGGCGGTAGGTCATCGTCAGTGACATCAGGGCATTGAGCGAGTTACCGAGGCCAGAACTCTGGATCACCAGTGCCGGCCGGGAACCCCCAAGGGCAGCACCGGCGCAGACACCGACCCCGTCCTCCTCCCGGTTCACCGGGATCTCAGGGATATGAGCGGTGAGCAGTGAGCAGAGATCCTTTGTCCGGTCGCAGGGGAGGGTCGCAGCAAGGTCGATCTTCTGTTCAGAGAGGATGGAGATCAGGTCCGTTTCATGCATGGTCATTCACCCAGGTGATTACATCTCTTCTGATTTCATCGTCAGGGTTGCCGGCAGGGACCCGGTATCCGGCCGGAGTCGGAACCAGAGTATGATCCTCAACGACACGGTCGTACCCGCCACCGGTGATGTTCAGCAGCACCCTTGATCCGGGTTCTATGGTTCCCATCTCGATCGCCTGGATCAGCGAGGCTGTTGCGACCGCTGCGGCCGGATCGAGGTCTATTCCCTCGCAGTCGGTGAAGAGTGTGCCGGCAGCCCTGGCCAGACCGTTGCTGATCGCATACATCTCCCCGCCGGTGGCCTCAAGGGCATCATAGGTCCCGCCAGGGACCCCGTACGGTGGCGTCCGGTTGGTCAGCACCGGGGCAGAGACCCATTGTTCTGCCTCCTCGGTGTATGGTGTCCCCGGGCCGACCTGAAGATCGCGGGTATGTTCCTCCCAGGCCGCCACCATCGGAACGAATGGCAGGTTCTGAGCGAGGTGAAGGATCGGGAGCCGTCCACCGAACCGCCCGTCCCGGATCAGCCGGGAGGCTGCCTCGTACGCGGCGACACCCCCGGTCCCGGATCCGACTGCCTGGACATAATGGTCGGGGATACGTCCGATCGTCACCGCCCCATCGAGCATCACCGTCCCCATCCCATCCCGGCGAGCCACGTTCCGGGCGCCTCCCTCAACGATCAGCCGGGGGTCGACGGCTGCCAGCGCCGTGCTGTACGCGATCGCATCGGCATAGTCGCCATCGACCCCGATCACCAGCGCCGCTGGAGCAGGCTCGGTGGTCCAGAGCCGAGGAAGGGCTGATTGCGGGACCACGATCACGACCGGGATACCGGTCAGGGCCGAGACCTGACAGAACGCCCGGGCCGTGTTCCCTGCTGAGGCGACGACCAGGATCCCCGCTGTTCGTTCGGTCGCACGCAGCATCGACGGGACCGCTTCGAGCTCCTTGAACGAGCAGGTGACGAGATCGGCCCCCCGTTCAGGCCAATAGCCGTTGAACCCGATGAAGAGGTGCGCAAGCCCGAGTTCCTCTGCCAGGCCGTCGCTCTGGTAGGTAACGGTCCCCCCGGTGAACGGAAGCCGGCCCCTGACCGGCAACCATGACTCATACCGGAAGATCCCGGGCTGGCCACTGAGGGAGAGAGTTCTCTCCGGGTAATCCGTCACCAGGAGCCCGGGGTGGCCGGCCGGACAGAACGAGGAGTAGCGATCCGTGATCCTCAGTCCACAGGTCGGGCACCTGAGCTGGTAATCTCCACTCATAGTGAATCGACCTTCCTGGTGAGACTGAAGGTGCCGACCCGGATCCGCTCCTTGAGCTCGGCACAGAGACGTGTGCCGCGGATCCGATCCGACTGGCGGAGGGTGATCGGCACCTGCCTTCCCTCATAAGTGATTGCACCGAGGATCCCGGAGAAGGCTGGTCCAGGGCAGACCTGCACGCAGGTTCCGCAGTTCACACACCGGTCCCGATCGATCACCGCGCCCGGACTGATCGCCCCGGTCGGGCAGAGAGTAGCCGCCCGGCAGGTCTCGCAGTGAACACAGCCGGACGGATCGTTCTGGATCCGATGATCGGTTCCCTGCCAGACCTCGCTGTACTTCGAGGCTGCGCATCCTGTCCGATCGTTGATCCCTGCGATCGGCAGATTGACTTCTGCATCGAGGACCAGCAACGGGTCGAGCGCCGCCTGGTCGAGCACCGGGATCGGAGCTGCGAGAGAGGTCAGGCACTCGGGTCCGACTGAGGTGATGAAACCCCCCATCATCTGGGGGTTCATCCCCTTCATGTCTCCATAGACCGAGAGGTTCGGTTTCTCCTGGCTGGAGCGGGTTCCCTCGCCGATCACGTACCCGGTTCCGCCGTTCAGCAACACCCTGGTCCCGGTGCCGATGAACCGTCGCTCGGGATCGTTCTCGAGCGGGTTGATCTCTCCGCAACCACTGACCGAGACCTCGGTGCACGGGCCAGCGAGACCAGTCACTGAGAAGATCGTCTGGATCGGGTCGACCGACCGGTTGATCATCGCATGGTAGTTCCGAAACGCCATCCGTGTTGCAATGATCCGGGCCAATCCCATCTGGTTCAGGGTGATCATCGTCTCCAGAGTCTGCTCTCCTGCAACAACCTCGACCGCGATCACATGGCCTGCGACGATATCCCGGAAGAGGTGGCCGCCGCCGTACCGGTGGTCGCGGTGGGCGGTCCCATAGACCACCAGATCCAGGATCCCGTTCCGCTCGTTCGGACAGGGGCCGGGGTAGGCTGGCACCCCGTTCAACAGCACCTGCTCGGCCTTCTGGAATGTTCCCGGCTTCGCCACCGAAAACGAGAGGACCGCCATCGTCCCTGACATCACCCCGAAGGTCCCGGTGGTGACGACATCCACCTTCTCGGGGGTGACCGTCTCCCCCTCTCTGATCCGGGCCTTCAGCTCGTCTGCTGTCAGCACAACCGCCGTCCCCTCCCGGATCTTTTGATTGATCTCATCGATCGTCTTCATAATATCCTGATATCCTCAAGCCGGATATGGAGTCCGAATGACTTCTGCATCACCATGTTCACCACGGCAGTATGCGAGAGGTTGATCATGCACGAGCCGGGCAGAAACCGCTGCCTCCGTCCCAGCACCGGCGGAGCCGCGAAGATCTCGGCAACCCCTTCAAAGGAGGCCACATGATAGGCCTGCACATCGTGCACATTCAGACCGGCCTCCCGTGCCACCATCGGCCCGACGGTGTGGCAGACCAGCAGGCCGGTCACGGGGTTGGCCGAGATGACCCGCAGGCCATGATATACCGGACAGCCCGGACCGGCAGGTCGGCCGGTCACGATATCCCCCTCTTGGATCCCCCATCGTTCGACCAGGTCAGCTCGGAACGGAACGATCCCCTTTCGTGCCGAGATCTCCCCGGGCAGAGGGGCCAGCACAAAGTCGTACACGGCCCCATGGACATCCTTGCCCGTATACGGCGAGGCGACCCCCCTGATCTGCGGGTCCACCGTCCCCTCCTCCCGGTAGAACGGGCAGTTCTGCATCTCCTTGCTTCCCTCTTCAACCAGAGCGACAAAACTATCGCAGCCCGCCGCACCGCAGGCCCCGCAGTCCCTCCCTGGGGGAACCCAGCCGACCATTCAGTCACCCCGGAAGAGGTGGTCGGCGTTATCGAGCTGTCTGAGCACCCCAAAGTGGTGCTGCCAGCCGATCTCCTTCTTGCCGACACAGATGGTGCAGACCCCAAGCGGGGGACTGCCACGGAGTACGATCGTCGCGGGATCGGTAACCTCTTCTGCCTGTGCGACCCGCTCGATCAGGTACCGGAGACCGGTCCCCTGCACAGCATTGGTCTCGATGATATCAACACCCGGGCTCACCTCCAGGATACACTCCCGAAAGACCTCCTTCTCTGCCTGCGAGACCAGGTCTACCCTGGTCACCACCGCGATATCGGCGAGGGCGATCATCGGCGCCATCTTCAGCGGAGTGTTGGAGCCGCTGACGGCGCTGACCACCACGACCCCGAGGGCCTGTGTCGTGAAGGGAGTACACCGGAGGCAGAGGCCAGCACTCTCATAGATCAACAGATCAGCCCCCTGCTTCTCCGCCCAGGAGAGTCCGTCCATCAGGACCATGATCCCGGTGTGATCAGGGCAGAGGTCGCCAGAGTAGACGATCCTGGTCGGGATCGAGAACTCCTGCTTCAGTTCCTGATCCTCAAAAGCTCGAACCACGTCGACCTTGAGATAGGCGATCCGATGCTCTCCCTGCAATTGCCGGATCACCTGCCTGGCCACGGCGGTCTTACCGGCGCTCGGGGGGCCGGCGATCGCGATCAGCTTCATTTGATCTCCACCCCGTCCGTGATCTGCTCGCCGGCCCGGATCCGCTCGCGGAGGGAATAGAGAAGGGTATTGATCCCTGCAACCGTAGCGAGCGCAGCCTCCTCCGATCCGTCTGACTCGATCACCTTCACGACGGCCCCACGTTGCATCACGATCCGGCGGTCTGAGAGAAGAGAGACATAGGGGTCGTGGGTGACGAAGATCACGGCACGCTTATGTTCTTTCAACGAGGCAATCACCCGGTCCTTGAAGATCCCAGCGTTCTCGATCTCGTCGAGCAGGATCAACGGGGTATCGCTGATTACGATCGCATCGGCCACCATCAGTGACCGTGTCTGCCCCCCGGAGAGGGCCGTCATACGCATCGTCCCGGTGATCGCCTCGCCGGTGAACTGGTTGGCCTGGGCAATCGTCTCCTCGATCCTTGCCGGGTCTGTACACTTCCTGGCCTGCAGATGCATGATCAGAAAGTCCTGAACTGATAGGTCGGCCAGGCACTTGGTGTGCTGGGTGATCAGAGCGATCGGCTTACTTGCAGGATCCCTGACCAGGACATCAGGGGGCAGAGCCCCGTTCACCAGTACACTCCTTCTGGTCGCGGTGTCCTGCTGGGCAAAGACCTCGATATCGTTGATCAATGCAGTCTTCCCTGACCCGGTCGGGCCCACGATCGAGATCGTGTCTCCAGGGCGGATAACGATCGCATCGAAGGTCTCCCGTTTCCCGTCCCGGCTGACGCCCGGGAGGAGGGTGATATCCCTGATTGCATATGCATCCATACCAGTCTTCTGGGTATACCGAATGAAATACTTTCTCTGAATAAATTGAATAAATAACCCAATAAGGAAAATATATTAAAATATTATCTACAATAGTAAGATAATGTTGATCAGACGTATACTTGACACCTCGTTTCAGGCCGTCCTGAACGAGGAACTGCGGCGACGGGACATGACCGTTCGGGAGCTGGCCGATGCAACCGGGATACCTGCGGCTACGCTGTACAAGATCACCGCCGGTGAACGGGATCCACGCCTCTCAACCGTCACCAGGATCATCAATATCCTTGAACCGAGAGGCAGGGACTTCATCGCCGTGGTCGCGGCCAAGTTCGTCCTCGAGGAGGTCGAAGGAGAGGAGATCACCTGCGGAGAGCGGACCTGTACAATAAAAGGCTACTCTGCCAACTCCCTGGAAGAGTGTATCATCGCTGCGGTCAGGGCTGAAAAGGAGGGAGCGAGCGGAATCGTCTGCGCCCCGGTACTGGCCTCGATCATCGAGCGGATCGTCGACATTCCGGTTTCGATCATGAAACCGCAGCCACCGACGATCATCGAGGCGATCGAGACCCTCGGAAAGCGAATCTCCTGATCATCCGAACCTAATCTTGACCCCTGAACCGGGCGGTGATCAGCACGAAGAGCACCCCGTTAGTGACCATGATCGGCATCTGCCCGATCATCAGTCCGTACCCTGACCAGAGCACCGAGCCGGTGATCATCATGCCGAGAATCACCAGGAGAGAACTCTGGTGGATCTGCACCGGATCGATTTGATCACCTGCAGGAGAAATGAGAGGGTCGAGAAGAAGCCTGCAATATAACCAAGAAGCATGATGGAGTCCATGATCATCACCTCTCTATCGATGGGGGTATAAACAACAAATTCTACACCCAGATCTTCCCCTCATCAGGCCTGATGGTACAGGTCGTCGAAGACCTGCAACTGCTGCTTGTAGATCGAATGATCGCTGTTCTTGTACTCCAAGCTGGTCTGGTTAGCCGGGTGGTTTTTGACCCACGCCATCACCTGATCGATCGGAACCCCACCCTCAGAGTGATCGAGTGGCAGGTGCTGATCGGTGATCGACCCGGTTCTGCTATTGGAGAGGTGGTGGAACCGGACCGGAAGGGCCGAAAAAGCGGTCAGCATCTCCCCGTACGGATTAGAAAGATAGTTGGCTGAGCAGTAAAGATGGGCGAAATCCAGGCAGATCCCACCAATCCGGGAGAGGTTGAGGGATTTGAGTTCCTCTGCCGTCGCCCCGAAGAACTGGAGATCCTTATGAACCGCAGGGAGGTTCTCAATAAGGAGACGCCGATCATGGTACCGGTCAATGAATGAGCGCACGTTGTTGACAACCTTCTGCCGGTCGAGATGACCGATGAAACCTGCATGGGCGACGATATAGGAAGCGTCGAGCCGGTCGGCGAATTCGAACGCATCGGCCATCCCGGCTTCGATCTGTGCCTCCCCATCCGTTACCGACATGGATCCTCCGAGCGAGGGGTCGGCAGGGTTCACCCTGTCCAGGTGGTGGGGGGCATGGACGACGATCCTGGCATCTGTCGTGGCAATCTCTTCTATCTCTCCATTCAGAATCTCTTCAGGTGCAGGGCTCACATAGACCTGGATATGGTCTATCAGTCCCTGATCAGCGAGAAGAGAGAGGACGTGGAACGTTTCGAGATCATCCGAACGCATTCCACCTCCGATCCGGTACGCACGCTGCATAACCAGAATATCAGTCATTCACCCACATGAGGGTTGCTGTCAGGAGAGTCAGGCCAGCAGCACGGCCAGCACCCCGGTAAGGAAGATCCCGTCGAAGGTGCCGGCACCCCCGATCGAGACCAGCGGAGCGCCGAGGTTCCTGTACGAGCGCCAGTTCAGCAGGTCGGCCCCGATCAGGGTCCCTATAGTCCCACCGATATAGGCGATCACCGCACTCTCCCAGCCGATTCCTCCTGCCAGCAGCAGACCGGCCAGCGCCGCGGTGATCGGGGGGATGAAGAACGGGGTGGAGATCCCGAGGCCCGGTACCGGCTCGGCCAGCAGGTGGGTGACGATCGTCACCGCGACGATGCCGATACCGATCTGCAGCAGCAGTCCAGTGCCGACCACAGCAACCGCGGCCCAACTCAGCAGCAGCGAGATCACCACCGGCACCACCGCCCCGCCAAGGTTCACGGCGACAGTCGTCGTCTCGGTGTAGACCGGAACCCGGTAGAAGAACGGTAGGAACCGGCTACCCCTGCCTCCGAAGAACCGATCGGGCGGAAAGAGCGGCGACGACCGGATCGTCGTCACCGGTATGTTGACGAAACTACCAACCAGAGTCAGCAGCACGATCAGCACCGCCTGCCAGCCAGAGAAGCCGAGCCGCGTGAACGCACTGCCAACGATGTTCAGAAAGAGGAGCGGGATCAGCAGGATGCCGATCAGTACCAGCGCGATCAGAAAGAGCAGGCTGAACGGACTTGAGAAGATCCGGGGCATACCTTTTATCTCTTCCTGCTGGATGATCAATCCTTCTCTTCAGTGCCCTTTCTGCAGATCAGAGCCGCATGGTCGGGGTGGTACGGGGCCAGCCAGTCGATGCTCTCCACGACAAGGCCGGCAGCGGTCAGGGCTGCTGCAGCCTCGGCGGCGACCTCTTTCGGATCCCTGCTGACGTCGACCGACCTGCTCTTGAGCATCAGGATCAGCCGTCCACCTGGGCGGAGGAAGATCAGGTTCGCGATGGCGATCGAGACCTGCGTCGGTTGGGCTACGTCCTGATAGAGCAGGTCCACCTGCTCGAGGAGTGGAGCGTACTGCTCGGGCCGGCCGGCATCGGCCATGATCGGGATCACGTTCTTCCGTCTCCTCGCCACCATCACCAGATCCTGCATCGGGTGCGGGGCGAACTCGACCGCGTAGACCACTTCGACATAGTCGGCGACATGCGAGACGGTGGTCCCATTGGCCGCCCCGAGGTACAGCACCTTTTGATCACCAGTCAGGTCCAGATTCCGCTCCCGGTATCGGGTGGCCAGGGCCGCGAACTTGGAGCGGTACGGGTCCCAGACCCGATATCCCTGGACGACCCGTTCGCCATAGACTCCTGACTCCCCCTCGGAGACAAGGGTCCCGTCGATCCAGATCATGCGACTCTCCCGGCCCGATCGATCGCCTGTTGCGCCTTATCGATGAAGGTCGGGTCAGGTTCGCCCCGGTACAGGTCCAAACGGGCCGCGATGGCCAGTTTAGCAGCCAGCACCCGTGAAACGCGGCCCCTGACCGAAGGTGGGGCGTTGTGGACCCGCCGGTGCTGGAATATGATTCCATGCTTGGGGGACGGGGTGCCGGACCGGATATGAGAGAAGAGAGCCGTCTTTGCCCCGAGCACCTGCACCGAACTGCCGGGTAGCCGAGCCAGGGGTTCGAGTCCGCCAGCCGTGGAGAGAAGCCGGGCGGCGACAAGCCCGCCAACCAAGGCGCTACAGTTCGGGAGGACCAGATCTGATCGAGAGGACACCTCCCGCATCAGTGCAGTCCGGGTCACCGAGAGGCGCTCGATCTCCTCCATCACCATGCCGAGCGGCCCTTTCGTCCGCGGGGCGAGCGATCCAAGGAGTTTTCGGGCGTTCATCGATTTGAACTTCCTGCTGAACTTCGGGTGTTTGACGGTGTACCAGTCAACCGCTCGTTCGGTCAAGAGATTGATCACTTCGTCCATCTGGTCGAGGGTCCGAACCATCTGGAGGAGCTCGACATCCTTAGCCTGGTACTGGACAGCGACCTTCTGCTCGGCGAGGAGAAGGCAGAGTTCCTGGAGCCGGTGCAGGTACTCGTCCCTGGTCTGGACGTATCCGCACGCGGCCGCCCACTGCCAGTCGGGGAGGATATAATCCTTGACCGGCGTTCTCAGCGTCGCAAGCCTGGCCAGTGCATCTTCGAGCCGGGCCGGCGCAGGGGTACAGACCTCTCCCCCTTCCTCACGATCCCCAAACCAGTAGTGCTGCATCTCTGAATCATAAGCGCTGCCTCCATATAGTCATGCTCAGAGTGTCAGTAACCCGAACGAGTACAGGATCACTGGAAGTAAGATCGCACCCATGCAGAAGATCTTCCGGATATCGATCAAATACGGGGCGATGCCGACCAGGGTGGCGAGGAGGAGCACCAGCAGCCCGAACGGGCCGGAGAGGAGGAGGGTGAGCAGGGTCACAAACCCGGCGACGCCGTAGTTCAGAGTCCTGCCATCGAGCACCTGCAGAGCTGATGCAGAACCGGCGAGGAGGACGGTCAGCAGGTAGCCGGCCCCGCCGGCCAGGCATCCGACCGCGGCCAGCACCAATGGTGAGGGAAGGTGGAGGGAGGCCATCGCAGCGATCACCCCGCTCCGCTCCCGGCCGAGGGCGAAGAAGGCAGCAAGGCCAACGAACGCGTTCGAGGTGGAGGCTGCCGAGGTAGCGAGGATGTACCCCCGGCGGTCCCGGTCGTAGGAGACGAACCTGGTCAGCAGCCCATTGGCAGTGGCGGTGGAGAGGCCCGGCAGCCAGCCGACCAGCACCCCGGCCAGGGCCCCGATGGCGGACTGGGAGATGATCGTCTTCAGCGGGGTGCTGATCCCCTCGAAGGTCTGCGGCGGGATCCCGGCGTGTGATGAATATAGCAAGGCTGGCAGACCGAAGAGGCCAGCGAGGAGGGGCATCAGCAGCGCCGACTCGCCGAGGGTATGCCAGGCCAGGTACCCATACCGCATCGTGAAGATGCCGAGGATCCCTGAGGTGAAGAAGATCGCCGCCCCCCAGCGAGGGGACTCGGCCGCGAGGATCATCGTCCCGACGACGGCGACGAGCAGGATCCCGATCCCCCAGTCCAGGAAGGGCTGGAGCGGCGGGAGGAGGTAGAAGCAGAGGAGGGAGAGCGGGATGGCGAAGGAGAGACCCCAGGCCGCACCAAGGGCCGAGGTCCTGACCGCCTCCTCACCGTGCCCCTCCAGGCAGAGGGCATGGGACGGCAGCACCGAGAGGGCCGTGTCGGCATCGGGAACCCCGAGAAAGGTGGAGGGGATCGTATCCAAAAACGTGTGGGTGATCAGGGCTGCAAACATCGCAGTAGCGAGCTCTTCCTCACCGAGGATGCCGGCGAGGGTGGCCTGCAGTCCGAGGAGGATCCCTGCCATGGTGTTGGCGTGGATCCCTGGCAGCAGCCCGCTGATCGTACCGAGAAGCACCCCAGCGACCAGACCGGTGATCACACCCTCCATGGATTGGCATCAGTGGCTGAGGAAAAAAAGGTTCTGAAATGTGATGGCGAGGGGTGAAAAAAACAAGAATTTATCAGAAGAGGAGGTCATTCTGAAAAAGAAGTGATGATTCCGAATGAGATCTCAGTATATATTCTGCGTTCTCCTCCTCCTCTTCTGGAGCAGTGTCCAGATTGTTTCAGCCGATGGAGAGAATGAGTACACCACACAATGGGGCAGTCCCGGCCAGGGGGACGGGCAGTTCAACGGACCAAACAGTATCACCGTGGATAGTACCGGAAAAGTCTACGTCGTCGATAGGAACAACACCTGGATCCAGAGATTCGACGCGAATGGCACATTCATATCAAAATAGGGGATTTCGGGTCAGGGAGACAGGCAGTTCGAATCGCCAGCCGGTATCGCAGCAGACAGCCGAGGAGATGTCTACGTCGTCGACATCTATAATGTCCGAATTCAGAAGTTCGATCAAAACGGCACATTCATCACAAAATAGGGCAGTTCAGGTTCGGAAGACGGGCAGTTCGACCTGGCTGCGGGTGTCGCCGTGGACAGTGCAGTTAATGTCTTTGTCGCCGATACGTATAACGACCGGATCCAGAAGTTCGCCCTGGTGACCCCTATGTCATCGTCAGGAAACGCTCCCAAAGATCTCACCAGTGATAGGCTCTATGAAGACATCAATGGCAACGGCATCTTCGACTTCAATGATGTGGTCCTTTTCTTCAACCAGATGGACTGGATTGTCGACCATGAACCCATTTCCGCCTTCGACTTCAATCAAAACAATCAGATCGACTTCGGAGACATCGTCGCGCTGTTCAACAACAGATAGGAGTCGATGAAGACCCGGAACTGTCCAGCCTTCTCGAAAATTGGAGTGTTGTCGTCAAACCTTTGGAACAGAGGAAGATTTGAACTCCCCCTATCCAAGATGGAGCATATGGAAACAGCACGGTTCCCATGTACTACCCTACTTTAAGAGCGAGGTACCCCAGATCGTGTGCTCGTACCGCTGGCCCATCTCTGACCCGCGAGTACAGAACGAGGTGTTTTTCAGACCGACCGACTGACCAAGGCCACACGTCGGACAGGCACAGGTCTTCTGGTCGCTGATGCACATAAAGGACCGGCCATTGATACAGAAGAGTTTCTCCTTCGCCTCGCTGGCACATCGGTTGTACGTCGGGCAGCCCGGGCAGGGGCACTTCTCATGCATCTCCGCGATCGCGGCCGCCTTATCCACAGAGCTCTTCCCCGAGAGCGACTGTATCGTCTCTTCAAAAACATCCATTTCGATTGCCTCGTGCCTGGAATTGGGGGAACTTATATTTATAATGGCAGGACCCGGTTCAACCTCCGGAATTTTTCAACATCCCGGCAATCCCTATCCTCGTCGTGGCGTAGGTACGTCCGTATCAGCAGGAAAGCACCGATGATCACGAGATAAAGAAGGCCGCGTTGAAGACTGGCACGTAATCGTCCGCAAACCAGTACCGGATCACCTCCAGGACTGTAAAATAGTGCTAGAACATGGCCAGGAGGATCAGCTGCAGAAGGGTCCCAAGAAGACCGATCTTCAGAAGCCCTGGAAGGCCCCCATCGAACCCTCTCTCATACACCCGTCGAACAGATCAGTAAAAGGCGCAGGCGGCGAGGAGAAAAAACCCCAGTGGAGGCATCATCTCTCCCGTAGGAGGCCTATTGCGAGGTGAACCCATAAGTTAGTGTCGCCTGATCAGAACTGGGAAGGAGAGGGGTCGTTTGGTCATCCCTGAGCGATATACTCTTATCCGGAGAGGATGATGATCCTGCAATGAAGATCGCAATCACCCGGCTTGCTGGCAAGGAAGAGAACGATGCTGCCCGGTGCAATGCATTCGGCCACACCAGTGAGGCCGTCTCCCCCCTTCGGGCCGAGGTGTACGCCGACCAGATCGAAGCGTTTGTGCAGGCGGTCACCGAGGGACAGTTCGACTGCCTCTTCTTCACCAGTGCCCTGCCAGCCCAGTTGATCGGGCCTCACCTGAACACCTGGCCGCGGGTGGTGGCGATCGGGCCGACCACCGCAGCGACACTCCAGCAGCACGGGATCCCGGCAGAGACCCTCTCGATGTTCTACTCGCGAGAGTTCGTTCCCTACCTGGGCTCCTGGATCAGTATGAAGACAATCGGGATCCCGCGTGCCGACGTCCCAAACCAGGCTCTCCTCGATTCGATCACCGGAGCCGGCGGGATCCCGCGGGAGTTCCGATGCTACGGGCTCGTGAAGACCGGAGAACCCCTCCAGACCGCTGACGCCGGGGCGATCCTCTTCACCAGTGCGATGTCGTACAGAGAGGCACGCTGGACACCCCGCCCGGATCTGCTGGTCGGCGCCATCGGCGAGGTGACGGCGGATGCGGTCAGGGCCGGCGGAACACCGGTGGATGTGATCGGTGACGGTTCCCTAGAGGGGTTCCTTACGGCACTGAACCGATTCATAGAGGAGCGATCATGAGCACCGGAACCAAGAAAACTGGGATTGTGATCATCGACAAGCCACGCGGGCCATCGAGTCACCAGGTGGCGGCCTGGGTCGGAGACCTGCTCGGGGTCGATGTCGGCCATGCCGGGACGCTGGATCCGATGGTGTCAGGGGTGCTGGTCGTGATGCTCGGCAACGCGGTCAGGCTCGCCCCGCTCCTCCTCCAACATGACAAGGAGTACGTCGCCCTGATGCGGCTACATGGGGATGCGGAACCCTCCGATGTGCAGGAGGCAGCCAGGGAATTAACAGGCAGGGTTTACCAGCGACCACCGAGGCGGAGCGCTGTGAAGCGGGCCCTCCGGATCAGGACGATCCAGGACCTAACAGTCCTCGACCAGCAGGGCCGGTTGGTACTGCTCAGGATCCGGTGCGACGCAGGCACCTACATCCGATCGCTCTGCCATCACCTCGGCCTCGTCCTCGGTGTGGGCGGGCATATGCAGGAACTCCGAAGGACCCGATCCGGAACCTTCGACGAGATGCAGGCCCATACCCTCCACGCTCTCAAGGACGCGGTTTTCAGGGCTAAAGAAGGGGACTCCTCTGCACTCGACGCGATGATCCTGCCGGTTGAGGTCGCCATTCCTGAGGTGCAGACTGTGGTGATCCGTGACTCCGCAGTCGATGCGATCTGCCATGGAGCCGTCCTCGCCGGCGTTGGCGTCGTCGGTGTGACGAAATTTAAACGTGGGGAGAGGGTGGCTGTACTGACCGAGAAAAAGGAGTTCGTCTGCCTCGGTCGGGCCCTCGTCGACGCCACCGCGATCATCCCCGGCAAACCTGGACTCGTCGTCGCCCCGGGCACGGTCTTCATGACCTCCGGCACCTACCCCCGGTGCTGGAAGAAGCATCAGACCTCATGCTGAGCCTTTAAGTATAAATAAGAACAGGCAGGATGACTGGTATCCTGACCCCCCGTTCCAGGTCAGGCACTTCTATGAAGAGGTCAAGGTCGTTTCTTCTGATCTGCTCGCTGCTGATCCCGGTGATAGGGAGCACAGTTATGGTCTCTGCAGGAGAACTGCCGGCAGCCAGCGCGACGAACACTGGTGGGCACCCGATCATGCATCCAAATCAGACCACGTTGCAGCGATGGATCGAACAGTATGATGCCACCGAACTGGTACAGATCGATCCAGTGATCAGGAACCAGGCGATCCAGTCAACCGGTGCACAATAATTTCTGTCACACCTGCCCTACACCCCAGCAGAGCGGGACCAGAATCCAATTGGAAACTGCTGGTCGGGGCCAGTACCGGAGTGATAGAGGTGGCTCACGACATCGACAACCAAGTATACGACCGGCTCTCGATCCAGTACCTCGACTCGAACTACAACGGTGGATCCGGATCTGACTGGGCTGGGGAGAGCGGACCCCTGACAGAGTTCGTCCAGTTCTATAACCAGATGCGAATCACGGCCCCCTGGTCCAACACCAATGCAGACTTCCAGGATGGAAGAGAATGGTGCTCGGTGAACAGACAGGCCTCTGGGTCTCGGCCTCATCGATCCAGACCATTCCCCATTATGATATCTCCAGCATCACCGAGCAACGGATCGAGACCCGGAAGGTGAGTCAAGCCGGTGCAATCGCCGATATCAAGACGGTGCTGGATCAGAATCAGGCCGTCTATCTCGGATTTTGACTTCCAAACCTGGTGGCCTGGGATGATTTTGATACATTCAGGGACACCAAGAGGAAGATATGGTCTGGGACCCGTCCCCATATCATGGGCAAACCTGGAACAGCAACGCCAGCGGTGGCCATGCCGTCCTCTGTGTCAGTTATGATGACACAGACTCCAACAACCGCTACTGGATTCTCGTCAACTCCAGGGGGACCGCCGATGGCAGCCGGCCGCACGGCATCTTCCGTATGAAGATGGATGTCGATTACAGTGCTACCTATTTATGGACTGTACAATCTACCCGCGATGCAATGGGAGACCGAGTCAGTGACATTCAGCGCTACCCCGCGGACCACGGTCACCACACTATACCGACAACCATACCGACCATCACAGTCACTCCAATGCCCACCTACACGATCACCACCATGCCGACGACCATCCCCACCGCCATCGTCACTCCCACCATTACGACCGGACCTGACACCCCAACATTTGCCGGCATCTGGGAGACCACCTACGGCCAGATGAAACTGACCGTCGCCGGGAGGCAGGTTCACGGAACCTATGGATACTGGGGAGAGGAGACCGGAACGATCGGTGGTACTCTCTATGACAGCGGGCAGACCCTGTACGGCACCTAGTTCGACTCACTCGGATACAACCCGCCTAGAGGCAGTGGTCCTCTCACCCTCACCGATGATGGGGTCGCCTTTCAGGGCCAGTTCTTCTCCAACAACTGGATGTACAGTGGCTGGTGGGAGGGTATCCAAGCACTACCCCAACCCCCACACTGGCCTCAGCCACCGTCGGATTCTCCCCGACCGCAGCGACGGTGACGAGTGGTGGGGAGGGTCCCGCTCGATCTGGACCTCTCCACCATCGAGGATGGGATCTGGGCCTACACGATTAGAGTCAGCACTGATGACCCCTCGGTTGCGGTGATCACAACAGCAGAGCCCCCCTCTGGGCATGGATGACCAGCGTCTCGACACTTCCGCATCGACCGTCACCATCAGAGGCTCGGACCTCTTCGATCAGATCTGGAGACGGGTGGAGAACATTCCGTTGGGGCATATGACGATCCAGGATAAAAATACGGGAATGACCGGGCTGAAGGGGACGGTGACTCGCCTGAGCGACGACGTGGGGGAACCGAACAATCAACCGACCTGGACCATGTCGGGCTGTACGAAGATCTGAATGGGATGGGGGCCTGGACTTCAACGATGTGGTCCTCTACTTCAACCAGATGGACTGGATCAACAAGCATGAACCGGTCAGTACGTTCGACTTCAATACGGATGGTCAGATCGACTTCAATGATATTGTCAGACTCTTTGGCATGATCTGAACACTCGTTTTTCCGATTCATCTTTGACTACCATTCTATCCTCCTGAACCGGTTCCATCTTCAGGAGAACCTGTCGCGATGTCAAAATAGTAGTATATAAATATAAACCAAGATTAATACAAAATCAACTGCCTTTATTAATTACATAGCATTAGGCTGATGCAATAAATATGCAGCCAGTATAGGTCTTATTTGAAGAGAAAATATCAAAATTAAGAATTTTCAGGGCGCTGTTCCAGGTTGTGTTTGTCCCATGAACAGATTCCAATCCATACTTCTCTTCTGCTGTCTATTCATGATTCTCTTCAGTGAAGGTGCAGTCTCTGCAGCAGAAACCCTGGCATCCAACGAATCGGTCACAACACTCAACCCGATCATGCACCCAAACCAGACGACCCTGCAGCGGTGGATCGAACAGTATGAGGCTGCTGAGACTGTGCCGATAGATCAGACGATCAAAGACCGGGCGATCCAGTCAACTGGTGCACGGTCGCTCCTCTCGGATCTGCCCTATATCGCTTCCGAGCGGAATCAGAATCCGATTGGGAACTGCTGGGTCTGGGCCGGCACTGGTGTACTTGAAGTAGCTCATGCAGAACAGACCGGGATCAAAGACCGACTCTCGATCCAGTACCTCGACTCGAATTATAATGATGGATCCGGCCCTGACTGGGCTGGTGAGGGAGGGTCCCTGACCGATTTTGTCCAGTTTTATAACCAGCAGCATATCGCAGTCCCCTGGTCCAACTACAACGCGAACTTCCAGGATGGACAGTTATGGTCCTTGAAGAATATGCAGACCTGGATTCCTGCCGCATCGATACAAACCACCCCTCATTATGACATCTCCAGCATCACTGGACAGAAGGTTCAAACCAGGGGGGTCAGTCAGGTCACAGCGATCACCAATATCAAGGCGGTGTTGGATCAGAACCGAGGTATTTATCTCGGTTTCAAACTCCCAGACGAGGCGGCCTGGGACGATTTTGAAACCTTCTGGAACGATCAGGGGGAGGATGCTGTTTGGGATCCGTCTCCATATGTCAGTAGAACGTGGGACAGCAACACCGGTGGTGGTCACGCTGTGCTCTGTATTGGTTATGATGACACGGACCCCAACAATCGTTACTGGATCCTCGTCAACTCCTGGGGGACTGCCGGGGGCAAAAGGCCAAACGGCATCTTCCGAATGAAGATGGATGTCGATTACAGTGCTACCTATTATGGACTGTACAATCTGCCCGCGATGCAATGGGAGACCGAGTCAGTGACATTCAGCGCTACCCCGCAGCCCGTCTTCACGATCACCACAGTCGCCCCCATACCAGCGTCGCTCGGACTTTCCCCGAAAAATAACACAATGAAGAGCGGGGGAAACCTGTCACTCGACCTGAACCTCACCCCATCAGTGAACGGCCTGTCTGGGTATATCATCACGATCACCAGCGATAACCCCCAGGTGGCCTCGATCACCAGTGCAACGCTCCCCGCCTGGGCTGGTATGACCAGTATCTCGACACTCCCGTCATCGACCGTCACCGTCATGGGCTCTGACCTCTCCGATCAGGTCCACGGAGCAGCACAGACCATCCCCCTGGCCAACCTGGGGATCACGACCGGAAAGGCAGGGACGGCCACACTGACTGTGAAGGTGACCGGGCTCAGCGACGACAGTGGACACCCCATCCTGACCACCAGCGTGCCGGCTGTGATCACAGTGCAGGCGCCGAATATCTCCTCCGGAGTGATTCCAATCCAGTCAAATGGAGACCTGCTGATAGGCAACCAGCCCACCGACCCGGATCATGACGGGCTATACGAGGATCTGAACGGGAATGGGGTGCTGGACTTCAATGATATCACGCTCTTCTTCAATCAGATGGACTGGATCAGTGGGCATGAACCGTTAGGGGCGTTCGACTTCAATGGAAACGGTCAGATCGACTTCAATGATATCGTCATCCTCTTCAATTCACTTTAATGAAGAGGTCACCGCCAATAACAGTGGTGCTCATTGCAAGTGAACAAACAGACGGACCTCTAGGCCCTGATCACAGCCACCGAGGAGAGAGAGAACTGTCAGACTACTCCATAAAATCCTCACCGACCTCCTTGGGGGATCAGAACAAGGCATACCATTAAAAAAATAGACCGTGAAGTATACTAGGACATTTCTGCTGAGGTAGTCTAGTCCGGTAGGGCGCAGGCCTGGAAAGCCTGTGGGGCGTTTGCCCCTCGGGAGTTCAAATCTCCCCCTCAGCGTTCTTTGTTTTCATCACTGTTTCTTCCAATAGCAGAGTGGCTCAACTTCGAGTCAACAGTGTTTCGGAATCTGCTGCTCAGGCTCCTGATCACCTGGACTACCGGAATTTTGGTGGCAAGATCTCTCATATTCGATCCCATATCTTCATTTTTCTGCACCAGACAAAGTTACACTCACCCGGCCTATCCCCAGTTTGATGAGTGGTAGGGTCATATAAACCGCCGAACTCCAAGTGAACCCAGCGAGGGCGAGGAGAATACCAACGAGTGCTACAATCGGGATGGTGAAAATACGAAAGCGTACTCTCCGGATGAAGAGAGCCTCCACTGTCGGTTTTACGAGACGATGTCCGGCCGTCGCATAGAGCCACTGGAAGAACAGACCCATACTGATAGCAAAGAGGTTAGCATCAAAGACGATAGCCCCGAGCGAGGCCCCGGGGAAGTCCCCTGAAAAAGAGGTCGAGAAGGGCAACAGGGCAACAAACATCAGGGTGATCAGGTTGATCCAGACGAATATTTTGTCGACATGCCAGATGAAGTGAAAATTGGTGTGATGAGAGAGCCAGATGGCCCCGAGGATCAGGAATGCCAGAACATAATGGAAGAAGTCGGAACCGAGCGATAGGAGAACATGGATGGCATACTCGTTGGACTGAACAATCGTCGCCTTATCGGGCAAATCCACCCCGAGGACAAGAAGCGTCATCGAGAATGCAAAGATGCCATCCGAGAGTCCTTCAAGCCGCCCCTTGGTGAGGTGCATCTCATTGTCGAACTCATTCTCTTCTTCCATAGTGAACTGAGTAAATTTGGGGGTATTGGAGGTTTAATCTCTCGGTCATCCGGATGAAAAAAGAGCGGCCGGGTGAACCAATGAGATGCAAGACCTGACTCATCGACCGGCCAGATTCATATTGAGAGATTCTTTGTATCCCCTCTCCACAGGTCGAACTGTTCATTGAAGATGAAGAGAAACTCACGCACCCGCCTCTCCTTCACAAGATAACCCTGTTTTACAAGCCCGAACAGGTCGGTCCATGCTGTCTAATAGACAACACCGGAACGGGACATTATCTCTCTAATGGTGAAGTACTCGTCGCTGTACTCCATCATATACCAGAGAATTTCCACCTACCTCTGGTTGATATCCCGGGTAGCCCTGATGATCGCCTTCATTTCATCCTGTTCGCTCTGTTTCCTCTCGATAAAAGCGAACAGATCCTTTCGCGCATCTTCGATGAACCTGATGTGTACTGGATGGAGTAGGTTCGATCCACCTCGTCGTATTCAGTGTACAGGTATGCAAGGGCGTATCTCTATTTGGACTGGAGGATAACCCGGGAGAGCGGCATGTACTCGAAGAGCCAGTAGCCATGTGAGACGTCCATTTCCTGTGGGTCTGATCTTCTAAATACTAATTTTAAACATATTAGTATTTTATGAGTATTTCAGTCAGAAGGCATCCGACATCATCTCATCCATAGTATTTTTGAGCAGTGGAACCTGTCTCTTCCTCAATAACATTAGGAATATCCGTCCTTTCACCATTCCCAGCCTGGTTCATTTCTGGAGGTTCGTCATCTCCTAGGGTTGGGCCTGTTAAATACTAATTCTACAGAGTTTAGTATTGAGTTAGTATTTCGATCAAGTACGATATCATCGTTGATGTTTAAAAAAATCGATTACATATCGGACTGAGGAGGTTTAGAAGAATCCAGATGGGTGAGCAACCATCACCTGAAGGCAGTGTGGTCTCCCGGATACACCTATCTGCCGACCACCCACCAGGCAACCCAGTACATCAATCAGGACTGCTGGGGATGGGAAACCGGATTCATCAACGAATTGTTCTCCTCCTTCAGTTTTTGCGCCGCTATCGCAGCCAGTCTCTGATCGATTGCTGAGATCCGGGCTACACCATATTGGGGACTGATTGTGATATGCTCTGAGAATTGTCGCTCTCCAATCATCACAGTCCGGAAGATCGAACCGGTCTCCTCCCGTTCCATCGCCGCGAGGATCTGGTCGAGGTCGACAGGGAGGAACGATTGCAGGTCCACCTCTTCACCACTGTTGATCAACACGTCGATCGCGGCCTCATTGAAGTAGGTGATCTGGCCGACAGGGTTCACCTCAATGACCGGGTTGATCTCAAGGTGAGGGAAGGCCGCGAGCTGTGTCATCTCGCGTTTGATGACCAGCGTTCGGGTGATGTCGGTCAGCTCGATGATATGGCCGTACTCGTGGTGGGCCTGGTCAAGAGGGGCGATGTGCACGTCACAGTCGATCGGGGCCCCGTGTTTTTGGACGAACCGAATCCTGAGCTCCGATCGCCCATGGTCCCGGAGGTCGGCCCGGATCTGTTCGCCGGCCTGCTCGTATTCTTCCTCACCAGGATAGAGCTGCCGGAGATGGCAACCGACCAGTTCCTCCTCCTGATAACCGAGCATCCCTGCCAGCGAGCCGTTCACCCACTGCAACCGCATGCCCCGAATCAACGCAATCCCATGGGCCGAGGCCGAGAGGATCGCAGAGAGGACCTCGTGCATCTCCCGGATCTGTCGTTCCTGTTCCCGCTCTGCGACCGCACGCCGGATCTTATGAGCCAACTCGGCGTATTGAGCCTGTGCCTCTCCCCCCTTCTGCAGATAATAGTCTGCACCCGAATTGAGCGCCTCGATCACCACCTCCTCGCGGCCATGGCCGGTGAAGATCACGAACGGGATGGTGTTCTGCGAGGCACGGAGCACCTTTAAGAACGCGATCCCATTCATCCCCGGCATCTCATAGTCTGAGATCACGCCATCAAAGGTTTCATGATCCAGGCGATCCAGTGCCTCGGTCACCGAATGGACCGCGTCGATGCTGATAGAACCAGAACGTTCCAGAAAAAGGCGGGCCAGGTCGGTCATTTCCACCTCGTCGTCCACCATCAAAAGTCTGAGCGTCCGCCGATCCAGGAGCACTCCTTCACCTCCTCTCCCAGTCCCCTTTCCAGTATAAGCAGATAGCATTGTAGCTCCTGTTGTATCGTAGAGTTCAAGAGTATTAAAATTAAATCAATAGATATTTTGTAAAGTATATATTAATCGCGGGGAGGAGAACGAGTATATAGACCACGAGCACCATGATCGATCGATGAACCAGCACCGGCAGATTCCCCCGGCAGAGAAGCGGCAGTTCCTCCTCTTTCTAATCCTCTGCTCGATCGGAGGGCTGGCCATCTTCAGCTCGACGATCAGCAAGAATCCGGTCCTCCCGATCCTCGCCCAGACCCTCGGAGCAAACCTCCAGACGATCGGGCTGATCGCTGCCGCTTCGACCGTGACCGGGATAGTAACCAGCCTCTGGGCAGGCTCTCTCTCTGACCGCTACGGCCGGCGGCCAATGCTGATCCTCTCTGGCATCGTCTTCTTCACTGCCCCGGTCCTGTACCTGTTGGTTCATACGCCGCTCGACCTCGCGCTGGTCAGGGTCTACCATGGTCTCGCCACCGCCATCTTCGGCCCTGTCGCGATGGCCTACGTCACCGACCTGACCCCGGTGAGACGTGGAGAACGGCTCGGCTACTTCTCCTCATTCCAGCTCGCCGGCAGATCGGTCGCCCCGCTTGCCGGCGGTGCAATTCTGGCCATCGGGGTCTGGCAGCTGGTGTACCTGGTCTGTGCCGTCGCCGGTGCCCTGACCCTCGCCGGAATGGTGCTACTGCCGGAACCGGATCGGATAGGCAGCGAGGAGAGGGATGAAGAGCCTGCACCCGAATCTGACACCACGAGCATGGGGTCCGCCTTCAGGGCTGTGATCAGCGACCGGACGATCCTGATCACCTCCCTGGCCGAGGCCTCAGGTTTCTTCGCATTCGGCGCCATCGAGGCGTTTCTCCCACTATACGCCCTGAACGCAGGGATCGATACTTTGATGATTGGCCTCCTCTTCCTGGTGCAGGTTGGGGTCAGAACCCTGACCAGGCCCCTCTTCGGCAAGGTCAGCGACCAGCGGGGGCGCAAGGCACAGATCACCGCCGGTCTGCTACTGACGGCCGCTACCGCCGCCCTCTTCCCGTACACCACCGCCTGGCCGGTGCTCCTCTGCCTCTCCGCCCTCTTTGGAATGGGCTTCTCGGTCGCTTCGGCTGCTACCTCAGCCTTCGTCGCGGACCTGGCACCCAGCCGTGGCCGGGGTACCGCCCTCGGGCTGATGTCGACGATCATGGACATCGGCCAGGCTGCAGGACCGATCCTGATGGGCGGGCTGCTGGCGCTCTTCTCCTACCACACGGGGTTCGGAGTGACCGGGGCAGTCGTACTCGTCTGTGCTATCCTCTTCCAGTGGTTGGCCGTTGAAGAACGGCAAAAATTAAAAAAATGACCGATCTATTTTTTATATTTCAGCAACCACCGGCGGCGTTCCGCCCGAGCAGGAACGCCTTCTGATTGATAACGACGGTCTTCGCCGGCACCGACCGCTCAACGGCCGATGACAGTGATTCCACCGCAAGCGGCAGGTGATGAGAGGCCGCACCGAGGATCACCACATTCTGGGTCAGCACCGAGCCGGCCTCGGTGGCGATGGCAGCCGCATCGAGCAGGATGACCCGAACTCCCCGGGCTCTGAGCAAGCCCGGGATCTCCGCAGCCGTCGGCATCGGCAGATTCCGCAGAAAGACGGAGGTCGGTGGGACCAGATGATCGTTCACGATAGCGACACCGCCCTCCCGCAGAAAGTGGCTGTACCGCAGAGCCTCAAGCAGGTCGAACGCGATCAGTAGGTCCGCCTGTCCTGGGGCGATCAGGGGACCATACCGGCCGTCGATCCGCACCTGACACTCGACAGACCCGCCCCTCTGAGCCATCCCATGTGTCTCTGCACCCCGAATCGTCCTCCCTTCGATGATACAGGCCTCGCCGATGATGTTGGAGGCGAGAATCGTCCCCTGCCCCCCAATACCGGCGATGATGATATCATAACTCTCTTTCATCGTCTCCCTCCGCGTGCGATCGCCCCGAAAGGACAGATCGCTGTGCAGACCCCACAGCCACTGCAGAGATCGTTGACAACGGCCTTCCCGTCCTCAAACTCTATCGCCGGACAGCCGAACCTGATACAGGCCCGACAGCCGGTACATCGGTCAGTGAGAATCGCGTAGATCCCCCGCTTCACCTTAGCCCGCTTCTCGGTGATCACACAGGCCTGTCTGGCGATGATCACTCTCACCCCAGACCGCCCCTTCGCCTCTTCAAAGGTCCGGAGCATCCCGGTCAGGTCATAGGGATCGATCGTCTCGACAAACCGTGCTCCACAAGCCCTGGCCAGTGCCTCGAGCGAGAGCGGGGGCACCAGCGTGCCAGTTGCCGTCACCCCGGTGTTCGGGTTCGGCTGATGGCCGGTCATCGCGGTGATCCGGTTATCCAGAATCACAACGACCATGTCAGCCCCATTGTAGACCGCGTTGATCAAACCCTGGACACCGGTGTGAAGGAACGTCGAATCTCCGATGGTGCAGACCACCGGCCTCGTCTCCCCAGAGTGGGCGATCCCGCTCGCGACCGTGATCGAGGCTCCCATGCAGATCGTCGTGTCGACCGCTCCGAGCTGCAGTCCGAGGGTGTAACACCCGATGTCGCTCGGGAAGATCCCATCGGCAAAGACTTTCTTCATCGCATAGAAGGTTGCCCGGTGCATGCACCCAGCACAGAGGATCGCCGGCCGCGGTGGCAGGTTCTGTTCCGGGGTCACCGCCGGAAACGGGGTCTGATCGAGGAACCCGGCCCGAACCAGGATATCAGCGACCAGTGCAGGCGAGAACTCCCCTTCATATGGCGAGCATCCGTCCTTCTTCCCATGAACCCTGATACAACCGGCCACCTGCCTGACCACCTCCTCGATAACCGGGGCCAGCTCCTCGACAACCAGCACCTCCTCATGCTCCTGGACGAAACGGCCAAGCCACTCCTCGTCGATCGGATACGCCCTGATCACCATCAGCGAGACATCCTCAGGGAGCACCTCCTGCAGGTACGAAGCCGCGATCCCGCCGGTGATCACTGCACGTCGCCCCCGAATCGTCCCGGTGTTGTACCCCTTCTTCACCAGAGCTGCAGCGAGGGGCTGTTGTTTTTTATTCAGTTCCTTATGTAACACCCTGGTATGGGCCGGGATCACGACATACTGGGCTGGATTCCTGGTGAACGAACCGGTCCGGTGCTCGGTCGCGACCTCACCGAAGGTGACGTCCCCCTTGGAATGACAGATCCTCGTCGTCGGCCGGAAGAGCACCGGAAGGTGAAACTCCTCGGAGAGGACGAACGCGTCCTTCATGAGGTCATGAGCGTCCTGCACCCCGGTCGGGTCCAGACAGGGAATCCGGGCGAAGTGAGCGTACCGCCGGCTATCCTGCTCGTTCTGAGAACTGTGGGCAAACGGGTCGTCGGCACTGAGCACCACCAGCCCGCCGATGACTCCGGTGTAGGCACTGGTCATCAGAGGGTCGGCGGCCACGTTCAGACCCACATGCTTCATCGTGCAGAGGGCCCGGAGCCCGCACCATGCGGCCCCAAGTGCATTCTCAAGCGCGACTTTCTCATTCACCGACCATTCGATGTAAGCATTCCCCCGCGCTTTTGTACGCAGAGTGTCGATCACCTCGGAGGACGGCGTCCCTGGGTACCCGCTTGCAAAGTCCATCCCTGCTTCGAGGCATGCATGGGCAATGCCTTCATTTCCAAGAGCGTATCGTTTTTCCATGCTCATTTTCCCGTTTTTCTGATTCTCTTTCTGAGGGGAACAAAGGGATCGTGACTGCCCTCGCCCCGCGGAACATATGATAATCTATAAGAACTTCAAGAATTTATCTAATAGGGTAACAGTTGGGCCCGTAGCATAGCCAGGTGGTGCGCCCGGCTGATAACCGGGAGGTCATGTGTTCGAATCACATCGGGCCCATCTCTTATTCTCTTATATCTGATGCAACCCTACGATTCCGTATGCAATTACGCCAGATGCTGGTGCTGGGAGTGGGAGTGATCGCTGCGGCGGCTCTGTATTTCTTTGAACCGATCTATGGGTATATCATGCTGATCTTCACTGCGGTGATATTCATGGGCATGAAGATCATGGAGGACAGTCTGGGCCTTCCCGATGTCACCTGTAACCTCCGCGATGATGCAAAAGCGGTGGTGATGATCAACCGAGGCAACGCTTCGATCACCGGCGGGCACGTGGCACTGGTCCCACTGAACATCGAGTTCGACCTGCCGGCTCTGGTTCCCGACCAGCGCTTTGAGTATCCACTCACCGAGATGGTTGTGGAGGCCAAAGCCGTTGTACACTACAGCACAGTCGATGGACGGAGCCTCTCCGGCTCGTTTCCACTCTCCGCGCTCGGCGAAGGGGAGGAGGACCTGCTCAAACCCACGTTCCCCCTCTTCGGCTGGAAGTGATCAGATCTTTGTCTGATCGTTCAAAAACGAGAGCACCACATTGAGGGCGGCGACGAGCGTCTCCTCCCCGTCCAGGTTCTCCTTCAGGGCCCGGTAAAGCATGAAGAGTAACTCATATCCGTAGATCGCGAGCGCCTCGTCCGGCGTGATCGTCTGCAGATAGGAGTCGGCGATCCCGCCGGCGGATGAATACATCAACTCTGCAAAGGTGCCGTCCTCCCGAAGCACGCAGAACTGGTCGTCGATCTTCTTTTCAGGATTGTCAGGGCGGAACGGCATCGGATCTGTTCGCCCGAGCACCAGCACCTTCTGTGCGTAGTGCCGGGCATCGAAGACCTCGCCGTCGAGACCGATCTTGCCTCGTTCGAGTACATTGAGACCGATCGCAGGGATCAGAGAGGCCGCTCGAACTCCCATCCTCCCAAGGAGAGCACCCTCACGAGCCCGAACCTCAGCACCCTTCACCTCGATCAGATCCCCGCTCTCAACGACCAGGTCCGAGAGGCGGTTGAAGCCCTGCTCGATCACGGTCAGCGTCGTCTCTATATTTTCAGGTATCTGGTCAGCCATACCAGATCGTCTGCTGGAGAGGGGATAATACGATCGTCAGACCAGGGAACCGATGAAGTAGTAGGTGCAATCTTGCTCGATCTGTACCCTGCACTTCATCCCAAAGGGGAGGGGTTCCGGGATGACGATGTTCTGATAACGCTCGTCCCGGGTGATCACCGAGCCTAGCTTGCGCTGCTCGGTGACGACGACGCCGACCTCCTCTCCAATCCACCGACTGTTCTTCTGGTGGTAGAGTGTAGTAACATGGTCGTTAACAGCCCGTGACCGATCCTTCTTCACCGAGTCCTGCAGATCTGGCAGGTCGGCTGCGGGAGTGCCAGGCCTCCCTGAGTACCTGGTCATGTTCACCTTGTTCGGAGAGAGAGCGGTGATCATCTGCAGGGTCTCTTCAAAGTCCTGATCGGTCTCGCCGGGAAACCCGACGATCAGGTCGGTCATCAGGGTGAGGTCAGGATGGACCTCACGAAACGCTCTTAGGATCTGCTGAACGTCGGAGGCGGTGTAACTCCGGTTCATCGCAGCCAACACCCGATCCGAGCCCGACTGGATCGGGAGGTGAAGGAACTGGAAGATTCGGTCCGACTGGTAGGCTGCAATCAGATCATCCAAGATAGGGAGAACCGTGGCCGGGTTCATCATCCCGAGCCTGAGACGGTAATCACCCGGAAACGCCGTGATTCCCCGAAGAAGGTCGGGGAGGCTCCGCCCGAGGTCGAGCCCCCACGAGGAGAGGTCCTGACCGGTCAGCTGCACCTCGACAGCCCCGTTATCGACCGCTTGCTGCACCCTGTTGTAGATATCCGGCGGCTGGAACGACTGGAGCGGCCCGCGGGCATTTCTGGTGATGCAGTAGGAACACCGACCGGCACACCCCTGCCCCACCTGCACGACCCCTATCGCCGACGGAACCGTAGTGTTCACAAGGGTATAGGCCGCCCGGATCTCCTCTGGGGGGATCACCTTAGGGGAACAGACCTCACAGATCGCATCCATCTGCACGGCCGGCATACACCCGGTCAGATAAAGGTCATGGCCGCTGTACCGACGCATCTGCCTGAGCATCAGCCGTTCGGTCGGGCCGATGACGGTGCAGGTGTTCAGCACCACGGCATCCGCCTCCTCAGGTGTGGGGACGATCGTACACCCCTGCGCCTTCAGCACCTCGACCAACGCCAGGGTATCGGCGTGGTTGAAGGTGCACCCATACTCCTCCAGGTAGACATCCTTCCCAACAAGGCTGTGAAGAGCGCTGATACAGGCACCGGTGCTGGTGCAAAGAGAAGAGAGGCGTTGCATCTGCAGGATAGCTCGTCGACCTCAGAATATATAAGGAAACGGGTCGTTCCAGCGAATGTACAGTCCTGAAAGTATTTCTCACAGATCTTAACTTAAGATAATTTGAACGTTTCATCAAGTCACTAACCGAAAACCCTGATACCAATACCGAGGATAGCCTCTTGAGGTAATCTTCTCCAGAACGCGAGTTCCGGAGATTCAAGATTATCAAAATCCAAGCTGCCGTGAGGTCGGTTATTGTACCAGACAATGAATTCATCAAGAGAAGCAAACTTATATCGGAACCTATTATAGATATTGAACCATTTCTCAATTTTCCCATTTGTTTGGAGATGTTTTACTCGAGCAAGAATTGGTCGGATATCATGAGTTCCGAGATATTGTTTGAATTCACTGTCCCAATCTCCATTCTCGTCTCTTCGATGCGCCCCAAACTCGCTGCCATGATCCATAATCAGTTCACGAAGTGGGCATATTGGCTCATATTCCTGAATTACTCCTTCAACAACAGTTATTATTTTTTTTTCCGTGTTGACTGTAACAGATTCATCGATTGCCAAGATCTTTCGTGAAGGGTCATCCAGAACCGCACAGATCTTAAGTTCACTGATTGCATCTTTGTGCCAATCGATGTGTCCGGCTGACATGCTATGCTTTCGCTCATACCGCACCTATTTCCGCTGTTTTCGTTTTGATACTTCAACCCCTGGCGAGTCCCC
The DNA here is from genome assembly GCF_000021965.1 of Methanosphaerula palustris E1-9c. NCBI lineage: Archaea > Methanobacteriati > Methanobacteriota > Methanomicrobia > Methanomicrobiales > Methanoregulaceae > Methanosphaerula > Methanosphaerula palustris. Next base: position 2,892,560 of record NC_011832.1, read on the forward strand.
GATCCATCACGTATCTGTGTATCCAGTTATGAGAAATAATTAGGCCATAGACCTTCAGGATGAGTGTTTCCAACATCCTTGCTCCGTACTGGAATCGTCCGTACGCTTCGTCTATCACGGTTGATTCCTCAGTGGTTACCGGTTTCTTCGGCGACCCATTGCCTCTCCGATGATTGGAACTACCCCTGTTTCACGATACTGTTTCCAGAGTTGGTCCACGCGCCTCCTCGCTATGTGCTGGATCTTCGCTATTATCCCAGAGAATTCTTTCTTTTCCTTCTGATGGATTATCCACCGTATCTTCTTCTAGGTCAACTTCATCGTTGAACTCGTCTTCGGTTCAACGTCAGATATAGGAAATACTTTCGGGACTATACATCTCTTATTTTGACGATTCTGTATATAAACTCCTTTTAAACAGATGGCTGTTTCTGGAGGTTAATAGATAACCTCACAATTACGTTTTATGCACTTTACTCCCGCTATTATCTCTGGGATTGATAGAGATTACTCCTCAACCTGCAATATGGATACATTTAAACCATTTAAAGATTAGTCACTTATTTGAGCGGTCCTACTGAACTCTCCGCCGGCAACAGAGCTGGGAAATAGCAGGATACAGGCATACTTCATCCGAAAGGATGATCTCCTGCAATGATGATCCTCCCTGAGCTCTTTCCCTCATGAGGGTGAAGAGGTTCGCTGCCAAATATACGGAGTTTGAGTGACGCACACCTCGACTACGAACCAGGAAGTGTTCGGCAGGATCATTGACCTGCTTCAGCAGTACGCACCACGGGGGATGCCGATTCTGAATATCGCCCGGGAACTCGATATCGACCGAAAAACAGCTGCTAAATACCTCGAACTCCTCACACTGAGCGGCGATGTCAGCGTGGAACGGTTCGGACAGAAGAAGTTCTACCAGCCGTCACGGCGCATCCCACTGCCGGAGATCTTCGACCACCTCCACCACGCGATCGTGATCCTGGATAGCGACCTGCAGATCCTCATGGTGAATACGAGTTTCATCGTCACCCTCGGCATCCATCCTGGCCACAATCTTGTCGGCGTCCCGCTCTTTGAACTCGATCTTCCGATCTTCTCCGAACTCTCAGTCCGGCGGAACATCGAACGGGTACAGCACTCCCAAACGCATCTTACCGAGATGCAGATGATCGACGAGCGGACGAATCAGGTCTATCTCGTCGACTTCGCGCCGATCAGCTCGCAGACCAGCCGCCCAGGGATCATGGTCAGCCTCAGGGACATCACCGCGCTGAGGAAGGCCGAGACCGATCTGGAGGACTCGGAGAAGAAGATCGCGACTCTCTTCGAGTCGGTTCCAAGCGGGATCATCATCTTCTCTGCCAACGGGACTATCCTGAACGCGAACCGCGCTACGTTGCGGGTTCTCGGGCTGCGCACCCTCGCCGAACTGAAAAACGCGAACGTCTTCGACCTCGCCTGTCGCCGGGAGAAGATGGAGTCACTGATCCAGCTGGGGCAGGAGGCTGAGATCGAGCTTGCATGCGACTTCGATCGGTTGCTGCAAGAACGGCAGATCCTGGGCACAAAGCATGGCATTGCCTTCTTTGATGTGGCCTTCACCCCGATCCTGTCTGGTACCCGAGGTCAGCCGAACGAGTATGCCATCCTCTTCAAGGACATCACAGCAAAGAGGCGTGCAGAAAAGGAGTTGAAAGAGCGGTACAGAGGGATCTCCAGCAATCTTCCGGGGGTTGCGTACCAGTTCTATGCGAGAGATACAGGAGAATGGGGAGTGTATTACGTCGACGAACGTTCGATGGAGATCTACGGTGTTCCCATCGCACCCCTGGATAACTGGTTCCAGCGGTTCGGTGCCTGCATCGCACCCGAAGACCAGGCGCGATGGTTCGAATCGATCTGGGATGTCATTGCGAGGGTGGCACCATGGGACTTCGAGGGCCGTTTCATCAGATCGACGGGGGAGGAGATGTTCATTCGGGGTGTCTCGCAACCTGTCAGGTTGAAGAACGAGACAGTCTGGAACGGGATATTCTTCAATATCACCAAACGTAAACAGGCAGAGAAGGCATTGCAGACGAGTATCTTTCAGGAGACACGGTACCGCTCCTTCTTCGAGGATACCTGTAATGGTGTCCTGATCTACGAGCCGATCGAAGGGGGGAACGATTATATTATCAAGGACGTCAACAGGGCAACGGCGATCCTCCTCAGAACGGAGAAGCAGGACCTGATCGGGAAGAGACTCTTTGTGGAGTTTCCCGACCTACCAGATCCCTCGGTGCGTGAGATGTTGATCCGGGTGCTGACCACAGAACAGCCGGAGTTCGTCCCGCCGCTACGGTACCGGAACCGTGAGGACTTCCCCTGGATCTCGCACTACGTCTTCAAGCTCCCGTCGGGTGAACTCGCCTCCTTCATGATCGACGTCTCTGGAATGCTGGAGGACATGACGGGGTCATCAGACCCCATGGTGGATACCCGCTCCGACCTGTGATCGCGGACCTGACCCTGGAGAACATCCTGAGCAGGTGTGAATGGCAGGGTGCTGGCGGGCGCGGGCATCATAACGGCCACGACGATGCCGGGGAGGGCGAGCAACGCGACAGCGGCAAGAATGATAACAACCCGGCGTGTCATGGGGGTCATCTCCGAGACTCCGGATGGCGGGAGCGAATATAGGCGTTATTCATGCGAACCAACGGTGCCGACAAGCGGGGGGAAGCATCACCGGCTGCAGGCCGCCCACGTCCATGCGGTGGAGGATGGGTGAGAGAAAGTCCTGACCCTTCGTGGAGTTGATCATGAAACCGGGGGGAGAGTAGGGGTTGAAGACTGGCACCACGACGAGATCCCTGCCCCACACCGCGCCCTGCCCGTAGAGGAAGCAGGAGAATCGGACCATATCGATCTCAATCTCCGGGTGGTCGTGATCAACCCCATCGACTACCTCCGCGTCGCCGGCGAGGGTGGTGATGGTTCTCAACGCCTGGGGATAACATCTGATCGGGTGCGTAGATTTATCAACTCTGCAAAAGGATCATCGATGTTGCCAACCGGCATTGGGAGAGATATCATATGATGACCATTGTTGCCAGATGCAGCGTAAAAGCAGATAAGGTTGAGGATCTCGTAGAACTTGCCCAGGATTTAGTCAAAGCGAGCAGAAGCGAAGCAGGAAACATCTCTTATGACTTCTATGCAGATCTCGCAGATCCCACGAAGTTCACGTTTGTTGAGGTCTGGAAAGATCAGGCCGCAATCGACCTCCACAACACAACCCCCCATTTCCGGGGCTTTGTGGACAAAGCAGGACCCTTATTTGCCGGTCCGCTTGACATCACCCTGTATCGAAAACTCACCTGAGATACCGTCTCCAGAGACGGAAAAATATCTTTCACCTCTTTTTCTTCTTCATGTAATATCAATCAATACCTTCCAAAAATATAGGTGATTTTCTTAAAAAAGTGTAAAGATATTGTAAAAGTTTTGTGAAACTTTGCTGTGTTGCATAACTCAATTTTGGCTCGAATTGGACTTATTTCACCCAATTTTCCCAAGGTTAACTGGCTCTTTTCGGTAGTGGCTCTAGATGTAATCGATAATTCATTTCAGAAAATCTGAACGAAATTCATTGAGCAATCGCCCCCCGCGTTGCAAATACCCCACCTATTGAAAATATTTTTATTGGCCGTTGTTTCCTGGGCCACTACCCAGTTTTCGAGTTATGCAACACAGCATGAAACTTTGGATAGGCCCCCTCCAAGATCCCCCTTCCCTCCATGTGCCTATGATGCGCTGATGCCTGATCTAACTATTGAAATATTCCCCCCAGCAAAAGTACATCGGGAAATCATCCTGTTAATGAAATTAAATGCGATAATACCGTAAAATTGATCGTACCAGAAGGGGATATCAGATCTGGTGAATCCAATGAAATTCCCACTTTAGTAGATCATAATGTCTTAAAATGGTTACTCTTCGACTCAGTACTCACGTTGACCACCTTCCAGTGAACAAAGCAGGAGATGGCAGAGCGGGGAATAACTCCGGTTGAAAATACCAGTTCAATTCTCAGAAACCCCCTCATTGCCCTGTTCTTCTCCTCGGAGATCACGTACGTCATCAATGAACTCCGAAAACGAAACGATCTCAGATTATTTGCCCATATCAATCAGATCCCTTCGGCTGACGATATGTATCGGTTTCTCAACCGTATGGATGAAGCACAATTTATCACCCTGATCAATGCGTTGCTTCGCACACAGTGCAAAAAACCACGGAAAAAAACACCGCAGACAATTGTAGACTCACAAGAGTCGGAGACCTGTCTATTTCGGGATGTCTGCTTCTCCCTTATGGGTGAACCGGATATTCGAAGAACCTACAGATTCATCTCAATTTCGCTTCTCCCTGAAAGGCGAACCAGAATTTGAGAGAACCTGGTATTTGTCAGCTGTCAGATTTTCGACTGTAATCTGGATCTACCAGGCGGAGAACGGTCTCGGAAGATCCTGAGCCTCATCCTCGACTGACTGGGATCCGTTCATCGGCACTCAGCACAGACCTGCGCTCACGATCGGTTTACGCTGTAAATCATACAGAATGCTGAGTACGTAGGGTGTATACCCCCAGCACTGGAACAGGTATGCCGTGTTTTATATTTAAATTGAGGGGTCTACTGGTCCCCTGTAAATCGTATCTTTATGTGTGGATAAAATCCCATTCAGTATTATAAGAACAGGGTGTGTGAATTGGTAAAGATTGCAGTAATTGGTGGAACCGGTGGACAGGGCCTCGGGATCGCGACCCGGTTCGTAGTGGCTGGGGAAGACGTAATCATCGGCTCGAGGACGATGGAGAAGGCCCAGGCAGGTGTGGACAAGGTAAAGGAACTGCTCGGCGATGTCAAGAACATCAGGGCCGCAGAGAACCCCGACGCGGCCAAAGAGGCCGATATGCTGATCCTGACCGTACCGCTGATGGCTCAGAAGGACACGCTCCTCTCGATCAAGGAGGGCGCAGCCGGCAAGCCGTTAATGGACGCTACAGGACCCCTGGAGTCCTGTATCGGTGGTTCGGCCACGAAGTGCCTATCCCTCACCGAGGGTTCCGCGGCGCAGCGGGCACAGTCGATCTTACCAGAGGCGAAGGTGATCTGTGCGTTTAACAACATCTCGCAGACCTGGTGGATGCAACTCAAGGAGCCGATCGACTGCGACTGTCTGATCTGCGGCGACGACAAGGACGCCAAGGCCCTCGTGACCCCGCTGATCGAGAAGATCCCCGGCATTAAGGTAATTGACTGTGGGATGCTTGAGCGGGCCAGTATCATCGAGAAGATCACACCGCTCCTGATCGGGCTGAACATCCGGAACAAGTGTCAGTTCGGCGGGATCCGGATCACGGGCCTCGACAAGGGTCGGATCTGCTAGGAATCTCAATTAACTACGGCTGGAGTGCTTTTGAGGAGTCATGCCTGCATGCGGGCCAAAACCTGGCTCCGAAGAAGCACCGGCCGGCATCACTGAAAAAATCACGCCATTGATCGAGATGATCCCGGGGATTCGGGTGATCGACTGTGGCGCGCGCTCGAGCGGGCGAGCATCGTCGAGAAGATCACGCCGCTCCTTATGGGGTTGAACATCCGGAACAAGTGTCAGTTCGACGGGATCCGGATCACCGGCCTCGACAGGGGCAGGGCCTGCCAGTACCGACATAAAAACCTGCAGTATACGCTCAATCAGCAATTGAGAAAAATTTGAACCGGAGGGAAAAAACATGAAAGCATTCGTAATGAAGAGGATTGGAGAAGTTGGTTGGATGGAGAAAGATAGACCTGCGTGCGGTCCACTGGACGCCATCTGCCGGCCACTTGCCCTTGCACCGTGCACGTCCGATGTCCACACGGTCTGGGAAGGAGCCCTCGGCGACCGCCACAACATGACCCTCGGGCACGAGGCCCTGGGTATCGTTGACGAGGTGGGAAGTGAGGTCAAGGACCTCAAGAAAGGCGACCGCGTCATTGTGCCGGCCATCACACCGGACTGGGGCGATGAAGCCTCACAGCGTGGGTACCCCTCGCAGTCGACTGGAATGTGTGGCGGCTGGAAGTTCTCGAACTTCAAGGACGGTGTCTTCGCCGAGTTCTTCCACGTGAACGAGGCGGACAACAACCTCGCAAAACTCCCTGAAGGCATGTCCCTCGAGGCAGCCGTCATGATGCCTGACATGATGAGCACGGGCTTCATGGCCGCTGAGAACGCGAGGATCCCGATCGGTGGCTCGGTCGCGGTCTTCGGCATCGGACCGGTCGGCCTCTGCGGTATCGCAGGAGCGAAACTTCGGGGAGCCGGACGGATCTTCGCCATCGGAACCCGAGCCAAACCCATCGAGGTCGCGAAGGCATACGGCGCGACCGATATTATCAGTTACAAGAACGGCGACACCGTTAAGCAGATCATGGATCTGACCCATGGAGCGGGCGTCGACTCTGTCATCGTCTCCGGCGGCGGACCTGACATCCTCGTGGACGCCATTAACGTGGCCAAGGCCGGGGGTGCCATCGGGAACAACAACTACTTTGGCAAGGGTATGTTCGACAAGGATTACCTGCCAATCCCTCGTGTAGGCTGGGGCTTTGGTATGGCCAGCAAGGACATCATCACTGGTCTCTGCCCCGGCGGAAAGGTCCGGATGGAGCGGCTCGCCGAGATCATCAAGTACAAGCGCATGGATCCAGGGCTCATGGCAACTCATGTCTACAAAGGCCTCGACAAGGTCGAGGATGCGCTCATGATGATGAAGAGCAAGTCTGGCGATCTGATCAAGCCTGTCGTCATCTGCGAGTAGGAAATCAGTGAAAACTCCCGACTCTGAGTGCAACAATCGCTCACCTTTTTTTTGGCGTCTACAGGGTCTGTCATGGAACAGCGCGACATCTCGGAACCCTTCGAGCAAAAGGGGGGTGTCCTCTTTCTGGACCTTGAAGTCAGGGTGGCCGAGAAGTCCTGTTACGCACTCCTGGTCTGGAACGGGATCTTTCTGAAGGACCCGGTGACGGGAAAATAGATGGGTGAGGTGTTCAGTTCCTAGTTCCGATCGAGGTCGAGCAGACACTCGTTACGCCTCCGTGGAATCATCAGACGGTAAGCGTCGCGATGACGAGATCTAGCTCCTCACAAGGAGGCCTTTCTGAATCGAAGCCTCGCGGAACCTCCTGGGAAACAGGGGAGACGGTTCCCCTGTTCCCGGACTCCGGAAGAGCTGGTGAGGGGATGTACCCGTAGATGTTAAGCACGGGGATGGAAATGTCCGTGGGCGGCATGAGCGATTGAATACCCCTCCCTCCGGACTGAATGCAGTTAACCATACTGGATTATACCAACGAAAACGATGTGATTGGGATGAGTGAAACGATAGGAACTCCAGAATACACCGGGGTCAAGATACATGACCCAACCTCGACTGCGGGTCCGATCGGGCTGCTCGCGTTCGGGATAGCGACGGTCCTGCTGAGCTTGGTGAACGCCGGGTATTACTCACTGGGATCGTCGATCGTCATGATAGGCGCGTACGTGGGATTCGCCATGGCGATCACCGGGTACATGGAATGGAGGAAGGGGAATACGTTTGGTGCAGCAGCGTTCGTCACCTTCGGCTTCTTCTGGCTCACCTTCGTCGGCCTGCTAATCCTGCCTAAACTCGGTCTCGCCGACGCAGCCAGTCCAACGGCGATGGCCGCGTACCTGTTCATGTGGGCGCTCTACGCCTTCGTGACGTTCATTGCCACCCTGAAGTACAACCGGGCGCTCCAGTTCATCTTTGCGACTGTGACCATCCTCTTTGTCCTGCTGGGGCTGGGATATCTGACAGGAAATACGCTCTTCACGACGATCGGAGGTTACGAAGGGATCATCTGCGGGCTCTCTGCGGTGTATACCGGGTTCGGACAGGTGCTGAACGAAGTGTACGAGCGCGAGGTTGTCCCGTTAGGATGAACGCGAAGTCGGCGCCGGATGGACCCAAGGATGTCCATCTAGGCCCGCACGGTAGTGCGGGTGGTCGTGGATGACACCCCGCAGGTCATCGGGACAGACGATCGGTTCTGCAAGGTGATCGGAGACCAAAAAGAGACGGTGATGCCGTATCCCAAAGAAGGGTCAACTACCCACGAATAAAGTTGTGGAGTATGACCTCGGACTTCACCGTCGGCGTGCACCTCCATCTTCCGCTTCTCTTAGGGGTGGACAGAATACGGTAGGCTGGTTGACATCAGCCCTTCTCGTGATATTTCATCATGGTATTGATATCCGCGTGGCCGCAGGTCACACAGATTCACTCTGCCTGACTCTTCCGGTCCTTTCTGGCTGTATGACCATAGGCTGAGCACTGTTACAAGATATATTCTGGATCGACAAATTGGTGGAGATACCTGCTTCGTGTATCTTATGCCGGACAAACCTTCCGAGTTCGTAGAACCCCCATTTGCCGATCACAAGTCTTCATGCTTTTCAAACCAAACCCACGTGGCTATATCCTCAAGGTCCATTATGTCGGCATTTTTCCCGATTAGAATATTGCGTACGTTCTTTGGAGACCTCATAATAGTATATTTGAAGCATTTTTTTGCTCTTCTTTCTGGAACAGGATGAAATCAACCTGCATGGGGTGGGAACGGAGTATGATATGAAAAGGATAGTGACTACCAACAAAAACCAATGATACCAGCCGATTTGGTCGGTGCCGCCGAGATTCAGGGGGACGCGGAGGCAGTTGATGATGGGGGAAGAGACGGATAGTGGCCTGTACTGTACAGGGGACTATCACCCGGCGTTCTCTCAAGGAAAGATCAGATCTGGTCTTATTGGAAGTGGGGCCGGTCTTCGAAAAACAGAGGATTCAAAACACACACCCGCAAGGGGTGTGACGCAGCGCCGCTGCCTCAATTCCGAACACATTGATTAAATATACATATCTACGTAATCTAGAGCATGGCCAAAAAGAAGCGCCGAACTGATACCTCTCTCGATACCTCCCTTTTCAAGCGAGCGATGGCGTACGGAGCAGAGAACGGACTCTCCCTCAGTGATCTCATAGAGCAAGGCCTCCGGCTCCGGCTCGATGGTCCGCCCGTGCCGGCTGAAGAGAGCAGCCTCTCTGCTTCCCCCCCCCACCTCGAAGCCCTGGTTGATCGCCGAATTCAGGAGCAGCTCCCGCACCTTGTCCAGGCCTGGCTCGAATCCGCACGCGGCGAGGAGTGTCCGGAGCGCCTGATAGTCCCGCACGTGCTTGAGACAGCAGAGGCCGTGGACATGCCCCTGGAGGCTGCAGTGGACATACCCTCGGGGACCGTGGACATACCCCTGGGGATCGTGGAGCGGCTCCAGCAGCAAAGAATGATTCAGCTGGAGAAGACCACGGGTGTGGACATACCGACGCTCCACCTCATTCGACTCGGCAAACAGACCCGGCTCCCAAAGGAGACCATGGAGAAACTGGTTGCCGGGCTCGAACTGGTCGAATCGAATCCTGTTTCCGATTATGAGTTGGAGGGGATGCACGGTTGAAATGGTGAATGTCGCAGGGTGGGGACGCACGGACAGGTAGAGCGGCAGTCTCCGGCCTGATCCCCAGCGGAAAGACCTCGTACCGGTCGACACCCCGGTACCGTAGGGGACGGATGATGGTATGTATGTTCTGCTGGTGCGTGATGGATTCGGGGGATTTATGGGAGAATACCAGCTCATTACTCGTCCGTCTCTCACCGAGAATCTGGCACCCACTGTCACGGTCGTCCGGTCAGGAACTGACGCCGCCTCAACTGGGACGGTCCCCGCGAATGTGACACCCACACGCTCGATGAACTGGAACCAAAGACAATGGACCAGATGCCCTTGGCCTTGATCGGGCTTGGCTAGCAGGGGCTGTGGTCTTGGGGATTCTGGTTATTTTTCGTCGTTCGAGTATCCCCTCCCTGCGATGATCCGACGGTCCTGCGTTGCCGGGTGGGGATAGCAGTCGATAATGAGCCGGTATCCGTTGAAACTACGGAGCAGTTAGAAGAGACAGAGGCGAATATCAAGGCTGGAAAATATAGGCAACTTGAACAAGGACACCTTTTTAACATAGCTCGTTTTGAGACATCCTGATTTCTTTCCTCCAAACGTGGTTTGGTCTCAGTTATCCGTTGTCAGTCCTCTCAATTTTTTCTCATTGTGACCGGTTTTTTCCGGATCTCGAGAGCTACCGCTCTTCGAGTGCCCTTCGTTAAATAGTTCTGATTTGTGCGAGATTGTAATCGAAACATGCAAAAAGGTTCTGCAGACTTACCCTTGCCACAGTCATGACCAGAAGATGTCCAGCGTGGAAGCCATCAACCAGGGAGCCTGCTGACCCCGGGGAGTAGGATTATTATCAGGAACATCGACTTATTAAATGGTGATCCCCGTCGAGGGATGGGAGTGGAGAAATACTATGTGTGAAATGTGTGAAATGTTGAAAAAAACGGCCACTGACTTGGAAGTTACTCTGATCCATGTCGGCGATCGCCTTCCCTGCTATGATGGACAGGCGTATGAGGTGCGCCGGGCTGAAGTTCTGCCAGCACCGGTGGGTGAAAGGGTACCGCCCGGAGTGGCGATGCAAGGGGTGGAACTGGTGCCGGTCGGTGTCGATGGCGCCGACGGAATACAGATCCCGATCATCACCGATCCACACGGCCGTGTTATCTGTATTTACGGTTGGGAGGGGCAATACCAGCCGGTTGAATCCAACCAGATACCATGGTGCAGTATGCGCACAGGACGCCTGTGCGTCGCGCTTGACGGGTGGCCATACCTGCCTCCCGGGATCGAGTGACCGCAGTACCCGAAGGATTCCCCCGCCGGCCGGTGATGCCTGATCTCAGGCCGGCCTGGAAGTCAGTCTGTGTCAACGACTGTATCAACAAAGATCGTCAACTGGATCATCAGCATCGGAGCCTGCCCCTTCTCCACCGCGAGGAAGACGCCTGATATATCCAAAAGCCGGAATTTGTTGGTCAATGTACAGTCCTGAAAGTATTTCACACAGATCTTAACTTAAGAGGATAGCTTTTATTCCCTTCTTTAGACGATTCCGTATATAAACTCCTTTTAAACAGAGGGCTGTTTCTGGAGGTTAATAGCTAACCTCTTAAGATAATTTGAACGTTTCATCAAGTCACCAACCGAAAACTCTGATATCGATACCGAGGATAGCCTCTTGAGGTAATCTTCTCCAGAAGGCGAGTTCCGGGGATTCAAGATTATCAAAATCCAGGTTGCCATGAGGTCGGTTATTGTACCAGACAATGGATTCATCGAGAAGCAAACTTATATCGGAACCTATTATAGGTATCGAACCATTTCTCAATCTTCCCATCTGTTTGGGGATGTTTTACTCGAGCAAGAATCGGTCGGATATCATGAGTTCCGAGATATTGTTTGAATTCACTGTCCCAATCTCCATTCTCGTCTCTTCGATGCGCCCCAAACTCGCTGCCATGATCCATAATCAGTTCACGAAGTGGGTATATTGGCCCATATTCCTGAATTACTCGTTCAACAACGGCTATTGTATTTTCCGTGTTGACTGTAGCAAATTCATCGATTGCCAGGATCTTTCGTGAAGAGTCATCCAGAACCGCACAGATCTTGAATCCACTGATTACATCTTCATGCCAATCGATGTGTCCAGCTGACATGCTATGCTTTCGCTCATACCGCCACCCATTTCCGCTGTTTTCGTTTTGATACTTCAACTTCTGGCGAGTCCCCGATCCATCAGGTATCTGTGTATCCGGTTATGAGAAATAATTAAGCCATAGATCTTCAAGATGAGTGTTTCCAACATCCTTGCTCCGTACTGGATTCGTCGGTACACTTTGTCTATCACGATTGATTCCTCAGTGGTTATCGGTTTCTTCGGCCGACCCTTGCCTCTCCGATGATTGGAACTACCCCTGTTTCACGATACTGTTTCCAGAGTTGATCCACGCGCCTCCTCGTTATGTGCTGGATCTTCGCTATTATCCCGGAAGATTCTTTCTTTTCCTTCTGACGGATTATCCACTGTATCTTCTTCCGGGTCAACTTCATCGTTGAACTCGTCTTCGGTTCAATGTCAGATATAAGAAATACTTTCAGGATTGTACAGTCATTCCAGCGAACACAATCCTTAACCGCTGACGCCCACCACATGTACACAATGATCAGGATAGGGTTGCTTGGCTGTGGCAATATCGGGCATCTCATCGCCAAATACAGGGAAGGCGTCGAGATCGTCGCACTGTATGATATCCTCCATGAGAGGGCACTGGACCTGGCCACCTGTTGTAATGGCAGACCCTATCAGGACTTCGACGAGTTCCTCAACGCAGATATGGATTTAGTCGTCGAGGCAGCCTCGGTCAGGGCCGTGATGCGGTATGCAGAGCAGATCCTTGTAAGCGGCAAGGATATGATCGTCATGAGTGTCGGAGCCTTCTCAGATCAGGAGTTCTATTCCCGGATCCGTGAGATAGCGATCGAGCACCATCGAAAGGTCAGGATCCCAAGCGGGGCGGTGATGGGGTTGGACAATGCAAAGATCGGGCAGATCGGTGGGATCGACCGGGTACTCCTCCGGACCACCAAGAACCCGAAGTCGCTCGGCCTTGAGCTGACCGAGAAGACCGAGATCTTCCATGGCAGGGCCGGGGACTGCATCAGGGCCTTCCCAAAGAACCTGAACGTCTCGGTAGCCTTGACGCTGGCTTCAGGCAAGGACGTGGACGTCGAGCTCTTCGCCGACCCGGCCGTGGACCGGAACATCCATGAGATCACCATGGAAGGGAAGTTTGGGGACGCCTACATCCGGGTCAGAAATATCCCAAGCCCGGACAATCCAGCGACCAGTTACTTAGCGGCCCTTTCGATTCTGACACTCCTGAAGAACCTGGACGAGCCGATCGTGGTGGGCACGTGAAGGTGACGGTGGAGTACCTGCAGCGATTTCTAGAAGAAGACGCACCGTTTGGAGATATCACCACTGAGGCGATCGTACCGCCCGAGACGACCTGCAGGGCACTGGTCAGGGCGAAGGAGGACGGGGTGATCGCAGGACTTGAGGAGGCGATGATGCTCTGCTCTGCAGAAGGTATTATGGCCACCCCCCTTGTTACGGACGGTTCGATGGTCACGGACGGCACCGGGGTGCTCGACCTGACCGGCAGGGCCGCATCAGTGCTGCTGGTCGAACGGACCGTGCTGAACCTGATGGGAAGGATGAGTGGGATCGCGACCGGGACCGCGGCCTGCTGCAGCCTCGTAAAGGCCGTCCAGAGCCAAGCCCGGATTACGGCAACGAGAAAGACCGTTCCCGGCCTCCGGCTACTGGATAAGAAAGCTGTGATCCTCGGTGGCGGGGAACCGCACAGGTTCTCGCTCAGCGATGCCGTACTGATCAAGGACAACCACCTGGCTCTGGTCCCGGTCGCCGAAGCGATCGCCCGTGCCAGGCAGTTCTCCTGCTACAAGACGATCGAGGTCGAGGCTGAGACGACTGCGGCGGCCGTAGAGGCGGCCCGATGTGAGGCAGATCAGGTTCTCCTCGATAACATGCCAGTTGAAGTGGTCGGTGAGACTTTGGCTGCACTGGAAGCAGAGGGACTACGGAAGCAGGTGCAGATCGAGGTCTCCGGTGGGATCACAGCCGACAATCTGCAGGCGTACGCCCGTCTCGGGGTCGACCTGATCTCGATCGGAGAGCTGACCCACTCAGTCAGAAACCTCAACCTGAGCCTGGACATCCTGCCAGAGAAGAGAGCCTGATATAACAGAAGGGCACAAGGAGCAGTATGGCTGATATCTGGCAAGCGATCAGGGCGATCACCCCCGGCGACGAGTTCCGGGTCTGCCCTGCCTGCGGATACAAACTCGGTTTTCATACATCTCTTCTCAGAACGGAGGGAGGACTGCTGGTGATCCTGATCTGCCCTGAATGCGGTGCACGATTCGATACTGGGTGGATGGTCCCGGATGGAAGAAGTGCCTGACGGGGGGATGCGGTGTGCGGTCTGCAAGGGGAAGGGGCTCTGCGGGCTCCCCCGCTGCCCGATCGTCAGCAGGTTCCATACCCAGGCTGCGCTGACCCCGGTTTCGTCGTACATGGGGGCCTCCCCCTCGGTCTTCGTCGGCAGTTACAACTACCCCGAGGTCCGGGGCGGGCCGCTGCTGATCGGGGACTCGGACAAACCGACTGACTGGATCAGGGCAGGTCTCGACATCGAGGAGATCATCGGCCTCCGAGCGGCCACCATCAATGCGAAGGCAGCGATCCCGCGGATGAAAGCGAGCATGCAGGAGATCGCTCTCTCTTCCCACCCGCTTGATGTCGAGGTGACCTTTGAACGCCCGGTCTCCTTCGACCTGAAGTTCGACGGGGTGCTGACTCCAATCGGGCGGAGCGGGACCGTCGAGAACCTGGACGTGATCGACAACGCCACAGTCCCGCGGGTGGTCGACCGGGTCACCTCCGACACTGATCTCGGTGCCACGGACGGGGTTCAGGAGCTTTACACCTCCTCGATCGATGTCTATCAGATCCAGAATATCCTCTCGGCCGGACTGCTCGGCAAAAAACCGACGGTCGTGCCAACCAGATGGGCGATCACCGCCGTCGACGATATGCTTGGAAAAGCACAGAAGAAGGAGATCGGTCGGTTCCCCCCGATCGAGGAGGTGCTGGTCTTTGGAGGGAAGCTCTATGGCAACCAGATCGCCGTGTTGCTGGCACCGGGTGGGTGGCGGTACGAGATGGTCGAGCAGTGGCGGAAAAACAGCCTCTGGGCGGGCACGGCCGACGTGATCGTGGCCGACGGTGAAGGAGAGAAGGCGAAAAAGGGCTACTCACCGATCGCAGGGGCCTACTACTCGGCCCGACTCGCAGTGAACGAGTATCTAACCGGGATCAGACGAACGGCGCAGATCCTGGTGGTCAGGTCGGTCTCAGGCGAGTACTGGGCGCCGCTCGGAACCTGGGTGATCCGTGAGGCGACGAGAAAGGCGATGCAGTCACCGCCGGAGCGGTACCAGACGGTGGCCGAGGGAGCCGTAGCCGTCAGTAGAATCATCGGTGACGAGGCTTGGGTCTCGGCGAGCACATTGCTGCCCAGGCTCAAGACGCAGCGGCGACTGCAGGACTTCTTTTAAAAAGTGTTGAACGCACCTTCTTTGACCAATCGTAGACTCAAAAAAGGTGAAGAATAGTCCATTTAGGATTGGATGCGTTCAAGACCTTCGAAAAATCTTATCAATTTTTCTCATATCCGCTTTCCCCTTTTTGGGGAACCAGATATTTTGAAACCTGAAAGGTATCAACCGTCAGGTTTTCGACTATAACGTGAACTCAGGCTGTCCGTTCGCCTGGGTCTTCTGCGCCAGGTACCGAGTGGTGAGGCTCTCAAGGGTCTCGATCTCCTCTACCGCCTTGTCGTCTCTGACCTGGACAAAACGCGGGAATCTGAGGGCGTACCCACTCTCGTACGACGGGGACTTCTGGATCTCGGCGTAGCCGACCTCGAAGATCACCGTTGGTTCAAAGGTGACGGTGTTCCCTGATTCAGCAATCACCTGGTCTTTGAAGAGCGTGTACAGCTCCTGCAGCTGCTCGTCTGATATGCCAGTGGCCACCTTGCTGACCGCCCGGAAGACCCCCTGATCCAGACAGGCAAGTAGAAACGAACCGAAGGTCCTGGCGCGCCGTCCTTCGCCCCATTCAGCACCGATGACGACAAGGTCGAGGGTCTCCACCTCGGGTTTGATCTTCACCCAGTGCTTCCCCCGGACTCCTGGGGAGTACAGGGAAAGGAGATCCTTGAGCATCACCCCTTCGTGCCCCTCGGCCATAGCCTCCAGGTAGAGAAGGTCGACCGCCTCGGCACTGGAGAGCACCTGCTGCGGGGCGAGGTACTCCGGACCGATCGTTGCTGATAGGATCGCACGCCGGCTCTGGAATGGCAGGTCGATCAGGGTCTCGCCATCGCGGTACAGGATGTCGAAGACCCTTGGAACCAGGGTGATCGCCTCCCGGGCGGCCGCGATCCCGTGCTTGCGCCGGAAACGCCGGAGCACGGTCTGGAACGGGAGCGGCCGGCCGTCAGCCCCGATAGCGATCACCTCGCCGTCCAGAATCACGTCATGGTCTGTGGCTCCGAGCAGGGCCTCGCCGACTTCGGGAACGGCATCGGTCACCTCCTCGAGTTTCCGGGAGTAGATCCGGCAGGTCTTCCCCTCTTTATGGAACTGGAACCGGGTTCCGTCGTACTTGAACTCCACGGCCACCTCGCCGTGAGCAGCCAGCATCTCTGGGATCGTCGTCCCTGCCTGAGCGAGCATCATCTTCACCGGCCTGAACGGGGCGATGCTCAGGTGGATCAGTCCCTCCTCACCCTCTCTGGCCCGAAGGGCCACCTCGCCGAGGTCATTGAGCGCCTGCATCGCATGCTCGACCTGCGCCGGTTCGACCGTGTAGGCCTCAGCGATGGCATCCCGGACCGTCCCCTCCCCGATACCGATCCGAAGCTCGCCGAGGATCAGTCTGGCCAGATACCGCGCCTCGAAGGGGGATACGTTACCGAAGAGTTGTCGGAGGACCAGCAACCGTTCGCGCTGGGACCGGCCTCCTGCAGAGGCAGCGATCCGGGTGCAGGCCGCGTAGACCTCGGCGAGACTCGGGTCCTCGGTGAAGAAGGCCGTCTGCTCCTTAGTGGCAAGGAACTGTTCGATAGCAAGCCCTGCATCTCCGGTTCTGTTGATCAGGTCGACCAGGGCCGTCTTCTTCGTCCCTGCCACGTAGGCCACCGCCTCGTAGAGCAGGTTCGGACCGATCCCGAGCTTCTGCGGCGACCAGTCAGGGAAGATCTTTCCCATCAGGAACCGGATGAAGATCGGTAGGTCCTCTCCAGAGAGGGACGGGAGAATGACGCTGATCGCATGCTTCATTTCGAGGCGGCCGTTCTGTGCTTCGAGGGCGGCGCAGGTCTGAGCAAAGATCGAGAACTGCACGCTCAGATCTCCATCGGGGCCGAAATCGTCTCCTGCAGGGCGACCTGCAGGGCAACATCATCGACGAAGAGGCCGAGCGCGACCCGGGCACACTCCTCAGCGATCGCAGGGGTATTGTTGGTCTCGGAGAGGTGAGCCAGCATCACCGCACCGATGTCATGCCCGAGCAGCTGCAGACAGGCGCTGGCCTGCTCATTGGAGAGGTGGCCGCGGCGTGACCGGATTCGCCGTTTCAGCATCGCCGGGTACGGTCCGTCCTCGAGCATCTGGGGGCAGTGGTTGCTCTCCAGGACCAGGCCGTCACACCGTCTGAAGAGTTCAATCACCTCTCCAGAGAGGACGCCGGTGTCAGTACAATACCCAAGTCGGGAACTCTTTTCTTCGATACAGTACCCACACGGGTCCTGAGCGTCGTGTGAGATTGAAAATGGCTCGATAGAAAAATCTCCGATCTCGAGGGTCGTCCCGGGATGGCAGGTGATCGTCGTGACCGTCTTCTTGGAGACCTTCCGGTGGAGAAAGAATTCGGCCAGGGTTCCACCGGTCGCGATGATCGGAAGGTCGAACCGCCGGGCCATCACGTCGAGACCTCTGATATGATCGGTATGCTCATGCGTGACAAGAATTGCCTCAATCGAGCCGGGATCAGCCCCGACCAGGGCGAGGCGAGTCTGAATCTCCCGGGCTGCGAGCCCTGCATCGACCAACAGCGAGCCGCTCTCGCCTTCGATCAGCATACAGTTGCCCTTGCTGCCACTTCCAAGGGCAGTGACCTTCATAGAGTATCGTTGGAGAGGGAGAAATATCAGGGTTCTGTTCGTCACAGAGAGTGGGAAAAAAGGGATCGGTCCTTCGGACCGAATATTTACAAAAGAGTTCTTCGAGAGGAGGTGGCTGAAACATTAGGGAGAAGAGTTATTTTACTTCCTCCCCCGTCCTGACCCGGACCGACCGCTCCACCGGCAACACGAAGATCTTTCCGTCCCCGATCTTGTCGGTCCGTGCTGCCGCACAGATCGTTCCGAGTGCCTTGTCGACGTCCTTATCCTCGACGACTATCTCAATCTTGATCTTCGGGAGCATATCGACCGACATCTTTCCCCCGCGGAACTGGAGTGAGATCCCCTTCTGTTCGCCGCGACCTCTCACCTCGGTGACGGTCATTGCGTAATAGCCCTGGTCCTCCAGGGCTTTCTTGACAAAGTCAAGCCGTTCCGGCCTGATGATTGCATTGATCATCTTCATCGTCTGTTCACCTCAGTTGGGGATCCGCTCCCCATGCTGGGAGATGTCGAGACCGACATATTCCTCATCTTCAGAGACCCGGAGACCCATAATCTTGTCCACAATCGTTGCAAGAATGTAGGTGACCACAAACGCATACGCAACCGCCGCGAAGGCACCCATCGCATTGTGGATGAACTGGTCGACGTTCCCATAGATCAAACCAGTGTACTTGTTCACTGCGGCCGTGGCGAAGATACCAGTTGCCAGGGCACCCCAGAGACCACCCATCCCATGGATAGCCCAGGCGTCCAGAGATTCATCAAGACCCCGCCCGATCCGGAGGAGCATGCACCCATAGCAGAGCACACCGGCAACCGCACCGATCACAAGAGCCGCCTTGGTGTCGACGAACCCGGCTGCAGGGGTGATGGCGACCAGACCTGCGATCCCACCGCTGACCATCCCAAGCGAGGATGGTTTGCCATGGATCCAGGAAGCGCCGAGCCAGGCCAGCGCACCGATCGCAGCCGCAGTGTTAGTAACTAGGAATGCACTCCCAGCGAGACCGTCTGCGGTCAGGGCCGAACCCGAGTTGAATCCGAACCACCCAAACCAGAGCATGGTAGCACCAAGTAGGGTCATCGGGATGTTGTGCGGCTCCATGGCATACTTCCCGAAACCAATCCTTTTTCCGATCACCAGTGCAAGGGCCAGTGCCCCAAACCCTGAACTGATGTGAACGACCGTGCCACCGGCAAAGTCGAGTGAACCGAGAGTCATCGCCCAGCCACCACCCCAGGCCCAGTGGGCCAGCGGATCATAGACCAGCGTGGTCCAGAGCAGCCCGAGCACAATAAACGAACTGAGTTTCACCCGCTCGGCACAGGCCGAGGTCAGGATCGCAAGGGTGACCGTCGCAAAGACCAATTGCCACATCACGAAGAGTATCGGTGGGTAGATCAGATCCCCAGCATCCATGCTGACGTTGTTCATCAGAACATAGTCCAGATTGCCGATGAACCCACTGATATCCGGGCCAAACGCGAGTGAGTAGCCGCAGATCACCCACTGCACACTCACCAGCGCGAACGCGAGGAACGAGAGAGCAATCATCGAGATGAAATTTTTTCGTCTAACCATGCCGCCGTAAAAGAACCCGACGCCCGGGGTCATGACGAAGACCAGGGCCGTCGCGGCCAGTATCCATGCAGTTGCACCTGAATCCAATACCATATTAATACCTCATAATTCTGTGATCATCTGGTAATTGTGATGCGTAGTCAACAGACTAAATAAGCCTGCTGCCTCCGTAGGGTTCAAAGGCTGTACCAACCTTTGATGGAAGGAAGTTAACTTCCTATATATATAAAATTAACTAAAATCGCACGAGACGGAACACCTGGGTTCAACATATCAGATGAGAGGAGGATGACAGAAAAATTGAGAATATATCAGATCCTGATCAAAAGGAGCATCCGGAAGAGAGAGAGATCTATCCTTATTAGCAACCGCGCAAAAAAAAGAGGAGAGAATCAGCGCCGGTATCCATGCACTCCGGAGAGTAGGATCAACAGGGCGCCGAGAAAAAGCGGAATCCAGCCCCATGAGAACTGGACTGATTGGGCCAGCGTCTGGGCGACGGCACTGGCTGCACCCCCGGCCTTCAGCTGCCCGATCTGGGTCTGGAACTGGTAAAGTTCATACCCAACCACCCCCAACGAAACAAGCCCGGTGGCCAGCAGGTACCGGTACTTTCTAATGATCGTCAGCACCAGCGAGACGATCGCGATGATCAACAGGATTCTGCCGAGCGTATTCCCGGCAAGCATCATCGTGACCATTCCCATCGGTGTACTCATAACCGGCGAGAAACATCCGATGACCAGCAGCAGCCCCCCAGCTAGGCCGAGCAGTTGCGTACGTCCCTTCACAATCTTCACAGTACCAACTGTCGTTCAGAGAGCGTAAAAATCTGCTGTTTTCAGGGTTCGACAGGGATCGGCAGCGGATCGTGGTCATCGACAGAACAGAAGACTCAGAGAGGTGCATCCCGTTCAGATCATCTGACGACGAAAAACTGATCCGGTCCCCGGTGCCGGCCACCCCCGTACATCTGATCAGCGGCAAAGGGAAGGGATCATTCCCGCCCGATTTCTTCCATAGGAAGGGAAGGGGTCATTTCAGATCCGTTCCCCATGCTGGGATATGTCGAGGCCGACATACTCCTCATCTTCAGAGACCCGGAGACCCATCGTTTTGTCCACCACCCAGCCGATCAGATAACTGGCCACAAAGGCATAGACCAATACCACCCCGGCAGCGAGCACATTATGAAGGAACTGATCGATATTCCCCTCCAGCAGTCCGGAATACTTATTCACTGCGACCGTCGCGAAGATCCCAGTCGCCAACATTCCCCAGAGCCCCCCAACCCCATGGACTGCCCAGGCGTCCAGGGACTCATCATAACCGATATTTATCCGGAAGAGCATCGCCTTGTAGCAGAGCACCCCCGCCACTCCACCGATCACCACCGCGGCGAGCGAGTCGACGTAACCTGCAGCCGGGGTGATGGCGACCAGACCTGCCACCGCCCCGGTCACCATCCCGAGGGAGGAGGGACGGTTATGGAGCCAGGAGGTGAAGAGCCAAGCAAGCGCCCCGACAGCAGCTGCAACGTTGGTGACCATGAATGCGTTGGCAGCGATCCCGTCAGCCGCCAGGGCGGATCCGGCATTAAACCCGAACCACCCGAACCAGAGGATCGCAGCTCCGAGCAGGGCCATCGGGATGTTGTGTGGTTCCATCGAGTATTCACCGAACCCGACCCGTTTCCCGATGACGAACGCCAGTGCAAGGGCGCTGAACCCGGAGTTGATCTCGACGACCGTGCCGCCGGCGAAGTCGATCGAACCGAGCATCTGTTCCCAACCGCCGCCCCACGCCCAGTGGGCCAGTGGGTCATAGACCAGCGTGGTCCAGAGCAGAGCCAGTACGATGAACGAAGTGAGCTTCACCCGCTCGGCACAGGCCGAGGTGATCACAGCCAGCGTGACCGCGGCGAAGGTGAGCTGGAAGGCCGCAAAGAGGATCGGAGGATAGGTGCCGGCACCGGGGTCGAGGCCGACCCCGTGTAGCCCAATAAACTGCAGCCCGCCGATCACTCCGCCAATGTCAGGGCCGAACGCGAGCGAATAGCCGATGAATACCCACTGGACGGTCACAACCGCCAGAGCAATGAACGAAAGGGCGATCATCGAGATGAAGTTCTTCCGCCTGACCATTCCGCCATAGAAGAGACCGACACCGGGGGTCATGAACATCACGAGCGCCGTCGCGATCAGCAACCATGCCGTGGTGCCGGTATCAAGCGCCATCGTCTACCCCCCATCCCGGAGATCCCACTCCACTTCGCCATTTAAGCCCTGTTCTGGTATCCATAGAACGCCACTTCCTTCTCGTTCCAGATAAATCTGGATCTCTCTGCAAGGTTGGCGCTGTACGTATTTATAGTGTTGAACGGACCGTTTCTGCAGTCTCATCTGGCCCGGAGAAGAGCATGAGTGGTGATGAAAGGTGACTGACAAGGTCTTTGCGATCGGTCACCACCACCGCAGACTGCTCAAGCATCAGGTTCACCCGTTCATCGACCCCGACTGACCTGAAGTCGGTCCGAAGCGCAACCACCGGAATACCACAAGCGTAAGCATACCCGACCTCCCAGGCTGTTCCGGAGTCGGTATCAGCCCCGTCGATCACCGCGACGACGAGATCAGAGTCGCGGAGAACGTTCAGGTTCTCTGAAAAGATGACTCTGGTAATCCCCAAGTCACGCGATGAAAAGTCGTCACCGATCTCCTGTGGAAGGTGGACCTGCTGGCCGGCCCTAACAAGTTGGTCCCGGACCAGCCGGTTGTACATCCGTTCCCCTTCGGAGAAGAGTGGCGCAGCCAAGTAGACCCGGTACCTTCCAAAGGAGGTGACATCATACACTGGGATATCGGGGAACCGGGCCAGCCATACTCCAGGACCCGACCTCTTCGGCGGGTCGCCGCCATAGTAGGTCCGGTCCACCCCACAGGTCGGCGACGAGTTCACCCCAACGATGCAGAGGGGAGGACCCCGAACCCTGATCAGAGCCCGGATTTTCCTCTCCAACCGGGCCAGCAGGGCAGCAAAAGCCGGGGTATCGAGCCGTTCCAGAAATGTCCCCGGCTTGCGATCCCAGCCGAGGTGGATCGTCTCTGGGCAGGGGAGAGGGACCATCTCGATTCCAAGCGTTTCGCATCGCGCCCGGACCTTCGTAAACCACAAACGGTCCTCCTCGTCGGTGATGCCACGGGCTCGGAAGGAGGGATCGAGGATGCAGGGGCAAACCAGCACGTACATTATTAGTCTGTTGGATTCCCACAGAAGATAGATGATCCCTCTCTATGCATACAGGGACAATTCATGCGACCCGAAGAAGTGCACTGTCAAGAAGCTTGAGAAGTTCGGGCTGATCAAGATCGTCACGACGATCCCGGCGATCCCCAGGAGCACCCTGATACTCGACCCAACCGCAGAGCAGGCCCTCTCCCCTGCCGACAGGATGGTCAGATCGATTACGGCGCTCGACTGCTCCTGGGAAGTGCTCGACACCGGGGCGTTCACCTCCTTCAGGCTCCACCGTGCCCTCCCATTCCTGGTCGCGGCCAACCCGGTGAACTTCGGGAGGCCGTTCCGACTCACCTCGGTGGAGGCGATCGCCGCGGCCCTGTTCATCATGGGCGAGCAGGATCAGGCCAGGGCGGTGCTCGCCAAGATCAACTGGGGGATCCGGTTCCTTGAGGTGAACGAGGAGCCGCTCGATCTGTATGCCGCGGCCAAGGACTCGGCCGAGGTAGTGGCGATACAGGCCACATATCTGGACTGAACCTGGCAGAACATTGAATATATCAAATACTGATCAGATCATACGATAGACTTCTGGAGACAACCCATGAGATCAAAATCTGTATCCCTTCTCCTCTCCATCCTGCTGAACGCGACCGCCGGCTGCATCGCCCATCAGAAGGCCACCACCTCAGAGGCACATACCTTTAAATAATCGATGCCAATCTAACTTGCATGATCAAAGTCGCCATCAATGGATACGGCACCATCGGAAAACGTGTCGCTGACGCCGTCGCCGCTCAGCCCGACATGGAGATCATCGGGGTCTCCAAGACTTCTCCAAGTGCCGAGGCCTTCGTCGCCCAGAGCCGTGGATACCCGCTATATATCGCAGATATCGGCAGAAAGCCCGACTTTGAGAAGGCAGGGATTCGGGTTGCCGGCTCTGTCGAGGAGATGCTGACTAGAGCCGACGTGGTGGTGGACGCGACTCCTGGCGGGGTCGGTGCCAAGAACAAACCCCTGTACGAGAAACTCGGTGTGCGTGTGATCTACCAGGGCGGCGAGAAGCACCTGCTGGCCGGGTTCTCGTTCAACTCCTCCTGCAACTATGCCAAGGCCATCGGCCGGCAGTTCGTCCGGGTCGTCTCCTGCAATACCACCGGTCTCTGTCGGATCATCCACCTGGTCGATACCGCTTACGGGGTGAAGAAGGTCCGGGCCACGATGATCCGGCGTGCCTCGGACCCCGGCGAGATCAAGCGGGGACCTGTCGACGCGATCGTCCTCGACCCGGTGACAGTGCCGAGCCACCACGGCCCCGATGTCCAGAGCGTGCTCCCGACGATCCCGATCACCACGGCCGCACTGATCGTCCCGACCACCTTCATGCATATGCACGTAGTGATGATCGAAACCGAGAAGGAGGCAGACCGCGAGGAGATCATCCAGTTGATCGAATCCCACCCAAGGCTCGGGCTGGTGCGCCCTGCGACCGGCATCACCAGCACCGCCCAGCTTAAGGAGTACATGCAGGACCTCGGCAGGTCCAGGGCCGACCTCTGGGAGAACGGGATCTTCCAGGATTCGGTCTCGGTGGTGGACGGGCACGAAGTCTGCCTGTACCAGGCGATCCACCAGGAGGCCGACGTGGTCGTCGAGAACGTCGACGCGATCCGGGCGATGATTGGCGAGGTTACAGACGCCGAGACCTCGATCGCGATCACCAACAAGGCCCTCGGATTCACGGCGATCTGATCCCGGGCGTGAATAACCTATTAAGCCTCTCCCCGCCCATTCTTTTTCTATGGATCCATACTCGCTTGTGACACGGAACACTGTTGAGGTTGTCACCGACGAAGAACTTTCAGCTCTCTTAAAGAAGCCAGGGCGGAAGGTCTATGCCGGATACGAACCAAGCGGCGAGGTCCACCTCGGCCACCTGGTGACCGTGAACAAGCTGCTCGACCTGAAGAAGGTCGGCTTTGAGATCGTGGTGCTGCTGGCGGACCTACATGCCTTCCTGAACCGGAAGGGGACGATGGAGGAGGTGCGAACCCTGGCAGAGTACAACAGAAAATGCTTTGAAGGGCTCGGCCTCGTCGATGTCACCTATGTGCTCGGCTCGGACCTGCAGCTCTCTCCTGAGTACGAACTGCTAATGCTGAAGATCTCCCAGGAGGTAACGCTGAACCGGGCCACCCGCTCGATGGACGAGGTCGGCCGGCAGATGGAGCACCCGACCGTCTCGCAGATGGTCTACCCAATAATGCAGATCACCGACATCGCAACCCTCGGAGTCGACGCCGCGGTCGGCGGGATCGACCAGCGGAAGATCCACATGCTGGCACGGGAGTACCTGCCCGGCCACGGTTACCCGAC
Source organism: Methanosphaerula palustris E1-9c (assembly GCF_000021965.1). NCBI lineage: Archaea > Methanobacteriati > Methanobacteriota > Methanomicrobia > Methanomicrobiales > Methanoregulaceae > Methanosphaerula > Methanosphaerula palustris. The sequence continues at coordinate 2,917,618 of NC_011832.1, forward strand.
CCCCGTCTGTCTGCACACCCCGATCCTGAACGGGCTCGACGGGAAGAAGATGTCCTCGTCGCAGAAAAACTATATATCCGTCGCCGAGGATGAGGAGTCGATCAGAAAGAAGATGAATAAGGCCTACTGCCCCAAGGAGATCGAGGAGAACCCGGTGCTGCAGATGCTCCAGTACCACCTCTTCCCGCGATTCAACGAGATCACCCTTCACCGGCCCGAAAAGTTCGGTGGCGACCTGACCTTCACCTCATACGAGGCGCTCAGCGAGGCCTACGGGTCCGGAGCCATTCACCCGGCCGATCTGAAGAGGGCGGCCGGCGAGTACATGATCGAACTCCTTCGGCCGGTCCGCGAGTACCTGGAGTCTCATCCGTGATCACCCACCGCGACGATCTGCAGGACCGCTTCGACGACGAGATCGCTGCGATGGGTGTCCGGATCAAGGACGCCAACCAGTTCAAGGTACGGGACGATGTCTTCGACGATGTGACACTGCTTGCGTTGTACAAACTGGTTCACAAGAAGCACCTCTCAGTGATCGGAGGCGCGATAAGCACCGGCAAGGAGGCAAATGTCTTCTATGCCGAGCATGACGGGGAGCCGATCGCCCTGAAGATCTACCGGGTCAGATCTGCAAACTTCACGACGATGGGGGTGTATATGACCGGAGACCGGCGGTTCTCGGGGATTGGTTCCTCTCGCAAAGCCCTGATCTTTGCCTGGGCGAAGAAGGAGTTTTCGAACCTTAAAAGGGCCGACGAGGCTGGAATCCCAGTTCCGAAACCATTGATCTGGGACAGGAACATCCTGCTGATCGGGTTCCTCGGTAAGGATGAACAGCCCTATCCCCAGCTCCGAAACGCGACCCTTGAGGACCCGGCCGCCACCTACGAGACGATCATCGGCTACATCAAGACGCTGTATACCGGTGCCAAACTGGTTCATGCAGATTTGAGCGAATATAATATCCTGTACGGGGATCAGGTATATATGATAGATATGGGCCAGTCGGTCACCCTCGACCACCCGCAGGCGTTGCGGTTCCTGGTCAGGGATATCCAGAATATCAACAGGTTCTTCAGAACAAAGACTGAGGTGATGGAGGAGAGAGAGATCTTCACCGCAGTCACCGGAATCAGCAACGACTATGAACCATAAAAGAGGAAGGAGAAGGCGATGATACAGGAGTCAAAGATTGCAGGGAACAGAGTCGGGGTTCTGATCGGAAAGGCAGGGGCGACCAAGCGGGAGCTCGAGGAGCGGACCTCGTCATCGATCACCATCAACAGCGATGAAGGAATGGTGAAGGTGGAGGGCGAGGACGCAGTCGGCGTACTGCTGGCCGGCGAGGTGATCAGGGCGATCAACCGGGGGTTCTCCCCGGCGCATGCGTTCACCCTCCTTGATGACGAGGACATGATCCTCGATGTGATCGAGCTCTCGTCCACCGGGGATACGCAGAGACAGCTGGATCGGCTGCGTGGACGGATCATCGGCAGGGACGGAAGTTCCCGCGAACAGATCGAGACGATGACCAGCACCTACCTCTCGGTCTATGGGAAGACGGTGGCGATCATCGGGCTACCCGACCAGGTCAAAAACGCCCGTGCCGGGATCGAGATGCTGATAAAAGGAATCCCGCACGAGAGTGTCTTTGCATTTCTGGATCGCAAGAAGAAGGAACTGAAGCAGGACATGCTCAGTTACTACTACTGATCCGGACTAGATATCCGGATCCCACCCCAATTTATGCTTTATTTCCACTGGAGAGAGAAGCGTAATTTTTGAGGTTTATTCGATCAGCGAACTGGTATTTGAAGTAATTGCAGTGGATTTAAAGGGGTTCTGATGAAGATAGCATCATTGCCGGTGCCCGCGCCGCTTATTGAGTACTGTGAAGAGAAGGGAATCACTGACCTTTACCCTCCACAGGCCGCCTGTGTCGACGAAGGAATCTTCTCCGGGAAGAGTTTGCTCGTGGCGATACCGACCGCGAGCGGCAAGACGCTGGTCGCCGAGCTGGCCATGCATGCCCAGGTCGCCAATGGCGGGAAATGCCTGTATATCGTACCGCTCAGAGCGCTGGCTGGCGAGAAGTTTCGGGAGTTCTCAGGAAAGGGGGTGAAGGTCGGGATCTCCACTGGAGATCTCGACCGGCGCGACGAATTTTTGGGTGCCAACGATATCATCATCGCCACCTCCGAGAAGGTCGACTCGCTCCTCCGGAACAAAACTCCGTGGCTTCGGCAAGTGACACTGCTGGTCGTAGATGAGGTTCATCTGATCGCGTCGCCCGACCGCGGCCCCACGCTGGAGATGGTAATCACTAAGCTCCGGTACAGAATCCCGAACCTGCAGGTGATCGCCCTCTCTGCAACCATCGGAAACCCGAAGAAGCTGGCTGACTGGCTCGGGGCCGGGCTCGTCACCAGCGAGTGGCGGCCAGTGGACCTCCGGCAGGGGGTTTTCTATCGAGGGAAGATCCACTTCCACCAGGGGGAACGGGAGGTGGCTGAACCCTCCAAGACCGAGGATCTGAACCTCTGCATTGATACAATCGAGGAGGGAGGGCAATGCCTGGTCTTCGTCAACTCCCGACGGAACGCCGAAGGGTTTGCGAAACGAGCCGCCGCAGCGTTCAAGAAGAGGGTGAAGAGTCCTGTTCTGGAGGAGTACGCGGCCCGGATCCTCGAATCGGCCACCACTGACCAGGAGAAGGTGCTCGCAGCCTGCATCGCAACCGGGTCGGCCTTCCACCATGCCGGCCTCAGGCGCGAGTTTCGGGAACTCATAGAGGAAGGGTTCCTGAAGGGGGAGATCCGATGTATCTCCTCAACCCCGACCCTGGCGGCCGGGCTGAACCTGCCGGCGAGAAGAGTGATCATCAGGGACCTGCTGCGATTCTCTGGGGCCGAAGGGATGGCTCCAATCCCAGTCGGCGAGTATCACCAGATGGCCGGCAGGGCCGGGCGGCCGCACCTGGACCCGTACGGTGAAGCCGTGATGATTGCCAAGAACGAGCAGTCGATCGAGGAACTCTTCGAGCGTTACATCGACGCCCCGGCCGAACCGGTCGTCTCCCAGTGCACCCGATCGGGTGCCCTCTGCTCGCACCTCCTCTCGCTGATCGCAACGGGGTTCGCCACGGATCGGAAGGGCCTCAGCAAATTTCTGGTCCAGACTTTCTACGGGTTTACCCACGCCAGCACAAAAGCCCTGGATACGATCGTCAATCAGTCGCTCAAGTTCCTGACAGAGACCGAAATGATCACTGAGATCGGCGATCTCCTCCAGGCGACCGAATACGGGGCACTTGTCTCGAGACTGTACATCGACCCGCTCAGCGCCGAGGCGATCTCTGGAGCGATGCTGGAGGCCGATGGCTACTCCGATCGGGCCCTGTTGCAGGTGGTCTGCAGTACCTCAGACATGCCAGCCCTGTACCTGAAGAGCAAGGATCTCCAGTACCTGGAGAAGTTCCTGTACGAACACGGGGACGACCTCTGGCAGCAGGTCCCCTGGGAGGACCGCGAGCAGTTCTACCGCTCGGTAAAGACTGCGATGCTCCTCAGTGACTATACCGACGAGGTGCCCGAGGCGATCATCTGCGAGCGGTACGATGTTGGTCCCGGCGACCTCTATGCGGCGGTCACCAATGTGACCTGGCTGATCCATGCCGCCGCCCGGCTGGCCGCGATGTTCAGGGAGGACCTGGCGCCGGCGGTGCGGGAGCTTGAAATCTGTACTTCTCAGGGGATCCGGCGCGAGCTCCTGCCACTGGTCAGGCTGAAAGGGATCGGGCGGGTCCGCGCCCGCCGGCTCTTCAACAACGGGATCACCGATCCTGCTACACTGCAGGAGGCCGGATTCGACAGGATCACCTCGATCCTCGGATCAGGAGTTGCGAAGTCCCTCTTTTCACAGTTCGATGAGAAGGAGACGAAGGAACGGAAGGACGATCTCCAGGGATCATCTGAACTGGTGAAAAAAGCACAGACCTCACTCTTTGGATTTGGTGGCTGCGATGAGTGAATGCAGCATACGATCGGCCGTGGTGACGGTCAATGATCCCGCGGACCTGCTCGTCGCCATCCGGGCGATCGCCGAAAAAAATTCGACCCACATCATCCTCTTTGACCAGGACCGGATGGCCGGCAGGAAACATGCAGAGGCAGCTCTCGCCCATGCAGCCCGTTCTTGCAGCGAACAGCGGATGATCGCCCGGACATTCGAGATGGAGGCACTCCTCTATGCAGCCGGCTCACGGCAGTGCACAGTAGGGAGAGAGTTCGGGATTCATAAGGGAGAGAACCACTGTTATGTCTGCCTCTGCCCTGATGTGCCGGAGGTCTGGGACGCACTCTGTGCTCATATAACCATTATACCTGTCGTGGAAGAGATGAGCTCTTCCGAGAAACGAGCTCGATTGATGAAGCTCTTCTCGATCACTGAAACAGAGCTAGCCGTGATCGGTGAAGAGCGTATGAATGAACTGGTCCTTGAACGGGTTGCGCTGCTCGAAGTCTACCGCTGATTAGCGCGTCGCGTGAGTGACGATGTGTCGAATCTGCGGGATGATCAGTTCAGAGGTCGCCAGCGTGACTGCTCCGTTCGATCCTGGAATACAGAAGATTGCTTTTCCGGAGGTGACCCCGGCTACAGCACGGGAGAGGATCGCAGCAGTCCCAACCTGCTCAAGACTGAGCTGCCGGAAGATCTCTCCAAATCCATCCATCCTTTTCTCAAGCAGCGGGGTGATCGCTTCGATGGTGCAGTCATCATGGGTGAGCCCTGTACCCCCATTGAAGATGATACAGTTGGCTTTTTTAAGAGCAGTGAAAAACTCCTCCCTGATCTGGGGGATCTGGTCAGGGATCACCACATAATAGGAGATTCTGATCCCTGCACCTGTCAGAAGATCCCTGATTAGAGCACCACTGGAGTCTGATATACTGTCTCGAGTAGTTGACACCGTGATCACCGCTGCTTCGATCATCACCTCTTTGATATGTTCAGAATCCATCCTCTAACTCTCGTAACTGGAGGATATTAAATTTTTTTTCTTGATCTCTCTCCATGAGAAATAGTTAAAGTCCAATTAAGGGTTTCTTTTTACTCTTCATTCTGAAATCAGATAAACGCATCAAAAATTGGACGATTTTTCATGGAAAGGGACCCACCCCTTTATTTCCACTGGAAGTTTGTTCTCCTTCGATGACCCTTCTGGAAGTGAAGCATGATCACCTTCTATAACAATACAGATTGTTCCAGGTGATATGATGTGGTTATAAGGTTATTAT